>NZ_JBKBSL010000080.1:0-3281 GCF_046291045.1 Caldimonas sp. | reverse complement strand
CCCGACGCTTGCCGTGCCAGTTGAGGCCGTATTTCTCGTCGGCGTCGGTGACAGTGGCATCGCCCACTAGCGCCTTGAGTACGTCCACATTCACTGCCGCGCCATTGGGGCCCTCGGTGATGAGTTCCGGGAACAGCGCCTTGAGCTTTTCGATGTTCTGCGTCACCAGGTCGGCGGAACGGGCCTCCTGGCTTTCTGCGTCGATCTTCTGCATGTTGTTTTGCTCCTTCGATGTCATGTCAAAGTCGTTCCCGGTAGGCAGCGAGTTGCGCTTCCACACCCTTCAAGCGCAGGTTCAGTTCCACCTGCCGGGCAATCTGTTTTTCTTTCTGCGCCTGGGCGCGCAGATGCGCCGCCTCGGCTTGCAGTTGCTGGCACCGCGCAAGCGCCTGCCGGCGCGCGGCAGCCTGCTCGGCGCCTTGCGCCAAGGTAAAGCGGCCCGTCAGCCGGGCGGCAGCGAGCGCGGTGAGGGCATCCATCCAGCCCTGATAAAGCGCCAGGAGATGGGCGCTCGGCCGCCGGCTGATGGCAAGCGTGCCCAGGAAGCTCTGTAAGGCGTCGTCCGAGGGCGCATCATCCGGCAGACTCACCTGCGCAACCTCGCCATCGAGCACCATCCTGCCCGCCTCGTTCTGCGCCCAGCGTTTGTGTGCCAGCGAAAGCGACAGCTTCGGCGTGGCCACGGCGATGAGCAGCACCGGGTAAGGTACGGCGCGATGGATGAGCTCCGTCAGGCGCGTGAGCAGCGCGGCCGTGACCCGTCCATCCCGCAACGTGACGGTGAGCAGGGCGATTTCCAGATACTCCCGCTCGTCGTCGCGATACGGCGCGACCCCGATGGTGTTGGGCTTGAGCGCGGCCACCCACTCGACCGCCTCGACCGCCTCGTTGATGAGGCGCCTGTCGGCTGCAGTGGGCGCACCATGCTCCACCAGCATCTTTTTGGGCACGCGCTGATCGACCCGGCAACTTGCGGGGAGGTCGAAGGCGGCGAGCAGCGCATCCGAATCCATGGCTAGCTTTGCACCCTCGCACGTGCGCGGGCCTGGGCACGGGCTTGCAGCATGGCCTGTACCTGTGCGTAGAGCTGGGCGTTGGCCTGAGCTCGGTCGGCCAACACCACAGCCAGTGCGTAGGGCTCGTCTTCGGCACGGTGCTCGTCTTGGGACCATGCGCTGTCTTGCCGGGTGACCACGACAAACACTTTGTTTCGACCCCTTGGAGCTTGCTGAAAAGTCCAGCGGGAGACTTGTAGCGTGCCGTTCTTGCGGGTGTCGTTGGGCAGCCAGCGGCCATTGCCGTGTTCACCCATGCCTTGTTCCCGGTTGCGTTGGAAGGCTTGCGTCACTTCATTGAGGTTGGCGGCCACCACCAGGGTGAACCAGAGCTTGGCGCGGCGATAGTCCAACCGGGTCGTGCGTACTTCGGGGCTGTAGGCCAGTGCCACCGTGATTTCGCGGGCACGGCGCCCGTTGGCCCAAAAGCTGTCCGGCACGGGAAGCTCGAAGAAGTGGTATTGGTCGTTGCCGATGCGTTCTTCCGCCAGCAAGGTCACCGTGTGGTCGAGCGAGCGGTAGAGTGCCGCATCGTCCACACGCCCATAACCGATGAGTTGCAGCAGGCGGTTACGCCCTTCGGGCCTGTTTCCGGGACCGAGCAAGGTTTCGCAGGCTTCGGGCCAGCGGGCGTGCGCGCCAATCAGCGCCCGCAGCAGGTTCGGCGAGGCGTCGGACACGGCGGTCAACAGGCGCGCGGCTTTGTGCGCCACCTGCGGTGCGGCATAGCTGGTGCCGATGTCCTCCTTGAATGCTGGGCCCGTGGCAAACCCGCCGTTGAGTGACACGACTCCCAGCCCCGCATGGCGAGGGCGGCTGGCTGTGCGCATCAAGGCGATGTTCCCCGCATGTTCCACCACATCCGGCTTGATGGCGCCGTTGATGGAGGGTCCGCGTCGCGTCAACGGAAAGGGTTGGTTCGCCCGCGCCAGGACGTGATCTTCAATGGTGTTGGGATACTTCTGTGATTCGCGCGTGGCTTCGAACAGACTGATGCCGCCCACCGTGAGGACGTTGAGCGCCGTGGCCGGATCCAGCAGCCGGGCGTGCTCCTCGAACAAATAGTGGGGGTATTGCCCACGGGCATCTTGGGGGAGCTGGTTGAGCTGCAAGTTGCCCGCCGGCACCACGAACAACACACCCAGCTCACGCGTAAGGCGATCGAGGGTATAGGCCAGCCCGCGGACATGCCGACCGTCATAGACCTTATTCAGGTCGCCATAGCTCAGGTTGAAAACCTTGCAACCGTACTGCCCGTGCAGCTCACGCACGGCCTCCTCGACCGCCCTTTCTACAAACTCGGTCTGATCCTGGCCATCATCTTCGAACACCTTGCCGGAGAACAGACGCAGTTGGGGGATGAACTGCCCTCGCTGAATCGCGCCGTGGACGTCACCATACAAAGCCAATCCACCGACAAAGGTGCCATGCCAATGGGGATCGGTGTCGTGGGGGCTGCGATGCGGCTGCAAATAGCCTTGTGCATCGCCGACAGCAGGGCCGAGCAGCGAATGCCCCGGGGTGATGCCGGAGTCGAGGACGGCAATCGCCGGCGCCTTCGCAGGTGGCGGATCGAGGGGCGGAAACTGATTGATGTCCGTACCCAGCAGTTCGACGGCCACACCCAATCGAGGCGGCAGATCTACCGTGCGGACGTCCCGATGGCGCAGAAGCTGTTCGGCCTGATCCCCGTTGCAGCGCAAGCGTAGCATCACGAGAGAGGGCTGCTGAAGGTCGTCCAGCTTCTCGATGCCGAGCCCTTGCAGCCAGTCCAGGAAGGCGCGAACCATGGCCTGGCGCTTGTCTTGCCGCTCCTGAGGCCAGAGCTCGACATCGAGTGTGAACGGCGCTTGTGTGGGGAATCCCTGCTCACGCAGCGCGTTGCCCGTTCGGTCTTCGGGTGTCCAGCGCTCGAAGTCCTCGATGGCGTAGAGCAGTTCCTTGCGCGTGACGGCGCCGTCGCGTGCCAAGGTGGCAAGGCGTTGCTCGAATTCCATCAAGCCGTCATCGCTGGCGAAGGCCAGCACAACGGCTTCGTCCTCCTGGCTGACGATTTCGACACCGGGGATGGCGTCGAAAGCGGGCACGCTTTTGTCCCCGGCATGCAGCCGGATTTTCAGCAGTTTGCGGTCATCGAAGCCGCCAATGTCGGCTTGAGCAGGATCGGTGAGGCGTGTCTTCGCGGCCTGGAGCTTTTGGCCAAGCCCCGCGCCATGCGCACGTGGA
>NZ_JBKBSL010000045.1:0-18365 GCF_046291045.1 Caldimonas sp. | reverse complement strand
AGTCTGTTCTCTGTGACGCTGCATCAAGACCGAACACATCGCTTGGGGGGAGTTCCTGCAGAAGGTGCTCTGCAAACGAAGCAAATGCCCAATCGCTTGATTTACCGGGAAGTCCCTGTAGAAGTGTTAGAGGCGGTCTGCTCATAACCAATTATCGTCTGGGTCAGAGCGCCACCAGGCCCAGAGGGTAGGAAAGGTCGCAAAGAGAAATCCATAGACGACAAGGTGGCTAAAGTTAATGAGAGCATTAAGAAGCAAGATGATAGATAACAGGGCACAAACACGCCCAGTAGAAGGGCGAGAACTGAATTCAGAAAACCATTTGCTGAAATAAATCAGACTCAGCCCGAGTGAGGTGACCGCAGCGAAGACCAGCGGAAAAATGGGCTCTTCATCAAACATGGGGGTCATATAAATTTCCCACAGCCTTTCCAGCCTTTCGTCTCCTTCCGAGAAAAAGGGGAGCCCCAACAATATTGCCAACCCTGCATATATAACAAAAGCCAGGGACTGTGGCCCGTTTCCGTATGAGTACCTCATGCCTCTAACGCCTGAATTAAGCCGCGCCGCGAAGCGGCGTCGGCTTGAATGAATTGTTAGGCCCTGCTGCCGCAAGATGCCGCTCCCGCAGAAAAAGGAAAAGCGGCAATGCCAATGAAGGGCCGACCACGAGACAAGACAACGGCAGCCACAGCCGGCGCATTGCAAGCTTGCGGCCCTCCGCAAGCACGAGTACAGCGACCACGATGCCAGAAATGAGGACATCCGCCCAAGCGAATGCGGCGATGTGGCTTGAGGTGGCCTGCTGCAACAGGAGCGGTACGTTGAGGCCATGCGCAGAAAGCCACGGAACAAACTGCGAGAGAGG
Organism: Caldimonas sp.; assembly: GCF_046291045.1. Classification (GTDB taxonomy): domain Bacteria; phylum Pseudomonadota; class Gammaproteobacteria; order Burkholderiales; family Burkholderiaceae_C; genus Caldimonas. The sequence continues at coordinate 17,497 of NZ_JBKBSL010000045.1, read as the reverse complement.
CAAGGCCGCGCCAGCGATGCAGAGAAGGATATAGATGATTTGCACGTTGTCTCCTGCGGGGCCTAACGTGTTATAGGGAGCAAAACTGCTGCATAACACCGACGGCTGTCTCCCTAACACCGGCGGCTCGATCGGGCGCAAAGCCGCGCCCAGCCTGGGCTGGCAGGCACCGACTGGATGTCCGCACAGTACCAAATTTCATGCAAATTGGCGCAGCGTTCGCAAGGCACACTTTGCCTGAGGCCGCCACCCAGCGAATTCCCCCTTTTGGGGGAATTCAGTCGCCCAGCCCGCCACTGGGCCTTGAGGCCCGCCCTCCTCGCGGGCACAGTACCGCGCCATCCCTTACCCTTCCCGCACGCGCCAGCCCCCCCCCGGAGCCCCGCCATGTACCTCCCCCCTCACTTCGTCGAAACCCGCCCCGAGCAGTTGCACCGCATCATCAACGACCACCCGCTGGGCATGATGGTCACGCACACGGCGGCGGGGTTGGAGGCGCAGCACATTCCTTTCCTGCTGGATGCGGCGCAAGGCGCGCAGGGGGTGTTGCTGGCGCATGTGGCGCGGGCCAACACGGTGTGGCAGGAGGTGGCCAGCGGCGATGCGGTGTTGGTGGTGTTCCGCGGGGTGGAGGGCTACGTCTCGCCCAACTGGTACCCCAGCAAGCAAGAGACGCACCGCGCCGTGCCCACCTGGAACTACGAGGTGGTGCATGCCCACGGCACGGTGCACGTGCACGACGACGAGAAGTTTCTGCGCGGCCTGGTGGCGCGGCTCACGCGGGTGCACGAGGCCGCGCAGCCGGTGCCGTGGAAGATGGGCGATGCGCCGCCCGACTACCTGAGCGACATGCTGGGCAAGATCGTGGGGCTGGAGGTACGCATCACGCGCCTGGAGGGCAAGCGCAAGCTGAGCCAGAACCACGAGGCCCGCAACCGCGCCGGCGTCATCCAGGGGCTGGAGGCACAAGGCCACCCGGGGCTGGCGCGGGCGGTAAGGGACGCCAGCCAAGGACGGTGATCCCCGGCTTCAGCGCCACTGCGCGTGCTCCAGCGCCACCCTCTCGCCTTCGACCCCGATCGCGCGCGTGTCAGCCCAGCGATCGAAACCTGGCTGCCCGAGCGGCCTGTTCGCAGGTGCGGCCAAGGGCGGTCAGACCCACGCCCGGGTCGTCGATGCCCCTTGAAGATCCCCCACCCACCCCTATAATTCCTCACTGTTAGCACTCATCAAACATGAGTGCTAATGATCCCGGGGCTGGCCTGCTGGGCCGGATGTCCCGCCGATCATCCCTATCAAGTTGGCGCTCACTTGCTCCAACAAGCCATCAGAAGTTGGTTCTCACTCTTTAGGAGATGTCATGAAACTTCGTCCTCTGCACGATCGTGTGATCGTCAAGCGCCTGGAAAACGAAACCAAGACCGCCTCGGGCATCGTCATCCCTGACAACGCCGCCGAGAAGCCCGATCAGGGCGAGGTCCTGGCCGTGGGTCCGGGCAAGCGCAACGACAAGGGCGACTTCGTGGCCCCCAACGTCAAGGTCGGCGACCGTGTGCTGTTCGGCAAGTACAGCGGCCAGACCGTCAAGGTCGATGGCGAGGAACTCCTGGTCATGCGCGAAGAGGATCTCTTCGCCGTGGTGGAGAAGTAATCCCGCCACCCTAGCCTGAACAGACCCCAGCAACGAATTCGGAGAATTTCATATGGCAGCTAAAGACGTCGTTTTCGGCGGTGAAGCCCGCGCCCGCATGGTCGAAGGCGTGAACATCCTGGCCAATGCGGTCAAGGTGACCCTGGGCCCGAAGGGCCGCAACGTGGTGCTCGAGCGCTCTTTCGGCGCCCCCACCGTGACCAAGGACGGTGTGTCCGTGGCCAAGGAGATCGAGCTGAAGGACAAGCTCCAGAACATGGGCGCCCAGATGGTCAAGGAAGTGGCTTCCAAGACCAGCGACAACGCCGGTGACGGTACCACCACCGCCACCGTGCTGGCCCAGGCCATCGTGCGCGAGGGCATGAAGTACGTGGCCGCCGGCATGAACCCGATGGACCTCAAGCGCGGCATCGACAAGGCCGTCGCCGCCCTGGTCGAGCAGCTCAAGAAGGCCTCCAAGGCCACCACCACCAGCAAGGAGATCGCCCAAGTCGGCGCCATCTCCGCCAACTCCGACGAGTCCATCGGCAAGATCATCGCCGATGCGATGGACAAGGTGGGCAAGGAAGGCGTGATCACCGTCGAAGACGGCAAGAGCCTGGACAACGAGCTCGATGTCGTGGAAGGCATGCAGTTCGACCGCGGCTACCTGTCGCCCTACTTCATCAATAACCCCGACAAGCAAGCGGCGATCCTCGAGAACCCGTACGTGCTGCTGCACGACAAGAAGATCAGCAACATCCGCGACCTGCTGCCCACGCTGGAGCAGGTGGCCAAGGCCGGCCGTCCGCTGCTGATCATCGCCGAGGAAGTGGAAGGTGAAGCCCTGGCCACGCTGGTGGTCAACACCATCCGCGGTATCCTGAAGGTGTGCGCCGTCAAGGCCCCGGGCTTCGGCGACCGCCGCAAGGCCATGCTGGAGGACATCGCCATCCTGACGGGCGGTAAGGTGATCTCCGAGGAAGTGGGCCTGTCGCTCGAGAAGGTGACGCTGGCCGACCTGGGCCAGGCCAAGCGCGTGGAAGTGGCCAAGGAAAACACCACGATCATCGATGGCGCCGGCGCGGCCGCCGACATCGAAGCCCGCGTGAAGCAGATCCGCGTGCAGATCGAGGAAGCCACCTCCGACTACGACCGCGAGAAGCTGCAAGAGCGCGTGGCCAAGCTGGCTGGCGGCGTGGCCGTGATCAAAGTCGGTGCCGCCACGGAAGTGGAGATGAAGGAGAAGAAGGCCCGCGTGGAAGACGCCCTGCACGCCACCCGTGCGGCGGTGGAAGAGGGCATCGTCGCCGGTGGTGGCGTGGCCCTGCTGCGTGCCAAGCAGGCGGCCGGCCAGATCAAGGGTGACAACCCCGACCAGGAAGCCGGCATCAAGATCGTGCTGCGCGCCGTCGAGGAGCCCCTGCGCCAAATCGTGGCCAACGCCGGCGATGAGCCCAGCGTGGTGATCGCCAAGGTTCTGGAAGGCAAGGGCAACTTCGGCTACAACGCTGCCAACGGCACCTATGGCGACATGATCGAGATGGGCATCCTGGATCCGACCAAGGTGACCCGCACGGCCCTGCAGAACGCCGCCTCGGTCGCTGGTCTGATGCTGACCACCGAAGCCATGGTGGCCGAAGCGCCGAAGGACGAGACCCCGGCCGCCGGCGCTGGCATGGGTGGCATGGGCGGCATGGGCATGGACATGTAAGTCCCTTCCGGGCAGCCTGCCTCGAAAAAGGGCCGCGCAAGCGGCCCTTTTTTACATTCTGCGATCAAGCCATGCCCCTGCGGCGGGCTCGCCGGGATTGCGCCGGCCCGCGCCGGACCCAACAATACGGGGCATCACGCCCCTTCCTTCATGAGCCACCCCCCCGCCCTATCGACTTCCCTTGATTCCATCGTCCAGGGCGTGCCCCTGCTGGCGCGCGATGTGGTCGAACGCACACTGGAGGCGTTGCGCTCCCCCAGTGCCCAGCTGGCGCTGGCCCAGGACCGCCGGCAGTTCTTTGCGCTGATGGAGGTGCTGCAGGCCCGCAAGGTGGACTGGACGCATTCGCTTCAGGAGCTCATCGCCCAGGGGGTGCGAGAGGCGATGGCCGACGCACCCGCCGCTCGACCGGCCTCGCGCAAGCCACTGGCCCTGAGCCTGGACGACCTCAGTCTGGTAGACGAAAGCCAGGCCGCCGAGGACATCGAGATCTCGCGGATCATCGCCCAGATCGACCAACAAGCCGAATGGGAGCTGAGGGAGGTGCAGGCCTTCATGGCCGCGGTGCGCGGCTGGCAGGAGATCCGACGTGAGGCCAACCCGCTGCGCCCGGAGGTCTTTGCCCGGGCGCTCAGCCGCTCGACCCATGAACTGCGGGTATCGGCCGAGACCCGCTTGCTGTTGCTACGCATGGCCGGGGCCCAACTGGCCGAGGCGCTCAAGGCCGAGTACGAGCAGATCTGCCGCCGGCTGGAAGCCCTGGGGGTGCAGCCCTTGGCCTTCCGGGCCGTGCCCTCGGCCGCACCGGCGGTGCCGGCGGGGAGCGCGGGCTTCGAGCTCACCGATTCGGGCACGCTTGGACGACTGCTCGAGCGGGTGAGCCGCAGCCACCCCACGCCCTTGGACGGCGCCGCCGAGGCCGAGACGCTGGTCAACCGCTTGTTCGACCAGATCCTGGCCGACCCGAAGCTCATCGATGCGGTGCGTAGCCTGCTGGGGCGGCTGCGGCCGGCGGTGCTCGGGCTGGCGCAACGCGACCCGGCCCTGGTGCGCCAGTCCGATCACCCGGCCTGGCAGCTGCTGAACCGCCTGTCGGCCCACTGCGCGGGCTATGACGACCCGCAGGACGAGCGCCTGCGCGACTTCATGCAGTTCGCCCGCAGCGTGATCGACCGCATCGTCGCGCTGCCCGCGCCCCAGGCGCAGCACTTCTTGAAGGCCCTGGACGACATCAATCAGTTCATCGACGAGCGCAGCCGCGAGGCGCTGGAGCGCTCGCGCGCGGCGCTGGAGAAGCTGCAGCGTATCGAGCGGGCCGACCAGCTGCGCGGCGTGCTGCGCCAGCAGGTGCGCCAGATGCAGCGGGCGGTGCTCAGCCAGTCGCTGCGAGACTTCCTCTTCGGCCCCTGGGTGGACGCGATGGTCGAGGCCATGGCCCGCCATGGCGAACACTCCGCGCAAGCCCAGGAGCTGATGCACACGGTGGACGAGCTGCTGTGGAGTATGCAGCCGCTGACGGCCCCGGCCGACCGGGCCCGGCTGCGCGCCTTGCGGCCCGAGCTGCTGGCCAGCCTGAACCGCGGCCTGGATCTGATCGCCTGCCCCCCCGCCCAGCGCGACGCGATCCTGGCCGAGTTGTCGGCCCACCATGGCGCCGTGCTGCGTGGGCAGGCGCCGCCGGCTGCACCCCCGGCCGAGGCGCTCACGCCTGAGCAGATCGTGCAGCAGATGCGCGACGAGCCCGACCCGCTGCCACCCGGGCCGGACGAGCCGGTGGACCGCAGCGTGTTACCCACCGTGCCGGTGGGCCTGATGGACCAGACCGAGACCGAAGCCGGCCGATTGGCCCGCCAGGCCTGGCTGGCCCGGCTCACACCGGGCTCGTGGTATCACATGTTCGTGCAGGGCCAATGGGTCACGGCCCAGTTGATGTGGAGCAGCGACAACGGCCAGTTCTTCATGTTCGCCAGCCAGCATGCGGGCCACTCGCATTCCCTGACGCGTCGGGCCGTGGAGCGGCTGCTGTCCGAGGGGCTGATCACCCTGCTCGAGGAGCGCTCGCTGATGCAGCGGGCGGTGGACAGCCTGATCCAGGACTTGGACGATCCGATCCGCTGACGTTCAGGCCGGCACGAAGCCGGCGATCGCCTCGGCCACGAGGCCGGGCTGCTCGTGCACGATCCAGTGCGTGGCACCGGGCACGCGCAGCAGTTCCAGGCGCGGCACCCAGTGCTCCAGCCCGTCCAGCAGCGAAGGCGGCAGGGCCACGTCGCCCTCGCCCCAGATCACCAGCGTGGGCCGTTCCACACGCACCTGGGCGTCGTCGAAGCGCAGGCCGTGGATGGCGTCCTCGGCGGTCTGCGCCGGGCGCAGGGGGGAGGCGCGGTAGTAGTTCAGCGGCCCGGTCAGCCCGTGGCGCCAGGCGGCGCGGTACTGGTCCTTCACCGCCTCGGTGAGCCAGCCGTGGCCGTCGGCGCCGGCGCCCATGCTCGTGAAGAAGGGCCACAGGCGCGCGAAGTCGTTGTCGGCCAGCAGAGCCTGCGCATCGGGGCGGCACAGGAAGTTCATGTAGGCACTGGCCTGGCGCTGGGCCGGGTTGTGCTGCAGTTCGCGCAGGAAGGTGCCCGGATGCGGCGAATTGACGATCACCAGGCGCTCGATCAGCGCGGGCTGCTGCACCGCCAGGTTCCAGGCCACGGCCCCGCCCCAGTCGTGGGCCACCAGGGCAGCGACCGGGGCGCCCAGGTGCTCGATCAAGGCGGCGATGTCGCGCACCAGGTGCTTGGCCCGGTAGGCCTCGACCTCGGCCGGCGAGGACGAGCCCGGGTAGCCGCGCAGGTTCGGTGCCACGCAGCGGAAGCGCCCGGCCAGCATCGCCCCGACCTCGTCCCAGATGAAGGCCGCCTCGGGAAAGCCGTGCAGGAACACCAGCACCGGCGCCTCACGTGGCCCTTGGGCCCGGCAGGCCAGGCGGATGCCGTGCGGCAGATCGACGTCGAAGGTCTCCAGGCTCATGCGCAACGCTCCCAAGGCACGATACCCTGGAGTATCGGCGGGCCACGGCAGTGGCGGCGTCGCGTTGGCGACCCGCGCGGCTCGGGGTTTACGCCAGGGCGCCGCCGTGCACCCAGCCGTGCAGCGTGGTGGCCACATCGTCCAGGCCGGTGCGGCGCAAGCCCGAGAACAGCGCCAGGCCCACATCGGCTTCGTCGGTGACGTAGCCGGCCAGGGCTTCCTGCGCGGCCTGCTGAGCCTCGGCGGCTTCCTTGCGGTTGAGCTTGTCGGCCTTGGTCAGCACCACCAGCAGCTTCACGCTGCCGTTGCCCACGCGCGGGGCCACGAACTGCAGGAGCTGGTGGTCGAGCTCGGTGAGGCCCTGGCGCGGGTCCACCAGCAACACCACGCCGGCCAGGTTGCGGCGCAACGCGAGGTAGTCGGCCATCACCGCCTGCCAGCGCAGCTTGGCGCTGCGCTCCACGGCCGCGTAACCGTAGCCGGGCAAGTCGGCCAGCAGGGCGTCGGCGGCGTCGCGAGGGCCCAGCTCGAAGAGGTTGATGTGCTGAGTGCGCCCCGGGGTCTTGGAGGCGAACGCGAGCTGGCGCTGCTGCGCCAGAGTGTTGATCGCAGTGGACTTGCCAGCATTGGAGCGGCCCACGAAGGCGATTTCCGGCCGTTCGCTGACCGGCAGCTGGTGCAGTTCGCTGGCCGTGGTCAGGAAGCGGGCGGTGTGCAACCAGGCCAACGCGGCACGGGCGGCCGGGTCGGTCTGGGCGGAGGGCGCACGGGCGCTGGGGGGGGTGGCTTGGCTGGGCATGGAATGGGCATTGTAAAATCCGCGGGTTTTGCCTTCGGCCTACAACTGCCTCCCACGACATGAAATCGATCGTCTCCCTGCTGTTTGCCGCTTCTGCCTGGGCCGCCCCGATGGCGGCGCTTGGCCAGGCCCCCGCCAAGCCCGACCTGGCCAAGGGCCAGGCGATCGCGAACCAGGTGTGCGTGGCCTGCCACACGGTGGACGGCAGCCGGGGCACGCCGGCCAACCCGATCATCGCGGGCCAGCACCCGGAGTACCTGGTCAAGCAACTGCAGGAATTCAAGTCTGGCAAGCGCCAGAACGCGGTGATGGCTGGCTTTGCCGCCACGCTGAGCGACGAAGACATGCGCAACGTGGCCGCGTTCTATGCCGGACGCCAAGCCCGTCCGGGAGCCGCCACCAACAAAGACACCATCCGCCTGGGCGAGCGCATCTATCGCGGCGGCATCGCCGAGAAGTCGGTGCCTGCCTGCGCGGCCTGCCACGGCCCGGCCGGCTCGGGTATTCCGTCGCAGTACCCGCGCCTGGGCGGCCAGCATGCCGACTACACCGAGGCTCAGATGACCGCTTTCCGCAGCGGCGCCCGGGCCAACAGCGCCCAGATGATGGCCATCGCCGCCCGCATGAGCGACGTGGAAATCAAGGCCGTGTCAGACTACATCGCCGGTCTGCGCTGACACCGCGACCCGCGCCCCGAGACCAACACAGCAAGAAGGCGGGCCCCCGGGAGGGATGCCCGCCTTTTTCGCTTCCACGCCCCGACGAATCGCCTCATGTCCGCCACCTCCGGCCTGCAGCTCGCCCGTGGATCACGCGCCTGGCGCGAGGCCATCGAGATGCTCTCGTCGATGCGATTCGCCATCGCATTGCTGACGGTCATCTGCATCGCCTCGGTGATCGGCACGGTGGTGCAGCAACACCAGCCGCTCACGAACTACGTCAATCAGTTCGGCCCTTTCTGGGCCGAGCTCTTCGGCCGGCTGGGGCTGTATGCGGTCTACAGCGCCTGGTGGTTCCTGCTCATCCTGGCCTTCTTGGTGGTGTCGACCTCGCTGTGCATCGCGCGCAATGCCCCCAAGATCGCCCATGAGCTCAAGGCCTACAAGGAACAGGTGCGCGAACAGGCGCTGCTGGCCTTCCACCACAAGGCCCAGGGCGTGGTAGCCGAGCCGCGCGAGGCGGTGTTCGAGCGGGTGACGGCCCTGCTGCAGCGCAACGGCTGGAAGGCCCGCGCGCAGGTGCGCCGTGACGGGCAGGCCGTGCGCGGCGTGATGGTGGCCGCCAAGAAGGGCGCGGCCAACAAGCTCGGCTACCTGGCGGCGCATTCGGCGATCGTGCTGGTGTGCATCGGCGGCCTGCTCGACGGCGACCTGATGGTGCGCGCGCAGATGTGGCTGGGCGGCAAGAGCGCCTACGCCGGCGGCGGCCTCGTCAGCGAAGTGCCGCCCCAGCATTGGCTAAGCACCGACACCGCCGCCTTCCGCGGCAACCTGATGGTGCCCGAGGGCTCGCGCTCGGGCGTGGTCTTGCTCAACCAGCCCGACGGCGTGCTGCTGCAGCCCCTGCCCTTCGACCTGGAGCTCAAGCGCTTCATCGTGGAGTATTACGACACCGGCATGCCCAAGCTCTTCGCCAGCGAGGTGGTGGTGCACGACCGCCAGACTGGCCAGACCCGCCAGGCGCGCATCGAGGTCAACAAGCCACTCTATCACGCCGGCATGGCGATCTATCAATCCAGCTTCGACGATGGGGGCTCGCGCCTGACGCTGCGGGCCCATCCGATGGGCGGGCCGGGCCGGCGTTTCGAGGTGACCGGCACCGTGGGCAGCAGCACCGAGCTGCGCACCCCCGACGGCCAGCCCTTGACGCTGGAGTTCACCGGGCTGCGGGTGATCAATGTCGAGAACCTCGGCCAACCCGCTGCCGGCGCCACCGACGTGCGCAAGGTCGACCTGGTGGCCAGCCTGCAGCAGCACCTGGGCTCGGGCGCACCGGGCAGCGACAAGGGCCTGCGCAATGTCGGGCCCTCGGTGACCTACAAGCTGCGCGACGCCTCGGGCCAGGCCCGCGAATTCCACAACTACATGCTGCCGGTGGAGCTCGACGGCCAGCGTGTCTTCCTGGCCGGCGTGCGCGACACCCCGGCCGAGAGCTTCCGCTACCTGCGCATCCCGGCCGACGAGGCCGACAGCCTGGAGGGGTGGATGCGCCTGCGCGATGCCCTGCACGACCCGGCAATGCGCGAGCGCGCCGTGCAGCGCTACGTCCGCGCAGTGGTGGATCCCGCCCGCCCCGACCTGGCCGAGCGGCTTCGCGTGTCGGCCCTGCGCGGCCTGGCGCTGTTCGCCGGCGCGGAGCCGGTGCGCCCTGGCGAGGCGCCGGTGGGGGGTCTGCAGGCGATCTCGGAGTTCATGGAGGCCAACGTCCCCGAAACCGACCGAGCCCGCACCTCCGAGGTGCTGATCCGCATCCTCAACGGCGTGCTCTTCGAATTGCTGCAAGACAGCCGCGCCCAGGCCGGCCTGGCCCCGCTACCGCAGGACGAGACCACCCGTGCCTTCATGACCCAGGCGGTGCTGTCGCTGTCGGACGCGGCCTACTACCCGGCCCCGCTGATGCTGGAGCTGAAGGACTTCGAGCAGGTGCAGGCCAGCGTCTTCCAGGTCGCCCGTGCTCCGGGCAAGTACCTGGTCTACCTGGGCTGTCTGCTGCTCATCGTCGGCGTGTTCGCGATGCTCTACGTCAGGGAACGCCGGCTGTGGATCTGGCTCGAAGATGCACCCGGTGCGCCCGGCCACACCCGCGTGACCACGGCCCTGTCGTCCACCCGCCACACCCTGGACACCGACCGAGAATTCGACCACCTCAAGCAGGCCCTGCTGCAAGCTGCCGCCCCGGAGGCCCGATGAACACCACCACGCTTTCCCTCGACGCGCCAGGCTATTTCGCGCGGCGCACCTGGTTCGACTGGCTCTTTGCCGTGCTGATCGTGGCCGGCGCCGGCTATGCCTTCCAGCGCTACCACGCCTCGATGGACGTTTACGAAAAGGCCATCCTCGTAGGCGCCACGCCCGCCGCGGTGTGGCTGGGCTGGTTCTGGCGTCCGCTGCGGGTGCTGGCGCTGGCGGTGGGGGCAGCCTCGCTGCTGGCCATCGCCCTGTACGCGCGGGTGTCCGACGGCTTCGGGGCCGACCTGTCCCAGGCCGACCGGGTCTTCCTGCTCAAGTACTTCCTGTCCAGCCAGAGCGCCATCCTGTGGATGAGCCTGCTCTTTTTCATGAGCACGGTGTTCTATTGGATCGGCTTGTTCGCCAGGACTGGCGCCGGCACGGCCGAGCGCCTGGGCTCGCGCCTGGCCTGGGCGGCCGTGGCCATGGGCCTGATCGGCTCGATGGTGCGCTGGTTCGAGAGCCACCAGATCGCCCCGGACATCGGCCACATCCCGGTGAGCAACCTCTACGAAGTCTTCGTGCTGTTCTGCTGGCTCACCACGCTGTACTGGCTGTATTACGAGGACCAGTACCGCCAGCGCGACAACGTGCGCAGCCTGGGAGCCTTTGCGATGCTCATCGTCAGCGCCGCGGTGGGCTTTTTGCTGTGGTACACCGTCGAGCGCGGCGCCCACGAGATCCAGCCCCTGGTGCCCGCCTTGCAGAGCTGGTGGATGAAGCTGCATGTGCCGGCCAACTTCATCGGCTACGGCACTTTCGCGCTGGCTGCGATGGTGGCCTTCGCGTATCTCATCAAGCAGCACGCCGGCGAAACGCGCTGGTACAAGCTAGTCCCGCTGTGGCTGCTGGGGGTGGTGCTGTGCTTCGAGCCGCTGGTGTTTCGGCAAACGCCCGACGGCGGCATCAGCAGCTACTGGGCGGTGTACTTCGGCGTCTCGGCCCTGATCGTGAGTGGCATCCTCTCGCTACGCCGACGCATCGCCGCCCGGCTGCCCAGCTACGAGGTGCTCGACGACGTGATGTACAAGTCCATCGCCGTGGGCTTTGCCTTCTTCACGATCGCCACCATCCTGGGCGCGCTGTGGGCCGCCGAGGCCTGGGGGGGCTACTGGAGCTGGGATCCGAAGGAAACCTGGGCCCTGATCGTGTGGCTGAACTACGCCGCCTGGCTGCACATGCGTTTGATGAAGGGCCTGCGTGGCACGGTGTCGGCTTGGTGGGCGCTCGTGGGCCTGGCCGTCACGACCTTCGCCTTCCTGGGTGTGAACATGTTCCTGTCGGGCCTGCACTCCTACGGCGAACTCTGAGCGCCAGCGGCGACGGGGGCGTATAGTGGGCCATCTGTCCACCCGCGCGGCTGCCAGACCATGCCCTTCGTCGCACGCAATGTTCACGGTGTGGTCGTGAGCCTGCACCGAGAGCCCACGCCCGAGACCCAGGAGTTCCTGCCCGATGACCACGCCGAGGTCCAGAGCTTCCTCGGCCACAGTGCCAGCAGCACCCAGCGCCAGGAGGCCTTCCAGGCCCTGGATGCCGATTTCGTGCGGGTGCTCGAGGACGTGATCGACCTGCTGATTGCGCGCAACGTCATCCGCGTCACCGACCTGCCCCTCGACGCTCAGCGCAAGCTCTTCTCGCGCAAGCGCTTCCGCGACAACCAGGCCCGCAACGCCCTCACCCTCTTCGACCCGGTGGCGCTGGAAGGAGTCACCCACACGGACCCGCTGCAGGGCGACAACCCCACCACCTCGGGGCTGGACGTGATCGACACCGGCTTCCACGACGACCTGGGGCGCTGAGCCCAAGCCCCCACGCCGGCAGGGAACCCGACCGGATGTCACCCTTTCCAACGGTGAAGTCCCTGGAAGGCCCGCCATGCGCCCCCTGAAACACGCCCACACCTACGATCACCCCTTCCCCTCTGAGATCACCCCGCGCGAGGTCTATGCCGCCCGGCGCGACTGGCTGCGCTGGATGGCCTCAGGCGCCGCCGGCGCGGCACTGGCCGCCTGGGCGGGCCGGCAAGCCCTGGCCCAGACGCGCGGCCCGGGCCGCCTGGCCGCACTGCCCGGCACCCCCAGCAAGGTGGCCGCAGCGATGACGATGGAAAAGCTCACCTCCTACGAGGACATCACCACCTACAACAACTTCTACGAGTTCGGCACCGACAAGGCCGATCCGGCCCGCCGCGCCGGCAGCCTCAAGACCCGGCCCTGGACGGTGGTGGTCGAAGGCGAAGTGCGCAAGCCCGGCACCTACGACATCGAGACCCTGCTCAAGCTCGCCCCGATGGAAGAGCGCATCTACCGCCTGCGCTGCGTCGAGGGTTGGTCGATGGTGATCCCCTGGGTGGGCTATTCGCTCAACGAACTGATCCGCCGCGTCGAGCCCACCGGCAACGCGAAGTACGTCGAGTTCCACACCTTGGCCGACAAGGCCCAGATGCCGGGGCTCCACTCGCGCGTGCTGCTGTGGCCCTATGTCGAAGGGCTGCGCCTGGACGAGGCGATGCACCCCCTCACGCTGCTGGCCTTCGGCCTGTACGGAGAAGTGCTGCCCAACCAGAACGGCGCGCCGCTGCGCCTGGTGGCGCCCTGGAAATACGGCTTCAAGAGCGGCAAGTCGATCGTGAAGATCCGCTTCACCGAAAAGCAGCCCAACACCGCCTGGAGCGTGGCGGCCCCGCACGAGTACGGCTTTTATTCCAACGTGAATCCGACCGTGGACCACCCGCGCTGGAGCCAGGCCACCGAACGGCGCATCGGCGAGGACGGCCTGTTCACCCGCAAGCGCCCCACGCTGATGTTCAACGGCTACGAGGCTCAGGTGGGCCAGCTCTATGCCGGCATGGACCTCAAGAAGTTCTACTGACCGCGTGAACGCCTCGCGCGCCCTGCTCCACCCGGCGGCCAAGCCGCTGCTCTTTGTGCTGTGCCTGCTGCCCTTCGCCCACCTGCTGTGGGGCGCGGTGGCCGGCACCCTGGGGGCCAACCCGGCCGAGGCCCTGATCCGCAGCACCGGCGACTGGACGCTGCGCCTGCTCAGCCTCACGCTGGCCGTCACGCCGCTGCGGCAGGCCACCGGCTGGCACGGCCTGGCGCGCTTTCGGCGCATGCTGGGCCTGTTCACCTTCTTCTACGGCGTGCTGCACCTGCTGTGCTACGCCTGGTTCGACATGGGCTTGTACCTGGACGATATCGCCCGCGACATCGCCAAGCGGCCCTTCATCCTGGTGGGCTTCACGGCGCTGGTGCTGATGCTGCCGCTGGCCGCCACCTCGTTCAACCGCGCCATCAAGGCCTTGGGCGCTGCGCGCTGGCAGGCCCTGCACCGCGCCGTGTACGCCGTGGCCGGCCTGGCCTTGCTGCACTTTTTCTGGATGCGCTCGGGCAAGAACGACTACGCCGAGGTAGCCGTGTATGCGCTCATCATCGCCGCCCTGCTGGGGGCACGGGTGTGGCGCGCCTGGCGGCGCCGCGCCGGAGCCGCACAGCCGGCTTGATCCAGCGCCAAGGGGCGGGCACGCGGCTTGCCTACACTGGCGGCTTTGCTGCTGCACAGGCCCGCATGTCCGCCCCTGACCCCATCGAACGCCATTCCCTCTTTGACGACGCCCAGGCCCTGGTCACGGGCACGCTCTTTATCTCGCTGGGCGTGGTGATGTTCAACCACACGGGGCTGCTCACCGGCGGCACGGCGGGTCTCGCCTTCTTGCTGCACTACGCCAGCGGCATCAGCTTCGGCAAGATCTTCTTCGTCCTCAACCTGCCCTTCTACGGGATTGCGCTGCGCAAGCTGGGAAGGGCCTTCACGCTCAAGACCTTCATCGCAGTGGCGCTGCTGTCGCTGTTCGCCGAGTTCCACCCGCTGGTGCTGGGCTTCACCGGCCTGCACCCGGCCTATGCCGCAGTGATGGGCGGGCTGCTGATGGGCGCCGGCTTCCTGATGCTCTTTCGCCACCGCGCCAGCCTGGGCGGCGTGGGCATCCTCGCGCTGTACCTGCAGGAATCGCGCGGCTGGCGCGCCGGCAAGGTGCAGATGGCCATCGACTGCTGCATCGTGGCCGTGGCCTTCTTCACTGTGGAGCCGATGCGGGTGGTCTGGTCGCTGCTGGGCGCCGTGGCGCTCAACCTCATCCTGGCCGTGAACCACAAGCCCGGGAGATATGTCGCTCAGTGAGGCTCAGGCCCAGGCCTTCCATTCCTGGACGGCGAACTCCACCGTCTCCTGCGCATGCCCGAGCCAGATGTGCCCGTCCTGGACGGTGCACTGCAGGCGCAGGGTGCGCTCCACCAGGGCCGCTAGGGCCTCGACGTGCTCGGCCTGCAGGTGCAGCACGCGCAGCTTGGGCAGGCGTTCGAGCAGGTGGCGGTTCTGGGCCCACCATACATTTGCCACGCGCCCGAAGGTGAGCACCACCACCTGCTGCGCGCGGTGACAAGCCTTGCGGATGAGCTTTTCGTCGGGTTGGCCCACGTCCACCCATAACAACACCTCGCCGGTGAAGTCGCGCCGCCACAGGTCGGGCTCGTCGTTGGTGCTCAGCCCGTTGCCGAAACTCAGGTCTTCAGCGGCGAACAGCGCAAAGGCCAGCACGCGGGCCATCATGCGTTCGTCGGTTTCGGAGGGGTGGCGGGCGATCGTCAGGGCATGGTCGGCGTAGTAGCCGCGGTCCATGTCGGCGATCTGCAGGTCGATCTTGAAGATGGTGGATTTGAGAGCCATGCCCGCGAGTCTGGCATATCAACGACCGGGCTCGCCCTGGCGCCCCAGCCGGGTTAGGATGGGAGACGCTCAACCTCCTGACGAAAGGCCCTCCTTGCCCACCCCCAACTACGCCTACGAGAAGCGCCAGCGCGAGCTGGCCAAAAAGCGCAAGAAGGAAGAGAAGCTCAAGCGCAAGGCCGAGCAGCGGCCCGACGAGCCCGCCTCGGACGCCGGCCCCTCCACGCCGCCGCAGGGCGAGGCGCCCGCTCCGGCCCAGGACTGAGCGCCTTCTATTCCTGGCCGCTTTGCTGCAAGGCCCACATGCGGGCATAAGCCCCGCCCTGGGCCAGCAGTTGCGCGTGCGTGCCGCGTTCGACGATGCGACCGGCCTCCATCACGAGGATCTCATGCGCATCGACCACGGTGGACAGCCGGTGCGCGATCACCAGGGCCGTCTTGTTGCGCGCGGCCGATTGCAGCTCGGCCTGGATGGCGCGCTCGTTGGCCGAGTCCAGCGCCGAGGTGGCCTCGTCGAAGATCAGAATGGGCGGGTTCTTCAGCAAGGTGCGAGCGATCGCCACACGCTGCTTCTCACCGCCAGAGAGTTTGAGCCCGCGCTCGCCCACCACGGTGTCGTAGCCCCTGGGTGTGGAGCTGATGAAGTCGTGGATGTGGGCCGCCTGGGCGGCGGCCACCACCTCCTCGTGCGAGGCCCCGGGGCGACCGTAAGCGATGTTGTATTCGATCGTGTCGTTGAAGAGCACCGTGTCCTGCGGCACGATACCGATGGCGCGGCGCAGGCTGGTCTGCGTGACCTGCCGGATGTCCTGGCCGTCGATGGTGATGCGCCCCGCATCGACGTCGTAAAAGCGGAACAACAGGCGCGCCAGCGTCGATTTTCCCGCCCCCGAGGGCCCCACCACGGCCACCTTCTTGCCCGCCGGGATCTCGAAGCTCACGCCGCGCAGGATGGGCCGCGCGGCCTCGTAGCCAAAATCGACGTTCTCGAAGCGCACCGCGCCCTCGTGTACCTGCAGCTCGGGCGCACCAGGGGCATCGGCCACCTCGCGCTCGCGATCCATCAGCCGGAACATCTTGTCCAGGTCGGTGAGGGACTGCTTGATCTCGCGGTAGAGCACCCCCAGGAAGCCCAACGGGATATAGAGCTGGATCATGAAGGCATTGACCATCACCAGGTCGCCCAGCGTCATGGTGCCAGCCACCACGCCCTCGGTGGCCCGCCACAGCATGGCGATCAGCGCCACCGAGATCACGAGTTGCTGTCCGGTGTTGAGCAGCGACAGCGTGGACTGCGACTTCAGCGCCGCGCGGCGCAGCCGCTCCAGGCTCTCGTCGTAACGCCGGGCCTCGTAGTCTTCGTTGTTGAAGTACTTGACCGTCTCATAGTTCAGCAGCGAGTCGATGGCTCGAGTGTGGGCTTTCGAGTCCATCTCGTTCATGAGGCGGCGGAACTTGGTGCGCCACTCCGTCACCACCACGGTGTAGGCCACGTAGACCACCAGCGCGGCCAGCGTGATCCAGGCAAAGACCGCGTCGAACTTCATCGCCAGCAGCGTGAGCACCATCGCCACCTCGATGAGGGTAGGGAAGATGCTGTAGAGCGAATAGGAGATGAGCGAATGCACGCCGCGCGTGCCGCGCTCGATGTCGCGCGTCATGCCGCCGGTCTGGCGTTCGAGATGGAAGCGCAGGCTCAAGGCGTGCAGATGGCGGAAGACCTGCAGCGAGATGCTGCGCGCCGCCCCCTCGGTGGCCTTGGCGAAGATGAGCTCGCGCAGCTCGGTAAAGAGCGACGTGCACAGCCGCAGGCCGCCGTATGCCAGCAGCAGGCCCGCCGGCACCACCAGTACCGCGCGGGGGTCGGCAGGCGAGATCGACAGGCTGTCCACCAGCTCCTTGAGCAGCAGCGGCACGCCCACGTTAGCCGCCTTGGCGCCCACCAGGAAGGTCAGCGCAAACACCACGCGCCAACGGTAGCGCCACAGGTAGGGCAGCAATCGCCGCAACGTGGCCCAGTCGGACCGCGGCTGGCCGGCGGTGTTGTCGGGGGCGGCCTCCTCGGGCAGGCTCATCGCAACGCGACGCATCGTGGACAATCCCATCTTCGAGTGATTCTCTTCAAGTGGAGCCGATGTCAGACACTTCCAGCCCAGCCCCGCCCGTCAGTGTGCCCGACGACATGGAACTCGTCCTGCGGGTGATGCCCATGCCTGCCGATGCCAACGCCAACGGCGACATCTTTGGCGGCTGGATCATGGCCCAGGTCGATTTGGCGGGCTCGGTGCAATCAGCCCGCGTCGCACGAGGCCGCATCGCCACCGTGGCCGTCAATCAATTCGTGTTCAAGCAGCCGGTGTCGGTGGGCGACATCCTGTCGTTCTACTCGCGCGTCGAGCGCGTGGGGCGCACCTCGGTGACCGTGCATGTGGAGGTGTTCGCCGAGCGCAACCCCGCCAATCCGTATGTGGTGAAGGTGACCGAGGCCAACCTCACCTACGTGGCCATCGACGAGCAGGGCCGCTCACGCGAGATCCCCCGTTAAACACAACGCCCGCGCAAGGCGGGCGTTGCGGCACAGGGCGGGCAGGCTCAGTCGAACTTCGTGAAGTCGGGCTTGCGCTTGTCGAAGAAGGCCTGGAAGGCCTCACGGGCTTCGGGGC
>NZ_JBKBSL010000079.1:0-3290 GCF_046291045.1 Caldimonas sp. | reverse complement strand
GCGCCGTTGCGGCTGCGGTGGCCGCGATCACCTCGACGGGAGTCCCGATGAGCCTGCTGATCTTGGGTCTGGTCCTTTTCCTGGGCGTTCATTCGGTGTCCATCGTGGCGCGCCCCTGGCGGGATGGCATGGTGGCGCGTCTGGGCGAGGGCCCGTGGAAGGGCCTGTATTCGCTGGTCTCACTGGCAGGCTTCGTGCTCATCGTCTATGGCTATGGCCTGGCCCGGCAGTCGCCGATGGTGCTCTATACCCCGCCGTTGGCTTTGCGCCATGGGGCGATGCTGTTGATGCTGCCCGTCTTCGTGCTGCTGCTGGCGGCCTACCTGCCCGGGCGTCTCCAGCGTGCGGCCAAGCATCCGATGCTCGCTGCCACCAAGTTCTGGGCCCTGGCCCACCTGCTGGCCAACGGCACTTTGGCCGACGTGCTGCTCTTCGGCGGCTTCCTGGCCTGGGCCGTGGCCGACCGCATCGCGGTCCAGCGCCGCCCGGCCAAGGCTTACGCGCAAGGCGCCACGGTGAACGACGTGCTGGCCGTGCTGGGTGGCCTCGTCGTCTACGGGGTGTTCGTGCTCTGGGCCCACGCCTGGTTGTTCGGCGTGAACCCGATGGGGCGCTGAGCGGCCGCTGCCTCGATGCGACAGCTGGCGACGGTGGGGCGGTCGCGCGAGGGCGTTGGCCGTGCGTCATCCGGCCGTGAAGCCCTGGTCCGGGCCAGGGGATCGACAAGGCTCCAGCCTCGCGCTACCGTGGTCGCATGGACGACCCGCTGCAGCCCGATGCTGAGCAGATCCTCGATGCGGCCCTGGTCTTGGGCGAGCGACTGGGCTGGGAGGCTTTGCACCTGCACGACCTGGCCCAGGCCCTGGGCGTGGGCCTGCCGGCGATCTACCGCCACTATGACGACAAGGATGCGCTGGCCGAGGCCTGGTTCGACCGCGCCGACTGCGCCCTGCTGGCGGCCGGCGAGGCCCCGGGATGGGGGGGCGCTGCCGGTGCGCGACCGCCTGGAGCGTGCCCTGTGGGCCTGGCTGCAGGCCCAGGCCCCGCACCGCCGGCTCAGCGCTGCGATGCTGCGCTACAAGCTGCAGATCGATCACCTGCACCTGCAGGTCCAGGGCGTGCTGCGCGTGAGCCGCACCGTGCAGTGGTGGCGTGAGGTGGCGCGCCTGCCGTCCGTGGGGCTGCGGCGCGAAGCCGAAGAAGTGGCGCTCACTGGGCTCTTCCTGGCCACCTATGCCCGCTGGCTGCGCGACGACACGCCGCAGGCGGCCCTCACCCGCGATTGGCTGGTGCGGCAACTGGCCCGGGCGGAGGCCCTGGCGCTGCGCTGGCCCAGGTGGTCGATGGCTGGCAGGCACACTTCGCGGCCTGCCGCGTGAGCGCGGGCGGCCGGGCGCACCTGGCCGAACAGATCGACCGGCCCCACTGGGGGCCGAGTGGTGAGCGGACGCCATCCCATGTAATGTCCACCCCATGCTCATTTTCCACAACCCTGACCACGCCCTGCACTGCCCGCGCCAGGAGATGTACCGCGGCCGCCTGGTGCCCTGCCATGAAACCCCGGCCCGTCTGGAGCATGTGCTGACCGAACTGCGGCGCCGTCCGGTGGGCGAGTTGCGGGAGCCCGGGGCGCCGGACGAGGCCCTGCTGCGTCGCGTGCATGCCCCGCGCTACCTCGACTTCCTGGCCGGCGCCTGGAGCGAATGGGTCGCGCTGGACGCGGCCAACGCCGAACTCGACGTGCTGCCCTCGGTGTGGCCGGTGCGGGGCTTTCGGCACGATGTGGAGCCGACCAACTTTGCGGCGCGGTTGGGGCTGTACTCCTTCGATGCCGGCACCCCGCTGGTGGGTGGGAGCTGGGCGGCCGCGCTTCGTGGTGCGGCCTGCGCGATCGACGCGGCACGCGCAGTGCTGGCGAGCGATGGCCCCCGGGTGGCCTTTGCCCTCACACGCCCGCCAGGCCATCACGCGGGCCCCGACTTCTTTGGCGGCTACTGCTTCCTCAACAATGCTGCGCTGGCCGCCCAGGCGCTGCGCGAGGGCGGCTGCGAGCGTGTGGCCGTGCTCGACGTCGACTACCACCACGGCAACGGCACGCAGACGATCTTCTACGGTCGCGGCGACGTGCTCACCGTATCCCTCCATGGCGACCCGCGCACTGAGTACCCCTTCTTCCTGGGCCATGCCGACGAACGCGGCGAGGGTGAGGGAGAGGGCGCCAACCTCAACCTGCCGCTGCCTGCCGGCACGTCGGCCCACGAGTGGCGGCGTGCGCTCGACCAGGCGCTGGAGGCGCTCAGCCGTTTTGCCCCTCAGGCACTGGTGGTGGCCCTGGGCGTGGACACCTTCGAGGGCGATCCGATCTCGAAGTTCGCGCTGCGCAGCGCCGACTACCTCGATGTCGGCCGCACGCTCGCCGGCCTGAGCCTGCCCACCGTCTTCACGATGGAAGGTGGCTATGCGGTGGCCGACGTCGGTGTGAACGTGGTCAATGTGCTCGAGGGCTTCGTCGCGGCGTGAACCGGCTCAGGCGGCGGCCACCGTGAAGCGGCGTTGCAGGTGCTTCGGATGTTCGATCTCGTCGAGGAGAGCCACTGCGAGGTCGGCCACCGAGATGCCGGCCGGCTGGTCGCCCGCCATCAGCACCTCGTCGCTGCCCACGCGATAGGCGCCGGTGCGCTCGCCCGGCTTCAGGAACACGGGCGGCGACAGGAAGGTCCAGTCCAGCGCCGTTTCTTGGCGGATCAGGTTGAGTGCTTCCCGGGCGGCGAGCGCGCCTTGCTTCCACTCGGCGGGGAAGGTGGGCGTGTCCACCAACTGCACGCCCGGCGCCACGTAGAGGCTGCCCGCGCCGCCCACCACCAGCAAGCGCTTGACGCCGCTGCGTTTCACGCCCTCGACGATGGCGCGCGTGCCGCGCAGGAATTCATCGTGGATGGCCGGGTGCGTCCACCCCGGGTTGTAGGCGCTCACCACCGCATCGGTGCCGGCCACGGCGGCGGCCACCTGGGCAGGGTCGGTGGCGTCGGCCTGCACCACCGTCAGGCCGGTCTGCGGTGCCAGCTTGGCGGGGGTGCGCGACAGGGCGGTCACGGCATGGCCGCGGGACAGGGCTTCGGTGAGCACGGCCGAGCCGACAAAGCCGGTGGGGCCGATCAGGGCGATCTTCATGGGGGTCTCCACAAGAGATGGGTTGCGATGGCTGAACGATAAAGAAGCAAACCCACCTAAACTAGATGGCCAATAGAGCCTTATTTTTTTAGAAAAACTTCATGATTGAGCAGCTCAAG
>NZ_JBKBSL010000044.1:0-19351 GCF_046291045.1 Caldimonas sp. | reverse complement strand
GCGCGCCGCCCGCGAAGTCTTCGATGAAGAAACGACTTTCGACCTGCGCCCGCGCAGCTGGCTCGACCGCTGGCGCCGCGCCGGACTGCTGTTGCCAGCGGCAGCCTTGGCCGTCGGCCTGGGCCTGGCCGGCCTGGGCTATGCCGCCTGGACGCTGGCGCGCCAAGAGGCAGCGCCCGTGACCACAACCGCCCGGCCGGCCGAGCCCATGCCCGCGGCCTCCACGGCACCCTGACCGACGAGAGCCTCGATCATGTCTTACATCCTCGATGCCCTGCGACGCGCCGACGCCCAACGCGGGCGCGGCGCCGTGCCCAGACTGGACAGCCAGCACGCCGCCGACCCGGCCTTCGAGAACGAAAGCCCCCGCTCGCGCGCCCCGCTGTGGCTGGCCGTGGGCGTGCTGCTGGGTCTGGCTGTGCCCGGCGTGGCTTACTGGATGGGCCGCGGCGGCGCCCCGGCGCCGATGCCGCCTACGCCGCGGCCCATGGCGGAGGCATCCTTGCCGATGCCTTCATCCTCGCCAGCGGAGGCATCCTCGCCGACGCCTTCGTCCTCGCCAGCGGCGGCATCCCTGCCGACGCCACTGCCCGCACCAACGGCAGCGCCCTCGCCGGCACCGGCCCCGACATCCGCCCCGGCACCCGTGCAAGCCCCACGGCCGGCCCCTGCGCAGGTCGAGGCGCCCCCGCCACCCGCCCCAGCACCGGTGCGCAGCCCTGCCCCGTCCCGGCCCGCGCCTGCTGCGGCACCACCGGTGGCTGCGGCGCCCGCCCCGGTGCCACGCCCCTCCGCCGCGCCGGCCCCAGCGCCGCTGGCCTCCGCCCCTCGGCTACAGGATCTGCCCGACGCCCTGCGCAGCCAATTGCCCTCGCTGTCGCTGGGCGGCCTGATCTATTCGTCCACCCCGGCCGACCGCATCGTCATCGTCAACGGCCAGC
Organism: Caldimonas sp.; assembly: GCF_046291045.1. GTDB lineage: Bacteria > Pseudomonadota > Gammaproteobacteria > Burkholderiales > Burkholderiaceae_C > Caldimonas. Next base: position 18,410 of record NZ_JBKBSL010000044.1, on the reverse strand, counting down.
CCTACCGAGAAGGCGACGCGGTGGGGCGCGACCTCGTGATCGAGGAGATCCTGCCGCGGGCGGCCGTGATGCGCTGGCGCGACCAGCGCTACCAACTCACCTATTGACGCGCGTCCGAGGCATGCGCTCGAACACGCCGGCCCCTGCGCCTTCGCTGCGCGACATCCCGCGCGGCATCTGGGTGCTGGGCTGCGTGTCCATGCTCATGGACATCTCCTCCGAGATGATCCACGCGCTGCTGCCGGTCTATCTCATGACCGTGCTGGGCGCCTCCGCCCTGGTCGTCGGCGTGATCGAAGGCATCGCCGAGGCCACCGCCTCGATCACCAAGATCTTCTCCGGCGCCCTGTCCGACCGGCTCGGGCGCCGCAAGACGCTCGCCGCCATCGGTTATGGCCTGGCCGCCCTCAGCAAACCGGTCTTCCCTTTGGCGCCCACGGTGGGCTGGCTGGTGGCGGCACGCTTCATCGACCGGGTGGGCAAGGGCATCCGCGGTGCGCCGCGCGACGCACTGGTGGCCGACATCGCACCGCCCCGCCTGCGCGGCGCGAGCTTTGGACTGCGGCAGTCGCTCGACACCCTGGGCGCCTTCCTCGGCCCGCTGCTGGCCATCGGCCTGATGGGGTGGACCCAGGACGCCTTCCAGACGGTGTTCTGGTTCGCCGTGCTGCCCGCCTTCCTGGCCTTCGGCCTGATCGTGTGGGCCGTGAAGGAACCCGCCCACCCACCGGGCCGCCGCCCCGTGCGCGCACCGCTGAGCCGCCGCGAACTGGCCCACCTCGGCAGCGCCTACTGGTGGGTCGTGACCGTGGGTGCCGTCTTCACCCTCGCGCGCTTCAGCGAAGCCTTCCTGGTGCTGCGCGCCCAGGAGGCCGGCCTTGCCCTCATGTGGGTGCCGGCCGTGCTGGTGGTGATGAACCTCGTGTACTCGGTGGCGGCCTATCCGGCCGGTGCATTGTCCGACCGCGCGGGCCGCACCCGGCTGCTGGTGGCCGGGCTGGTCGTGCTGGTGGCTGCCGACCTGGTGCTGGCCTTCGTGCCGGGCCTGTGGGGCGTGGGGACGGGCGTGGTGCTGTGGGGCCTGCACATGGCGCTCACCCAGGGGCTGCTGGCCACCCTGGTGGCCGACACCGCGCCCGCCGAGCTGCGCGGCACCGCCTTTGGCGTCTTCAACCTCGTCACCGGCGTGGCCCTGCTGGCCGCCAGCGTCGTTGCCGGGCTGCTGTGGGACCAGCTCGGCTCCAGCGCCACCTTCCTGGCCGGCGCCGGCTTTGCGCTGGTGGCCCTGGTGGGATTGGTGGCCTTGCAGCGTCGGATGAGCGCCCCTCAGACCCTCATCCCCTGACGCCCTCCACCCCTCCACAAATCCTGCTGGGCCCACCATCGCAGGGCCGCCTTGAAGCGTAACCCCTAGACACAACCCCACAGGTTTCGATACAGGTTCCGCTGCGCAGCGAATGCTTTCCCGCCTACGATGCGATCGTCCTCGAAAAGGGCCGATCGAACACACAACGGCAGGGAGAGAACATGACGCAGCCGCTGTACTACGAATACGCCGTGCAACCCGGCGAGACGATCACAACGATCATCCACAAACTCTATGGATGGTCGCCGCCTACACGCCGCTATGGCGAGATCCTGGATGCCATCAAGGCGCTCAACCCGGAGGTGCCCAACCTGCACAACCTGTGGCCAGGCACCGTGCTGCGCGTGTCTGACGGCACGAGCGCCGTGGCAGCACCCCCGGGCCGCTGTTCCTGAGCGCCTCACCCGACCCGGCCGAGCGCCGGCAGATGTGGGCCATGGCCTGGGCGCAGCGCAGCGGCCTGCTGCTGGCCCCCCGGCGCGGTGGCCATGGGCACCGCGGCCAACCTCTTGAGCGAGGGCAACCTGGCCCTGCTGCGCCAGGTGGGCGAGGAATACGCCGCCTACAAGGCCAGCGGTGGGCGCATCACCAAGGGCCAGTACGATCACCGGCGCCGGGTGCTGGTGCGGCAGTTCGCCGAAAACATGGGGCCCGTGGAGCGTTGGCTATTCCGCGGTGCCAGTACTCAAGAAGCTGTTCGGATTGCCCGCGCGGGAGGCGTGCCCTACGATCACCACATCCAACAGCACTCTGGCCGGTTGCGTGGCTTGGCCAAGGCTGCCGGGGTGGGTGGCATCCTCCTGACGGGTGTGGGATTGACGGCAGCTTGTGTGCAGATCGCGCACACGGTGGATCGGAACGAGAAGAACCAGATCTTTGTGGAGACGGTTTCGAGCACTGTTTTCAGCGGGGTTGGCGGGCTGGTGGTCGGCCTGTACTTGGTATCGAACCCGGTTGGATGGGGGACCGCCCTGGTGCTGGCTGCGACCCTCGCCGGCAGCAGCGCGCTGGTCGGTGAAGGGTTCAGGGCGCTGTATGACCACCGGGAAAAACAACTGGACCTCGTTGACAGCTCAGGCATCGAAGCTCTATGCAAAACCTGATCGATCTCTCAAGCGGCTTGCTCCTGCTGGCCCTGGCAGGAACTCTTCTGCAGTTCGTCTTCTTGGGTGGGTTGCACTTCGCCATGCCGAAAGCGGTGTTGAGCCGCTACTGGAGGCAGCCTTTCTTTCGTCCTTTCGAACTGGCGCTTTTCAAGTGGTGGCTGGCCCCCGTGCGCACCATCATGCTCCTGGCAGTGATGGCCTTCCCCGCATGGGGCGAGAAGCGTGGACTGACCGAAGCCCATCGGCTGGCGCCCCGGTGGTATCAGGCAGCCGCGAAGGTGTGCGTGGTGGGATTGATCGCGGTCTTCGTGATGGCCATCATTGGCTCAGCCGGATTCATGCTGAGCGAGTGGCTGACCGGCGGCCACCCCTGGAAGGCGACGTTTGGTCTGCTGCTTCTTCTCGTGTGCTGGGGGGGTGTCTTCTGGCATCAACGGCATCGGGGCTCTGGCAGGAGCAGGAAGACTGCCCAAGGAGGCCGCTAGCACCAGTGACCCAGGCGCACGGCGGCACGCTGACACTGCGCAACGCCGCGCCGGGGCTGTCGGTGATGGTGACGCTGCCTGGGGCTTGATGCCTCAGGGCGCCGCAGGTCCCTGGCAGTTCACCGGCAGGAAGCGGCGCTCGATGTCGGTGCGGTCGATGCCGCGCGCCACCATCGGCTCGGGTGGCGCGGCGCGGCCGCATACCCAGGCCACCGGCACCACGGGCGCATCTTCCACCACCCCGGGGCGCAGCGTGAGCGTCTTGCCGCGCAGCGCGCCATGGGCCTGGTTCCCGAAGACGATGTGCAAGGCCCCATCTTCCACGGTGAGGCTCGCCACATGATGGCTGACGATGCGGTTCGGTTCGGGCAGGCCGGCGGCGGCATTGTCGGCCGGCAGGCTGGCGGTGGTCCGCCAGGCCAGGGCGATGGGCTGCTTGGCAAAGTCGGCAAACCGCGCGGCCTCGACGATCTGCTCGCGCACCAGGCGGCCCTGCATCGAGGGCACGGCCATCAGCGCGAGGATGGCGATCACGGCCAGCACGACCATCATTTCGATGAGGGTGAAGCCACGATGGGGAGGTCTCATGCGCAAAGGCTGTGCGGGGTCCAAGCCGTCATCTTAGGGCCTCGCCAGCAGGCAGCCGGCGCGGCATCATGGCGATGGATCGCGTGGTTCCAGGAGCCCCCCATGACCGCCTCGTCCCGGATGACCGCCATGGTCTGGCACGCAAGCAGCCAGCCGCTGCGCATGGAAGTCCGTCCCCTGCCCGACCCGGGGCCGGGCCAGCTGCGCCTGCGCGTCCACGCCTGCGCCGTATGCCGCACCGACTTGCACCTGGCCGATGGCGAGCTGCCCTTTGCACGCTCGCCCGTGGTGCCCGGCCACGAGATCGTGGGCCGCATCGAGGCGCTCGGGCCGGACGGTCTTGCTGGCGGCTCGAGCTGGCGGCTCGGCCAACGCGTCGGGGTGCCCTGGCTAGGCCACACCTGTGGTCACTGCCGTTATTGCCACGACGGGCAGGAGAACCTGTGCGACGCCCCCGACTTCACCGGCTGCACGCGCGACGGGGGCTTTGCCACGCACGTGGTGGCCGATGCCCGCTACGTATTCGATCTGGAGGATGTCCCCCTGGACGACGTGCACGCCGCGCCGCTGCTGTGCGCGGGCCTCATCGGCTTTCGAGCCTATCGCTTCGCGGGCCCGGGGCGTCGGCTGGGGCTGTACGGCTTCGGTGCGGCAGCCCACCTGCTGGTGCAGCTCGCCACCGCCCAGGGGTGGCAGGTCTACGTCTTCACCCGCGAAGGCGACACCGCAGCGCAGGCCCAGGCGCGCTCGCTGGGTGCGGTGTGGGCCGGCGCGTCCGTTCAGGTGCCTGCGGCGCCACTGGATGCCGCCATCATCTTCGCCCCGGTGGGGGCCCTGGTGCCGCTGGCCTTGCGGGCCGTGCGCAAGGGCGGCCGGGTGGTGTGTGCGGGCATCCACATGAGCGACATCCCCGGCTTTCCGTACCGGGACCTGTGGCACGAGCGTCAGCTCGTCTCGGTGGCCAACCTCACCCGCGCCGATGGCGAGGCCTACCTGCGCGCCGTGCGCCAGGTGCCCCCGCAGGTGCATGTGCAGGTCTACCCGCTCGCGCAGGCCAACGAGGCCCTGGCTGACCTGCGGGCCGGCCGGGTGCTGGGCGCTGCGGTGCTGCAGCCCTGAAGCGCCGGGCACGGCTCAGCCGAAGGCCTCGTCCACGGTGAGCACCCGCCCCATCTCGCCGGCTTCATACCCCGGCAAGGCGGCTACGCGGCTGCGGTAGGCAACCAAGCCCGCGTTCGAGCAGCGGCCGGCCCAGCAGGGCCTCGCCCTGGCGCAGGAACCCCCAGGCGTGGTGGTGGGACCAGCCCAGCGCACGCACCACTGGGGCGATGCCGCCGCCGTCGCGCATGGCCTCGAGCAGGACCCGCAAAGGGAAAAGGCCGGCGCTCAGGCCGCCGGCGTCGGGGCCGATCTGCCAGTGAGGGCACAGACGCACCGAGGTCATGAAGGCTCCGTTCTCGCTCAGTATGCAAACATTTCTCGCCAGAACGCGCTAGGCTGCGCCTCATCCCACGATCGAAGATCCGGCCATGCCCGCCAAGGTCATCCCCCTGCACCCGCACGAGGGTGCCCCCAGCCGCGAGCGCAGGCGTCAGGCGCCGCGCGGGCGCCAGGTGCGCCCCGAGGCCCTGCGCGAGGTGCAGGCCACGCTCCAGGGAGTGTTGCCACGGCGCGACCATCTCATCGAGGCCCTGCACGCCCTGCAGGACCGCTTCCACCAATTGCGCACCGACCACCTCGCCGCGCTGGCGCAGTGGATGCGTCTGTCGCAGGCCGAGGTGTACGAGGTGGCGAGCTTCTATCACCACTTCGACGTGGTGCGCGAGAATGCTCACGGCGGCTTCGATGCACCGCCGAAGCTGACGGTGCGCGTGTGTGACAGCCTGTCGTGCGAGTTGGCCGGCGCGAGCAAGCTGTTGGAGCGGCTGCCTGCGCTGTTGGGCGCCGACGTGCGGGTGATCCCCGCGCCCTGCGTGGGCCGCTGCCACGAAGCGCCGGTGGCCGTGGTGCATCAGCGGCAGATCGGGCTGGCCACGCTGCAGGCCGTGCAAGCGGCCGTCGCGCAGGGCCAGATCCACGACGAGATTCCGCAGCCCTTGGGCCTCGATGCCTACCGCGCCCAGGGCGGCTATGCGCTGCTGCAGGCCTGCGTGAACGGTCAGCGCTCGGTGGACGACGTGCTCAGGGCCATGGAGGACTCGGGGCTGCGCGGCCTAGGCGGCGCAGGCTTTCCGGCGGCTCGCAAATGGCGCATCGTGCGCGAACAGCCCGCCCCGCGGCTGATGGCGGTGAACATCGACGAAGGCGAGCCCGGCACCTTCAAGGACCGGCACTATCTGGAGCGCGACCCGCACCGCTTCCTGGAGGGTGCGCTGATCGCCGCCTGGGCCGTGGGCGTGGATGCCATCTACCTCTACCTGCGCGACGAATACCACGGCTGCCGCGCCATGCTCGCGCGCGAACTCGCGGCGTTGCAGGCGAACCCGCCCGTGCCGCTGCCGCACATCGAGTTGCGCCGTGGTGCGGGGGCCTACATCTGCGGTGAAGAGTCGGCGATGATCGAATCCATCGAAGGCAAACGCGGCCTGCCCCGGCTGCGCCCGCCGTATGTGGCCCAGGTGGGTCTGTTCGGACGGCCCACACTGGAACACAATTTCGAAACCCTCTACTGGGTGCGCGACATCGTCGAGCGTGGCCCTCAGTGGTTCGCCTCGCACGGCCGCCACGGCCGAAAGGGCTTGCGCTCGTTTTCCGTGTCGGGTCGCGTGAAGCAACCGGGCGTGAAGCTCGCTCCCGCCGGCATCACACTGCGAGAGCTCATCGACGAATACTGCGGCGGCATGTTGGACGGCCACACGCTCTACGCTTACCTGCCCGGCGGCGCCTCGGGCGGCATCCTGCCCGCGCGCCTGGCTAATGTGCCGCTGGACTTCGACACCTTGCAGCCCCACGGCGGCTTCATCGGCTCGGCCGCCATCATCGTGCTCTCGCAACACGATCGCGCGGTGGACGCGGCGCGCAACCTGATGCGCTTCTTCGAGGCCGAGTCCTGCGGCCAGTGCACACCCTGCCGCGTGGGTACGGCCAAGGCCCGAGCGCTGATGGAGCAGCCACGCTGGGACACCGCCTTGCTGGCCGAGCTGTTCCAGGTGATGCGCGACGCCTCGATCTGCGGGCTGGGACAGGCCGCGCCCAACCCCGTGGACTGCGTGATGAAGTACTTCCCCGAGGAGCTCCCATGAGCGCGGTGATGCCACCCGAGGTCGTCATCGACTTCACCCTGAACGGCCGAGCCGTGCAGGCCCGCGCGGGCGAGACGGTGTGGGCGGTCGCCCAGCGCCACGGCATCGAGATCCCTCACCTGTGCCACAAGGAAGGCCTTGCGCCGGCCGGCAACTGCCGCGCCTGCGTGGTGGAGGTAGACGGCGAGCGGGTGCTGGCGCCCTCATGCTGCCGCCCCCCCACACCGGGCATGGTGGTGCGCAGCGACAGCGAACGCGCCGTGGCAGCACAAAAGATGGTGGTCGAGCTGCTGCAGTCCGACCTGCCGCAAACGCCTTACACGCGCCGCAACGAAGTGGACGCGTGGGCGGCGAAGCTCGGTGTGGGCGGGCCGCGCTTTCCGTCGCGCGAGCAACCGGCGCCCGATGCCTCGCACCCGGCCATCGCCGTCAACCTCGACGCCTGCATCCAGTGCACGCGCTGCCTGCGCGCCTGCCGCGATGAGCAGGGCAACGACGTGATCGGCCTGGCCGGGCGCGGCGCGCATACAAGGATCGTCTTCGACATGGGCGACGCGATGGGCAGCTCCACCTGCGTGGGCTGTGGTGAATGCGTGCAAGCCTGCCCCACCGGGGCGCTCAGCCCGGCCCAGGGCGTGGCCCTGGTGGAGGCCGATCGCGCGGTGGATTCCGTCTGCCCCTATTGCGGCGTCGGGTGCGCGCTCACCTACCACGTCAAGGACAACCGCATTCTGCACGTCGAGGGCCGCAACGGCCCGGCCAACCAGGGGCGGCTGTGCGTGAAGGGGCGCTACGGCTTCGACTATGTGCACCACCCGCACCGCCTGACGGTGCCCCTGGTGCGCCGCGACGGCGCGCCCAAGCAGCCGCATGCCACCCTCGATCCGGACCGCTGGCACGCGGTCTTCCGCGAGGCCAGCTGGGACGAGGCCCTGGCGCTGGCCAGCGGCGGCCTGCGCCGCATCCGCGACACGCTGGGGCCCCGCGCACTGGCCGGCTTCGGCTCGGCCAAGGGCAGCAACGAGGAGGCCTATCTCTTCCAGAAGCTGGTGCGCACCGGCTTTCGCAGCCACAACGTCGACCACTGCACGCGGCTGTGCCACGCCTCGTCGGTGGCGGCGCTGCTCGAAGGCATCGGCTCGGGCGCCGTGTCCAACCCCGTGCGTGATGTCGCCCTGGCCGAGTTCGTGCTCCTGATCGGCGCCAACCCCGCGGTCAACCACCCGGTGGCCGCCTCGTGGATCAAGAACGCGGTGCGGCGGGGCACCAAGCTCGTGGTGGCCGACCCGCGACGCACGGACCTGTCGCGCCAGGCCTGGCGCACGCTGCAGTTCCGGCCCGACACCGACGTGGCCCTGCTCAACGCGATGATGCATGTGATCGTCGAGGAGGGCCTGATCGACCCGGCCTTCATCGAAGCCCGCACGATCGGCTTTGACGCGCTGAAAGCCCATGTGGCGGCCTACAGCCCCGAAGCCATGGCCCCGGTATGCGGCATCGACGCCGGCACGATTCGCGAGGTGGCACGCGCCTATGCCACCGCCCGGGCCTCGATGATCCTCTGGGGCATGGGCATCAGCCAGCACGTGCACGGCACCGACAACGCCCGCTGCCTGATCGCGCTGGCCCTGATGACCGGCCAGATCGGCCGGCCCGGCACCGGGCTGCACCCCTTGCGCGGGCAGAACAATGTGCAGGGCGCGTCGGACGCCGGCCTGATCCCGATGATGTTCCCCGACTACCAGCGTGTGAGCGACGCCCAGGCGCGCGCGAAGTTCGAGCGGCTGTGGGGCGTGCCGCTGGACGACCGGCCCGGACTCACCGTGGTGGAGGTGATGGACGCCGCCCTGCGCGGCGAGGTGCGCGGCATGTACATCCTCGGCGAAAACCCCGCGATGAGCGACCCCGACGCCAACCACGCACGCGAAGCCCTCGCCTCGCTCGACCACCTCGTGGTGCAGGACATCTTCCTCACCGAAACCGCGGCCCTGGCCGACGTCGTGCTGCCGGCCTCGGCCTTTCCCGAGAAGACCGGCAGCTTCACGAACACCGACCGCCTCGTGCAGCTCGGCCGCCAGGCCCTGCAGCCGCCCGGCCAGGCGCGCCAGGACTGGCAGATCCTCCAGTCCATCGCCCAGGGCCTGGGGCTGGCGTGGCACTACGCCGACATCGGCGAAGTGTATGAAGAGATGCGCCGGTGCATGCCCAGCCTCGCGGGCCTGAGCTGGGCGCGCTTGCAGCGCGAAGGCGCCGTCGTGCACCCCTGCCCCGCTGAGGACGCGCCCGGCCAGGCCGTGGTGTTCACCGACCACTTCCCCACGCCCGACGGCCGCGGCCGCTTCGTGAGCGCCGACATCGTGCCGGCCGACGAACGACCCGATGCCGACCACCCCTTCGTGCTCATCACCGGCCGCCAGCTCGAACACTGGCACACCGGCAGCATGACCCGGCGCAGCCGGGTGCTCGACGCCCTGGAGCCCGACCCGGTGGGCCTGATGCACCCCCTGGACCTCGAACGCCTGGGCGTGCCCCCGGGCGGCGTGGTCACGCTGCGCTCGCGCCGCGGTGAGGTCGCCCTCTACGCACGCGCCGACGACGGCACCCCGCCCGGCATCGTCTTCGTGCCCTTCTGTTATGCCGAGGCGGCCATCAACAAACTCACCAACCCCGCGCTGGACCCCTACGGCAAGATCCCGGAGTTCAAGTACTGTGCGGTGCAGGTGCAGCCGGGCGGGCAGGTGACGGCCGTGGAAGCCTGAGCCGGATCAAGCGCGCGGGGCCCGGGTTTGACCGGGGCGCCGCAGCCTGCGCACAATGGCTCCGATGCAGCCTCTTCCCACTCCCGACCGCCTGCGAGCGCTGATCGCCCGGCTCGAAGCCGGCCTGCTCGAACGCAGCGCTGCCGTGCGCCTGGCCCTGCTGGCTGCCTTGGCCGGCGAGCACGTGCTGCTGATCGGCCCACCCGGCACGGCCAAGAGCGAACTGGCGCGCCGGCTCCACCTGGCCTTTGCCGACGCCCGCTATTTCGAGCGTCTGCTCACGCGCTTTTCCGTACCTGAGGAACTCTTCGGTCCGCTCTCGCTGGCCGCGCTCGAAGAGGATCGCTATGAGCGCCTCATCGACGGTTACCTGCCCACCGCCGGCATCGCCTTCCTCGACGAAGTCTTCAAGGCCAACTCCGCCATCCTCAACGCCTTGCTCACCCTCCTCAACGAACGCGAGTTCGACAACGGCGTGCAGCGCCTGGCCGTGCCCTTGATCAGTGTGGTCGGCGCCACCAACGAAGTGCCGCACGAGGAAGGCCTGCGCGCCTTCCACGACCGATTCCTGGTGCGCGTGCCCGTGGCGCCGGTGAGCGATGCGCAGTTCGCCGCGCTGCTCACGCTGACACCGCCAGCCTCGGTGCCCACCCACCCGCTGCGCCGCGATGAGCTGGAGAGCCTGCGCCAGGCTGCCGCCTCCGTGACTCTGCCCGACCCCGTGTTGCGGGCCCTGCAAGCCGCCCGAGGCTTTGCGCAGGAGCAGGCCTTGCCCGTCTCTGACCGCCGCTGGCGCCAAACCGTGGCCCTGCTACGCGTGCAGGCCACCAGCGAAGGACGCACGTCCGTCGACGAAGCCGACCTCTGGCTGCTGCCTTATGTGTTGCCCGAGCGCCCCGAGCAAGTGGCAGCCTGGCAGGCCTGGGTGATCGACACGCTGATGGCCTGCCCCAGCACGCAGCGCCCGAGCCTGCAGCGCGCCGTCGAGGCCTTCGAACGCCAATTGCAGATCGAGACCAGCGCCGATCAGGACGATGGCGAAGCCGGCAAGCTCTCGCTGGCGCGCGCCATCGCCCGCGGCGACGACGACCACGCACGCGAAGGGGCCACCATCACCCGCCTCGTGGCCGAGCGTCTGGAAGAGCGGCTGCGCCCGCGCTACAGCCCGGTCCACGTGGCTGCACGCGTGGCTCAGGTGGACGAGCTGCTGCAACGCCTGACCGACGAGCACCGGCGCCTGGAAGCCTCGCGTGCGCAGGTCCATGCCATGCTGCGGCACCGCCTGTGGTGGCCCCCCGAGCTGCGCCAGGCCGTCTTGCAGCGTCACGACGACGCCTGCGTCCGGATGTCAGCCTGGGTCGAGCGCACGCGCGCCGTACGCGAAGGCTTTGCAGGCCTGCCCGTGGACGAGGCCCTGGTCGCAGCGCCACCCCTCCCCATCGCCCTCGAAGCCTGAGCGAAGCCGCGGCGTGGACGCCCCTTACCACCACCTCGACGTCTTGCCCCGCAGCCTGTGGCTACCCGGGCTGGTCACCGCCGCCGGGCACACCGCATCGCGCCTGGCGCAGCTGCCGGCCTGGCGCGCGGCCCTGCTGCGCGGCGAGTTGCCCGATGCGAGGCTCGACTTCGACGATGCCCCCGCCGTGCGGGCCTTTCACGCGGCCATCGGTGAACTGGGCCTGCCCGCGCTGTGCCGGCAGGCCCCGGCCATGGCCGACCAGGTGCTGCGCACGATGCTCTGGCACCTCGACCATTTGATCGATCTGCAGCCCCGCCGCAGCCGCGAGGCTGCCATCGCCCAAGCGGTCACCGAGTTCCGCGCTGCCTGGTCCGTCGAGAAAGGCGATTGGGACGAGGTGATGGCATTGCTGCGCGGCCTGGGCGACCTCGCCCAACTGCGCTGGGACGCCCTGCGGGGCAAGCTGCAATCGCGAGAATGGCGGGAGGCACAACGCATTGCCGAGGTGCTGCAGCGGCTGCCTGCGCTCACCGAACTGATCGACCGCCTGGGGCGGCGCGAACCGTTGCCGGTGTCGCCCACACCATCCCCCGGGGGCTTGGGTCCCCAGCCCACCCCCCTGGTGCCTCGCGTGACCCGACTGATGGACGCCCCCAGCGAGGTTCGTGGCGTGCGCCGCTCGGGCGATCTGTCTCGCCTCTTGGCCAGCGAGGCCGCGCAGATGCACCACCCCGTGCTGCGCCGCCTGTGGCGCGCGCGGCTGGTCGAGCGCCAGTTGCTCACCCTCGAAGACGAAGCCGAGCTGGTCGAATGGGTGCCCGACCCCTACCCTGCAACCCGACCCGCCTGCCCAACGCCGACGCCCCAGGGCCGCGGCCCCTTCATCGTCTGCCTCGACACCTCGGGATCGATGCGTGGTGCGCCCGAAGCCGTTGCCAAGGCGGTGGTGCTGCAAGCCCTGCGCACCGCGCACGCCACCCAGCGCGCCTGCCGCCTCATCGCTTTTGGCGGGGAGGACGAAATCGTCGAGCACGAACTGTCGCTCACCCCACAGGGTCTGGACGCGCTGCTCACCGTGATGGGCCAGGCCTTCGACGGCGGCACCGATCTGCAACTGCCGCTGGCCCGAGCGATCGAGGCCGTGCACGAGGCCGGCTACACCCAAGCCGACCTGCTGATCGCCAGCGACGGCGAGTTCGGCGTCACACCGGCCACCCTCGCCCAGCTCGACGCGGCCCGTGAGCGCTTCGGCCTGCGCGTGCAGGGCGTGCTCATCGGCGACCGAGAAACCATGGGCCTGCTGGAAGTGTGCGACGACCTCCACTGGGTACGCGACTGGCGCCGCTACGCCGCCGACGGCCGCCACACCGACGGATTCACCCCCGTGCACAGCAAGAGCCTGACGGCGCTGTATTTCCCGAATGCGTTGAGCCAGCGGGCGGCGCGGCATCGCCCACGCTGAGGCGCGCCTGGATGCTCAGCGCATCGCCAGCGTCTCGATCACCGCCCCGCCGAGGCTGCCCGAGGGTCACATCGCAGCGATGGCGCGTGCCATCGCGAGTATTCGCCACGCGGACGCGATCGGTCGACTGCCGGATCTAGGCTCAGACGGACCCACAGGCCACACACCGACGCGCTGCGGCCCGAGTGCAGGCCGAATCTCCAGCGGCTGGGTGCGTCAGTTCGAAGACGGCTTGCGCTTTAGCGACGTCGCGATGCACCACTGCGCCGCCCAATAGGTGGACAGCACCCACAGCGACGCCTGCGGCAGCGGATCGAGGAACTTGTTGATGGCCAGCAGCGCATCGGAGCTGACGAAGAGCAAGCCCCCCAGCGCCGCGTAACCAGCCTCACGCGACAGCGGGGCCGTGCCTTCGCGCAGCCACCAGGTGGCCGCCTGCGCCGCCATGGCGGCCAGGCAGACCACATAGGCCACCACCGGGATCTGCAACGCCCCGGGCACGCCCGGCCACAACTGGGCCAGCATCGCCGCACTCAGCACGCCATACAAGGCCCAAGGCTGCCACACCGAAGCCAGGCGGGTCGTGGACGTGAAGGCCACCAGATAAGCCAGGTGCGCCAGCAAGAAGGCCAACAGCCCGGCCACAAAGCCGCCCGGCCACATGAGCGCGACGTCGCCGAAAAGCGAAAACACCAGCCCCACCAGCACCCAGGTGCGACGCCGCGGCACGTCGCCCGTGCGTGACCAGGCATAGGCAATGATGAGGATCGTAGTCAGCGGCTTGAAGACGAAGCGCAGGACCTCGGCATCGAGCGCACCCGGCCCGCTGAAGATGGCCAGCAGGGCACTGGCCACCAGCACCCAGGGCAGGGTGTAGCGCCAGGCAGTGGCCCAGGGGATGGCGGTGTGTGTCATGGGCGCCAATTCTGGGAGACCCACCAAGGCCATGCCACTGGGAATCGCCCGATGGTGGCTCCTTCAGCCGACCGACAGAGCTGAACCCTGCAACCAAGACTTCGGTACAAAGTCACGGGTCGTGACGGCGTCCCGCGACGGACTTCCCCCAAAGGGGGGTACTCAAGCGCGCCTGTCCGACGCACGATTCCTTACAAAGAGAAACGCCGGCAGGTGGCCCTGCCGGCGTTTCGGGTACGAACTCGGTCTTTCGACCGATTCTTATTGCAGCAACGGCTCTCACCCCGGATAGCTACAACGGGGTGGATTATGCGAAGGGAAACAATGTCCGACAAGCCCCCCATGAATCTCGGTCCCTTGACGTTCGGGTTCGACATCGGCATCGCCTCGGTCGGTTGGGCCGTACTGGGCGAAAACCGTATCGTGGATCTGGGTGTCAGAACGTTCGAGAAAGCCGAGACGGCGGACCGTGGTGAATCACTGAACCTGGCCCGGCGCACGGCCCGCTTGATGCGGCGCCGCCTGTACCGGCGGGCCTGGCGTCTGACCAAACTGGCCCGTCTGCTCAAACGGGAGGGATTGATTCCCTCGGCAGACTTCTTCAAATCACAGCCCGGATTTGGCGACTCCACTTGGTCGTTGCGCAAAGAAGGCTTGGACCGCAAGCTGGAACCCATCGAGTGGGCGCGTGTGCTCTACCACCTGTGTAAGCATCGAGGCTTCCACTGGTTCAGCAAGGCCGAGGAAGCCAAGGCTGAAGCCGACGCCAAGGGTGAGGGAGGCAAAGTCAAGCAAGGGCTGTCTCGCACCCAGGCACTGATGGAAGAGAAGGGCTACCGCACGGCGGCCGAGATGGTGCTTGCCGAGTTCCCAATAGCACAACGCAATAAGCAAGGCAGCTACGAAAAGGCTTTGTCTCGCGTTTTGCTCGATCAGGAGCTTGGCAAGCTGTTCGAGGCGCAGCGCCTGCATGGGAACCCGCACGCTGGACATGCTTTGGAACAGGCCATCCGCGGCCAGGGGGATCTCCGCAGCGGACTGTTCTGGGAGCAACGCCCCGTGCAGTCTGTCCTGTCCATGCTCGGTAAATGCACCTTCGAGCCCGCCGAATTCCGTGCGCCCAAAGCCAGCTTCACCGCGGAGCGCCATGTCTGGCTGACCCGACTCAACAACCTACGTGTCATCGTCGATGGCGAATCTCGCCCGCTCACCGAGGCAGAGCGCCGGCACGCACTCCCCCTGCCCTACCGGGCGGGTGAGAAGTACACCTACAAGAACCTGCGCACGGCGCTGGTGAAGTCGGGACTTCTGTCTGAAGGCTTCCGCTTCGGGGGCTTGTCCTACCCCAGCGAGGCGCAAAAGGAAGCCGGCAAGGCCAAAGACCCAGAGGAGCAGATCCTGGTCCGGCTCCCTGCATGGCATGCGCTGCGCCTGCACCTCAAAAAAGTGGGGCTGGAAGCCGAATGGCAGCAGATGGCGGTCGCCGCTTTGGAGGGTCAACCTGATCTGCTGGACGACATTGCCTGGGTGCTCAGCGTCTTCAAGGACGATGGCGAGATCCGCGCTGAACTTGCGAAGCTGCCTTTGCCCGGTGGCGATCGCATGATCGAGGCCCTGATGGCACTGAGCTTCGACAAGTTCCATGCGCTATCCCTCAAAGCGCTGCGCAAGATCGTTCCACTCATGGAGCAAGGCCTGCGCTACGACCAGGCCGTCGAGCAGATTCCTGAGTACGGGCACCACAGCCAGCGGTTCGTGCCAGGCGGAGGTGCGCACAGGTATCTGCCCCCGTTCTACGAGAACGCGCGCACCAAGAGCGGCAGCATGAAGTTCCGCAACGGCCTGGACGTGCCGCGCAACCCTGTTGTGCTGCGCGCGCTCAACCAGGCGCGCAAGGTATGCAACGCGCTGATCAAAGAGTACGGCGCGCCCGCGTCGGTGCACATCGAGATGGCGCGAGACCTGTCGCGTCCGCTGGACGAGCGGCGCGACATCGAGAAACTGCAGAAGGAGTATCGCGACAGGAACGATGCCGAGCGCCAGCGCTTCATCGACGAGTTCGGCCGCAAGCCCACGGGCGTGGAGTTCGAGAAGTGGATGTTGTATCGCGAGCAGCACTGCAAATGCGCGTACTCGCTTGAACCGCTCGAACTCGACCGGGTCATCAACGACCCGAGCTACGTGCAGATCGACCACGCCCTGCCCTACTCGCGCAGCTACGACGACAGCAAGAACAACAAGGTGCTGGTGCTGACGCGCGAAAACCAGAACAAGGGCAACCGGACGGCTTACGAATACCTCACCAGCTTCCCGGGAGGCGAGGAGGGGACTCGCTGGCGACAGTTCAAGGCGTGGGTGGAAACGAATAAGTCCTACCGACAAGCCAAGCGCAACCGCTTGCTGCGCAAGAACTACGGCCCGGAGGAGGCGCAAGGCTTCAAGGACCGCAACCTCAACGACACACGCTACATCTGCAGGTTCTTCAAGAACTATGTCGAGCAGCACCTGCAACTGGCCAGCGACAGCACGGCCCAACGCTGCGTGGTGATCAACGGCCAGCTCACCTCCTTCCTGCGAGCACGCTGGGGCCTGTTGAAGATCCGCGAGGAAAGCGATCGCCACCATGCGCTGGACGCTGCCGTGATCGCCGCGTGCAGCCACGCCATGGTCAAACGCCTGGCCGACCATGCCAGGCGCAAGGAACTGGAGTACTTGCGCGAAGGCTTCCCCGATCCCGAGACTGGGGAAATCCTCAACCCCGGCGCGCATCAGCATCTGTCGGAACGCTTCCCTGAACCGTGGCCTCATTTCCGCCATGAACTGGAGAAGCGTCTCAGGACCGACTCCGTCGAAGAGCTGCGCGCGGAAATGGCGCGGCTCGGGACCTATCCGCCAGAAGCGCTGCAGGCCTTGCGCCCCTTGTTCGTCTCACGCGCACCGCAGCGGCGTAACGGAGGAGCGGCGCACAAGGACACCATCTATGCACAGCCGGAGCGCCTGAAGTCCAAGGGCAGCGTCACCCAGAAGGTGCCGTTGTCCAGCCTGACACTGAAAGACCTGGACAAGCTGGCCGATCCGCATCGCAACGAAAAGCTCTATGCCGCCATTCGCGCCCGCCTGGAAGCCCATGGCGGCAAGGGAGACAAGGCGTTCCCCGCGAACGACCCGCTGCGCAAGCCCGACAAGGAAGGCAACCCCACCGGCCCCATCGTTCGATCGGTGACGATGGTCATCGACAAGATGAGCGGCATCCCCGTGCGCGGGGGCGTCGCCAAGAACGACAGCATGTTGCGGGTGGATGTGTTTGCGAAGGACAGCAAGTACTTTGTGGTGCCGGTATACGTCCATCACCGCGTCACCGGCCTACCGAATCGGGCGATCGTCGCGTACAAGGAAGAAAGCGAGTGGACTGAGATCGATCAAAGTTTCGAGTGGTGCTTCTCGCTTCATCCTAACGATCTGGTCAGTGTTCACCTGAAGAAGGAAAAGTTCAGGGGGTACTACGCAGGCTGCGATAGGTCTACGGGTGCTATCAGTCTTTGGGCTCACGACAGAAGCGCCGACGTTGGAAAGGATGGCCTTATCCGCGGCATTGGCGTCAAGACCGCCGTCAAGGTTGAGAAACTCCACGTCGACATCCTCGGCCGCATCTACCCAGCCCCCCCGGAGAAGCACCGTGGTCTGGCGTAGCGTGGTCATCAACCAGCCGGCTCGCCTAAAGCGCGAGCACTTCTCGCTCGTCGTCGAGCAGGAGCAATCGGCGCGTGTGCCCTTCGAGGACATCGCCGTGATCGTGCTGAACCACCGCGAGATCACGCTGACGCATCCGGTGCTGTCGGCCTGCGCCGAGTACGGCATCGGCTTGTATGCCACCGGCGACAACCACCAGCCCAGCGGCGTCTTCCTGTCTTTCCAGAGCCACAGCCGCGCCACGCGCATGCTGCGCCTGCAACTGGCGCTGGACAAGCCCACCGGCAAACGCACCTGGGCAGCCATCGTGCAGCGCAAGATCGCCAACCAGGCCTTCTGCCTGCAAGTGATGAAAGCCGGCGACCATGAGCGCCTGTTGTCGTATTCCCGGCGTGTGCGCTCGGGCGATACAAGCAACATGGAAGCCCAGGCCAGCGCCTACTTCTTCCCGCAACTGTTCGGCCGCAACTTCCACCGCAGTCAAGAAAACTGGGTCAACGCCGCACTCGACTATGGCTACGCCGTGATGCGCGGCGCCGTGGCCCGCGCGCTGGTGGCCCACGGCCTGCTGCCTACCGTCGGCATCTTTCACAGCAGCGAGCAGAACGCCTTCAACCTGGCCGACGACCTGATCGAGCCCTATCGGCCGCTGGTGGATCTCCACGTGGCCAAGCATCGCAACCCAGATGACGGCGCCGAGCTGACCCCCGCAGACAAGGCCGCTTTGGTGGCATTGCTCAATGTGGATGTGGCCATGCCACGCGGCATGATGAGTGCGCTGTCATCGATCGAGCAGGCCGCTGAATCCCTGGCTCGCATCTACGACGGCGGCAGCGAGGTGTTGCTGGAATTGCCCCAGATCGTGGGCCTTCAGCAGCACCGCCACGAGATGTAGCCTCGCAGGGTCATGGGCAAGGACACGAGACGATACATGCGATTGCTGGTGTTCTTTGACCTGCCCGTGACCACCCGCGCCGACCGGCGGGCCTACACGCAGTTCAGGCGCTTCCTGCTCAACGACGGATACGACATGATCCAGTTTTCCGTCTATGGCCGCATCCTGAACGGCAGCGACGCCGAGGAGAAGCACATGAAGCGGCTGCTGGCCAACCTGCCGCCCGAAGGGTCGGTGCGCGTCTTGACCGTCACTGAGAAGCAGTACGCCAGCATGAAGCTGTTGGTGGGCCTGCCGCTTTTTCAGGAAAAGCAGGTCAATGCCAGCCAGATCGTGCTGTTCTGACCGTTTCGGACAAAAAGAAAACCCGCCCAGGCCAAGCCTGGAGCGGGTTTCCGCGGGCCGAGAGTGTAGCTATCCGGGGTGAGAGCGGGAGCTACAAC
>NZ_JBKBSL010000043.1:12984-19780 GCF_046291045.1 Caldimonas sp. | reverse complement strand
GGCGGCGCGCGCCGCCGGCGAGGCGATCACGCAGTTCGTGCATCTGTCGCTGCTGGAGCTGGCCGGGCGGGGGACCGCGATGTCCCAGCGCGAGGCCCTGAGAGAGCGCATCAAGCAACTGGTGGCTGCCCGCCTGGGCGACCCTGGGCTGAGCGTCGACGGCATCGCCGCCACCCTGAACTGCAGCCGCCGCCACCTGTACAACGCCTTTTCGGACGAAGCCGAGGGCGTGGCCGGCTACATCCTGCGCGAGCGCCTGGAGGCCTGCCGGCGTGAGCTGCTGCGCCCGCAGCGCCGCTCGGTGACCGAGATTGCGCTGGCCCATGGCTTTGCCAACCTGGCGCATTTCAGCCGGGTGTTCAAGTCGCGCTACGGCATGCCGCCGCGCGACTACCGCGAGCACACCCGTCACCTGCTGGGCGAGGCCACGCCCTGAGGGCGACGCATCCCGCGATGGCGGGGGTGACAGCGCGCGCGCGAGGCGGTCCAATGCGGGCCGTTCCTGCTATCGTGCGTCCATGCAGATCCAGCCCGTCATCCTGTGCGGCGGCTCGGGCACCCGCCTGTGGCCTGCCTCGCGAGAGCACCACCCCAAGCAGCTCCTGGCCCTGCTGGGGGAGGACTCCCTGCTCCAGGCCACGGCCCGGCGGCTCGAGGGGTTGGACGGGCTGAGCGCCCTGCCCCCGCTGGTGGTGGCCAACGAGCAATACCGCTTCGTCATCGCCGAGCAATTGCGCCAGGTGGGCCAGGAGGCGCGCATCGTGCTGGAGCCTGCGGGGCGCAACACCGCACCCGCCCTCACGCTGGCGGCCCTGGCGGCCCTGGCCGACGGTGACGACCCCCTGCTGCTGGTGATGCCCTCGGACCACGTCGTGCGCGACCTGAGCGCCTTTGGACAGGCCGTGACCGAGGGCGCGCACCATGCCCGGCAGGGCGCCTTCGTCACCTTCGGCGTGAGGCCCGACCGGCCCGAGACCGGCTATGGCTACATCCGCGCCGGCGAACGCTGCGCCGCCGAGGGTCGGGCCTGTCGTCTCCACGCCTTCGTCGAGAAACCCGACGCCGATACGGCCGCTGCCTATGTGGCCAGCGGCGAGTACTTCTGGAACGCCGGCATCTTCCTGCTGCGGGCCTCGGCCTGGCGGCAGGCGGTGCAACGGCTGGCGCCTGCGATCCTCACGGCCTGCGAGCAGGCCCTGGCGCGTGCGCGCCGCGACCTCGACTTCCTGCGGGTGGACCGGCCCGCCTTCGAGGCCTGCCCAGCCGACTCCATCGACTACGCCGTGATGGAAAAACTCGCCGCACACCCCGAGCTCGGCCCTGGCGTCGTGGTGCCGATGAGCGTGGGCTGGTCCGATGTCGGGGCCTGGGATGCCTTGTGGGCCGTGGCCGACAAGGACGAGGCCGGCAACTGGGTGCGGGGCCAGGCGGTGCTCGAGGACACGCGCAACAGTCTGGTGATGGCCAGCTCGCGCCTGGTGGCCACCGTGGGCTTGGACGATGTGGTCGTCGTCGAGACGCCCGATGCCGTGCTCGTGGCCGACAAGGCCCACACCCAGTCGGTGAAGAAGATCGTGGAGCGGCTGCGCCGCAACGGCCAGCAGCAGGCCCTGCAGCACCGCAAGGTCTACCGGCCCTGGGGCTGGTACGACGCGATCGACGGCGGCGAACGCTTCCAGGTCAAGCGCATCGTCGTCAACCCGGGCGCGCGCTTGAGCCTGCAGATGCACCACCACCGCGCCGAGCACTGGATCGTCGTGCGCGGCACCGCCGAGGTCACCTGCGAGGATCGCTGCTTCCTGCTCACCGAAAACCAGTCCACCTACATTGCGCTGGGCCAGCGTCACCGCTTGGCCAACCCGGGCAAGGTGCCGCTGGAAATCATCGAGGTGCAGTCGGGCGCCTATCTCGGCGAAGACGACATCGTGCGCTTCGAGGACCACTACGGGCGTTCGGCGTGATGTCGGCCGGGCCTGCCGTCGCCATGCCCCGGCCGGCGTGCCCGCCGGTCATCGACCTGGACCGCCGGGTGGTCTGCCTGTTCGGCCTGCCCTTCGACGTGACCGACCTGGCCGGCGCCGTGCAGGCGGTGCGCGAGGCGGCGCGCACCGGCCGGCGCTGCTGGGTGTCCACGCCCAACCTGAATTTCGTGATCGCGGCCCGCGAGGACGCCGCGTTCCGGCGTTCGGTGCTGCTGAGCCAGCTCAACCTGGTCGACGGCATGCCCCTGGTGTGGGCCGCGCGCCTGTTGGGGCTGCCTGTGCGCGAGCGCGTGGCCGGCTCGGATCTCTTCGAGGCCTTGAGCCGGGGCGACCCCGACGAGCCGGTCAAGGTCTATTTCTACGGCGGCCCGCAGGGCGCCGCCCAGGCCGCCTGCGAGCGGCTCAACGAGCGCGGCGGCGGGCTGCGCTGCGTGGGCTTCGAGTCCCCGGGCTTCGGCACGCTCGACTCGATGAGCACGCCGCAGACCCGGCAGCGCATCGATGCGGCCGGCGCGGACTTCGTCGTCGTGGCGCTCGGCGCGAAGAAGGGGCAGGCCTGGATCGCGCGCAACCACCCGCACCTGCAGGCCCCGGTCATCAGCCATCTGGGGGCGGTGGTCAACTTCGAGGCCGGCACGGTGCGCCGCGCGCCCGCCGCCTGGCGACGTTTCGGCCTGGAGTGGCTGTGGCGCATCGGGCAGGAGCCGGCGTTGTGGAAACGCTATGCACGCGATGCGGCGGCCGCGCTGCCGCTGCTGGTGGGCTCGCTGCTGCCCCTGTGGTGGGCGCGGCGCCGGCGCGCCCCGGCGGTGCTGGACGTGCGGGTCGAGCCGGCGGGGCCCTCTTGCGGCCACCGCGTGCGGCTGGCCGGCTGGGCCCGGGCGGACAACCTCGGGCCGCTGCGCGAGGCGCTGAAGCAGGCCTTGCGCTGCCCGCAGCCGCTGGAGATCGAGCTGTCCGGGCTGCACGACCTCGATGCCGAGGCCATGGGCCTGCTGCTGCTGGCGCAGGCCCGGCAACTGCTCAGCGGCCAGCCGCTGCGGGTGTCCGGCGCCACGCCGGCCCTGCGCCGACGCATCGTCCAGCACGGCTGCGCCGATCTGCTGGAAGGGGAAGGCGAAACGGGTCCCAGGCCCTAATCGCGCGGCATCGGCCGCCCGATGGCGTGGTACTCGATGCCTTCCTGGCGCATGCGCTGGGGGGCGTACAGATTGCGCCCGTCGAAGACCAGCGGTTGCCGCAGCTGCGAGCGCAGGGCGCCGAAGTCGGGGCTGCGGAAGATCTTCCACTCGGTGGCGATCACCAGAGCGTCGGCGCCGGGCAGGGCCGCATCGGGCGTGTCGACGAAGCGCAGGCGCTCGAACCAGCCGGGCTGGTCGGCCAGATCCTGCCGCAGCACGCGCTGGGCCTCCTTCGAGGCCACCGGGTCGTAGGCCGTCACGCTCGCCCCGCGGGACAGCAGCTCGCGGATGATCACCCGGCTGGGGGCGTCGCGCATGTCGTCGGTGTTGGGCTTGAAGGCCAGGCCCCACAGCGCGAAACGGCGGCTTGAGAGATCCTCGCCCAGGCGGGCGACGATCTTGCGCACCAGCACCCGCTTTTGGCGCTCGTTGACCTGTTCGACCGCCTGCACCACCTTCAGCTCCATGCCGTGCTCGCGCGCGGTGTGCAGGATCGCGCGTGTGTCCTTCGGGAAGCACGAGCCGCCGTAGCCGGTGCCGGCATAGAGGAAGTCGTAGCCGATGCGCGAATCCGAGCCGATGCCCAGGCGCACGGCCTCGATGTCGGCGCCCACGGCATCGGCCAGGTTGGCCAGCTCGTTCATGAAGCTGATGCGCGTGGCCAGCATCGCGTTGGCGGCGTACTTGGTGAGTTCGGCCGAACGCACGTCCATGTAGATCGTGCGCTGGTGGTTGCGCTGCAGCGGTTCGTACAGACGGTCCATCACCTCGCGCGCGCGCCGGCCCAGTTCGCCGCCGGGCAGGCCCAGCACGATGCGGTCGGGTCGCATGAAGTCGGCCACGGCGGCCCCCTCCTTCAGGAATTCGGGGTTGGACACCACTGCGAACTCGTGCGCCACACCCCGGCTGCGCAGCACCGAGGCGATCTCCTCGCGCACCCGGTCGGCCGTGCCCACCGGCACCGTGCTCTTGTCCACCACCACGGTGAAGCCATCGATGGCCTGGGCCAGTGAGCGCGCGGCGGCCAGCACATGACGCAGGTCGGCCGAGCCGTCCTCGTCCGACGGGGTGCCCACCGCGATGAACACCACCTCTCGACCGGCCACGCCCTCGCGCACATCGCTCGTGAAATGCAGCCGGCCGTTGGCCATGGCCGGGCGGATCAGGGCCTCGAGCCCTGGCTCGTAGATGGGGACTTCGCCTTGCCGCAGGCGGCGCACCTTGTCCTCGTCGATGTCGATGCAGGTGACATGGATGCCCAGGTCGGCAAAGCAGGCGCCGGTGACCAGGCCGACGTAGCCCGAACCGATGACAGCGATCTTCAATGGAGTCTCCGCAGATGAGGGGCGGCGCGCGTGGCGCGGGCCGCAGCCATGGCGCGGATTATCCCCTCGCCGTGCTCGACCCGCCCGCGGGCCGAGTCCCCCTTGCCTGGGTGGCTGTGGTGCCCCCATCCCCGACATGGGGGTGGCCGCCGGTTGGCCGAAGGACGTGCGCCTCGCACAATACGGGCTGCGCGGCGCGCCAAGCGCCCATGAACCCTCTCGCATCAGGCGGACCCTCATCCATGATCCTCGTCACCGGCGGCGCCGGCTTCATCGGTAGCAATTTCGTGCTGGACTGGCTCGCGCACAGCGACGAGCCCGTGCTCAACCTCGATGCCCTGACCTATGCGGGCAATGTGCACAACCTCGACGGCCTGCGCGGCGACCCCCGGCACGTCTTCGTGCACGGCGACATCTGCGACCGCGCCCTGCTCGACCGGCTGCTCGCCACGCACCGGCCGCGGGCCATCGTGCACTTTGCCGCCGAAAGCCATGTGGACCGCTCCATCCACGGCCCTGGCGCGTTCATCCGCACCAATGTGCAAGGCACCTTCACGCTGCTGGAGGCTGCGCGCGCCCACTGGCAGGCCCTGCCGGCCGACGAGAAGGCCGCCTTTCGCTTCCACCATGTGTCCACCGACGAGGTCTATGGCTCGCTGGGCCCGCAGGAGCCGGCCTTCACCGAGGCCCATCCCTACCAACCCAACAGCCCCTATTCGGCCAGCAAGGCCGCCAGCGACCACCTCGTGCGCGCCTGGTTCCACACCTACGGCCTGCCGGTGCTCACCACCAACTGCTCGAACAACTACGGCCCCTACCACTTTCCCGAGAAGCTCATCCCCTTGATGATCGTCAACGCCCTGGCCGGCAAGCCGCTGCCGGTCTATGGCGACGGCCTGAACGTGCGCGACTGGCTGTACGTGACGGATCACTGCAGCGCCATCCGCACCGTGCTGGCCCGCGGCCGCGTGGGCGAGACCTACAACGTGGGCGGCTGGAACGAGATGACCAACCTCGAGATCGTGCGCACCGTGTGCGCCCTGCTCGACGAGTTGCGGCCCGACCCCGCCGGCCCCCACAGCCGGCTGATCACCTTCGTCAAGGACCGCCCCGGCCACGATCGACGCTATGCGATCGACGCACGCAAGATCGAGCGTGAACTGGGCTGGCGCCCGGCCGAGACCTTCGCCACCGGCATCCGCAAGACGGTGCAGTGGTATCTGGACCATCCCGAGTGGGTCGCCCAGGTGCAAAGCGGCGCCTACCGCGAATGGATCGCCACCCAGTACCAGCCCTCGGACCCGAAAGTCGCATGAAGATCCTGCTGCTCGGCAAGAACGGCCAGGTCGGCTGGGAGCTGCAGCGCGCGCTCGCCCCCCTGGGCGAAGTGGTGGCGCTCGACCGCCGCGGCCACGACACCTTGTGCGGCGATCTGGCGCAGCTCGACGGCCTGGCGGCCACCGTGCGCGCGGTACGCCCCGACGTGATCGTCAATGCCGCGGCCCACACGGCCGTCGACCGCGCCGAGAGCGAACCCGCGCTGGCCACCCTGCTCAACGCCACGGCGCCCGGCGTGCTGGCCCGCGAGGCCGCGGCCCTGGGCGCCTGGCTGGTGCACTACAGCACCGACTACGTCTTCGACGGCAGCGGCCACCAGGCGCGGCAGGAAGACGAGCCGACAGCCCCCTTGAGCGTCTATGGCCGCAGCAAGCTCGAAGGCGAGCAGCTCATCGCCCAGAGTGGCTGCCGTCACCTCATCTTCCGCACGAGCTGGGTCTATGCCGCGCGCGGCGGCAACTTTGCCAAGACCATGCTGCGCCTGGCCACCGAGCGCGACCGCCTCACCGTGGTGAGCGACCAGGTCGGCGCCCCCACCGGGGCCGAGCTGATCGCCGACGTGACCGCGCATGCGCTGCGCGCCGTGCAGGCTCGGCCCGAGCTGTCGGGCCTGTACCACCTCGTGGCAGCCGGCGAGACGAACTGGTTCGACTACGCCCGCCATGTCATCGAATGGGCCCGCGCGCGCGGCCAGGCCATTCGCGTGCCGCCACAGGCCATCGAGCCCGTCCCCACCACCGCGTTTCCCACGCCGGCACGCCGGCCCTTGAACTCCCGTCTCGACACCACCCGTCTGCGCGAGGCCTTCGGCCTGCACCTGCCGCCCTGGCAGCAAGGGGTGGAGCGCATGCTTGCTGAAATCCTTCCCTCGACAACATGAAACACCTTCACTTCACCGCACCGACCCGGGCCGCCGCGCCGGGCCGCCCCAAGCAAGGCCCGGCCCCCCTCGGGGGGGTGGCGGCCGGTA
>NZ_JBKBSL010000043.1:0-12884 GCF_046291045.1 Caldimonas sp. | reverse complement strand
CCCGGGCCGCCGCGCCGGGCCGCCCCAAGCAAGGCCCGGCCCCCCTCGGGGGGGTGGCGGCCGGTATGGACGCCGGGGGGTTGTCCCGGGCCGCCGCGCCGGGCCGCCCCAAGCAAGGCCCGGCCCCCCTCGGGGGGGTGGCGGCCGGTACGGACGCCGGGGGGTTGTCATGACCCCCCGCAAAGGCCTCATCCTTGCCGGAGGCTCCGGCACCCGGCTGCACCCGGCCACGCTGGCCATCAGCAAGCAGCTGCTGCCGGTGTACGACAAGCCCATGATCTACTACCCGCTGTCGGCCCTGATGCTGGCGGGCATCCGCGAGATCCTCATCATCTCCACGCCGCAGGACACGCCGCGCTTCCAGCAGCTGCTGGGCGATGGCAGCGCCTGGGGCCTGTCGCTGCAGTACGCGGTGCAGCCCAGCCCGGACGGCCTGGCCCAGGCCTTCCTGATCGGTGAGCGCTTCCTGGACGGCGCCCCCAGCGCGCTGGTGCTGGGCGACAACATCTTCTACGGCCACGACCTGGCCTCGCGCCTGAAGGCGGCGCAGGCCCGCGCGCGCGGGGCCACGGTGTTCGCCTACCCGGTGCACGATCCCGAGCGCTACGGCGTGGTGGAATTCGATGCGGCCGGCCGGGCCATCAGCCTGGAAGAAAAGCCCAAGCAACCCAAGAGCCGCTATGCGGTCACGGGCCTGTATTTCTACGACGCCCAGGTGGTCGAGCGCGCCAAGGCGCTCCAACCCAGCGCGCGTGGCGAACTCGAGATCACCGACCTCAACCGCTTGTACCTGCAGGCCGGCGAACTCGACGTGCAGGTGCTGGGCCGCGGCGATGCCTGGCTCGACACCGGCACGCACGACTCCCTCATCGAGGCCAGCCAGTTCATCCAGACGCTGGAAAAGCGCCAGGGTCTGAAGATCTGCTGCCCCGAGGAGATCGCCTGGCGCCAGGGCTGGATCAGCGCCGACCAGCTCGCCGGCCTGGCCGCCCCGCTGGCCAAGAGCGGCTACGGCCAGTACCTGCAGCAACTGCTTTCCGAGAAGGTGTTCTGATGAACGTCATCGCCACCCGACTGCCCGAGGTGCTGATCTTCGAGCCGCGCGTCTTCGGCGACGAGCGCGGCTTCTTTCTCGAAAGCTTCCGCCAGACCGTCTTCGACGAGGCCGTCGGCGCCCATTTCGATTTCGTGCAGGACAACCATTCGCGTTCGCGCCGCGGCGTGCTGCGCGGCCTGCACTACCAGCTCGACCCGCAGGCCCAGGGCAAGCTCGTGCGCGTCACCCAGGGCCGGGTGTTCGACGTGGCGGTGGATGTGCGCCGCTCCAGCCTGCGCTTTGGCCAATGGGTGGGCGTGGAGCTCAGCGGCGAGAACCACCGCCAGCTCTGGGTGCCGCCGGGCTTTGCGCACGGCTTTCTGGTGCTCAGCGACAGCGCCGACTTCCTCTACAAGACCACGAACTATTACGCCCCGCAGGCCGAGCGCTGCATCCGCTGGGACGACCCGGCGATTGGCATCCAGTGGCCCGACGCGGGCGTGGCGCTCCAGGTGTCGGCCAAGGACGCCCAGGGCGCGAGCCTGGCGCAGGCCGACGTCTTCGCCTGAGCAGGCGCCGGGCGGGGGAGGTAAGCTCGCGCCCATGTTGCGCATCATCACCTCCAACCTCAACGGCATCCGCTCGGCGGCGAACAAGGGCTACTTCGACTGGCTGGGCCAGCAGCAGGCCGACATCGTCTGCCTGCAGGAGATCAAGGCCCAGGACGGCGACCTCACCGAGGCCATGCGGGCCCCGCACGGCCTGCAGGGCTGGTTTCACTGCGCCGAGAAAAAGGGCTATTCCGGTGTGGGCCTGTACAGCCGCCATGCGCCCAGCGATGTGAGGATCGGCTTCGGCTCGGCCGAGTTCGATGCCGAGGGCCGCTACGTCGAAGCCCGCTTCGACACGCCCTCGCGCAAGTTCTCGGTCATCAGTTGCTACTTCCCCAGCGGCTCCAGCTCGCAGGAGCGCCAGCAGGCCAAGTACCGCTTCCTCGACGAGTTCTTCCCCCACCTGCAGCGCCTGAGGGCCGAGCGCGAGTTCGTGCTGTGCGGCGACGTGAACATCGCGCACAAGGAAATCGACCTCAAGAACTGGAAGAGCAACCAGAAGAACAGCGGCTTCCTGCCCGAGGAGCGCGCCTGGTTCACCCGCGTGGTCGACGAGATCGGCCTGGTGGACGTCTACCGCCGCCTGTACCCCGATGCCACCGGCGAGGCCTACACCTGGTGGAGCAACCGGGGCCAGGCCTGGGCCAACAACGTGGGGTGGCGCATCGACTACCACGTGGCCAGCCCGGCGGTGGCCGAGACCGCTCGCGCGGCCAGCGTCTACAAGGCGCAGCGCTTTTCCGATCACGCGCCGCTGACCATCGAGTACGACTTCACGGTCTGAGCTGCGGCGTGGGGGCTCGCGCCCTCAAGCCCTTTTGCTCCGAGCCGATGATGGACCCTGTTCTCGTGTTCTCGTCATCGGAGTGCGTCTCATGTGGAAGCATGCAGCCGCGGCCTTGGGGGCCGCATTCGGTTTGGCGTCGGCCCAGGCCGGCGAAATCTACGGCAACATCGGCTTGCCGGGCGTGATGATCGGCTATGCGCAGCCGCTGAACAGCCATTTCGGCGTGCGCGTGGATGTGGCGACCTTGGGCCGCCGCAACGCCGACGGCACCGAAGAAGGCATCGACTACGAGGGTCAGGCCCGTGCCCACCGGGCCGGGGTGTTCGCCGACTGGTTCGTCTTCGGTGGCGGATGGCGCCTGACCGGCGGCCTCACCGTCAACGACATGCGGGTGGATCTTTCCGGCCGCGGCAATGGCGGCACCATCGAGATCGGCAGCACCACCTATGTCACCCAGCCCGGCGACCGCTTCGACGTGCGCATCAAGTTCCCGCGCGTCACGCCCTATCTGGGCATCGGCTATGGCCACCAGCCCGCCGGCGCGGGGTGGGGTTTCGTGTTCGATCTGGGCGCTTCGATCGGCAAGGCCAAGGTCAGCGCTTCCACCACCATCGCCGGTGTGACGCAGGACGACATCGACCGCGAGCTCGAGGAGCTGCGCGATGGCGTGGGCAAGGTGCGCGCGATCCCGCAACTGAGCCTCGGGGTGAACTACCGCTTCTGAACTCGCCGCGGGGGGCATCCACGCAAAAAGGGGGGGGCTGGCGCCCTTCCCCGGGGCCGGCCCTGGGGAATAATGGGCGCACACCCAGTCATGGACGTCGTGAACCCCCCCCGTCGGGCCGCCGCCCCCAGTTTTTCCCCGGTCGAGTTCCGCCAGGCGCTCGGCAGCTTCGCCACCGGCGTGACCATCGTCACCGCCCGGGCCGGCGACGGCCGTCTGATCGGGTTGACGGCCAATTCCTTCAATTCCGTCTCGCTCGACCCGCCGCTGGTGTTGTGGAGCCTGTCGCGCCTGGCGGGGTCGATGCCGGCCTTCGAGCGCGGTTCGCACTACGCCATCCACATCCTGGCGGCCGACCAGATGGCCCTGGCCGAGCGCTTCGCCACCAAGGGGGTCGATCGTTTCGCCGGCTTGGCCTGGCGCGAGGGGGCCGGGGGGGCGCCGCTGCTGGAGGGCGTGGCCGCCGTCTTCGAATGCTTCAACCGCAGCCGCTACGAGGAAGGCGACCACGTCATCTTCGTCGGCGAGGTCGAGCGTTGCGAGCGGCGCGCCGGGGCCTCGCCACTGATCTTCCACGGCGGGCGCTACTTCACCGAACTGCCGTTGTGAGTCCTTGAAGTCAGGCGGTGCGTCGCCATCTCCCGGGCAGACCCCGGAGGTTTCCATGCACATCGCCTGCCCCCACTGCCACACCCTGAACCGTGTGCCCGACGAGCGCCTGGCCGACGCTCCGGTGTGCGGGCAGTGCAAGCGTCCCCTGACGCCGGCCGAACCCGTCGCCCTGACCGATGCCAGCTTCGATGCCGTGGTCTCGCGCACCGAGCTGCCGGTGCTGGTCGACTTCTGGGCGCCCTGGTGCGGGCCGTGCCGGATGATGGCACCGCAGTTCGAGCAGGCCGCGCGCGAGCTGGGCGGCCGGGTGCTGTTCGCCAAGGTCAACAGCGACGAGAACCCCCGGACCTCGGTGCGCCACCGCATCCGCAGCATCCCGACGATGGTGTTGCTGCAAGGCGGGCAGGAGGTGCGGCGCATCTCGGGAGCGATGGGCGCACGCGATCTGGTGCGCTGGCTGCAGTCCGGGTGAACGCCGCCTGAGCGCAGCGCTCCGGAAGGCGGCACAATCATCGGATGATTGAACGCCGCTCCCATCTCGATTCCCGCGCCATCACGCTGCTGCTGGGCTGCTGCCTGTTGTGGGGCCTGCAGCAGATCGTCGTCAAGGCCACGCTGCCGCTGATGCCGCCCATCGCCCAGGCGGGGCTGCGTTCGGGCATCGCGGCGCTGCTGGTGTGGGCCTGGGCGTCGTGGCGCGGCATCGCACTCTTCTCGCGCGACGGGACGGGGTGGCCGGGGCTGCTGGCCGGCGCGCTCTTTGCAGCCGAGTTCGTGTGCATCTACATCGGCCTGGGCCACACGGCGGCTTCGCGGCTGGTGGTGCTGCTGTACCTCTCGCCCTTCGTGGTGGCCGCGGGCATGCCCTTCATCAGCGCGGCCGAGCGTCTGTCGATGCGCCAGACGGCCGGCCTGGGCCTGGGCTTTGCGGCGGTGGTGCTGGCCTTCAGTGAGGGGCTCGGCGGTGCGGCCGCGCCGGCCGGCTCCACGCAGTGGCTGGGCGATGCGCTGGCGGTGCTGGCCGCGCTGCTGTGGGGGGCCACGACGCTGGCCATCCGCGCCACGCGCCTGGCCACGGCCTCGCCGGAAAAGACGCTGTTCTATCAACTCGCCGTCTCGGGCGTGGTGCTGACGGCGTTGTCGCCGCTCACGGGGGAATCCTGGACACTGCACTGGACCGGCGCGGCCTTATGGGGTTCGATGTTCTTCCAGGCCGTCGTCGTGGCCTTCGCGAGCTACCTGGTGTGGTTCTGGCTGATCCGTCACTACCCGGCCACGCGGCTGGCCTCGTTCACCTTCCTCACCCCGCTGTTCGGCCTGGTGATGGGCTGGCTGCTGCTGGGCGAGGCGATCACGCTGCGCCTGGCGCTGGCCCTGGGCGGCGTGGCGGTGGGGATTTGGCTGGTCAACCGCAAGTGAGGGGCGATCCCGGCGGGGCCGCCCCCGGCTTGCCGGTCCCTAGAATGGGCGGATGAGCAACCCCTCCCAGCCGCCCGCCAGCGAGCCCCGACCTGCCCCCGCCTACCGACGCAAGCTCTTCTGGGTGGCCCTGCTGTACTTCTCCGAAGGGCTGCCGCTGGGGGTCTTCTACGACATCTTTCCGGTGTACTTCCGCCAGCAGGGCGTGAACCTGGCCGACATCGGCCTGCTCAGCCTGCTGGGCCTGGCCTGGACCGTGAAGTTCCTGTGGGCGCCGGCGGTGGACTGGGTGCGCCGCCACCGCTGGTGGGTGGCGGGCGCGAACTTCGGCATGGCCGCGGTGATGGGCCTGTTCGCCAGCGAACTGGGTTTCGGGCCCTGGGTGTGGGTGGCCATCGGTGCGTTCACGATGCTCTCGGCCACCAACGACATCGCCACCGACGGCTACACCATCGAGCTGCTCACGCGCAAGGAGTACGGCCTGGCCAACGGCTTTCGCATCGGCTTTTACCGCGTGGGCATGCTCACCGCCGGCGCGCTGCTCATGGTGTCGGGCTGGTTCGGCTGGTCGATGGCCTACTTGCTGGGCGCGGCCGTCTTCGTGGGCAACGGGCTGATCGTGCTGTTCGCGCCGCGCGAGCCGGCCCGTCCGGGCACGCCACCGGGCAGCGTGGCCACGGAGCTGGGCCTGCTGCGCCAGCAGCCGCTGTGGGCGCTGGCACTGGCGCTGGTGCTCGCCGGCCTGCTGTGGCCGGTGCTGGGGCCGCTGGCCCGCATCGCGGGCTGGGAGGCCGTGGCGGCGGTGAGTGGCTCCTGGTGGTTCCGCGGCGCGATCCCCGTGGGCCTGATGTTCGTGGGCGCAGGCCTGATGGTGACAGCCGCCAACGGCCCGCGGGCGGCGCTGATGCGCGATGGCCCGGTCTTCGGGGCCTGGGTGGAGCTGCTCTCGCGCCGCGGCATGGTGACCATCATCCTGTTCATCTTGCTGTTCAAACTCGGCGATGCGGCCATGGGCTTCATGGTCAAGCCCTTCTGGGTGGACAGCGGCTTTTCGAACCAGCAGATCGGCCTGGTCAGCGTCAACCTGGGCCTGGCCCTGTCGATCGCCGGCGGGCTGGTCGGGGGCTGGTATGTGGACCGCGTGGGCATCTTCCGTGGCCTGTGGGTGCTGGGCCTGTGGCAGGCGCTGTCCAACCTGGGCTATGCAGCCGCGGCCTGGTACGTGCCTCGCGTGCTGCCTGGGGCCGATGGCATCGTGCAGCCGGTCGATCTGCCGCTTGTGCATCAGGCGGCGGTGTACGCCGCCAGCGCCCTGGAGAGCTTCACCGGCGGCCTGGGCACCGGGGCCTTTCTGGCCTTCCTGATGGCCATCACCAGCCGCGCCAAGGCCACCACCGAATATGCGATCCTCTCGTCCATCTTCGCCTTCAGCCGCGCCGTGGCCGGCTGGGCGGGGGGCATCGGCGCGCAGGAGATGGGGTATGCAGCCTACTTCTTCCTGACCTTCTGGCTGTCCTTCCCCGCCTACTTGCTGCTGCGCCAGGTGCGGGCGATGCTGGAACAACAGGAACACCGAGAGATCTGAGCCCCATGGACCATGATCTGCATGCCGGCCTGAACGAACGGGCCCACTGCGCGATGTGCCAGGCGATGGCGGCCGTGGCCGCGGCCGCGCCGGGTCGTCTGACGCCCGCCCAGCCCGGGCGGCGGCTGTTCACCGGGGCCCTCGTGGCCGCTGGCCTGGGGGCGGCGCTGCCCGCGGCGGCTCAGCGCGACGGCGTGGACGTGGGGGGCACCTCGGGCTTCACCCGGCTGGTGCCGGCCGAGCAGATCGAGCAGGCCGCCGCCCAGCAGTACCGACAGATGCTGCGCGAGGCCCAGGCCAATCAGGCCCTGGCCGGCCCCAGCCATCCGCAGCTCGTGCGCCTGCGCTTCATCGCCGAGCGCATGATCCCGCATGCCCACCCCTGGAACCCGCGTTCGCGCCAGTGGCAGTGGGAGGTCAACCTCATCGGCGCCCGGCAGATCAACGCCTTTTGCATGCCCGGCGGGAAGATCGCCTTCTATACGGGCATCCTGCAACAGCTCAAGCTGACGGACGACGAGGTGGCGATGATCATGGGCCACGAGATGGCCCACGCCCTGCGCGAGCATGCGCGCGAGCGCATGGGCAAGACGGCGGCCACGCGGCTGGGGGCGGGCCTGATCTCCAGTCTGCTCGGGCTGGGCAATGCCGGCGACCTGTTGCTGAACATGGGGGCGCAGCTCCTCACGCTCAAGTTCAGCCGCGAGAACGAGACCGAGGCCGACCTCGTCGGCCTGGACCTGGGGGCTCGCACCGGCTACGACCCGCGCGCCGGCGTGAGCCTGTGGAACAAGATGATGCAGGCCAGCAAGGGCGCGCCGCCGCAGTTTCTGTCCACCCACCCGGCCGGGGACGCCCGCATCCGCGAGATCGAGTCGGTGCTGCCTCGCGTGATGCCTTTGTACGAGAACGCCGCGCGCCCGCCGCGGCGCTTCGACCCCGCCTGAGGGTCTCGGCCCGGCCCTCAGCCGTCCTCGCTCGGCGCGGGTGCCGTGTCCGCCGGTGCCGTGAAGAGGTCCCAGGCGGCCACGAACAGCGCGGCCACCAGCGGCCCGATCACGAAGCCGTTGATCCCGAAGATCGACATGCCGCCCAGCGTGGACACCAGCACCAGGTAGTCGGGCAGCTTGGTGTCCTTGCCCACCAGGATGGGGCGCAGCAGGTTGTCCACCAGACCGATCACGAACACCCCAAAGGCGATGAGCACCACGGCCTGCACGAAGCTGCCGGTGGCCAGGAAGTAGATCGCCACCGGCCCCCAGATCAGGCTCGCCCCCACGGCCGGCAGCAGCGACAGGAAGGCCATCAGCGTGGCCCACAGCACGGCGCCCTGGATGCCCAGGATCCAGAAGATCAGGCCGCCCAGGGCGCCTTGCGTGACGGCCACCACCACATTGCCCTTGACCGTGGCGCGGATCACGGTGGCGAACTTGGCCAGCAGGTTGCGCTTGTGGACCTCGTCCAGCGGCAGGGCCTGGCGGATGCGCACCGACAGGGCTTGGCCGTCGCGCAGCAGGAAAAACAGCAGGTACAGCATGATGCCCAGGCTCACGACGAAGTGCACCGTGTTCTGCCCGATCGCCAAAGCCTGTGTGGCCACGAACTGGCTGATCTGCGCGGCGGCCGAGGCCAGGCGGTCCTGCACGGCGGCCACGTCGCCCAGGCCGAGGCGGTCCAGCCAGTCCTCGAGCCAGGGCGGGATCACGTCGAGCACCTGCTGCAGGTACAGGCCGAAATTGAGCTCGCCGCTGCGCAGCCGCGCCACCAGCGCGGCGGCCTGCCGCACCAGCGAGGCCGTGATCAGCGCCACCGGCAGGATAACGATCAGCAGGCACACCGCCAGCGTGGCCAGCGCGGCCAGGTTGGGGCGCTCCGGCATGCGGCGCAGCAGCCGCCGGTGCAGCGGCATGAACAGCAGGGCCAGGATGGCGCCCCAGAACACGGCGCCGTAGAAGGGCCAGAGGATCACCAGGAAGGCCAGGCTCACGCCCAGCAGCAGGGCCAGGAAGATCTTGCGGTGCAGGTCGGCGGTGTTCATGAGGCAGGCGTCACGCGGGACAGGTGCCTGCGATTGTGCGTCACCCTCAGGTGCCGCCCACGAAAGGATTGGTGCGTCGTTCCTGCCCGAAGCTGCTCTCGGGCCCGTGGCCCGGGATGAAGATCACGTCGTCGCCCATCGGCCACAGGCGTTGGGTGATGGCGTCGATCAGGGTCTGATGGTCGCCCCCGGGGAAATCGGTGCGGCCGATGCTGCCGGCAAAGAGCACGTCGCCCACGAAGGCGCGCCGGGCCTCGGGCGAAAAGAACACCACATGGCCGGGCGTGTGGCCGGGGCAGTGGCGCACCTGCAGCGTGCAGTGTCCGAGGGTCACGGTGTCGCCGTCGTGCAGCCAGCGCGTGGGGGTGAAGCGCTCGCTGGGCGGGAAGCCGAACATGGCGCCCTGCTGGGGCAGGGCATCGATCCAGAACCGGTCGCCCTCGTGCGGGCCGATGATGGGCAGCCCCTGCTCCCGGGCGAGCTGGGCCGTGGCCCCGGCATGGTCGATGTGGGCGTGGGTGAGCCAGATCTGTTCCAGCGTCACACCCAAGCGCTTCACCTCGGCCCGCAGGCGCGGCAGATCGCCGCCGGGGTCGATGATGGCGGCGCGCTTCGTGTCGTCGCACCAGACGATGGAGCAGTTCTGCTGGAAGGGGGTGACGGGGACGGTGTGGTAGCGCAGCATGGACCGAACCTTAGCCGAAAGCCGGCCCTCATGAAAAAAGGGCCCCTGTCGCCAGGGGCCCTGAAATCTCGCGGGGGGCGAACCCCCAGGAGACAGTTGCAATCGCTGCGATCAGAAGTTGTGCTTCAGGCCGATGTCGAAGCCGGTCTTATGGTCGGCCAGTTCGCTGTCGTTGGCCACGTCGAAGTACACCGTGGTGCGCTTGGACAGGGCGTAGTGGTAGCCGATGGCGAACTTGCTGGAGACGTCGCGGTCCGGATCGACTTCCTCGAGCTTGCCGTATGCCACTTTGACCTCGCCGGCGCCCAGAGGTGCCGTGGCGCCGACCATGTAGCTGCGGTGCTTGTCGGCACCGGTTTCCGGCGTGCCTTGGCCGTAGGCGCCCACCAGGCGGAAGCTGCCGAAGTCGTAGCCGGCGGTGACCAGGTGCCAGGTGTTGTCGTCCACGCCGGCCTTGTTGTAGCCATAGGCCAGCGAGAGCGGGCCCGCGCCGTACGACAGGTTCACCCCGTAGAAGTCTTCGCCGGTGTCGGCTTCATCCAGAGCGTACTGTGCCTGGGCGCGCAGGCCGCCGAAGCTGGGCGAGGTGTAGGTGATGGAGTTGTTCTGACGCGAAGGCAGGATGTCGCCGAACAGGATCGACTCCATCGCACCCACGGTCTCACCGCCCCAGGGATCGGCACGGTTGGCGATGTTGCGCGCCGGGGTGTACTCGCGGCCTAGCACGACCTGGCCGAAACCGCCTTCCAGACCCACCACCGAGCGGCCGGCCCAGAACGTGCTGCCGGCGGTGCCGGTGTCGGCATTGAAGCGGTGCTCGATGTTGAACAGGGCCTTCAGGCCGCCGCCCAGGTCTTCCACACCACGCACGCCCAGGCGGCTGCCCGAGCCTTGCTCCAGGCGGGTGATGTCGTCACCGAGGCCGCGCTGCAGGCCGAGATCCACACGGCCGTACAGCGTGACATTGGATTGCGCCTGTGCCGCAGCAGCCAGGCCGCCGAGCACGGCGAGCGCGATGAGCGATTTCTTCATGTCTTCTACCTCAACAAAGGGTTGACGTTCCGGGGGCTTCGCCCCCGGGCTGTCGCGGGGGAAGCGACGGGCCTGGCGAAGTGGACCAGGCCCGGACGACGGGACTAGGTAGTAACCCCAGTGTCAAGCCCGGGTTTGCGTCAAACGCGACAGCCCTCTCCGGCCCTGCCGACGGTGCGTGTCGCTGCCCGCGAACCCCGTAGGGATGCGGGTTGTCGGCCGATCGGGCCGTCGGCGGCCGGGTCGTTTCGGCGATCGTTTCCGATTCCGCAATGCTCCATTGCCGATCCTTCGCTGCCCTGGTGCTAGGATGCGCCCAGGCCGTGCATCGGGCACGGCCCACGTCGCTCGGACGGTTCCGGGCGCTCACGTTGAAAGCCACTGCATGACCAGCTCTCCGGGTCAGCGCCGCTTTGCGCGCATCGACCGCCTGCCCCCCTACGTCTTCAACATCACGGCCGAGCTCAAGCTGGCCGCCCGCCGCCGCGGCGAGGACATCATCGACATGAGCATGGGCAACCCCGATGGCGCCACGCCGGCGCACATCGTGGCCAAGCTCGCCGAGGTGGCCCAGCGGCCGGACACCCATGGCTACTCGGCCTCCAAGGGCATCCCGCGCCTGCGCCGGGCCATCGCGCATTGGTACCAGGGCCGCTATGGCGTGGAGATCGACCCCGATCGCGAGGCCATCGTCACCATCGGCTCCAAGGAAGGCCTGGCCCACCTGATGCTGGCCACGCTCGACCGCGGCGACACCGTGCTCGTGCCCGACCCGAGCTATCCCATCCACATCTACGGCGCGGTGATCGCCGGCGCCGACATCCGCTCCGTCCCCATGGTGCCCGGCGTGGACTTCTTCGCCGAGCTGGAGCGCGCCATCCGCGGCAGCTACCCCAAGCCCAAGATGATGGTGCTGGGTTTTCCGAGCAACCCCACCGCCCAATGCGTGGAGCTCGACTTCTTCGAGCGGGTGATCGCGCTGGCCAAGAAGCACGAGATCCTCGTCGTGCACGACCTGGCCTATGCCGACATCGTCTTTGACGGCTGGAAGGCACCCTCCATCATGCAGGTGAGCGGCGCCAAGGACGTGGCGGTGGAGTTCTTCACGCTCAGCAAGAGCTACAACATGGCCGGCTGGCGCGTGGGCTTCATGGTGGGCAATGCCGACCTGGTGGCGGCGCTGGCGCGCATCAAGAGTTACCACGACTACGGCAGCTTCACGCCCGTGCAGGTGGCGGCCATCACCGCGCTGGAAGGCGACCAGCAGTGCGTGAAGGACATTGCCGCGCAATACCAGCGCCGCCGCGACGTGCTGGTCAAGGGCCTGCGCGAGGCGGGCTGGCCGGTCGAGACCCCCAAGGCCTCGATGTACATCTGGGCGCGCATTCCCGAGCGCTACCGTGCGCTGGGCTCGCTGGAGTTCTCCAAGCAGCTTCTGGCGCGCGCCAAGGTGTGCGTTTCGCCGGGTATCGGCTTCGGCGACCATGGTGACGACCACGTGCGCTTTGCCCTCATCGAAAACGAATCGCGCATCCGCCAGGCGGTGCGCGGCATCAAGGCCATGTTCAAGGCCGATGGAGTGACCCCTGCATGAGCGACCCCTTCGAACGCGCCAAGGCGCTCTTCTTCGACGGCCTGGCCCACCTCGAGGCCGGCCGCCTTGGCGAGGCCGAGCGTGCCTTTGCCGAGTCGCTCACGCTCGTGCCAGGCCGCCCGTCCACGCTCAGCAACCTGGGCACGGTGCGCCGCCGCCTGGGCCGGCTCGACGAGGCCTTGCAGGCGTTCGACGAACTGGTGCGCGTGCAACCCGAGGAGGCTGAAGGCTGGCTGTGCCGCGGCGAGGTGCTGCTGCAGCTCGACCGCCATGACGAGGCCCTGGCCGACTACGACCGCTGCCTGGCGCTGGACCCGAACCGGGCGCTGGCCTGGAACCGGCGCGGCAGCCTCCTGCGCCTGGCCGGGCGCACGGAAGAAGCCGCCGATGCCTTCGAGCGGGCGATCACCCTGGGCGACGATTCCGAGACCACCTGCTACTTCCTCGCGTCGGTGGCCGCTCGCAAGGCCCCGCCCGCCGTGGCCCCGGTGGCCTATGTCCAGACCCTCTTCGACGACTACGCCGACGACTTCGACGAGCACCTCGTCGAGGTGCTGCACTACGACGTGCCGCAACGCCTGCTGGGCCCGCTGGCCGGCCAGCGCTTCGGCCAGGCGCTGGACCTGGGCTGCGGCACCGGCCTGTGCGCGCCGCTGCTGGCCCCGTTGGCCGAGGCCGTCGATGCGGTGGACCTGTCCGAACGCATGGTGGCCAAGGCGCGCGAGCGCGGCCTGTATCGCGACGTGACCCAGGCCGACCTG
>NZ_JBKBSL010000078.1:0-3523 GCF_046291045.1 Caldimonas sp. | reverse complement strand
GGTTGGGCGTGGAAGGGTGGTGGCCAAGGGCGGAATCGAACCACCGACACGCGGATTTTCAGTCCGCTGCTCTACCAACTGAGCTACTTGGCCGGAAAGATTTGGAGTATAGCAGGAATCCACGCAGGTTCAGCGGGGCTCAGTTGCCTGCGGCGCGCTTGTTGCGTGACAGGTCTACACCGAGCTGCTTGAGCTTGCGGTACAGATGGGTGCGCTCCAGGCCGGTCTTTTCAGCCACACGGGTCATGCTGCCGTGTTCTTTGGCGAGATGGAACTCGAAGTAGGCCTTCTCGAAGGCGTCGCGCGCTTCGCGCAGGGGACGGTCGAGCACGAAGACCTGCTCGGCCTGAGGGCCCGCCGGCAGGCCGCCGGCCACGGGGGCGGTGTGGTTCACGCCGTCGGGCGCACGCTCGCGCACGATCGACGGGGCCACCAGCGGCGGCGCCGCGGGACGCGGGGTTTGGCGCGCCAGGCCCTGCTCCACGGCGCGCAGCAGCTTCTGCAGCGTGATGGGCTTTTCCAGGAAGGCCATCGCACCGTGCTTGGTGGCTTCCACGGCGGTGTCGATGGTGCCGTGCCCCGACATCATGATCACCGGCATCGTGAGCTGCCCGCAGGCCCCCCATTCCTTGAGCAGGGTGATGCCGTCGACGTCGGGCATCCAGATGTCGAGCAGCACGAGATCGGGCTGCATCTGCTCGCGCAGGGCACGCGCCTGGGCGGCGTTCTCGGCCAGCTCCACGGTGTGCCCCTCGTCGGCCAGGATCTCCGACAGCAATGCGCGGATGCCGAGCTCGTCGTCTACTACAAGTATGGTGGCCATGCGGGTGGTCAGGCCCCTGGGCGGGCACCTGGGGTTGCGGTGTCGTCACGGCCGTCCTCCTGGACGGGCGCAAACCTGGAAAATGATATCGAAACTTGGGCCCCTCTCACGTCGGGGTTCTTCCCTCGCTCTGCGCCGCCCAGCCCTTCGGAGCTGGTGAGGTTGGTCAGGCGGATGCGCGCGGCATGTTCGTCGCAGATCTTTTTCACCACGGCCAGGCCCAGGCCGGTGCCCTTGCTCTTGGTAGTGACATAGGGCTCGAAGGCGCGTTTGAGCACCTTGTCGAGGAAGCCCGGCCCGTTGTCGGCCACGACCAGACGCACCGCGCGCAGCTCGCCGGTGTCGGTGCGTGCCGCCTCCGTGTGCACCCGCACCTGGCCCTGGGGGCGGTCGGCCACGGCGTCCAGGGCATTTTGCAGCAGGTTGTGGATCACCTGGCGCAACTGGGTGGCATCGCCCAGGATCGCAGGCAGGCCGGGCTCGAGGTCGACCTTCAGCCGGCCCTCTTCCTGCACCGAGCCATACAGCACGAGCACTTCGCCGACCAGGGCGTTGAGGTCGATCGGGTGCAGCTGGGCCGAGGGCAGGCGGGCATAGTCGCGGAATTCGTTGACGAGCTGCTTCATGCTGCCCACCTGGCTGACGATAGTGCCCACGGCCTTGGACAGGAGCTGGCGGTCGGGGTCGTCGAGCTTGGTCTCGAGCTTGTGCTGCAGCCGCTCGGCCGAGAGCTGGATGGGTGTGAGCGGGTTCTTGATCTCGTGGGCCAGGCGTCGGGCCACCTCGGCCCAGGCGATGGAGCGCTGGGCCGACATGACTTCGGTGATGTCGTCGAAGACGATGAGCCGCGCCTGCTGCGGCAGCCAGGCGCCCCGCACGAGCAAGGTCATGGGCTCGCGCTCGACGCCGGCGTCGGTGCCCGCCAGCTCGAAGGACTGCTGCCAGTGGTCGCGCTCGCCGCCCTCGTTGCCGGCGGCATGCTGTTCGAACTGCTGGTCGATCGCGGTGGCGAAGTCCTGCAGGCCGGGCACCTCGGCCAGCGCCCGGCCGTGGTAGGCCCCCAGCGGCAGACGCAGGATGCGCGTGGCACTGGGGTTGACGGTGTCGATGCGGCCGTCGGCATCGAAGACGATCACCCCGGCGGTGAGGTTGTCAAGGATGGTCTGCAGATTGGTCTTGGCGCCCTCGAGTTCGCTCAGGCTGTGCTGGACGAGCGCCCGTGCGTCGGACAGTTGCTGGGTCATGTCGGCAAACGAGCGTGTGAGGCCGCCGAGTTCGTCGCGCGAGGTGAAGACCGGTTTGGGCGTGAGGTCGCCGCGGGCCACCTGGCGCACGCCTTCGGCCAGCAGCAGCAACGGGCGGGCGAGCTGGTTGCCCAGGGCGACGGCGAGCAGCACCGCGCCGAAGACGGCCAGGATGAGCGCCAGCGTGAGCGTGCCCAGGTACATGCGCTTGAGGCCTTCGCGCGCGAGGGCGCGCTGCTGGTACTCGCGGTAGGCGTTCTGCACGGCCAGGGCGTTGGCCGCCAGGGTGGCGGGCAGCCGCTGGGTGGCCTGCAGGTAGCGGTCCTCGGGCGTGAGGCGAAAGCCCACCGTGGCCACGTAGGCCACGGCGCGGATGCGCGGGGTGCCGGCGTCCTCGTCCAGACCCTCGAGCTGGGTGGCAATGCGCTGGATGCGCGCCTGGCGCAGCAGCGCGGCCGGCGGCCGCTCGGGCGCCAGGGCCTCGCGCGACAGGCCGGCGCTGACCAGGATCTGGCCCGCACCATCGAGCAGGGCGGTGTCCTCGGCGGCGAGCTGCTCGCGGATGCGCTCCAGCGCCAGCGCGCTCGCCCCGCCGCCGGCGTCGGCCAGCCGGTCGGCGGCGGCCCGGGTCTTGGCCGCGAAGTCGTTGACCAGGGTGTCGAGGGTGACGCGGCCGAGGTTCAGGCCGGCATCCAGGGCCCCTTCGACCTCGACGTCGAACCACGAGTCGATGCTGTTGGCCACGAACTGGTAGCTCACGGTGTAGAGCAGCACGCCGGGGATCACGCCCACCAGGGCGAAGATGCCGGCCAGCTTGGCCAGCAGCCGCGAGCCGAACTTGCCGCGGCGCACGCGCACGGCCAGGCGCACCGCGGCGATCGCGATGGCCAGGATGAGCACCGAGGCGATGACGGCGTTCAGGCCGAGCAGCCAGCCGTAGTGCTGCTCGTAGAGCCGGCGGTTGTCGCTGGCCAGCGCAAGCAGGAACATCAGCACCAGCGCCGCGCCGGAGACGGCCACACTGGACAGGATCCAGGCCCAACGGGTGGCTTTGGTCACGGCCGGTCTCCTGGGGCGCGGCTCAGGGGCGGTCGGGGATCACCAGCACGCTCTGGGCGGCGAGGTCCCATTGCGACTGGCCGCCGATGCCGATCTGGAAGGGCCGCGGCAACTGGCTCGTGTCCAGGCGGAAGACCAGCTCGGCGTAATGGCGCTCACCCGCGGCCAGGCGCGAGCGGTCGGCGATCTTCCAGCCCGCCGTGCGGTGCATGGTCCCCAGGGCCTCATGCAAGGATTCGAACTGCTGGCTGAAGGCCCCGGACTGCACACGGTAGCGGCGCGTGAGCGGCTGGTAGGTGATGCGCCAGGACAGGCTGGCCGAGGCCACGCGCAGGTCGCGCCAGTACCAGCGGCTGCGGTAGGTGCTCACCTCGGCCTCGAAATGCAGCGGCACGCC
>NZ_JBKBSL010000042.1:0-22878 GCF_046291045.1 Caldimonas sp. | reverse complement strand
TGAAACCCATGACCATGTTCGACAACAAGACCCTTTTGATCACCGGTGGCACTGGCAGCTTCGGCAATGCGGTGCTGCGTCGCTTCCTGGATTCCGGCCTGCGCGAGATCCGCATCTTCAGTCGTGACGAGAAGAAGCAGGACGACATGCGCAAACGCTACAGCAATCCCAAGCTGAAGTTCTACATCGGCGACGTACGAGACGCCACCAGCGTGGATGCCGCCATCCGCGGAGTGGACTATGTCTTCCATGCCGCGGCCCTCAAGCAGGTCCCGTCCTGCGAATTCCACCCGATGCAGGCTGTGCGCACCAATGTGCTGGGTACCGAGAACGTCCTGCGTGCTGCCATCGATGCGGGGGTGAAGCGAGTGATCTGCCTCAGCACCGACAAGGCGGTGTATCCCATCAACGCAATGGGCATTTCCAAGGCGATGATGGAAAAGGTGATGGTGGCCACCTCCCGCAACCTCGAAGGCACCGATACCGTGATCTGCGGGACACGCTACGGCAACGTCATGGCCTCG
The DNA here is from genome assembly GCF_046291045.1 of Caldimonas sp. Lineage (GTDB taxonomy): Bacteria > Pseudomonadota > Gammaproteobacteria > Burkholderiales > Burkholderiaceae_C > Caldimonas. The sequence goes on along the minus strand of NZ_JBKBSL010000042.1, from coordinate 22,354 downwards.
CGCGGCTCGGTGATTCCGCTGTTTGTCCAGCAGGTGCTGGCGGGCCAGCCCATCACGATCACCGACCCCTCGATGACGCGGTTCATGATGACGCTGGATGACGCCGTGGAGTTGGTGCTTTACGCCTTTCAGCATGGCAACAACGGCGACATCTTTGTGCAGAAGGCCCCAGCGGCAACGGTCAAGACGCTGGCCCAAGCCATTCTGGAACTGATGGACCGGCCGGGGCACGAGGTTCGTGAGATCGGCACGCGGCATGGGGAGAAGTTGTACGAAACCCTGCTCAGCCGCGAAGAGCGGGCCTGCGCCGACGATCTGGGGGGCTACTTCCGCGTGCCGGCTGACACCCGCGATCTCAACTATGGCAAGTTCGTCGAAGAAGGGGAGCTTCGCATCAGCGCAGAGGAAGACTACAACTCTCACAACACCGACCGCCTGGACGTGGAAGGCATGAAAAAACTGCTGCTCAAGCTTGATTTCATGCAACGTATTGCCCGTGGCGAGCCGGCCACGCCCGAGGAGTGAGACTGGTGAACATCGTCATCACGGGGGCCGAGGGCTTCATCGGGCGCAACCTCAGGCAGCGCTTGTCCGAATTGGGGCAGGTGAAGATTTCTCCCATCACCCGGCACAGTTCTGCGCAGGACCTCGCCCGGGCGATAGGCGATGCCGACTTTGTCTTTCACCTCGCCGGGGTGAATCGTCCGCAGGACCCTTCAGAATTCGCTGCCGGCAATGTCGGCTTCACTCAGCTGGTGTGTGATGCGATGGCGGCAACGGGCCGGCCGATTCCGCTGGTGCTGGCGTCATCAACGCAGGCCTCGCTGGACAATGCCTATGGCCGCAGCAAGCGTGAGGCCGAGGAACGGGTCTATGCCTACGGGGACCGGCACGGGGCACCGGTCTGGGTGTTCCGACTCACCAACGTCTTTGGCAAGTGGTGCCGGCCCAACTACAACTCAGCCGTTGCCACTTTCTGCCACAACATTGCGCGCGGATTGCCAATCCAGGTCAATGATCCGGCCGCGCCGCTGCGCCTGGTCTATGTGGATGATGTGGTGCAGGCTTTCACGGCCTTGCTGTCCGAGCCGCGTCCCGATGCTGGCCTCCTAGAGGCGGGACCGGTCTATGACACGACGGTAGGGGAAGTGGCTGGCCTGGTGCAGGCATTTGCGGCAAGCCGGGGCACGCTGATGACGGAACGGGTGGGAACAGGTCTGGTGCGGGCCTTGTATTCCACCTATGTCAGTTACTTGCCGACCGAAAGCTTTGCCTACGAGGTGCCGCGCCACGGCGACGCACGGGGCGTGTTCGTGGAAATGCTCAAGACGCCTGACTGCGGCCAGTTCTCGTACTTCACGGCGCACCCAGGCGTCACGCGGGGTGAGCACTATCACCACAGCAAGACCGAGAAATTCTTGGTCATTCGCGGCAAGGCGCATTTCGGCTTCCGGCACATCCTGACCAACGAAATGCACGAGATCGTGGTCGAAGGGGGTGAGGGCCGCATCGTGGAGACCGTGCCTGGATGGACTCACAACATCACCAACATCGGTAGCGACGAGCTGATCGTCATGCTGTGGGCGAACGAGGTGTTTGACCGGGCACGTCCCGACACGATCACGATGAAGGTCAAGGCATGATGAAGAAGCTGAAGGTGATGACGGTGGTCGGGACCCGACCGGAGATCATCCGTCTGTCGCGTGTGCTGGCGCGCCTCGATGAGCACTGCGACCACGTGCTCGTGCATACCGGGCAGAACTACGACTACGAACTCAACCAAGTCTTCTTCGACGACCTGGGCGTGCGCAAGCCGGATCACTTCCTCAACAGCGCCGGCGGCAATGCCGCTCAGACCATAGGCCGCGTCATCATGGCCGTGGACGACGTGCTCGAACAGGTGCGGCCCGAAGCCATGCTGGTGCTGGGTGATACGAACAGCTGCCTGGCCGTGATCCCTGCCAAGCGTCGCAAGATTCCCATCTTCCACATGGAAGCCGGCAACCGCTGCTTCGATCAGCGGGTGCCTGAGGAGACGAACCGCCGTATTGTTGACCACACCGCCGACGTGAACCTCACCTACAGCGATATCGCCAGGGAATACCTGCTGCGCGAGGGGTTGCCACCTGATCTGGTGATCAAGACAGGCAGCCCGATGTATGAGGTGCTGCATCACTATCGCGAGCACATTGAGGCGTCGAACGTTCTGGAGCGCCTCGGGTTGGAGGCGGGCAGGTTCTTCGTGGTGAGCGCGCATCGTGAGGAGAACATCGACTTGCCCGGCACGGCGCGCAAGCTGGCCGAGGTGCTCAATGCGGTGGCCGAGGATCATGGCCTGCCCGTCATCGTTTCCACTCACCCGCGCACCCAGCGACGCATCGACGCGGAAGGGCTGACGTTTCACGCGCAGGTGCGGTTGCTCAAGCCGCTGGGTTTTCACGACTATGTGAAGCTGCAGACGACGGCACGGGCCGTGCTCTCCGACAGTGGGACCATCAACGAGGAGTCGTCCATCCTGAACTTCCCGGCGCTCAACCTGCGTGAAGCGCACGAACGGCCGGAGGGCATGGAAGAGGCGGCGGTGATGATGGTGGGGCTCAGCACCGAGCGGGTCAGGCAGGGGCTGGCCATTTTGCAAAGCCAGCGGCGTGGTGACGAACGGACCCTGCGCCTGGTGGGCGACTACAGCATGCCCAACGTCTCGGACAAGGTCGTCCGCATCCTCCACAGCTACACCGATTACGTGAAGCGCGTGGTGTGGCGCCAGTACAGCTGAGCCGTGCGCATCTTGGTCGTCAGCCAGTACTTCTGGCCCGAGGCGTTTCGCGTCAATGACGTCGTGGCCGAGTTGGTGCGGCGTGGTCATGAAGTGACGGTCCTCACGGGGCGCCCGAACTATCCCGGAGGAGAGGTTTTCGAAGACTACCGGCGCAATCCGGCAGCGTTTTCTCACTTCGAAGGTGCCGAGGTGTTGCGGGTGCCGCTGCGGCCTCGGGGACAAGGCAGCCTCAGGCTGATGCTCAACTATCTGAGCTTCGTGCTCTGGGGCCTGTTTTGGGGTCCCTGGCTGCTCAGAGGCCGCGGCTTCGATGCCATCTTCATGTTCCAGACTTCCCCCATCACTGCGGCGCTGCCTGCGCTGTTGCTGGGTCGCCTCAAGCGTGCGCCGGTGCTGATGTGGGTGCTGGATCTTTGGCCGGACACCCTGGCGGCCGTGGGGGTGGTGAAGTCACCCCGCGTGTTGGGGTGGGTGGGGCGTCTGGTAGCCTTCATTTACCGCCGCTGTGCCCGGGTGCTGGTGCAGTCGAAGGCCTTCTATTCCAACGTCGAGCGCTGGGGAGGGCGCCGCCACGACATTCGCTACTTCCCGGCGTGGGCCGAAAGCACGTTCGACCAGGAGTTGGACGAGGCCGTCCTGGCGCCTGAGCTGGAGCCCTACACCGAAGGCTTCAACGTGATGTTTGCCGGCAACATCGGCGAGGCCCAGGATTTCCCCGCGATCGTGCACGCGGCCGACCTGCTGCGTCACCGCAACGACATCCGCTGGTTGGTGCTCGGCGACGGGCGGGCTGCCCCGTGGCTGCGCGAGGAGATCGCGCGCCGAGGGCTGGCGGACCGCGTCATCCTGCTGGGGCGCCATCCGCTGGAGCGCATGCCCTCCTTTTTCAAGGGAGCAGGCGCCTTGCTGGTATCGCTGAAGCCAGAACCGATCTTTGCGATGACCATCCCGGGCAAGGTGCAGAGCTATCTGGCTTCAGGTATTCCGCTGGTGGGCATGCTGGATGGGGAAGGTGCACGCGTCATCATGGAAGCAGGCGCCGGTCGTGTTGCGCCGGCGGGAGACGCGCACGCCCTGGCGGAACAGGTTCAGGCTCTCGCGGGGCTCCCCGCGGAAGAGCGGCGCAGGATGGGGCAGGCGGGGCGGGCCTACTGCCGCCGCGAGTTCGATCGCAACCAGCTCATGTCGTCGCTGGAGCGATGGCTGGCCGAAGCTGGTACCGAGACAAGGTCAAGGTGACAATGTTGATGCCATACAGAAGCAAGCATTTTTTCAGGGGTTCCAGGACTCGTTGGGCTGCTGCGGCGGCCCTCGCGGTGGCGGCCCATGTCCATGCTGCACCCTCCCTGGAGTGGCAACTCGAGCGGCATCGATCCCTGGACGGAGGGCGCCGCACCGTGGCTGCAATCTGGGAGACGTCCCTGCACCGGGACGGCGTTCTCCTCTGGAGCGGAACTCGGCACACCCTGCCGGTCCCGACGATCGGTGTTGCGGAAGCTGGCACGGGGCTGCGCGTCACGCATGCCTGGCGGGATGAGCCTGAGGGTTGGCGTGTACGGTTGGGGGCCGTGGCCAGCGACACCCGCTCGCGAACGGGCTTGCCCGAGTTCACGCTGGAAGGCTCGGAACTCAGCCGCTCGCTGGGAGGCGGCCGTGTGTACTTGTCGCAGGAGCGTCGCCACTGGGGACCCGGCTGGGGGGGGAGCCTGGTGCTGGATGGGGGTGCCCCGGCCATCGCCGCCTTCGGCTGGCGCAAGAACGACGAGCGCCCATTTGAATGGTCCTGGCTGAGCTGGCTGGGTCCCTGGGGTGCCGACTTCTTCATTGGCGGCCTGGCCAGCCACAGGGAGCCTGAGCGCCCGTGGCTGGTGGGCTTGCGCATCACGCTGGAGCCACTGGAGGGGCTGCAGATCGGGCTGTCGCGGACATTGCAGTGGGGAGGACGGCGTTTTGACGAATCTCCCAGATCCCTGCTGCGTTCCCTGTTCGGAAAGGACCCCAACAGCGACATTGACGGTGGGGAGCAGGGAAACCAGTTGGCTGGGGCGGACTTGCGCTACGGTTGGCGCTGGGGCGCGTCCGGTACAGCTGCCTTGTACGGGCAGGCGATCGGTGAGGACGAGGCCGGTGAAATGCCCTACAAGTTCCTGCTGTTGGCTGGAGGGGAAGCGGGCGGCCGCTTTTCCAGCGAAGCGCCGGGGATCCTGAACGGCGCCTCATGGCGTCTGTTCGTCGAGTGGGCCGATACCGGCATGCGGCATGCCTACGGGACGCATCAAGCCGGCGCCTACCAACATCATGTATACCGACAGGGTTACACGCACCACCGGCAGGTGCTGGGTCACCAGATCGGCGGAGATGCGGAACTCGTGAGCCTGGGGGGACTCCTCGATTGGGGGCGCAGCAACGCCATGGTGGTGCTGCACACAGGCAAAGCCCTGGAAGGGGCGCAGAGGCTGGTCCCGGGCGCACGGGTGCACGCGGCCAGCCTGGCGCTCCAGCGACCGGTGGGCGAGGTGCAAGTGGGGGCCTCGCTGAACGTGGTCTGGCACAACGGCCAGCGAGACCACCTGGGTCAAGCCTGGGTCGGCTGGGGGTGGTGAGGTTCCACCTTCCCCAGGGGGCTGAAATCGGGGGGAGGCACAATGGGTTCCTGATCGAGTTGGAGCCCACCCACCCATGAAAAAACTCGCCATCGCCGGCACCGGCTACGTCGGCCTCTCCAATGCCATCCTGCTGGCCCAGCACCATGAGGTGGTGGCATTGGACATCGATGCAGCCAAGGTGGAGATGATCAACGCCCGGCGTTCACCCATCGTGGACGCCGAGATCGAGAACTACCTGGCGAGCAAGCCGCTGCGGCTGCGCGCCACGCTCGACAAGCGCGAGGCTTACGAGGGTGCCGACTTCGTGGTGATCGCCACGCCGACCGACTACGATCCTGAGACCAACTACTTCAACACGCGCTCAGTGGAAGCCGTGGTGCGCGACGTGCTGGCCGTCAACCCGCAGGCGGTGATGGTGATCAAATCCACCATCCCCGTGGGCTACACCGAGCGACTCAAGCGCGAGCTGGGCTGTCCCAACCTGATCTTCTCGCCCGAGTTCCTGCGGGAGGGCAAGGCGCTCTATGACAACCTGCACCCTTCGCGGATCGTGGTGGGCGAGCGATCCGAGCGCGGCCGGGTGTTTGCGGGCCTGCTGAGTGAGGGGGCGCTCAAGACCGACGTGCCGGTGCTGCTGACCGACAACACCGAGGCCGAGGCCATCAAGCTCTTTGCCAACACCTTCCTGGCCATGCGCGTGGCCTATTTCAACGAGCTGGACACCTATGCCGCGGTGCATGGGCTCGACACCCGCCAGATCATCGAGGGCGTGTGCCTGGACCCGCGCATCGGCCACCACTACAACAACCCCTCCTTCGGCTACGGCGGCTACTGCCTGCCCAAGGACACGAAGCAGCTGCTGGCCAACTACAACGAGGTGCCGCAGAACCTGATCCGTGCCATCGTGGACGCCAACACCACGCGCAAGGACTTCGTGGCCTTCGACATCCTCAAGCGCCAGCCCAAGGTGGTGGGCATCCACCGCCTCATCATGAAGGCCGGGAGCGACAACTTCCGCGCCAGCAGCGTGCAGGGCGTGATGAAGCGGCTCAAGGCCAAGGGGGTGGAGGTGATCGTCTACGAGCCGGTGCTGAAGGACGAGCAGTTCTTCAACTCGCGCGTGGTGCGCGACCTGGCCGAGTTCAAGCGCCTGTCCGACGTGATCGTGGCCAACCGGCGGGTGCCCGAACTGGCCGACGTGGACGAGAAGGTCTATACGCGCGATCTGTTTGGGGGGGGGGGCCTGAGGGCTTTCCGCGCGGGGGTGCGAATGTATATACTGTATATACATTCATTCCGTCCGAGGCAGCACCATGCTCTCCAGGCTCTTTCGCAGCGGTAATTCGCAGGCTTTGCGCATTCCCAAGGAACTGGCGTTTCCGGCGGACATGCAGGACGTGGAGATCGAGCGGGTGGGCGACACGCTGGTGGTGCGCCCGGTGCGCCGTCGGACCATGACGGGCCTGCGCGAGGTGCTGGCCGAGTTTCCGCCGGGCTTCATGGCCGAGGGGCGGGGTGAGCAGGAGCAGGCCGAGCGCGACTGGTTGCCGGAGCGTTGAGCATGCGCTTCTTGCTCGACACCAACATCTGCATCCATCTCATCCAGCGCCAGCCACCCGAGCTGCTGGCGCGCTTTGACACCCTCAAGGTGGGTGAGGCGGTGATGTCCGTGGTGACCCTGGCTGAACTGCGCCATGGGGTGGAGCGTGACACTGCGGTGCGCGATCGCGCCGACAGGGCGCTGGCGCGGCTGCTCGAGTACCTGCCGGCCCTGCCGTTCGGCGAGGCACAGGCGCACCGCTATGGCGTGCTGGCTGCAGCCGTGAAAGACCGCCGGCGCGACGCCCTCGATCGCCTGATCGCCGCCCACGCCCTCAGCCTCGACCTGACCCTGGTCACGAACAACGAGGCCGATTTCGCAGGCTATCCGGGTTTGCAGGTGGAGAACTGGCTGACGGGTCACACCCGACGCACGGGCCCCGGGTAGCGGGCCACCTGGGTGTCGGACGTGAGCAGCGTGACCCCCTCCACCGTGGCCTGGGCCACCAGGAGCCGGTCGAAGGGATCCTTGTGCACAGGTGGCAGCTGATCGACCGAGACGGCGTGCCCGCTGGTCACGGGAAGTTCCTGGTAACCGTTGTCGAGCAGGCTGCGACGCAGGACGCGAGGGTCCACCTGGAAGTCGTTGCGCCCGAGCCCGCGCTTGATGGCCACCTCCCAGAGGCTGGCGGCACTGAAGAACAGCTCGTTTTCGGGGGCGGTCAGCAGCATGCGTGCCGCCTCCGACAGGCGCTCCGGCGCGCTGGCGGCCCACAGGAGCAGGTGGGTGTCGAGCAGCAGCTTCATTCGCCGTAGAACATCTGCTGGATCTCTGCCTGGCCCAGGGTGTCGAAGTCGTCGGGCACGGTGATCTGCCCGGCCAGAAAGCCCAGGCGCCGTACCGGGCGGGGATCGGGGGTGTCCAGAGGGACGACCTTGGCGATGGGGCGTCCGGCCTTGGCGATGACAAACGGTTCCCCGCGCGCCACCTGTTCGAGCAGGCGCGACAGATGGGTCTTGGCGTCGTGGATGTTGACGGTTCGCATCGCGGGGTAACTTAGCTAAGTCTTGGTAGTCTAGTCTATCTGGCGACCCACGGCAATGCGACCGTCGAAGAAGTGGAGGGCTCGGTGAGACAATCCGCCCTGCATTTCATCCGTGAGACACCGCCATGGTTGCCATCACTCCGTCCATCCAGTGCCGCAACGACGGCCCCTTTGTCCTCTTCGGCGGCATCAACGTGCTCGAGTCGCGCGACTTGGCCCTGCGCGCCTGCGAGGAGTACGTGCGCGTCACCACGAAGCTGGGCATCCCCTATGTGTTCAAGGCCAGCTTCGACAAGGCCAACCGCTCGTCCATCCATTCCTACCGCGGCCCGGGGCTGGAGGAAGGCCTGAAGATCTTCGAGGCGGTGAAGGCGCAGTTCGGCGTGCCGGTGATCACCGACGTGCACGAGCCCTGGCAGGCCAAGCCCGTGGCCGAGGTGGTGGACGTGCTGCAGCTGCCCGCCTTCCTGGCGCGCCAGACCGACCTGGTGGTGGCGCTGGCCCGGACGGGCCGGGTGGTGAACATCAAGAAGCCGCAGTTCCTGAGTCCGCCGCAGGTGCTCAACATCGTCGAGAAGTTCAAGGAAGCGGGCAACGAGCAGATCATCCTGTGCGACCGCGGCACCTGCTTCGGCTACGACAACCTGGTGGTGGACATGCTGGGCTTTGGCGTGATGAAGAAGGTCACGGGCGACCTGCCGGTGATCTTCGACGTGACGCATGCGCTGCAGCAGCGCGACCCGACCGGCGCGGCCTCGGGCGGGCGTCGCCAGCAGGTGGCCGAACTGGCCCGCGCCGGCATGGCCGTGGGCCTGGCCGGTCTCTTCCTGGAGGCCCACCCCAACCCCGACCAGGCCAAGTGCGACGGCCCCAGCGCCCTGCCGCTGGACAAGCTCGAGGCCTTCCTCGCGCAGATGAAGGCGATCGACGCGCTGGTGAAGGGGTTTGCGCCGCTGCGGATCGACTGACTGCCTAGGACAGGCCCGCCAGGCCCCCACGGAACCGGGCCAGCTGGTCGCGAACACCTTGGGCGATCGTGGCCCAGGTGCGCTGCGGAAAGTCCGCCGGCAGTTCAGCTTCCACGCGTTGCAGGGCCGGCTCCAGGCGCTCGGTGAGCGCCAGCATCTGGTGCCATAGGGGCGTCCCGCCCTGCTTCATGGCCAGGCCGTGCCAATGGCACGCCTGGATGTTGTGCAGGTCGTAGTGCACGTTTTTGGCGCGCAGCGCCAAGGCCAGTTCGGCCTTGCGCCAGCGGAACTGGTTCGGCCCTTCGCCCACATAGGGAAAGATCGACAGCACGTCGTACAGCGGGGTCATCACGTAGGTGTCGCCGGGCGCCAGGAAGATGGAATAGTTCTTGGCGTGTCCGTCGGTGGCGGCCAGCAGCCAGAAGCTCAGTTGCGTGAGTGCGAAGAAGGCGCGATCGCCGCCATCGGCACTGCCTTCGAGCAGACGCAGGCAGTCGGCCATCCGAGGGCCGCCGTCCTTCTCATACTTTTTGGAGGGCGGGTAGCCCAGGGCCTGGCAGAAGTCTTCCTGGGGCAGGCGGGCGATCCAGGGGGTGCCGTTTTCGGACATCTGCCGTTCCCGGTCGAAGCGGGTGACGACCAGGGCTTTCTGATCCTCGAAGCGGGCCATCTCGGTGAGGGCCACCGGCAGGCCCAGCGCATGCAGCAGGCGTGAGCACAGCCATTCGTTCTCGACCGAGTCGCCCAGGTCCACGCGGCGCGAACCGCCCACCAGGCCCAGCGGCAGCTTGAGGATGTGCGTCGTGGGGGTGGCGCCGTGCGGCCGGCACCATTGGCGGCCGTCGTGCAGCAATGCTGTCTTCTCTTGCGCACCGGCCAGTGAGATGCGGAAGAGTTCGTCATCGGCTGCCTGGCCCAGCACCTTGTCGGACGGCACGGCGCGCAGGATGTTGGCCACCTGGAGCTCGCTCAACGGTTCGCTGTCGATGCGGTCCCAGCCCTGCGGCGCCATCCCCTCGGGCAGGAGCTGCACGGCACCGACGCAGTCGCGGCCGATGGCCTCGAGCAGCGCAAAGGGCTCCGTCGAGCGGGTGCGGTAGCGCCGCGCCACGCGCTCGCGAATGCGATCATTGTCGGGCAGCAGGTTGTCGAAGTAGTTCGCCACGGCGGGGCCGCGGACTTCGCGGTTGGCAGTGATCGGCAGGGACAGCGAAAGCGAGCGCCGCCGGGGCGACCTCAACCAGGCTTCGTCATACGTGAAGCTGTGGCTGCCGCGGTCCACGGTCCAGGTGCCGACGAACTGGCCGTTCATCCACGCCATGAGGCGCGACCTCACCACTGCCCCCGTTTCGGTGGTGCGGGCGTGGAGGCCGCTACCGGCCCGGGAGTGGAACTGCTCTCGCGAATCACCAGTTCAGCGTCCAGGGCGTGCAGGATCTGCAGGATCTGCTGCAGGCTGACGACACCGGGGTTGGCCTCGATCTCGACGATACGGGCTTGTGTGACGCCGATGGCAGCACCCAATTGGGCCTGTGTGAGGCCACGCTTCTTGCGCAACGCGGTCAGCTGTGGGCGCAACTGAGTGAGGGTCTTGAGGGGGTAGTCCATACCGCACGGTGTGTTCGGCGCAAATTACAAGACATATCTTGTTTTGTCAAGAAAAAGGCTTGAACTTGTAAATGCACAAAACAAGCTTCAGCTGATGATGAGCATCACGGTGCAGACCCCACCTCCTCCACCGCCAGCGCCTTGAACGCATCGCCCACTCCGTGCTCGGGCACGGCCAGCTGCCCTTCGGCGGCCAGGGTGTCGGCATGGGTGCGGCGCATCTCGAAGGTCTTGACGAGCCAGTAGGCGGCGAAGGTCCACACGCCAGCCGCTTCGACGAGAAAGAGGGTCCAGCGGGAGCCCGAGCCTTTTTCCAGCAGCCAGCCCAGCACACCGGCGGCCGCTGGCGCGAGGATCATCGCCACGCCCAGGCCCTGGTAGGTGCGGCGGTAGCGCCGCGCCAGGGCCGGGTCGCGGATGAGGCTCAGGGTGTCGGACGCGCGAAAGATGCACACGTAGGCGATGGCCACGAAGAACAGGGCCGAGAACGTGCCGTGCAACGACACGGCAGGGCAGGCGTCGCCGCAGTCCCAGGCCATGGGGACGAGAGCCACGCCCACCAGCAGCAGGGCGGCCAGGTTCAGGGCGTGGTTCTCGAGGTCGGTGATGCCCTTGTACAGATGCAGGCCCGCCGCCACCGCGCACAGCGTGCCCACGAAGAGGTCGCGCATCGCGCCGTCGCCAGCGTGGTAGTAGGCGCTCATCGAGGCCTGCAGGGGCACGCCGCCCAGCCAGGCGCCCGCCAGCGCCAGCACCGGCGGCAAGGCGATGGACAGCACGGCAATGCCCAGCCGCAGGCTCAGGTAGGTGGCGGTGATGTGGTCGTTCAGGCGTTCGTGCGGCATGGCAGGCGGTCCGGTGGAGGGTGTGGCCAGCATAGAGCCCTGTCGCTGGAAGCGCCAGAGCGCAGCGGGTGCTCACATCCCCCGATCTGGAGGCCCCCACACCGGGCACCGGGGTGCCGCCACTGATCGGGTCAGCGGTGGTGCGGTCGGTGGTTGTCGTCAGGGTTCATCCGTAATTTGTAATTATGGATTTTTGATCTATTGTCGGTAGACACCCGCCGGCATGGGGCCGGCACCGGGCCGACGATGACCCACCTCAGCGAGCTGCATAGCGCGATCCGGCCGACGACCCTGCACGAGGAGGTCGCGGCGCGGCTGCGCACCCTGATCTTCGAGCGCCGGCTCGCGCCTGGGGCCTGGGTGGACGAGAAGGCGCTGGCGGCCGAGTGGGGCATCAGCCGCACGCCGCTGCGCGAGGCGCTGAAGGTGTTGGCCGCCGAGGGGTTGGTGACGGCGGTGCCGCGCCGGGGCAGCCAGGTCACCGAACTGTCGGAGGACGACGCGGCGCAGCTCTTCCCGGTGATGGCGCTGCTGGAAGGGCGCTGCGCGCACGAGGCCGCGCTGCGCGCCACCGATGCCGAGCTGGCCGAGCTGCAGCGTCTGCACGAGGACCTGGAGCTGCATGCTGCCGCACGCGACGTGAACGGCTACTACCGCGCCAACCATGCGTTCCACACCCGCGTGCAGGCCCTGGCGGGCAACCGCTGGCTCGACCGGGCGACCAACGAGCTGCGCAAGTTCATGCGCATGCTGCGCGGGCGTCAGCTGCATTGGCCGGGGCGGCTGGAGGCGTCGATCGCCGAGCACCGGGCCTTGATCGAGGCGCTGGTGCAGCGCGACGCCCACCGCGCTGAACGACTGATGCACGATCACCTGATGGCCCAGTTGCAGGCCCTGCAGGCGCTGCGCGCGGCCGAGTCCGGCGCGAGCCATGCGGCCGCAACCCCCCCCCCAACGCCCCGGGAGGCCCGATGATGTTCCTGTCCCGCTCCGCCCCCGCCCGCCGGCGCAGCCCCGTGCCGGCCCGCTCCCCGCGTGCGCAGGCCCGGTGGCTGCAGCAGACGGTGGAGGGCTGCCGCCGCCTGCTGTCCGAACGGGGCGAGTCCAACAGCGTGGCCATCGCCGAGGAGGTGCTGGCCCTGTACGCGGGCCTGACGGCCGAGCAGCGCCTGGCCTTCTTCAAGGTGCTGGACAGCGAGTTCGGCCCGGACCCGCAGGCCGTGCTCGATGCCGCGCAGCGTTATGCCGAGGAACCCGAGGCCACGCGCTTGATGGCGCTGATCCAGGCGGCCGAGCCGCCGCGCCAGGAGCTGCTGCGCCGCCTGAACCGCGCGAGCGGCGGCACGGCGGTGATCGTGGGCATGCGCCGCACCCTGCTGGAGCTGCTGAAGAACCAGCCGGGCCTGGCGGCGGTGGAGGCCGACTTCCTGCACCTGCTGTCCTCGTGGTTCAACCCCGGCTTCCTGCAGATGGAGCAGGTGGACTGGCGCTCGCCGGCCGCGCTGCTGGAGAAGATCATCCAGCACGAGGCCGTGCACGAGATCGACGGCTGGGCCGACCTGCGCCGCCGTCTGCAGCCGGATCGCCGCTGCTTTGCCTTCTTCCACCCGCAACTGCCGGGCGAGCCGCTGATCTTCGTGGAGGTGGCGCTGGTGAGTGAGATGCCCGCGGCGGTGGGCCCGCTGATCGATGTGCGCAGCGAGCCGCAGACCGACGAGCGCCAGTACAAGGTGGCCACCTTCTATTCCATCAGCAACTGCCAGCCGGGGCTCAAGGGGGTGTCGCTGGGCAACTTTCTGATCAAGCGGGTGGCCGAGCATCTGCAGCGCGAATTCCCCCAGTTGCGCACGTTCTGCACGCTCTCGCCGATCCCGGGATTCACGACTTGGCTGCACCGGCACGCGCCGGGCCTGCGCGAGCGCGAGGATCTGCCCCCGAAGCTGAAGGAGCGGGTGCTCAAGGCCCTGGCCGCACTGGTGCAGCATGGCGGTGAGCCCGCCGCGCTCGCCGGCCTGGAGCCGGTTCAGGCGGGCGAGCCGCTGCGCGAGGCGATCAGCACGCTGGCGGCCTTCTACCTGGCGCATGAATCGGTGACGCCGCGCGGCGACCCGGTGGCCAAGTTCCACCTGGGCAATGGCGCGCGCCTGGAGCGGCTGAACTGGGCCGGCGATCTGTCGCGCAAGGGCCTGAAGCAGTCGCTGGGGCTGATGGTCAACTACCTCTACGATCTGCGTCAGATCGAAGACCACCACGAGCGTTTCGTCCATGGCGAGGTCGTGGCCTCGCGAGCCCTGCAGCGTATGCTGTGATTGCACCACCACCTTTCTAATAAGGAGACAAACCCATGAATCTCATGCCTCGCCGCACGAGCCTGCGCGTCCTGGCGGCCGCAGCGGCCTGGGCCGCCACCGGCCTGGCCGCACCCCTGGCCCTGGCCCAGGGGGCCTGGCCGACCAAGCCCGTGACGATCATCGTGCCCTTCCCCGCCGGAGGCGGCACCGATGCCTTTGCACGCCCGCTGTCGGCGGCGTTGACCAAGCAGCTCGGGCAACAGGTGCTGATCGACAACAAGGCCGGTGCCGGGGGCACGGTGGGCGCCGGCATCGCCTCGCGCGCGGCGCCCGATGGCTACACCTTCTTCATGGGCGGCGCGCACCACGCGATCGCGCCGTCGGTGTATCCAAAGCTCGACTACGACATCGAGAAGGACTTCGTGCCCGTGGGCCTGGTGTCCAACGTGCCGCAGGTGATCGTGGTGCATCCGGGCAAGGTGGCGGCCAACACCCTGGCCGAGTTGCTGGCCGACATCCGCGCCAACCCGGGCAAGCGCAACTACGGCTCGGCGGGCAACGGCTCGTCGCACCACCTGGCCGGCGAGCTGTTCAAGCTGCAGAGCAAGACCTTCATCACGCACATTCCCTATCGCGGCGCCGGCCCGATGCTGCAGGACCTGATCGCCGGCCAGGTCGACATGGCCTTCGACGGGCTGGGCTCGTCGGCGGCGCACATCCGCAGCGGGCGCATCAAGCCCATCGCCGTGGCGGCCACCAAGCGGGCGGCGGCCTTTCCCGACGTGCCCACCACGGTGGAGTCCGGCCTGCCTGACTATGTCGTGTCCACCTGGTATGGCCTGTGGGCGCCCAAGGGCACGCCCAAGGACGCGGTCGACAAGATGGCCGCGGCGATGAAGACGGTGATGAACACGCCCGAGCTGAAGCAGATGTGGACCAACCTGGGCACCGAAACGCCCGATTTGTATGGCGAAGCTTTTGGGAAGTTCGTCAGCAGCGAAGTCAAGCGCTGGGCCCAGGTGGTGAAAGCCTCCGGCGCGAAACTGGACTGATCCGACCGTGAGCGGCCGCATTTCTGTCCTGCCCCATCCCGAGCTGCCAGGCGTGCAGGTGGTGGAGCTGGCCAACCCGGGCAAGCTCAATGCCATCAGCGTGGGCATGTGGGAGGCCCTGCGCGAGGTGTTCGTGGGCTGGCCCCAGCGCGAGCCCGGCCTGCGCGCCGTGGTGGTGCGCGGGGCGGGCGGGGTGTTTGCCGCCGGGGCCGACATCGACGAGCTGCCGGGCTTTCGCTTCGAGGTGGACAGCCTGCAGCACTTCCACGAGCACATCGTGGCTCCGGCGCTGCAGGCGCTGCTCGACTGCGAGGTGCCGCTGGTGGCGCAGATCGACGGCGTGTGCGTGGGCGGCGGGCTGGAGATTGCCGCCTGCTGCGACATCCGTATCGCCGGGCACCGCTCGCGCTTCGGCGCCCCGATCGGCCGGCTGGGCTTCCCGATGGCGCCCGACGAGCTGGCCGTGCTCAGCCGCGTGCTCGACCCCGGCACCGCCGCCGAGATCTTGCTGGAGGGCCGGCTGCTCGATGCGGCCACCGCCTTGCAGCGCGGCCTGGTGCAGCGGGTGGTGGACGATGCGGAAGTGGCCGCCGAGGCCACGGCCACCGCGCGGCGCATCGCGGCCCTGGCGCCCCATGCGGCCCGCCTGAACAAGCGCACCTTGCGCCAGATCGCGCTGGGCCGCCCCTTCGATGCGGCCTGGCGGCGCGAGCACTTCAGCTACGCTTCCCACCCCGACCATCGAGAAGGCGTGATGGCCTTCATCGACCGGCGCGAGCCGCAGTTCACCGGATCCTGAACGTCTTCATCACACCATGACCCAACACAACCTGTTCGCGGCCCTGCGCGCGGCCTTCCCGACCCAGCTCGACGCCACCGCCATCGAAACCGACGACGGCCAGTACTACACCTGGCGCGACCTCGACCGCGGCACGGCCATGATCGCCAACCTGCTGGCCTCGCTCGACCTGCCCGAGGGCGCGCGGGTGGCGGTGCAGACGGAGAAGTCGGTCGAGGCGCTGATGCTCTACCTCGCCACGCTGCGTGCCGGCTACGTGTACCTGCCGCTGAACACGGCCTACCAGCAAAGTGAACTGGCGTACTTCATCGGCAACGCCGAGCCCAGCGTGGTGGTGTGCACGGGCAAGAACTTCGGCTGGGTCAGCAAGCTGGCCTTCCAGGCCGGCACGAAGTACGTCTTCACCCTCAATGAAGACCGCACCGGGACCCTGCTGGAGCGCGCCTCGCACCACAGCGACGAGCACGAGATCGCGGTCAAGGGCGAGGACGACCTGGCCGCCATCCTCTACACCAGCGGCACCACGGGGCGCAGCAAGGGCGCCATGCTCACGCACGGCAACATGCTCAGCAACGCGCTCACCCTCAAGAGCTACTGGGACTGGCAGCCCGGCGACGTGCTGGTGCACGCCCTGCCCATCTTCCATGTGCACGGCCTGTTCGTGGCGGTGCATGGCGCGCTCCTCAACGGCAGCAAGATGCTGTGGTGCGCGAAGTTCGACCCCAAGCGGGTGATGGAGCTGCTGCCGCGCGCGACCGTCTTCATGGGCGTGCCCACGTTGTACGTGCGATTGCTGGGCGAGCCCGGCTTCGGCCGCGAGACCTGCCGCCACATGCGCCTGTTCATCAGCGGCTCGGCCCCGCTGCTGCTGGAAACCTTCAACGAATTCCGTGAGCGCACCGGCCACACCATCCTCGAGCGCTATGGCATGAGCGAGACCATCATGCTCACGTCCAACCCGTGCAAGCCCGAGGATGGCGAGCGCGTGGGCGGCACGGTGGGCCGGCCCCTGCCCGGGGTGGAGGTGCGCGTGGTCGACGACAAAGGCTTGCGCTGCCCGGTGGGTGAGATCGGCAACATCGAGGTGCGCGGCCCCAATGTCTTCAAGGGTTACTGGCGCATGCCCGAAAAGACGAAGGAGGAGTTCACACCCGACGGCTGGTTCAAGACCGGCGACGTGGGCCGCTTCGATGCCAAGGGCTACCTCACCATCGTGGGCCGCAGCAAGGATCTCATCATCAGCGGAGGCTACAACGTCTATCCGGCCGAAGTGGAGGGCTACATCAACGAGATGCCCGGCGTGGCCGAGTCCGCGGTGATCGGCGTGCCCCACCCCGACTTCGGCGAGGCCGTGGTGGCCGTGGTGGTGCCCAAGCCCGGATCCAGCCCCGACCCCGAGGCCATCGTCGCGCAGCTCAAGCGCCAGATCGCCAACTTCAAGGTGCCCAAGCGCGTGTTCGTGCAGGCCGAACTGCCGCGCAACACCATGGGCAAGGTGCAGAAGAACCTGCTGCGCCAGGCACACCAGGAGCTCTTCAAGGCTTGAACGGGGTCAGGCCGTCCGAGCTCAGTGGGACAGGCCGAAGCTGGGGGCGTTCACCATCCCGACGATGTCCAGCACGATCAGCATGCGGTCGTGCAGCTTGGCCAGCCCGCTCACGAAGGCGGCGTCCACGGCCGACGCCATTTCCGGCGCCGGCTTGATGGCGTCGGACGGGAGTTCGCTCACGTCGGTGACGCCGTCCACCACCACGCCCACCATGCGGTTGCCCAGCTTGAGCACGATGCACACGGTCGTGGGCTTGTCGGTGATCTGATCGCAGCCCAGGCGCACCCGCAGATCCACGATCGGCAAGACCACGCCGCGCAGGTTGATCACCCCCTTGATATGGGCGGGCGCTCCCGCGATGCGTGTGGGCGGCTCGTGCCTGCGGATCTCCTGCACGGCGAGGATGTCGATGGCGTACTCCTCCGGGCCCACCTGGAAGGTGAGGTACTCGCGCGCAAGGGCCGCCCCCTGTCCGGACGGGTCCGGGGCAGGCGTGTCGGTGGCGGCGGTCTCGGCGGGATCTCCCGTCGCATTGATGCGTTCCATCATGCCCATCGCACACCTCTCAGAAGCTTGTCCATTCATCATCGGTGCCCGTCTTGGCCGGCACGGCCGAGGGGCCGCGGGTGGCGGCGTTCGAGGCCACGGGCCCACGCCGGGCCGTGTTCAACGGCTTGGCTGGCACCGTGCGCAGGGGCGGCACCGGCTCGGCGGGGACGTGCGGCACCCTCGTCGTCGTGGCGGCGTTCTGCTCGAGCTTGAACACCGAGACCACCCGCAGCAGCTGCTGCGCCTGCTGCTTGAGGCTTTCCGCGGCGGCGGCGCTCTCCTCCACCAGCGCGGCGTTCTGCTGCGTGGTCTGGTCCATCTGGCTCATGGCCTCGGCCACCTGGGAGATGCCCGACGACTGCTCGCGGCTGGCGGCGGTGATCTCGCCCATGATGTCGGTCACGCGCTGGATGGCGCCCAAGATCTCCGACATCGAGCCGCCGGCCTGGGCCACGAGCTGCGAGCCTGCGCCCACGCGCTCGGCGTTGGCGGTGATCAGGGTCTTGATCTGCTTGGCCGCCTCGGCGCTGCGCTGCGCCAGGGTGCGCACCTCGCCGGCCACCACCGCAAAGCCGCGACCCTGCTCGCCGGCGCGGGCGGCTTCGACCGCGGCGTTCAGCGCCAGGATGTTGGTCTGGAAGGCGATGCCGTCGATCACGCTGATGATCTCGACGATCTGGCGCGAGGCATCCTCGATCTGCTTCATCGTGCCCACCACCTCGCCCACCACCGTGCCGCCCTTGTGCGCGGCGGTGCTCGCCGACTGCGCCAGCTGGTTGGCCTGCGAGGCGTTGTCGGCATTCTGCTTGACGGTGCTTTGCAGCTGCTCCATCGACGCAGCGGTCTCCTCCAGGGCCGAGGCCTGTTCCTCGGTGCGGCTGCTCAGGTCGGAGTTGCCCTGCGAGATTTGCGCGCTCGCCGTGGCCACGCTCTCGGCGTTCTGGCGCACGGACTGCACGACGTCCAGCAACTGTGCGGCCATCGACTTCATGGCCGCCATCACACTGCTCGTGTCGCCCGCACGCAGGGGGATGTGCAGGGACAGGTCACCGGCGGCGACGGATTCGGCCACGCGCTTGACCTCGTGCGGTTCGGCGCCAAGCGCGCGCGTGAGCTCGCGGATGATCCAGCCGGCAACCAGCCCACCCAGCACGATTGCCGCCGCCAGCACGCCAGCCACGGTGAACAGGGTGAGCCGAACCTGCTCGACGCTGTCCTCGTAGATCGCGCCGGCGATGTCCTGCTGCACCAGCACGAGATCGGCGATCACGCCTTGCAAGGGATCCAGCACCGGGTACATGCGCTGGGCGGTGTAATGCGTCAGCGCATCCCGGTCGCCTGAGCGCAGCAACTGCTCCAGGTCGTTGATGCTTGCATCGGCCGCCTCCAGCATCGGCCGGATCTTCGCCACCAGCTCGACCTCGCGGGGGACGAGCTGGTGGCCCGTGTAGGCCTGCCACTCGGTGGCGATCGCCTTGCGTGCCTGCGCGATCGATGCCAGGCCGTCGGACGTCGTCATCGTGCCGTCGCGCACCTTGTGCGCCGTCTCCACGATGTTGACGGCATACATGTCGGCCACGACCTTGAGCTGCCTGAGCGGGACGACACGATCCCGGTACAGGTCCTGCATGGCGTCGCTTTCCTTCTTCACCATGTAGCCCGCCATCCCGCCCAGCACGGCGAGCAGGACGATGAAGAGCCCGCTGAGAACCAGCAACTGTGATCGGACGGTGAGTCTGGCGTTCATGGGAGAGCCTTTCGTATGCTTCAAACGATAAAAATGATACGAGCAGACGAATCATGTCGAATGATTCGGATTTATCATTTGCGCCTCGTCAGAGAAGCGTGAAATACTCACGCCCCGGATGGGGTTCCCCGCTGATGGACGGGCTGGCGGCTAGCGTGCCGCCAGGGCGGCCAGTTCGTCATGCACGACCAGCCAGAAGTGACGGATGTCGGGCCAGGGCGCCGCACCGGCGCAGGCGTCTTCCAGCGAGTGGGCATGGGCCGACGCCGCCTCATGCCCCAGCGTCAGCAAGACCGACTTGAGGCTGTGGGCCAGCCGGCGGAGCCCGTCGGCATCCCGGGTCCGCAGGAATGCCTCGCCCTGCTCCAGGTCGGCCTGGAACTGGAGGCGGCACGTTGCGAGGAATGCGTCGTACAGGGCCTGGTCACCGCCGAAGTGCGCCGTCACGGCACGGGCGGGCCCGCAGCGGTCGCCAGATGAGGGCATGGGGAGCTTCGGCGAGGGGGGCTCGTCAGTGCCATCCGCGAGCGCATCGAGCACGCAGCGCTCCAGCGCCTCCACCGACACCGGCTTGACGAGGAAGCGCCAGACGCCCAACGCCGCCAGCCGCTGCTGCACGGGCGGGGTCAAGCCGGCGCTGAACACCGCTACGCGGGCTCCGGCGCGAAGGGCGGGGTCCGCACGGAGCCGTTCGATCAGCACGTAGCCGGGCTCGCCCGGCATCATCAGGTCGGTGATCACCAGCCGCGCCGGCGCGGCTTGCAGTGCGGCCATCGCCTGGGCCGTGTCGGCGCATTGCACCAGATCGACGTCCAGGTCGGCCAGCGCCAAGGCCACGAAGCGGCGCAGGGCCGCGTCGTCTTCGACCACGACGACCCGGTTGCGCGCCATCTCGGTGCCTCAGGCGGGGTCTTGCGCCCGGGGCGCCTGCGCCGCCAGGGCGTGCTGCAGCAGGGGCGGCAGGTCCATCACCAGACGGGGTTTGTGCACCACGGGCACGCCCGACAGGGCGAAGGCATAGGGCCCGCGCTGATCTTCGTCCAGCGCGGTGATCACGATGAGCTGGCTCTGGGCAAACTGCGGATGGGAGCGCAGGCTGGTGATCAGCGTCGCACCGTCGATGCCGGGCAGCAGGACGTCGACGATCAGGATCTGCGGCTGCCACTGGCCGTACAAGGCCAGCCCGGCGATCCCGTCGTCGACCGCGCGCAGATCGACCTGCGGGAACTGCTGGCGCACCAGCAGGCTGACGAGATTCTGGTAGTGGGCGGAATCTTCGATGAGCAGCACCCGCGCTCGCGGCGAGGCGGGCGCAGGCGGGGCACTGCGGGCGGAGGAGGTCTCGTCGAGCGGTGCTGGTCGGCTCGCGCCCTGGCGCGCCGCCATCCAGGCCTGCACGGAATGGCGGGAGATGCGCCGATGCCCGCCGGGGGTCTTCCAGGCTTCGAGCTCGCCGCGGTCCACCATGAGCTGGACGGATCGCACCGCCATGCCCAGCAATCGCGCCACCTCCAGCGTGGTGTAGTGCTCGCTCGCAGGAGTAGCGTCAGAGATGGCCATCTCTGCATTTTTGCAGGAATTGGCAATATTGGTGCCGAAACCTCGGGCTCGTCGAGGAGTTTCAGCGCGCTCGCGGCCGCCATGCGTGAATTAATGCCGATTCAGGCGATCCCCAGGCCGGTGCATCTTGCACCAGATGATCAAAATGATAACAATGAGCGTACTGACACTTGCCAACCAGGCCCCCCATGCAGAAGACCCTCTTCACCCTGTTCGAGTCGCTGAACTGCGGCTTCATCTGGGTGGACCGTGATTCGAGAGTGCGCTACATCAACGCGCAGGCATCGTCCCTGACGGCGTTGCAGCCGCAGGCGGCCGTTCCGCATGGGCCGCTGCGCCGGGCGATCGACGCCGTGCTGGCCGGGCGCACCGCCTTGCCGCTGGCGCTGCCCACGGCCTCCGGCGACGGGCGCACGCTCAAGCTGCGCGTGATGCAGGGGCTGGGACGCGACGACGCCGCCGTGTTCGTGTCGGTGGATGCCGACATGGCGCCCGCCGTTGGGCTGGACAACTTGCTGACCGTCATCCGCACGGACCTCTCCGAGCCCTGGAAGCGCTGCTCGGTCGCGCTGGGGCTGGCCCGTCAGTCGCCGGACCGCCACGCGCTGGAGGCGCTGTTCGACGAGGTGGAAGAGGTCGGCGGCGTCTTGAGCAAGCTGATCGATCTCGCGCAGATCTGGTCGAGCGAATCGCTCCTGTCCAACGACCGGATCGACATGTGGGATCTCGTGCGCGAGGTGTGGAAGAACGTCGAGGCGCTGGCGCGGTCCCGTTCGGTGCAGGTGCGTTTCACGCGCTTCCCGCGGGACGTCCAGCTGTCCACTGTGTATGGCAGCCACGCCTGGCTGCTGCGCGTGTTCATCGAATGCCTGGAGGCGGCGATCCGCGCCACGCCGGCCGGTGGCACGGTGGACATCGAATACCACCAGATGGGACCGCGGGTGCTGGTGGTGTTCCGCGACTGCGGATTGTTCGCGCCCCGGCGCCTCCATGCCGATCGCCTGGACGACCTGACATCGGCCGGATCGCGCACAGGCGAGGCGCCGCGCCTGAGCGCCCGGGATCTGATCGGCCTGCGCCTGTGCCAGCAGATCGTCGAGTTGCACGGCGGGCAGTTGCGCGAGGAAATGGAGGACGGCCTGCGCAACTTCCTCATCGACCTGCCCACGGGCGCGCCGGCACGAAACGCCACCCCCGAGATGGACATTCAGCAGGCGCAGCAGTACGCGCGCGACCTGGCCGCCCTGATGGCGCGCCGCCGCGCCGAGCTCCCGCCGACCGGACCCCTGACGAACGCTTAGGGAAACGCTGATCAAGTTGCAGCAGGGGTAGCGATGCGGGCTGTACGGGCTTTGGCGGCACGATTTTGCTCGCTCTGGCGGCCCCTGCGGGCCCGTTTTCGGGCCACCTGGCCCG
>NZ_JBKBSL010000041.1:0-23546 GCF_046291045.1 Caldimonas sp. | reverse complement strand
CGCGCTGGGGCGGCCTCGCGCAGCGACACGTCCATTCATCCTCCCTGGATGCGGCGGGTCCAGCCCGCTCGTGGTCACGTCATGGTCTCGGATGGAGCGGCGGGAGTATGTCCAGGGGACGCCCCTCCAGGGAAGGGGGCGGGCTTTGTTTTTACAAAGGGTTGCTCCGTGAAGCGAGCTGTTACCAGTACCGGGCGGCGCAGAGCATGCATCAAAAAAAACGCCCACCGGGAGGGTGGGCGAGGAAGTCCTGTGAAGGACGTCGTTGGGAGACTGTGGACTGACCAGCCGCGCGGCGCCTCGGAAGCGCACGGTGCGGCGGCCGGCAATCTGTGTGAGTGTCAGCCCCGTGTGACAGCACGGCGTCAATGTACCCTGACTGCCGTTGCGGCCCCATCCCTCGGAAGGGGGAAGGCGGGTGCGGGGCCCGCCTCGGCGCCCCCCTTTGGCAAGCTGCGTATGATCTTGAGGTTCATCAAGTCCGCGCCGCCGCGGTGATGACAAGCTCACCCCCAATCCCCTCTCAGGAGCGTTTCCATGAAGATCCTCGTGGCCGTCGATGGCAGTGCCTACACCAAACGTATGCTGGGCTATCTCGCCGCGCATGACGAGTTGTTCGGCGGCGCACACGATTACACGGTGTTGACCGCGGTGCCGGCCGTGCCCCCGCGTGCGGCGGCCGTGATCGACAAAGAGACGCTGGCCGAGTACTACGCCGACGAGGCCGAGAAGGTGCTCAAGCCGGTGCGCACCTTCTTCGACAAGCAGGGTCTGAAGTCCAAGACGGTGCACAAGGTCGGCCACCCCGGCGAGGTCATCGCCAAGATGGCGGACGCCGGCAAGTTCGACTTGGTGGTCATGGGCTCGCATGGCCACAGCGCACTGGGCAACCTGGTGATGGGCTCGGTGGCGACCTCGGTCATCGCCCATTGCAAGACGCCGGTGCTGCTGGTGCGCTGAGGCCCACAGTCCCGGCCTGCGCCATGGAGCCGGCCGCTCGACCGGCTCAGCGCACCGCAGCGGCGGGCGACGCCGGCCCTCGCAAACCGTCGAAGCAGGTCGACAGCAGGTAGCCGATGATCTGCTCGTCGCTGTGCTGGCCGCCGGCCTTCAGGAAACCCAGCACCGGATCGCAGGCGCGCGCGAACAGGGTGTAGAGCACCACCTCGGGCGGCAAGGCCGGATTGATCTGTCCGTCGGTCTGCGCCGCCACGATCCAGGCTCCCAGCCGGTCGCTCAGCGCAACCAGCCGGTCCATGTACCCGCGATTGGCGATCAGGGCCTGGCGCAGACTGGAGTTCTGCGAAGGCAGCGAAGGCATCTCGCCGGCCAGTTGCACTTCCAGGGTCCAGCGGGCGGTGGCCCGCAGCTTCTCGATGGGCGACAGCCCCGTGTCTGCGTCCAGCGGCGCGGTGAAGTCCAGTGCCCGCTGCAACACGCGGATCATCGCCGCGGCCGCCAATTCTTCCTTGGACGTGAAGTGCTTGTACAGGCTCGCCTTGGCGATGCCGACGTCGGCGGCGACTTCGTCCACCGTCATCACCTCGAAGCCCTTTTCCGCCAGCAGACGGTTGACCGACGAGACGATGGCGTCCTCGCGAGCGCGAAGCACCTGTTCCTTGAACGACATGCGGGCCATGGGCCGCATTGTAGACCCGCCGGCAAAGAAGCATACCCATCCGTCGAACTATTACCGTTTGGTCGTATGACAAACTAAACAGTTGAAATCATGAACTGGTGAGTTATATTTCCTGCGCGGCGACCGAAGCGTCTCGAAGACTTCGGACCCGGCGGGAGGGGAGTTCCGGAACACGTTCAGGAGATCCCTATGACTCGATGGTTGAAATACTTGGTGGCGGCCTCCTCGGTCGCCTTCCTGGCCGCCTGCGGCGGCGGTGACGATGACGACGACACGGCCACAGCGCCCAGCATCGTCGAAATTGCGCAAAGCGACCCGAACTTCAGCACCCTGGTGGCCGCGGTGGTCAAAGCGGACCTGGTGGCCACGCTCTCGGGGGACACCCAACTCACGGTTTTTGCCCCCACCAATGCGGCGTTCGACGCAGCGGCCCGCGCGATCGGCCTGGCCGACGGTGCGACGCTGGTGAGCGACCTGCCGGCCGACGCCCTGGCGAAGATCCTCACCTATCACGTGGTGGCCGGGGACAATCCTTCCACGGCCCTGACGGCCGGCCCCTTGAACACGCTCTACAACTTCGAGGGCGGCCCCGCCGTGCTGGGCCTGAGCTTGGGGGGTGGCGTGACCCTGACGGACGCACTGGGGACCACGGCCACCGTCTCCACGCCGGACATCGATGCCCGCAACGGCGTGGTGCATGTGATCGACAAGGTGCTGGTGCCTCCTGGCGTGCTGAACCTCGTGCAGATGGCCCAGCTCCATCCGGCGTTCTCCACCCTGGTCTCGGCCGTGGTGGAAGCCGACTTGGCCGCCACACTGTCCGCCACCGGCCCCTTCACGGTGTTCGCCCCCACGAACGACGCCTTCGCGGCGGCGCTGGCCGAGCTGGGCTTGACGGCCGAACAGCTGCTGGCCTCGCCCGACTTGGCCGCCATCCTGACCTACCACGTGGTGAGCGGCGATGTGCGCGCGGCCGACGTGGCGGCCCTTGTGAGCAGCGGGCCGGTGGATGTGACGACCGTCCAGGGCGCCACCTTCCGTGTGGGCACCGACCTTCGCATCACCGACGGCCGCTCGCGCACGGCCACCCTCCTCGCCACCGATGTGGTGGCCAGCAACGGGGTGATCCATGTGATCGATGCGGTCCTCCTGCCACCCGTTGCCCCCTGAGTCTCGTTCCCTTCAACCAAGGAGTGTTGCCATGAAGAAGCTGTTGATCGCCACCGTCCTGGGCTTTGGCCTGAGCGCTGCCGCTTGGGCCAAGGACATCGTCGATACCGCCGTCGCCGCCGGCTCGTTCAAGACCTTGGTGGCCGCGGTCCAGGCCGCCGGGCTGGTCGAGACGCTCAAGGGCCCGGGCCCCTTCACGGTGTTCGCCCCCACCGACGAAGCGTTTGCCAAGATCCCGAAGGCCCAACTCGATGCCTTGCTGGCCGACAAGGCCAAGCTGACCGCGGTGCTGACCTACCACGTCGTGCCCGGCAAGGTCATGGCGGCTGACGTCAAGGCCGGCAAGGTCAAGACCGTGCAGGGCCAGGAGCTGACCATCGGCACGACGGGCGGGGTGACGGTGGACAACGCCCGCGTGACGGCCACCGACGTGACCGCGAGCAATGGTGTGATCCATGTGATCGACACCGTGGTGATGCCCCGCTGATCGCTGCGGGCATGTCCCTGAGGGCGGCCGTGCGCCGCCCGCACCGAGCGGCCCGCCTCAGGCGGGCCGTGCTTCAAACGCCGTCGTGGCTGTACACGTCCTCGATGCGGCGTGCGGGTGTGTCCTCGTCACCGCGGCCATGGTGCGCCGGGGCGGGCACGGTGCCTCCCAGGCGGGCCTCCAGGCCGAGCTCGGTGCCCAGGTCGGCGGGGTCGGGTTCATAGGCAGGCGCCGCCGGGGCGGGAGCGCGGTTCCACAGGGGCAGCGAGAAGCGGGCCATGATGCACCTTCCTTGCGGGCACGGCCGAGGGGCGGTGCCTTGTCTCATCTCATGCATCGGCAGTGTGGGCCGCTCCTGTAGCCCGCGATATCCCGAATTGGAGGGGGATGTGGCGACATTTGCACAAGCTGGGCCCCTCAGCCAGGGGGCTCGGCCCGTCTCGTCAGGCCCCTCGGGGGCCGGGGTCGCCCGCATGCTCGGGCTGCACGCCCGCATGACCGGACTCCACGACGTAGACCGCCTGCGTGTGCAGTCGGGCATCGGCGGGCACCGGAAAGCGCGTAGCGCGGAACTCGGCGCGCGCGCGGTGCGCGTCCAAGCTCAGCAGCACGTAGCCGCGCTCATCCGAGCGTGCGTGCCGCAGATCCGGGTTGCTCGAGCGTATCAGGCCTAGCGCGTAGCCCGGCAGGCCGCGGGTGGTGATCGAGCTGGTGACGAACTCGCTGGCCACCACCGGGGAACGGGGGTCGTTGGGGATCACGCGCAGATCCGCCGCGACGTGGCGGTGCACGTCGCCCCCCAGGGCGATGACGTCGGCCAAGCCGGCCTGCGCGACAGCCGACAGCAGCCGCTCGCGCGCGGCCGGATAGCCGTCCCAGCCGTCGGTGAAGAGGCGGGGGCCCAATGGCGTGTTCACGCCCCAGGGGCTGATCTGGCTGGCCTGGCCGAGCAGCTTCCACTGCCGGGGGCTGTCGGCCAGGCTGCGCTGCAGCCAGCGTTCCTGCTCGAACCCCAGCATCGTGCGTTGCGGGTCGGACAGCTCCGGGCACGGGGCGGCCAGGCGCCCGCCCACCGGGCGCTCGGCGCTGGGGCAGGCCTGGACGGACCGGTACTGTCGGCCATCGAGTGTCCACAGCTCGGCCAGCCGACCCCAGGCCAGGCGGTGGTGCAGGCGCAGCTGCGGTCCCTGGGGCGCCATCCACGGCGCCAGCGGCAAGTGCTCGAAATAGGCTTGGTAGGCCGCGGCGCGCAGGGCCAGGAAGGCCTGCGGGTCCGGGTGCCGCGGGCTGCGGTCGTCGGCGTAGTCGTTCTCGACCTCGTGATCGTCCCAGGTCAGCACCCAGGGGTGGGCGGCATGCGCGGCGCGCAGATCGGGGTCGAGCTTGTATTGGGCGTGGTGGCGCCGGAACTCCGCCAAGGTGGTGGGCCGCGGGCCGTGGCGGCGCACCCGCAAGTTCGGGTCGCTGGTCTCGTAGAGGTAGTCGCCCACGAAGAGCACGAGGTCGAGATCCTGCCGAGCGATCTCGCGGTGCGCGGCGAAATGGCCCTGCTCGTAATGCTGGCACGACGCCAGGGCCAGGCGCAGCAGGCCCACGTCGGCATCAGCGGCCGGCGCGGTGCGCGTGCGTCCGACGGGGCTGGTGGCGCCGCCGCAATGGAAGCGGTAGTGATAGGTGCGAGCGCTGGGCAGGCCCCTGACGTCCACGTGCACGGCGTGCGCGCGCTCGGGCCCGGTCCACGCCTCGCCGCGCTGGCGCACTTGCCGAAAGTGCTCGTCGTCGGCGATCTCCCACTGCAGCTTCACCGCCACCGCGGGCAGGCCGCCGTCGGGCTGCAGCGGCTGCGGCGCCAGCCGGGTCCACAGCACCACACCGTCAGGCCGCGGCATGCCGCTGGCCACGCCCAGCGTGAACGGGTCGTCGGTCATGCGCAGGGCCTCGGGCCGGGCCTGCACCGGCGCAGCCAGCCGTGCCAGCGCCAGGGCGGCGCCGGCGCGCGCGAGCTGCACGAGGGTGTGGCGGCGGCTGGGCAGGGCGAGCATGGTGCCCCGCATTGTCGCGCGCTGGGGCTCGGGGCGAGCCTCAGGACGGGGGCTCCAGCACCTGGCACGCACCGGCCGCCAGGGCCTGGCCGATGCGGTCGAGCAGGCTGGCGCGCGCGACGGGGCGCCGTTCATCGCCCAGCTTCCATTGGTGCCAGTGCAGGGCCACGGGCAGACGCACGTCGGGGTGCAGCACTTGCAGCTCGCCGCGTTCCAGATGGGTGCGCACCTGCAGCAGCGGAGCCACGCCCACGCCCCAGCCCATCACGGCCGCGCGCACATAGGCGTCGGACGAGGGCACGAAGCGTTCCCGCAGTCGGGGGCTGCGCACGCCGAAGGCACGGCTCACCCACTGCGCCTGCATGTCGTCCTTGCGGTTGAAGACCAGGAAGGGCACGTGGGCGAAGTTGCGCCGGTGCAAACCCTGAGGCAGCTCGCGCGCGATGAAGGCCGGGCTGGCCACCGCCACGTAGGGCATCACGCCCAGGGGGGTGACGCGGCAGCCCTGCAGGGCGCGGCGCACGGTGCTCACGCAGCCCAGCACCGCGCCCTGGCGCAACCAGTCGTGGGTGAAGTCCTGGTCGTCCACCACCAGCTCCAGCGAGACGCCTTCATGCACCAACGCATCGAGCGCCGGCGGCACCCAGGTGGCCAGGCTGTCGGCGTTCACGGCAATGGGCAGCCGGTCGTCACCACCGCCGGCCGCTTCGAGCTCGCGGGCCACGTCGGCGCGCAGTGCCTGCCACTGGCGCGCAAAGCGCAACAGCACCTTGCCCGGCTCGGTCAGACGCAAGGGCCGTGCGCGCACCACCACGGGTTGGCCCAGCCGAGCCTCCAGGGCCCGCAGGCGCTGCGAGACGGCCGATTGCGTGATGGCCAGCCGCGCGGCGGCTCGCTCGAAGCTGCCCTCGTCCACGAGAGCGGCCAGGCATTCCAGGGCGGCAGGGTCCAGGTCATTCATAAGTGACGCTAATGTAATCGGAATAATATTCATCCAGCTTCACCACAGCCCCTCCCCTGCCGACAATGGCTGGATGTTGGCCCTAGACCCGACCCGCGATGCGTTCGTCCTGAACTCGCCCGCCCTGATGGCGGCGGGGCTGCAGGGCTTCGTCGCGATGGCCGGGCTGATCGTGGCCATCGGGGCGCAGAATGCGCTGGTGCTGCGCCAGGGCCTGGCCCGCCGGCATGTCGGCGCCGTGGTGGCCGTGTGCATCCTGTCCGACTGGGCGCTGACCCTGGTGGGGGTGATGGGCCTGGGCCGCTGGCTGGCCGCCTCGCCGTTGTGGATGGAGGTGATGCGCTACGGCGGGGCGGCTTTCCTGCTCGCCTATGGGGCGATGGCGGCCCGGCGCGCCTGGTCTGGCGCCTCGGCCGGCCTGGTCGCTGAAGGGGCCGACCGCGGCCTCGTGCCCACACTGGCGGCGGCGCTGGCGATGACCTACCTCAACCCCCATGTCTACCTGGACACCGTGGTGCTGATGGGGGCGCTGGGTGCGCAGCATCCGCAGGCGGCCCGCTGGGCCTTCGTGGCCGGCGCGGGTGCGGCCTCGGCCGCCTGGTTCGGTCTGCTGGGCTACGGGGCTCGCCTGGCCTCGGGCTGGTTGCGTCGCCCCGAGGTGTGGCGGGCCCTGGACGCGGTGATCGCCGCGGTGATGTGCTGGATCGCGGCGCAACTGCTGCTGCAACCCCTGGGGGCGCCCGGGGTCTGAACCTTGGCAGGCTTTCCGTTTCTCGAAGGAGTCGATCATGCGAGTCATCGTCCTGGGCGCCGGCATCGTGGGCGTCAGCACGGCCTGGTACCTGCTTGAGGAGGGCCACGACGTCACCGTGATCGATCGTCAGCCCGATGCCGCGCTGGAGACCAGCTTTGCCAACGGTGCGCAGATCTCAGTGAGCTTTTGCGAACCCTGGGCCAGTGCGGGCGCGCCGCTGAAGGTTTTGAAGTGGCTGGCACGCGACGACTCGCCGTTGCTGTTTCGCCCCCGTCTCGACCCGCAGCAGTGGCTGTGGGGGCTGCGCTTCCTCACTCAGTGCAACGACAAGGCTTTCGAGCGCAATGTGCGCCAGCTCGTCGCCCTGGGCCGCTATAGCCAAGAGTCGCTGCGAGCACTGGTGGAGCGCACCGGCATCGAGTACCAGCGCCTGGAGCGCGGCATCTTGCATTTCTTCTCCACGCCGAAGGAATTCGACGACGGTGCGGCCGGCGCCGAGCTGATGCGCAAATACGGCGTGGACCGCCGCGTGCTCAGCCGCGAGGAGGTGCTGAAGGTGGAGCCCGCGCTGGCTGCTTACGGGCCCCACATCGCCGGCGGCACCTACACCCCCAGCGACGAGTCGGGCGACGCCCGTGTCTTCACCCAGCAACTGGCGCGCCTGTGCGCACAGCGAGGGGCGCGCTTTCTCTACGAGCACGACATCTTGGGCTTGGAGGCCGGTGGTGGCGAGCTTCGCGGCGTGCGCGTGGGCGACATGCGCAGCGGCCGCCAGCACACCCTCGTGGCCGACGCCTACGTGGCGGCGATGGGCTCGTACACCGCTGCGCTGCTGCGCCCGCTGGGGGTGTCGCTGGCCATCTACCCGGCCAAGGGCTATTCGGCCACGCTGCGGCTGAAGCACCCCGACAAGGCCAGCGTCGTGAGCCTGCTCGACGACAGCCGCAAGATCGCCATTTCGCGCCTGGGCGAGTTCGTGCGCATCGCCGGCACCGCCGAGCTGGCCGGCTACGACACCCGTCTGGACACGCCCACCGCCCAGGTGCGCTGCCAGGCGCTGCTCAAGCGCTACGAGCAGCTCTTCCCCGGCGTGGCCGATCTGTCCGAACCCAACTTCTGGGCCGGCCTGCGCCCGAGCACGCCCTCGAACATCCCCTACATCGGCCGCACCCGCCTGCAGCGGCTGTGGGTGAACGCCGGCCACGGCACGCTGGGCTGGACGCACGGCGCCGGCTCGGGCCGCGCCTTGGCCGAGCTGATGAGCGGCAAGCGTCCGGCGCTGGACTTTGGCTTCTGCGGGCTGCCGCCCGCGCCGATGGGGGCGTCCGGTCTGCGCCGCGCGGCGGCCTGATCAGCTCTGGGCCGTCCGTCTGCGCTGGTGGGCCTGTCCGGCCGCCACGATGCGCTCGCGCATCCAGACATGGGCCGGATGCCGGTCGTTGCGCTGGTGCCATAGCACCTCCACGTGCACGCCCTGCAGGGCCAGCGGGATCGGCTGGATCGCCAACTCGTCTTCGAAGCCGGTGGCAGGCAGGAATTCGTAGGGCAGCACGGTCAGCAGGTCCGAGCCCGTGACCACACGCCCGGCAGTGAAGAACTGGTTGACCGTGAGCACCACGCGCCGGGTGCGGCCCAGCGCGGCCAGGGCCTCGTCGACGAAGCCGTGCGCGCGGCCGGAAAAGCTCACCAGCAGGTGATGGGCCTCACAGAAGCGGTCGAGCGTGAGGGGGCCCTCGGCCAGCGGATGGCCCTTGCGCATCACGCATACGTAGTGCCCGTCGTACAGCCGCTGGTGGTGGATGGTGGCCTGGCCGCCTTCGGCCTCCAGCGCGGCCACGGCCTGGGGAAAGTAGCCCACCGCAAAGTCGGCCTCGCCGCGCTCGAGCCAGGGACGCGGGTCGCGGGTGGTGAGCGGCAGCACGCGCACGTTGGTCAGGGCCTGGGTCGATTCGATGGCCTGCACCAGGGCCGGCAGCAAGGTGGCGGCGGTGGCGTCGGCCATCGCCAGGCGGAAGGTGGCCTCCTGGGTGCGCGGATCGAAGCTGCGTGGCTCGATGGCCTCGCGCAGACGGTCGAGCGCGGCACGCACCTCGGGCCACAGGGCTTCGGCCTTCGGGGTGGGCTTCACGCCAAAGGCGGTGCGCGTGACGAGCTCGTCGCCCAGTGCCTCTCGCAGCCGACGCAGGGCGTTGCTGACGGCCGGCTGCGTCATGGCCAGGCGTTCGGCGGCACGCGTCAGGTTCTGCTCGGCCATGACCTGGTCGAACACGCGCAGCAGGTTGAGATCGAGCGTGCGGAAGTTCATCACGCCATCATGTCATAACCAATGTGAATGTCTGTGATTCTGACAATCCATTGGCAACATACCTAGGGATTACCCTAGACTCTCTTCCAACACGTCAAGGACGGCGTGTACGGAAAGGAAAACACCATGTCTGCCACCACCATCAAGCTCCCGTCGGCTTCGGTCCACACCGCCGCCCCGCGCGGTGCGGCTTGGGCAGCCAGCATCTTCGCCTCGGTTCTGAACGGTCTGCGCGCCGTGGGCCGCCACATCGTCGAACAGCGCCGCCTGTGGGCCGAGACGCGCGCCATCCAGGAGATGCTGCGTCTGGCCGACACCTACAGCGCCAGCCAGCCCGGTTTTGCCGCCGAGCTGCGAGCCGCGGCAATGCGCCTGCAGTCCTCGCGAGACGAGTGAGCGCTCACAAAAAATGATCGCCCGTCCCGGAGCGGGCGCAGCGTGCAGCCGCCCCCAAGGGCGGCTGTCGTCATGAGCCGGCGATCCGGGGTCGCCGGCGCTTGCCAACCCCGCAGAGCCTCAGGCGGCCAGGCGGCGGGCCAGCCTTTCCTTGGTCTCGACCAGTTCTTGAGGCAGGCGGTGCGAGAGCTGCTGGAAGAGCTCGTCGTGCAGCCGCAGTTCGTGCTGCCACGCGGCGAGGTCGAGGTGGGTCACTTGGCCGTACTGCTGGGCGCTGAAGTCCAGGCCGTCCCAGTGCAGGTCTTCATAGCGCGGGGTCACGCCGAAGATGTGTTCCTCGCCCCGGCCATGGCCCTCGATGCGGTCGATCATCCACTTCATCACGCGCATGTTCTCGCCGAAACCCGGCCACACGAAGTTGCCGGCTTCGTCTTTGCGGAACCAGTTGACGGTGTAGATGCGCGGCAGCCGGGCGCCGCTGGCCTGCAGCTTCTTGCCCAGATCGAGCCAGTGCTGGAAGTACTCGGCCATGTTGTAGCCCGCAAAGGGCAGCATCGCAAAGGGGTCGCGGCGCACCACGCCTTGCTGGCCAAAGGCCGCGGCGGTGGTCTCCGAGCCCATGGTGGCGGCCATGTAGACGCCTTCCACCCAGTTGCGGGCTTCGGTCACCAGCGGCACGGTGGTGCTGCGGCGGCCGCCGAAGATGAAGGCGTCGATGGGCACGCCGGCGGGGTCGTCCCAGGCGGGGTCGAGCGCGGGGTTGTTGGTGGCCGCCACGGTGAAGCGGGCGTTGGGGTGGGCGGCCTTGCGGCCGGTCTCTTGGGCGATCTGCGGCGTCCAGTCCTGGCCTTGCCAGTCGATGGCGTGCTCGGGGGCCGGGCCCATGCCTTCCCACCACACGTCACCGTCGTCGGTGAGCGCCACGTTGGTGAAGATCACGTTCTCGCGCAGCGAGGCCATGCAGTTGGGATTGGTCTTCTCGTTCGTGCCCGGGGCCACGCCGAAGTAACCGGCCTCGGGGTTGATGGCATACAGGCGGCCGTCCGGGCCGGGTTTGATCCAGGCGATGTCATCGCCGATGGTCGTGACCTTCCAGCCCTCGAAGCCCTTGGGCGGGATGAGCATCGCGAAGTTGGTCTTGCCGCAGGCGCTGGGGAAGGCGGCGGCGATGTGGTACTTCTTGCCCTGGGGGCTGGTCACGCCCAGGATGAGCATGTGCTCGGCCAGCCAGCCTTGCTCGCGGCCCATCGTGGAGGCGATGCGCAGCGCGAAGCACTTCTTGCCCAGCAAGGCGTTGCCACCGTAGCCCGAGCCATAGCTCCAGATCTCGCGGGTCTGGGGGTAGTGGACGATGTACTTGGTCTGGTTGCACGGCCAGGTGACGTCTTTCTGCCCGGGCTGCAGCGGTGCACCCACGGAGTGGACGCAGGGCACGAACTCGCCGTCGGTGCCCAGCACGTCGAAGACGGCGCGGCCCATGCGCGTCATGATGCGCATGTTCACGGCCACGTAGGGGCTGTCGGACAGTTCGATGCCGATGTGGGCGATGGGCGAACCCAGCGGGCCCATCGAGAAGGGCACCACGTACATCGTGCGCCCGCGCATGCAGCCCTTGAACAGGGCGTTCGGTCCTGTTTGCAAGGTGGCGCGCATCTCCTCGGGGGCCACCCAGTTGTTGGTGGGACCGGCGTCCTCCTTCTTCGGCGTGCAGATGAAGGTGCGGTCTTCCACGCGGGCTACGTCGCTGGGGTCGGTCACGGCCAGGTAGCTGCCGGGGCGCTTGGCGGGGTTCAGTTTCTTGAAGGTACCGGCGTCCACGAGCTGCTGGCACAACCGGTCGTACTCGGCCTGGCTGCCGTCGCACCAGTAGATGCGGTCGGGTTCGGTGAGGGCGGCGATCTCGGCCACCCAGGCCAGGACTTTGGCGTTTCTCACGAAAGCGGGGGCGTCGAGGCGCAAGCCCTGCATCAAGGGTTGGTTCATGGTCACTCCAAACATGAAAAGCCGAAAGCGGGATTTGGAGAACCTCGGACGGGAACAGCCGGGAGATGCAGGTGCAACGCAAGCCGGCGCTCGGGGCTCGCCAAATGCCGCAGGGCCGGCCCGCCGGGCAGGCGGCGCACGGCGAGGCCGCCCCCATGGCGGGGGCGATGCCGACCCGTTCGGACTGCGTTGTGGGCAAGCCGGGCGAGCCGGAAGCGGCAGCCGGCGGGTGCGCCGGAAGGCCGCCCCTGCGAGGCAGCCACCCAGTGTAATCCGGCGGTAACTCGCCAACAGCATGGCGTTATGCAAGTTTGGTATGACAGCATGCCCACCACACCCCCGGCTGTGCGCGGATGGCCTTCGCCCCCAGGATTGATAAATGGAATAAAATCCCATTCAATGTGCTGCATGCCACAACCCGGTCCTGAGCCCCTCCTGCCGTCCGGCCCGTGTGCGGCTGGCGAGGCGCCGTGCAGCCCGGTGGAGGTCTTGCTGCCGTTGGGGCAGGGGGGCGCCGACCGGCGGCCCCGAGGCTCCCTGGTCGGGACCAGCGACCTCGAGGGTGCCCTCGACCAGCTGCGGCGCTTGCAGGCCTTGGTGGCTGGCGCTATGGGGTCATCGGGCCGCTGAGGTCAGGCCGGCCGCCCGTGCCCTTGCCCCTCCTGGCGACGGCTGTCGTTAAGATGCGGCATCGCCCGACGAGTCTTCCGCCATGGCCTGCATTTCCCTTTCGCGTCGCCGCCTGCTGCGGGCCGCTGGCGCGGCGCCGCTTGCCGCTTGGTTGGGGCCGGCACGGGCCCAGCAGCGGCGCCCCCAGACGCAAGCCTTGCTGGTCGGGGTGGCCACCTCGTTGCACGACAGCGGGTTTGCGCTGCACATCCGTCGCGCCATCGCGCGCGACACCGGCCTGGCGGTGGACACGACCCCGGGCCCGAGCGAGCGCATGCTGGCCTTGCTGGAGCAGGGCGAGGTCGATGTGGCCATCACCCACGCGCCGCAGGCCGAGGAAGCCCTGCTCAGGCAGGGCTTGGTGCACGATCGGCGCTTCGTGGCGTCCAACCGCTTCGTCCTGGCCGGACCTCTGGAGCGTCCTGCCTCGCCGACCAAGGGCCGCAAGGCCCTGCCGCCGCGTGACCCGCTGGGCTTGGCGGGAGGCGTGGACGTGGCTGCGGCGCTGGCGCGGCTGGCGCAGGCGGGGGCCCAAGGACAGGCCCTGTTCCTGGCCCCGGCCGAGCGCACCGGTGCGCGCGCCAAAGAGCGCTCTTTGTGGCAGGCCGCGGGCCTGGAGCCCCAAGGGCCCTGGTACCTGCGTGCCGTCGGCGGCATGGCCGAGACCCTGGCCCAGGCCAATGAACGGGGGGCCTACGTCCTGGTGGACCGCGGCGTCTGGCTCGCTTCGCGGCAACGCGAGGGCCTGGGCATCGTGGTCGAAGGCGATGCGCGCTTGGCCGACCTCTACCATGCGATGCGGTCGTTCCGGGTCAATCACCCAGCCGGCAAGCTTTTCTTGGACTGGCTGACCGGGCCCACCGGGCGCCGCGCCGTCTCCTCGGCGCCGGGGGGCTACGGGGTGACGCCGCCGCGGGGCTGACGAGGACGGTGCCCGTGTCCCGCCGCGTGCTGTCAGTGCAGGTCGGATCCGCCCACCCGGTGACGATCCAGGGCCGTGAGGTGTCGAGCGCCTATGTCAAGCGGCCGCTCGAGGGGCCGGTGGCCGTGCGGCGCTTGGGCCTGCAGGGCGACGAGCAGGCCGATCTCAGCGTGCACGGCGGCTTGTCCAAGGCGGTCTATGCCTATCCGTCCGAGCACTACGGTTTCTGGCGCACCGTGCGCGCCCAGGCCCGCGTGGCGGCCTGGGACGACGAATTGCCGCCTGGCGCCTTGGGCGAGAACCTGACGCTCACCGGCCTGACCGAGGCCCAAGCCTGGATCGGCGACGTGCTGAGGTTCCCGGACTGCGCGCTGGCGATCAGCGAGCCGCGCTTTCCCTGCTTCAAGTTCGAGCATGCGATGGGTTTTCGGCAGTCGGTCCGGTTGATGGCGCAGTCGGGCTACTGCGGCTTTTACTTGGCCGTGCGAGAAGAAGGCACCGTGCGTGCCGGCGATGCCTTCG
This sequence comes from Caldimonas sp., assembly GCF_046291045.1. Classification (GTDB taxonomy): domain Bacteria; phylum Pseudomonadota; class Gammaproteobacteria; order Burkholderiales; family Burkholderiaceae_C; genus Caldimonas. Next base: position 9,696 of record NZ_JBKBSL010000041.1, on the reverse strand, counting down.
AGCTGGTGCCGGGCCCGCGCGAGGTGAGCATCGCCGAACTCTTTGCGGCGCGGATGCGGCGCTGAGCCCTCAGCCCAACCAGCCTCGGCGGCGCAGCCACCTGAACAACGGCCCGGCCAGCAGCACCACGGCGGCCATGCGCGTGACGTGGAAGGCCGTCACGATGGGCACGCCCAGTTGCAGCACCTTGGCGGTGATGCACATCTCGGCGATCCCGCCGGGCGAGGTGCCCAGCATCACCGTGGCCGGATGCAGGCCCACCCAGCGGGCCAGCACCCAGGCGAAGCCTGCGCACAGCACGATCATCGCCAGCGTGCCGACCGCCACGGTGGCCAGCCAGCGCGGGGCGGTGCGGACGAAGGCTGGCGAAAAGCGTGTGCCCAGGGCCACGCCGATGAAGACCTGGCCGAGGTGGGTCATCCACGCCGGCAGCGCCGACAGCTCGATGCCGCTGGCGGTGAGCGTGGCGGCCACGGCGAGCGAGCCCAGCACCCACGGCGTGGGCTTGCCCAGGAGCTGCAGCAACAGCGAGCCGGCACAGGTCAGCGCGATCAACAGCATCAGCCCGGCACCATGCACCTGGGCCGGACCGGGCACGAAGGGGTCCAGCCCGCGCAGGCCCAGCGCTTGGAAGCCGAAAGGGATGAGGATCACCACCAGCAGGATGCGCACGCTGTGGGCCGAGGCGACCAGATCCACCCGGCCGCCGTGGCGCTCGGCCAGCATCGCCATCTCCGAGGCGCCGCCGATCGCGCTGGCGAAGTAGGTGGTGGCAGCATCCAGGTCGGGCAGGCTGCGGTGCAGGCGCGCCAGCACCAGGCCAAAGGCCAGTCCCAGCGCCAGAGCCCAGGCGATGCCCACGACGATGCCGGCGGCGTGACGCACGACCACGCCCACCACCGAGGGGGTGAAGTACAGTCCCAGGGCCGTGCCGATGGCCCAATGCCCGGCGCTGCGCAGTACCAAGCTGCCCTCCAGCGGCAGCCCGGCCACGCAGCCGGCGGCCGCGACGAGCAAGGGGCCAATCATCCAAGGCAAGGGCGTGCCCAGCCCCTCGCAGGCCGCTCCGGCCAGCCCGGCCAGCACCAAGGTGGCCGCGATGCGCGCCGGACGGGGCAGGGAAGACAAGGCGCTCGCCATGGACAACTGCGGATCCTCGAAGCAAATGGCCCCAGATGCTAGACGATGAGGGCGCGGGGGCGGCCACGATGGCAACGTGTGCAGTCTGCCGGGAGGACAATGCGCGCGGTGCTCGCACGTCGGATCGGACAGCCCTCCGGGTGTTGCCTATAATGCGAATCGTTCTCATTAATAGTGGATGACGTGACCGCCGCCTCTTCTCCGGCCTCGAGCCCGTGGGCCGATCTGGACCTGAGTCGCCTGCCTCGCGTGGGTGAGCCGGGCCTGGGCCGCCGCGAACGCGTGCTGGCCTTGGCGGCCGTGGTGGCTGCCCATGTCGGGGCCGGCTGGGGGCTGCTGCAGCTCGAAACCGTGCGCACCGCGGTGGGCGCAGCCGCCCCGATCTTCGTGGAGTTCTTGACGGCGGCGCCCCCGCCGCCTGCTGCGGTGCCGCCCCCGCCTGCGCCGCCTCCGCCGCCGCGGCCCGTGGTGCGCAAGCCGCCCCCGCCGGCTCCGGTGATTGCCGCACCGGCCCCGCCCGATCCGGCGCCCGTGCCTTTCGTGGCGCCGCCCCCGCCGGTCGAACCCCCGCCGCCGCCCGAGCCGGCCGTGGCGCTCACTCCCCCGGCTCCGCCCGCGCCGCCGGCTCCTGCGGCGCCACAGCCCAAGACCGTGTCGGCCAGCGCGGTGCAGTACCTCAGCCCGCCGCGGGTCCAGTATCCGCCGCTGTCGCGCCGCTTGGGCGAGAAGGGCCGGGTGGTCCTGCTCGTGCTCGTGGATGAGCAGGGCCGGCCGCTGCAGGCTCGTGTGCAGTCGTCCTCCGGCTTTCAGCGCCTGGACGACGCGGCCGTCCACGCCATGCGCGGCGCGCGCTTCCGCCCCTACACCGAAAACGGCGTGCCCCAGGCCGTGTGGGTGCCCGCCCCCATCGTCTTTGATCTGGAGAACTGAACGTGACCCCTGAAACCACCCTGGGCTTCGGCCACTTCATCGCCCAGGCCGATGCCGTGGGCAAGGCCCTGCTCGTCGTGCTGCTGCTGATGTCGGCGATCTCCTGGTATTTGATCGTGATGAAGGGCATCACGGCCTTCCTGCGCCGGCGCCGCAGCGAGGCCTTCCTGAACTTCTTCTGGAATGCCAGCTCGCTGGAGCAGGTGCAAAACGAGATCGCCACGCATGGCGTGCGCGACCCTTTCTCGCACCTGACGGCTCATGCCATGCATGCCCAGGCCCACCACGCCAAATACGGCGCGGCCAAGCTGGAGGAGGCGGGCAGTGCGCAGGACTTCCTCACGCGCACGATGAAGAAGGTGCTCGACGAAGAGAACACCCGCCTGGAGAACGGCCTGACGGTGCTGGCCACCATCGGGGCCACGGCACCTTTCGTGGGCTTGTTCGGCACGGTCTGGGGCGTGTACCACGCGCTCGTGGCCATCGGCATGAGCGGTGCGGGCACGCTGGACAAAGTGGCCGGCCCGGTGGGCGAGGCGCTGATCATGACCGGCTTGGGCCTGGCGGTGGCCATCCCCGCGGTGATGGGCTACAACTGGCTCACCCGTAGCAATCGGGTGCTCACCGCCAAGCTCGATTCCTTTGCTTTCGACCTCTTTGCCTTCTTGTCCACCGGTCAAGCCCTGGGTGGGGCCCGCCCCGAGAACGTGCGGCCGCTCAAGCCCGCGACGAAGGCCTGAGCCTGGGGGAGACACACGATGGCCTTTGGCAGTTTCGACCAGAAATCCTCGGGCGCCCCGATGGCCGAGATCAACATGGTGCCGCTCATCGACGTGATGCTGGTGCTGCTGGTGATCTTCATCGTCACCGCCCCCTTGCTCACGCATTCGGTGAAGCTGGACCTGCCCCAGGTCAGCGCGCAGGAGAACCAGCTCAAGCCCGAGCGCATCGAGTTCGCCATTGATGCGGCCGGCACGCGCTACTGGAACGGCGAGGTGGTCACGCGCGAGCAGGCCATCGAACGCTTCAGGACCGAAGGCGCTCGGCCCGAGGGCCAGCGGCCCGAGGTGCACCTGCGTGCTGACCAGGCCGTGCCCTACCGATTCGTGGCCGAGACCCTGGCCGATGCCTCCAAGGCCGGCCTGAGCAAGATCGGGTTCATCAGCCAACCCGAACCCTAGACCCGGCGGACCGGCCCGCCGCCTTGCTGTCGTACCCAGGCCCCGCACGCGCTGCGTGACGGACCCAGGCAAAGCTCCCCCTCACCAGCAGCCTTGTTGGAGTTTTGCCATGTCTGCGTCTTTCCGTCCCGTTTTGCGAGCCGTGCCATGCGCCTACCTGCTCGCCCTGGGCCTGCCCGCCGCCGCCCAGGCCCCTGCGGTCGAGGCCTTGCCCGAGGTCACCGTCAGCGCCGATCGGGAGCGCGAGACGGCCACCAGCCCGGTGCCCGGCTACACCCCGCGCCGCGCGGCCAGCGCCACCAAGACCGACGCGGCCTTGTCGGAGACGCCCCAGTCGATCACCATCGTCACGCGCGACCTCATCACCGACACCGGGGCCACGGGCCTGCAGGACGCGCTCAACTACGCCGCCGGCGTGCGTTCCGATGCCTACGGGCTGGATTCGCGCACGGACTCGGCCCGCATCCGCGGCACCGACGCCGCCGAGTACCTCGACGGCCTGCGCAAGCACCTGAGCGGCTACTACACCAGCAACACCCGCACCGACCCCTACACGCTCGAACGCATCGAGGTGCTGCGCGGGCCCTCGGCCATGCTCTTCGGCCAGGGCAGCGTCGGCGGCCTGGTCAACATGGTCAGCAAGCGTCCGCTGGCCGAAGCCCAGCGCGAGGTGGGCGTGCAGTTGGGCAGCTTCCACCGCCAGCAGTTGCAGGCCGACCTGACCGGCCCCCTCACCGAGGACGGCCAATGGCTCTACCGCCTGGTGGCCGTGGGCCGCGACAGCGGCACGCAGGTGGATTACGTGCGTGACGACCGCAAGCTCGTGGCGCCCTCGCTGACCTGGCGTCCCAGCGACCGCACTTCGCTGACCCTGCAGGCCTTGTGGCAAGAGGACAAGACTGGCTCCACCTCGCAGTTCTTCCCCTGGGCCGGCATGGCGTCCGACAACCCCAATGGGCGCATCCCCACCGACACCTTCATCGGCGAGCCCGGCGTGGACCGTTACGACTCCCAGCGGCGCACCCTCGGTTGGCTGTTCGAACACCGCTTCAGCGACCACTGGGCGGTGCGCCAGAACCTGCGCTACTCCGACAACGAGGTCGTCTACCACACCATCTACGGGGATTCGTTTTCCGTGCCCGGCGGTTGGGCGGCTGACCCGGTGAACCAGCGCAGGCTCGGCCGCATCGGCTGGTTTCAGCACAACGAGCTGCGCCAGATCGCGGCCGATCAGCACCTCGAAGGGCAGTTCGACGCCGGCGCGGTGCGCCACCGCGTGCTGGCGGGCCTCGATGTGTCGCGCGCGACGGCGCGCACCGCCCAAGCCTACGTCCCGGCGGGCACGGCCATTCCCGACATCGATGTCTACGACCCGGTCTACACCGGGTTCACGGTGCCGACACTGACTGCCTTGCCGAAGAACACGCTGACCCAAACCGGTGTGTACGTGCAAGACCAGCTGCGCTGGGGCGATCACTGGGTGGTGGTGGCCGGTGTGCGGCATGATCGCGTGAACAACTCGACGGCCGGTTCGCCGGCGGCCAAGACCTCGGCCACCACGCACCGCTTGGGCCTGCTGTACGAGGCGGCCAACGGCGTGTCGCCTTACCTGAGCTACAGCGAGGCCTTCACGCCGGTGGCGGGACGCGACTGCAACGGCGATCTGCTCGAGCCCCAGCGCGGCAAGCAGTGGGAAGCGGGCCTCAAGTACCTCCCGCCGGAGCGGCAGATCGCCCTGGGGGCGGCGGTCTACGACCTGCGCGAGAAGAGCCGCTCGGTGTCGGGCTCCGGCCCGAACTGCGTCGAGCAAGTCGGCGAAACCAAGACCCGCGGTGTCGAGCTCGAGGCCAAGGCCACCGTGGCACGTGTGGTGGATGTCGTCGCCAGCTACACCTACACCGACATCGACGAGACGCTGGAGGCCCTGCCCGAGAACCAGGCCTCGGTCTGGACGAAGTACCGCTTCGCACTGGGCGGGACGCCAGGCTTTTCTGCCGGCTTGGGGCTGCGCTGGCTGGAGTCCTTCCGCAATGCGCCGGCGCCCATCACGCCCAGCGTGACCCTGCTCGATGCCTTGCTGGCCTGGGAGAACCCGACCTGGCGCGCGGCCTTGAACGTCACCAACCTGACCGACAAGACCTATGTGGCCACCTGCCTGGGCCGCGGCGACTGCTGGTACGGCGCACGCCGCACCGTCAACGCCACCGTCACCTACCGCTTCTGAACCGTCACCGCCAGCCCCGCTTGAAAGAGAGCCAGCCATGACCCGTCACTTCTGGGTGCTTGCCCACCGCTACGCCGGCTTGGCGATCGCGGGCTTCCTCGTGATCGCCGGCCTCACCGGCAGCCTGCTTGCCTTCTATGACGAGATCGACACCGCGCTCAACCCGGAGTTGATGCTCGTCGAAGACCGCAGCGATGTGCCGCTGCTCGACCCGCTCGTCCTGCGCGAGCGCGTCGAGAAAGCGCTGCCTGGCAACGCCCACCTGGACTACCACCCGCTGCACCGCGAGCCGGGCCGCTCGCACAAGCTCTATGCCTGGCGCCTGGTGGGCCCTGAGGGCGCCCAGAAGCTGCGCTTCTACGAGGTGTTCGCCAATCCCTACACCGCCGAGGTGCTGGGCGAGCGCGAGCGCGGTGCCTGGGTCTTCGACCGCGCCCACTTCATGCCGCTGATGTACCAGCTGCACTACGCGCTCACCATTCCCTATCCCTGGGGCATGTGGCTCTTCGGCGTGATCTCCTTCGTCTGGCTGTTCGACAGCTTCGTGGGCTTGTACCTCACGCTGCCGCGCCGCCGCGAGGGCTTCTGGAAGGGCTGGAAGCCGGCCTGGCTCGTGAAGTGGTCGGGCAGCACCTACCGCATCCACTTCGACCTGCACCGCGCGCTCAGCCTGTGGCTGTGGGGCATGCTCATCTTGTTCGCGGTGTCCAGCGTGAGCCTGAACCTCAAGGACGAGCTCTACCTGCCGGTGCTCAAGCGCATCGTGCCGACGGTCGATGCCCACGAGACCCTGCCCGACCTGCACCACGCCCCGCTGATGCAGGCCAACATGAGCTGGGAGCAGGCGCGCGAGCGCGGGCGCGAGCTCATGGCGGCGCGTGCGGTGCGCCATGGCTTCGTGATCGAGCAGGAAGACGCGATCATGTTCGCGCGTGAGCACGGCGCCTGGTACTACTCGGTGATGAGCGACCAGGACTTCGCCGACGACCACGGCCACACCGTCGTCTACTTCTCGGCCCAGGACGACCACGGCGCCGAGCTGGCCTTCGAGCATCCCAAGATCGCGCCGGGCAACACCTTCACGAGCTGGCTGGCCGCCTTGCACATGGGCAAGGTCTTCGGCCTGCCGTACCGGCTCCTCGTGCTCGTGATGGGGCTGGTGGTCGTGGTGCTCAGCGTCACCGGCATCGTGATCTGGTGGCGCAAGCGCCGCGGCCGTCGGGCCGTGCCGGCCGAGGCGGCGGCCTCCGCGACGCCGGCCCCGCGCATGCGCGAAGACCTGGCCTGAACCGCATTCCCTTCCTCAACCTTCCCGGAGTTGTCATGTCCGTGTCCCGGCCGCAGCACCTGCGCCCTCACCCTATCCTGCACGCCCTGGCCCTGTGGCTGGGCGCCACCGCCGCCTGGGCGGCCGATGAGCCCGTCGCAACGGCCGGCGAGGCCCTGCCGGCCGTCACCGTCACCGGCCAGTCCGAACGCGCCGCCACCGAAGGCCGCGACAGCTACACCACGCGCGCCACCCACACCGCCACGGGCCTGCGGCTCTCGCTGCGCGAGACGCCGCAGTCCATCAGTGTGGTCACGCGCACGCAGATCGACGACTTCGCGCTGCGCGACGTGCGCGACCTGCTGTCGGCCACCAGCGGCGTGCGCGTCGAGCGGATCGAGACCGACCGCACCTACTTCAGCGCCCGCGGCTTCGACATCACCCACTTCCAGGTCGATGGTCTGGGCCTGCCCTTTGCCACCGGCGACCAGCTCGGCGACATCGACACCGTGCTGTACGACCGCGTCGAGGTGGTGAAGGGCGCCAATGGCCTGAGCTCGTCCACCGGCAACCCTTCGGCCACCGTCAACTTCGTGCGCAAGCGGCCCACGCCCGGCTTTCAGGCCTCCGCCGGGCTTACGCTGGGGTCGTGGAACCAGCGCCGCCTGGATGCCGACGTGGGCGGTGCGCTCAACGAGGCCGGCAGCCTGCGCGCGCGCGTGATCGCCGCGGTGGAGGACAGGGATTCCTACCTGGACCGCTACCACCTGCGCAAGACCGTGCTGGGTGCGATGCTCGAAGCCGACCTCGGTCCCGACACCGTGCTGACCGGCGGCGTGAGCCAGCAGCGCAACCGTCCCGAAGGCATCATGTGGGGCGGCCTGCCGCTGCATCGAAGCGACGGCAGCCTCACGGATTACCCGCCTTCGGCCAGCAGCGCGCCTGGCTGGACCTACTGGCACACTGACGACACCCAGGCCTTCCTGGAGCTCGACCACGCCTGGGGTGGCGGCTGGCGCAGCCGGGCCACGGTGCTGCACCGGGAGCTGGGTTCCGACGCCGAACTCTTTTACGTGGTTGGCACGCTTAACCCGGACGGCACCGGCCTGAGCACCTTCCCCTCGGCCTATCGCCACCGCGAGCGCCAGTGGGTGGCCGATGTGAATCTCGGCGGCCCCTTCACCCTGGCAGGGCGCGAGCACGAGGCGCGTGTGGGCCTGAGCGGGTCGCGCAGCGTCAATGCATTGCGCTCGAGCTACGCCGGCGTGGGCGATCCGCTGAGCGAGGAGGACATGCTCGACGGCAGCACCCCGCGCCCCGATTTCGACAAGGAGCGGGTGGACGGCCACGCCGATTTCACCGACTACCGCCGCACGCTCTACGGTGTGGCCCGCTTCAACCTGAGCGACAACTTCAAGCTCATCACCGGCGCCAACCTGACACAGGCCCGCAGCGACGGCATCCAGTACGGCGAGACCCACCGCTACCGCAAGCTCAAGACGGCGCCCTATCTGGGCGCCCTGTACGACCTGGACGCCCACCACACCGTCTACGCGAGCTACACGAAAATCTACAACCCGCAGTTCAAGGTCGATGCGGCCAACCGCGTGCTCGACCCCCTCGAAGGCCGCAGCGTCGAGGCCGGCCTGAAGGGCGAGTGGTTCGAGGGCCGCCTCCAGGGCAACCTGGCGGTCTTCCGCGTGACGCAAAAGAACGACCCGGTCTATGCCGGCTTCGGCCCGAACGGCAGCTACTACGAGGGCATCGACGCCACCTCCACCGGCTTCGAGCTGGACTTGGCCGGCCGCCTGGGCCGCGACTGGGAACTCGCCGGCAGCTACACCCAACTGCGACTGGAGGACGAGGAGGGCAACGCCGCGCGCACCTTCGTGCCGCGCCGGATGTTCCGCCTGGCCGCCCGCTACCGTGTGCCGGCTCTGCCGGGCCTGAAGCTGGGCGCGGCCGTGAACTGGCAAAGCCGCAGCTATCGGGACGAGGCCCTGGCCGGCGGCGGCACCGCGCGCGTGCTCCAGGACAGCTACGCCCTGCTCGACCTGATGGCGCGCTACGAGATCAGCCGGCACCTGAGCGTCAGCCTGAACCTGCGCAACGCCACCAACGAGCGCTACATCAACAGCCTGTACTGGTCGCAGAACCACGCTGGGGCGCCCCGCCACGTGAGCGCCAGCCTGAACTGGACGTATTGAGCGCACAGACGGGATCCAGGGTATGCCAAAGCGTAGGACGGGGAGCCGGGCTGCATGGGGTGGACGAAAGTAGATCGCGCGACCTCGATCCCTTTGGCAAGCGGTTGTCACATTCGCTCACGACAAGAGTCTTGTCCCGGGCAGGAGCGGCGGCCTAGACTCGTTGGCTGCCGCATCTAACAAGACTCAAGGAGGTTCCGTTGTCGAAGATCGATCAGGAGGGCATGCTTGTGCATGCCCACGTGCAACATCGTCGGTTTCCCCAGATCGAACACGGGGCCTTAGAGGCCGCTCGCGCGATCGTCATCCATCAAACAGATGCGGCAGACGAGCAGGCAACGTTCTATGCCTATGCCCGTGGCGGGCATGGTGCGCATTTCTTGATCGCGAAAAACGGAACCCTGTACCAGACAGCGAGCCTTTTCAAGCGATGTTTTCATGTGGGGGCACGTATCAAATCACGCTGCCTGGAGCTGTTGAAAACGAACTGTCGCGACCCGGAGATTGCCAAGGCGCTCACCTTGGGATGGTCCGCTCAGATTGCCGCCATCAACGACATCGAAAGGCGCAAGACCTACCCCGACCGCTTCCCGGTCAACAGCGATTCCATCGGTATCGAGCTGGTTGGCGGTCCTTCGTCATTTCGTGTGGAACACAACAGTCACAATGACTCCTGGTCGTCGAGCCCGGTGGGCATGTGTGCAGGCCGCTGGCCGGCCTGTGCACATGTCCACGAGGCGTGTTTGA
>NZ_JBKBSL010000040.1:0-24261 GCF_046291045.1 Caldimonas sp. | reverse complement strand
CGCGAGCAGTCGCTTACTTGCTGTAGGCCGTCTCGCCATGCGAGGCGATGTCCAGGCCCTCACGCTCGTCCTCTTCGGGCACGCGCAGGCCGATGACGAGGTCGACGATTTTGTAGGCGATGATCGAGACCACCCCCGACCAGACGATGGTCAGCAGCACGCCTTTGGCCTGGATCCAGACCTGCGAGGCGATCGAGAAGTCTTCGGCGCCGGTCCCCCCCAGGCCGGGCGCGGTGAACACGCCAGTCAGCAAGGCGCCCACGATGCCGCCCACGCCATGCACGCCGAACACGTCCAGCGCGTCATCGGCGCCGAGCATGCGCTTCAGGCCATTGACGCCCCACAGGCAGACGAAGCCCGCCAGCAGGCCGATGACGATGGCGCCCATCGGGCCCACCAGGCCGGCGGCCGGGGTGATGGCCACCAAGCCCGACACCGCGCCCGAGGCGGCGCCCAGCATCGAGGCCTTGCCCTTGGCCAGGCCTTCGCCGATGCACCAGGCCAGGGTGGCCGCGCCGGTGGCGACGATGGTGTTGATGAAGGCCAGCGAGGCGTTGGCGTTGGCTTCCAGCGCAGAGCCGGCGTTGAAGCCGAACCAGCCCACCCACAGCAGCGAGGCACCCACCATGGTCAGCGTGAGCGAGTGCGGGGGCATGGCCTCCTTGCCGAAACCGATGCGCTTGCCCACCATGTAGGCGCCCACCAGCGCGGCCACGCCGGCGTTGATGTGCACCACGGTGCCACCGGCGAAGTCCAGCGCGCCGTCCTTGAACAGCAGGCCTTCCGAGTACCACACCATGTGAGCGATGGGCAGGTAGCTGAAGGTGAACCACAGCACCGTGAACAGCAGCACCGCCGAGAACTTGATGCGTTCGGCAAAGGCCCCGACGATCAGCGCACAGGTGATGGCCGCGAATGTCGACTGGAAGGCGATGAACACGTACTCGGGCAGTTTGGCATCCGCAGAGAAGGTGTCGGCCAGGGACTCCTGCGTCACCCCCATCAGGAAGACCTTGTCCAGCGTGCCGATGAAGGCGCCGCCACCGCCGAAGGCCAGGCTGTAGCCGTAAAGAGCCCATAGCACGGTGACGAGCGAGAAGATCACGAAGACCTGCATCAGCACCGACAGCATGTTCTTGGCGCGCACCAGACCGCCGTAGAACAGCGCCAGGCCGGGGATGGTCATCAGGATGACCAGCATGGTGGCCGTCAGCATCCAAGCCACGTCGCCCTTGTTCACGGTGGGCGTCGGGGCCGCTTCGGCGGGGGTCGGCGCCGGTGCGCCGGGGGCTGCAGCCGGTGCGGCCGCTTCGGTGACCGCAGGCGCCGAGGCGGCGGCGTCCTGCGCGAGGGCGACGTCCACGACCCCGAGGGCCGACAGACCGAACGCCAAGATGGCAAGCAGTTTCTTCATGGGTTGTCTCTCTGGGTCGGAAGGGTCACAGGGCGTCCTTGCCCGTCTCGCCGGTGCGGATGCGCACCACCTGCTCGAGGGCCGACACGAAGATCTTCCCGTCGCCGATCTTGCCGGTGCGGGCCGAGCCTTCGATGGCCTCGATGACGCGATCGACGATGGCGTCGTCCACCGCCGCCTCGATCTTCACCTTGGGCAGAAAGTCGACGACATACTCCGCCCCCCGGTACAGCTCGGTGTGGCCCTTCTGACGGCCGAAGCCCTTGACTTCAGTCACCGTGATGCCCTGCACCCCGATGGCGCTGAGGGCTTCACGCACTTCGTCCAGCTTGAAGGGCTTGACGATGGCAGTCACCATCTTCATGGCTTGCTCCTTGTGAAAGTGGAATGGGAGGTGCCCGCTCCCAGCCGGGCACCTGCGGTTTACATGGCCTTGGTCAGCGTGACGATGAAACGGGCCTTGTTGATGTCGCCATAGAAGTTCTTTTTGTTGGCGCCCACCACGTGGCCGCCCAGCGAGAAGCCTGAGCCCAGGTCGTAGGTGGCCCCCAGCTTGTAGTCGTAGTAGTCGGGCGGCGTGGCATCGCTGGCCCACAGTGTGTAGCCCAGCGCGGCATTGAGCGTGAGCTTGTCCATCACAGGCACATTGGCCGACAGCGCGAGGTAGCCGGTGTTGCGGCTGTCGGGCACGGCGAAGTACTCGTCGGACACGGTGTGCGAGTACTTGAACGCGAACGCGCCGTAGCTCAGGCCGCCGTAGATCTCGGTGGTGTTGGCATCGGACAGGCCGGGGTAGATGTATTGCAGCACGCCCACGTCATAGCCCAGGCCGGCCACCTCCCCCTTGTAGCCGCCGTAGACATCCATCTCGATGCCGTTGGCGAAGCTGATGCTGGAGTTCCAGTTGCCGACGTAGAAGCCACCCAGGCTGTAGTCGAAGCCGCCTTGCAGGGCTGGCTTGTTGTCGGTCTGGTCCTGGCCGCGGAACTTGTAGTTGGTGGTCAGGCTAAAGTTGGTGGCCACACCTTCGGCCATCGCCGGGCCGGCGAGCACGGAGGCGGCGAGCGCGAGAGCGAGCGGGGTCTTGCGGGACATGGACGACACTCCTGGAGGGATGAGGAACGGGTTGCATCCGTCGATCTGCAGGAAGCGTGCCACCGTGAGGCCGAGAGAATCGCCCCATGACGGCGCATCGCGCCCCCGCATCGCCCGAGCGACGCACACCCTCGGTGCAACTCGGCTCGATGCACCAGGCCTGTGCACCCCCGCGCCCATGGGGGCCGCCACCGGGGGATGCCGCAGGCGCGAACCGCCACAATGCGGGTCCGGGCACCCCCAGTGCCCCTCAGAAAGAAGGATGCTCAGGAGGACCCCCGTCCATGTCGCTGGCCGTGATCCACAGCCGGGCGCTGGCTGCCTTGCAGGCCCCGCCCGTCACCGTCGAGGTGCACCTGGCCAACGGCCTGCCCAGCTTCACGCTGGTGGGCCTGGCCGACACCGAAGTCAAGGAAGCCCGTGAGCGCGTGCGCGCCGCGCTGATCAACAGCGGGCTGGATTTCCCCCACAACAAGCGCATCACCGTCAACCTGGCGCCGGCCGACCTGCCCAAGGAATCCGGTCGCTTCGATTTGCCCATCGCGCTGGGCATCCTGGCCGCGCAGGGCCAGATCTCCGCTGCGGCGCTGGACGGCTATGAATTCGCTGGCGAGTTGAGCCTGGCCGGCGACCTGCGGGCCGTGCGCGGCGCACTGGCGATGAGCCTGGCACTGCGCCGCCAAGGGCCCGCACGCGCGATGGTGCTGCCGCTGGACAGCGCCCGCGAAGCCTCGTTGGTCGAGGGGACCACCGTCTACGGTGCACGGCACTTGCTCGAGGTGGTGCAGTCGCTGCTCCCGCCCACCGCGGGCGAATCGGCCCCACCCGGCTGGGTGCGGGTGTGCGAGCGGCCCCAGGCCGAGGCCGCCGCCGGCCCCGACCTGCGCGAGGTCAAGGGCCAGGCCGGTCCGAAACGGGCGCTGGAGATCGCCGCAGCCGGCGGGCACAGCGTGCTGATGGTGGGTCCGCCGGGCACCGGCAAGTCCATGCTCGCCCAGCGCTTGCCCGGCCTGCTGCCGCCGTTGGACACCGAGGCCGCGCTGGAATCGGCCGCGGTGCTCAGCCTGGTGGGCGCCTTCGATCCCTCGCGCTGGCGCCAGCGCGTGCTGCGCGCGCCCCATCACAGCGCCTCGCCGGTGGCCCTGGCCGGCGGCGGCTCGCCGCCGCGGCCGGGCGAAATCTCGCTGGCCCACCAGGGCGTGCTGTTCCTGGACGAGTTGCCCGAGTTCCCGCGCGCGGCCCTGGAGATCCTGCGCGAACCGCTGGAGACCGGCCAGATCACGATCTCGCGCGCAGCCCGGCAGGCCGAGTTCCCGGCGCGCTTCCAGCTGGTCGCCGCGATGAACCCCTGCCCTTGCGGCTACCTGGGCTCGCGCGTGCGCACCTGCCGCTGCAGCCCCGAGGCGGTGGCCCGTTACCAGGGCCGGCTCAGCGGGCCGCTGCTGGATCGCATCGACATCCAGGTGGAAGTGGCCAGCGTGCCGCACGAGGAGCTGCTGCGCTTGCCCGAGGGTGAACCCAGCGCCGCGGTGGCCGAGCGCGTGGCCCGGGCCCGGCAGCGGCAGATGACCCGCCAGGGGTGCACGAACGCGCAGCTCCAGGGTGCACAGATCGACGCCCACTGCCGGCTGGACGACGGTGCCGCCCGCTTCCTGCAGGCCGCGGCCGCCCGGCTGGGCTGGTCGGCCCGTGGCCTGCACCGGGTGCTCAAGCTCGCCCGCAGCATCGCCGACCTGGCCGGGGCCGACACCCTGGCCGTGGCCCACCTGGCCGAGGCGATCCAGCTTCGGCGCGTGCTGGCGGCCTCGTGAGCGGGGCCCGCCCCACCCGGGGCTCGCTCAACAGTCGATGTGCCAGCGGTGCTTGCACTGGCGGCATTGCACCTGCAGGCGCTGGCGGCCCTCGTCCTCGTCGATCAAGGTCCAGCGGGCATAGGTCTGGCAGGCCGGGCACTGGGCCTGATGGGCCACCTGCTCGGCATGCATCAGCAGATAGAGGTAGCGCCTCAGGGCCCACAGCCCGATCACGGCACTGGCGGCGGCACACAGCCCGATCCACACCTGCTCGAGCGGGGAGGCGCCACGCTCGTAGGCCTCGGCGCTGCCCAGCAGGCCCAGCGTGGCCAGCAGCAGCAACACGAGGTGGAGGTGGCTCTGGATGAGCTCGCGCTCGTACCACTTGCGAAAGCCGTGCCGCCGGATCACCTGCGTCATCCTCATCGCACACCCCCTGCATCCGGCCGGCCCCACGGCCAAAAAGGGCATGATCCCACCGCGGCGCCGGCCCCGGCGGCGAGTCGGGTATAGCGTCCCTGCCGCCAAGCCTGCGGCCCCGGCCGGCCAAGCGGTGGGTTCACAGAGCCTGGGCCACCGCGCGCACCCGGGCCTCGTGGACGAGCCCGGCGATGCGAGGCCCCGGCAGGCCGCGGGCCTGGGCCTCGCGGGCGATCTCGCCGGCGTCCACCTGCCGGGCAGCGCGCAGCGCATGACGCAGCAACTCGCCCTGAGGATAGTCCTGTTCACCCAGACCGAGCCGCCCTCGGGCATCGCATTCGCACGCCAGCACGATGGCGTCGAACCGCTCGGGCTTGCGGAAGGCATCGCAGCGCTCGAGCAGGCGCACCAGGGCGGCCGCGCCGAGTTCTCCGCTGCGGTGGATGTGGCCGTGCTCGCGTGCCACGACTTCGGCCATCTCCCGGCATTCGGTGGGTACGCGCAGGCGCTGGCAGACCTCGCGCAGCAGGCCCACGCTGCGCTGTTCGTGGCCGATGTGGCGCGGCAGCAGCTGCGGCGGCGTCGTGCCCTTGCCCAGGTCGTGCATCAGGCAGGCGAAGCGCACCGGCAGGGAGGCCTTCAGGCGGGCGGCCATGTCCAGCACCAGCATCAGGTGCATGCCGGTGTCCACCTCGGGGTGGTACTCGGCGCGCTGGGGCACGCCCCACAGCCGATCCACCTCGGGCAGGATGCGCGAAAGCGCCCCGCACTGGCGCAGCACCTCGAACATGCGCGAGGGCTTCTTCTCCATCAGCCCGCGCGACAGCTCCTGCCACACGCGCTCGGGCACCAGGTGGTCGGCCTCGCCGTGCTCGACCATCCGACGCATCAGCACCAGGGTTTCGGCGGCCACGCTGAACTCGGTGAAGCGAGCCGCAAAACGCGCCACGCGCAGGATGCGCACCGGATCCTCGGCGAAGGCAGGCGAGACATGCCGCAGCACCTGGTCTTGCAGGTCGCGCACGCCGCCGAAGGGGTCGATCAGGCGGCCGTCCTCGTCCTCGGCAATGGCATTGATCGTCAGGTCGCGGCGCTGCAGATCCTGCTCCAGCGTGACATCCGGGGCGGTGTGGAACGAAAAGCCGTGGTAGCCGCGACCCGTCTTGCGCTCGGTGCGCGCCAGCGCATATTCCTCATGGGTTTGAGGATGCAGGAAGACCGGGAAATCGCGCCCCACGGGCGTGAAGCCCGCGGCGATCATGGCCTCGGGAGTGGCGCCCACCACCACCCAGTCGCGGTCGCTGACCGGCAGGCCGAGCAGCCGGTCCCGCACGGCGCCTCCGACCATGTAGACCTTCATGGCCGGCAAGTGTAGCGGGCCGGATTCAGCCGGCGCGGCTCTTGCGGTACGGCTCGTCGAAGTCGAGGAAATCGTGCTCGGCCAGGGCCTCGGCCACCCAGGCCTGCAGGGCCGGCAGGGCATAGATGCGCTCGATGTAGGCTTGCGCCGCCGGCGGCACGGGCAGGCCGTAGGTGCGGATGCGGGTGCACACCGGGGCGTAGTAGAGATCGGGAATCGTCACCTCGGCCCCAAAGAGGTACGGGCCGCCGTGGGTCTCGATCTGGTCGGTCCACATCTGTACGATGCGCTGCAGGTCGCGCACGACCTCGGGGCGGGTGCGCATCAGCTCAGCGCCCACGGCCGACAACTCGGCCTCGAGGTTCATCGGGCAGTGGCTGCGCAGGGCCGAAAACCCGGCGTGCATTTCGGCACACAGGCTGCGCGCCCGAGCCCGCTGGCGGCGGTCGGCAGGCCACATGCGCTTGTCGGGATGGGCCTCGGCCAGGGTTTCGGCGATGGCCAGGGTGTCCCAGATGGCCAGGTCGCCATCGACCAGCACCGGCACCTGCCCGGTGGGCGTGAGCGCGGCCAGGCGGCGCTTGAACTCGGAGCCTTCGGTGAAGCTCAGGCGCAGCTTGACCTCCTCGAAGGGGATGCCGAAGTGCGCGAGCATCAGCCAGCCGCGCAGGGACCACGACGAGTAGTTCTTGTTGCCGATGACGAGTTGCAGCATGAAGGTCTCCACGATGAGACCTCCATGCTAGGGCCGTGCGGCCCCGCCCGCCAATGCGAAGCCTGCATCGGATTGATGATGCCGCACGCGCCTTGTCAGCCGCGGCGGGCGAAGGCACGGAACTGCAGGTAGCGGCTGCGCGGCTCGCGCCCGCCCAGGTAGCCGGCCGCCACCGAGGGCAGGTCCACCGGGGTGATGTCCAGGGCCTGCAGGCCCGGCAGGCGGCCGCTGGCCACGTTGGGCACGCGCATCGAAGCGATGTTGTCGCGGCTCATCAGGGGCTCGCCCGGCAGGCACTCCAGCGCCAGCGCCTGCAGCCGGCCCAGGGTCTCGGGCAGGGGCACGATGGGCCGGGGATGGCCCGACAGCTCGCCGGCCAGGCGCACCAGCTCGGCCAGGGTGTAGACGTGCGGCCCGGCGCATTCGTAGGTCTGGCCGATCGAGTCGGGGCGGTCGAGGGCGTTGACCAGGGCCTGGGCCACATCGCCCACCCACACCGGCTGGAAGCGGGCCTGCGCGCCGGCCAGCGGCAGGACGGGGAAGAGGCGCTGCAGTGCGGCAAAGAGGTTGAGAAAGCGGTCTTCGGCCCCGAAGATCACCGAAGGCCGCAGCACCGTGAGTTCGAGCCCGGGCTGCGCGCGCAGCACCGCCTCGCCCTCGGCCTTGGTGCGCAGGTAGTGCGAGGGCGCCCCCTCGCCCACCCCCAGGGCGCTGACATGCAGCAGCCTGCGCACGCCCTGCTCGGCGCACACCTGAGCCAGTTGGCGCGGCAGCGCCACGTGCACCTTGTCGAAGTCGGCCGGGCGGCCGTGCAGGATGGCCACGAGGTTGATGACCGCATCGCAACCGGCCACCAGGCGTCGCAGTTGAACGGGGTCGTGCACATCGGCCTGGACCAGCTCCACGGTGGGCAGCATCTGGATGTGCTTGGCACGTGCCGGGCGACGGCTGGGCACGCGGATGAGCCCGCTGCCGCCGCCGTTGCGGTCGACCAGGCGTTCGCACAGGTGGCGGCCGACGAAGCCGGTGCCGCCGAGGACGAGGATCTTGTTCATGGTGCGTCGAACCCACATGGCAGTCAGGGCAGATCGGCCCGGGCGGCCGGCGCGTCGGAGGCCCGTGGCCCGATGCTGCGCTCCAGGCGGTCGCGCAGCCGGGGCGCTCGCCCGTGCAACAGCGCGTCATAGTAGGTGGCATTGGACAACACCTTCTTGACGTAGTCCCGGGTTTCGTTGAAAGGAATGTTCTCGATCCAGACCGCGGCCTCGAGCACCGGCCCCTCGCGCCAGCGCCGCGGGCGACCCGGTCCGGCGTTGTAGGCCGCCGCCCCCAGCGCCAGCGAGCCCTGGTCCTCGATCACGAGCTTGAGGTAGCTCATCCCGAGCCGGAGGTTGATGTCGCGATCGTTGAGCATCGAGGGCTGGTAGTTCAGGCCGATCTGGCGCGCCGTCCAGCGTGCGGTGGCCGGCATGAGCTGCATCAGCCCCGACGCACCGACGTGCGAACGTGCATCCAAGATGAAGCGCGACTCCTGGCGGATCAGCCCGTAGACGACGGCTGGGTCGACCCCCACCTCGCGCGCCTTGAGCACCACCTCCCGGCGAAAGGGCATGGGGAAGCGCTGCTCGAAGCTGACCTCGGCCTGGGTGCGCTCGCTGGTGTTGATGCAGCGATCCCAGACCTCACGGTCACAGGCCAGCTGGGCGGCCGCCAGCAGGTCGCGATCGCCCATGCGCCCAGGGCCGCCGAAGCTCAGGGTCCAGTTCCATTCGCGCACGCCCTCGCTGCGCAGGCCCAGCTCGATGAGCCGCAGCGCACGCTGCAGCCCGGGGTTGGCCTGCGCCCGTGCGCGTTCCTCGGCCGTCAACGGGGCCGGCGGGGGCGGCAGGGAATGCGGCCGGTCCAGGTCCTCGGCGGCCAGTTGGCCGTAGAAGTGGTACTGGCCGGCCAGCGTCTCCAGCAGCGCGTGGGCCTGGGCGCGCAGGGTCTCGGCCTGGGCCGATTCGCGGGCCACCTCACGCAAGGCGCGCGCCTTCCAGTACATCCAGGCCGGGTCGCGCTGCTCGGCGCCCGACAGGGCCTCGATGGCCTGCAGCACCTGCGGCCAGCGGCCGGCGCGCAGCGCGGCGCGGGCCTTCCATACCAGCATGTCGTCCGACCAGGAGCGCTCGTCGGCCTTGCGCGCCGCGCGTTGGTAGTGGTCGGCTGCGTCAGGCCGCAGGCGGATGGCAGCCTGGCGGCCGATGCTGGCCCACACCCAGGACGCCAGATCGTCGGGCAGCCAGGCCGCCCAGCGGTCGCGCATCTGGGTGACGGCCAGGTCCGGGTCGTTGGCCCCCAGGCGGATCAGCGCCAGCGCGGTCAGCTCGGCCGCCTCGCGCCGGTCGGTGCGGCCGGCGCGCACCACGTAGCGGGCCGGGTTCTCGTGGAGCTCGTTGAAGTTGATGACGGCCGACGCACCGATCAGCTCCAGGGCCTGGCGTGCGGCCCGCGGGCGGTTCTGGTCGGCGGCCAGGCGGGCCTTGCGCCAGACATCGTCGGCCGTGAGCACGCCGCCCGCGTAGAGCTGCGAGGCCATCGCCGCGCAGCCCACGTCGGCATCGCGCTGGGCATACCACGCCGCCCGTGCCGCTTCGCGCACCGCCTCGCGCGGATGGCCGTCGCGGTGGTGCAGGATCTGTTCGTAGCAATGGAGCTCGCGGTCGTCGCGCATGCGCAAACGCGGCAACTCGGCAGCCATCTGCGCCCAGTCGCCGCGGCGGCCGAGCTCGAGCAGCCAATCGTTGCGCAGCCGGTCCTCGACGTAGGTGCCGGGCCAGCGGGCATAGAACTCGGCCAGCTCGCCGGCGCTGGCCTCGCCCAGACGCAAGTTGAGCGCCCAGTAGTCGATCCAGGGGGTGAGGGGGTGGTCTTGTGCGCGGGCCGAGCGCAGCAGGCCCTGCAGACGGGCGAAGTCCCTGCGTGCGTGGGCCTCGCGCGCCTGCACCGCCAGGTCGGCCGCCCCCTGCGCGGGCGAGGACGTCCAAGCGCAGCCCGTCAGCACGGCGGCGGCGAGCACGCACAGGGCGCGCCGATAATCGAAGTCCTTTGGAAGAAATCTCATCAAGCAGATGCCTTGGATCACGGAGTCGGGGTCCCTCGACCGGGCCACGTTGCGCCAGCAACTGCTCGAAGCGCGCGAGCGCTTCGTGGCCTCCCCTGCAGGTCCGGCGGCCCATCAGGCCCTGGGATGGCGCCTGCGCGAGCTGCTCGCCGCGCTGGAGCCGCAGGTGCTGGGGCTGTATTGGCCGGTACGGTCCGAATTTAACGCACCGGCCGCATGGGGCGACGACATGCCCGCGCTCGCACCGGGGCTGGCCCTGCCCTTCGCGCGCCGCAGCCCTCCCACCATGGTCTACCGCCGCTGGGACGGACGCAGCCCGCCTGCGCTCGCCGACGACTGCGGCATTCCCAGCACTGCGGGAGCCGAGGTCGTGCCCGACGTGGTGCTGGTGCCCTGTGTGGGCTACAGCCGCGAGGGCTACCGGCTGGGCTATGGCGGCGGCTACTTCGACCGCTGGCTGGCCGCGCACCCGGGCGTGACCGCCGTGGGCGTGACCTTTGCCGGCAGCGAAATCGCCCTGGCGCCTCAGGCCCATGACCACCCGCTGACGATCGTGGTCACCGAGAACGAGGTGCTCGCCCCGTAGCGTGGGGGGGACGGGGTCGGTCAGTCGGCCTCGCCCAGCCCGTCCTCACCGCCAGGGTCCTCGCCGACCGCCTGGCGGGTGCGGGCGGCCTCGGCCTCGATCCAGCGGCAAAACTGCGCCACCTCGGGACGCTGCCGGGCCGAAGCCGGCGCGATGAGCCAGTAGGCATGGGCACTGTCGAGCCGTTCGGCGCAGTCGGCAAAAGGCTCGACCAGCTCGCCCGTGCGCAGCGCCTCGGCCACCAGCGGCAGCCGCGCCAGCGCCACCCCCTGGCCCGTGAGCGCCGCCTGCACCTGCTGGAAGGTGTAATTGAAATAGAGCCAGCGCTTGGGCTCCAGTTCGCCCAGGCCATGGCGGGCGAGCCAATGCCGCCAGCTCATGTGCTCGACGTTGAGGCGGTTGTCGAACTCCTCCAGCAGCGTGTGCCGGGCCAGGTCGGTCGGCCGCTCCAGGCCCGGCCCCTGTCCGCTGCGAGCCCGTTCGAGCAGCCAGGGGCTGACCACCGGGGTCATTACCTCGCCGAACAGCCGCACCCAACCCTCGGTGCCACGCTGTGGTGGGCAGTAGCGCAGAGCCACGTCGATCTCGTCGCCGTCGGGCTCGACCATGCTGTCGCTGGCGCTGACCCGGATATCGATGTCCGGGTGCTCGCGTTGGAAGGCCTCCAGCCGGGGGATCAGCCACAACGAGGCGAAGGAAGCGAAGGTGGTCACCCCCACGACCCGCCGACCCCGCGACTGGCGGATCTGGCGCACCGTCGCATCCAGCCGGTCCAGCAGCGGCACGACCGAGCGCAGCAAGGCCGCGCCCGCGCTGGTCAGCTCGACATGGCGGGTGCCACGCACGAACAGCGGCGCCCCGATCTCGTCCTCCAGGCCCTGGATCTGCCGGCTGATGGCCGGCTGGGTGAGGAACAGCTCTTCGGCCGCGGCGCGGAAGTTGAGATGGCGGGCAACCGCCTCGAAGGCCCGCAAGGCCCCCACGGCGAGCGGCCGGTGGCGCAGCTTATTCATGATGATTCTGCATCAATCTGCGATCTGCTTCTCATTGGACCGGCGGCACCGATCCTCCTAATCTTGCAGCACAGACACGTCACAGCCGGAGTTCATCATGGTTCACGCACTCATGCAAGCCACGCACCAATCAACGCCCCTGGGCCACACCGGTGTGGCCGCTGGCCAGGCCGTGCGCTGGCGTGCCCCGGGCGCCGGGCACTTGCAGGTGCAAGGCGCCACGGTGTGGATCACCCGCACCGGAGGCGGGCCCGACTGGGTGCTCTGCCCGGGCGAGCGGCTGTGGCTGGAGGCCGGGCAGGAACTCGTCGTCGAGACTTGGCACCCCCAGGGGCGCGCCGAGTTGCACTGGCTGCCGCTGGCTCAGCCGCGGCAGGCACGCAACGTTTGGGTGGGCCTGGCCGGTGGCGCCGACGCGGCAGCCCGCGCCCTGATGCGCTTGGCCGCCTGGGCCCGCGAGCACAGCGCCGCCTCCAGCGCCCGCCGCGCCCAGGGCGCCATCTGCGCCGGGCCGTCCGTGGCCTCGAGCGAGGCGCTCCAGTAGTCACCGTTCGGTCGTCTCGGCTGGGGCCGGATTCAACAGCTTGGCATGACGCGGGTTGACCACCTGCGGCGGCACCTCGGTGAGCTTGTTCTCGGCCATGTAGTCGTTCATCTCGCGCCAGCCGGCGAAGATGGCCGCCTTGTCGGCCTTGGGGTTCAGGGTGTAGCAGTCCTCGATGGCCCGCCCGGCATGGCGGCAGGCCCCGCCCAGAGCGCGCCCCTCGGCCTCACGGCGCTCGGCCACGGCCTGCGCCGACTCGATGCCCAGCTGGTCGCAGCCGCTCAGGGCGGCGGAGGTCAGCAAGGCGAGGATGAGGGGAAAAGCACGCATGGCGAGATCTTCGGCCATTCGGGCGGGAAGTTGAGCCCCGGGTCGCAGCGACGGCCAGTGCCCCCCCCGACAGCCCCCCGCCTCATGAGCGCACCTTACCGGCGCGCCATCTCGAGCAGGCGGGCGACCCGCTCCTCGGTGGACGGGTGCGTGGAGAACAAGCCACGCAGGCCGCCGCCCGACAACGGGTTCATGATCATCATCTGCGCCGTCTCGGGGTGGCGCTCGGCCGCCTCCAGCGGGATGCCCTGGGCGTAGCGCTGGATCTTCTGCAACGCGCTGGCCAGAGCCTGCGGGTCGCCGCAGATCTCGGCCCCGCCACGGTCGGCCTCGAACTCGCGCGCTCGGCTGATGGCCATCTGGATCAGGCTGGCCGCCAGCGGCGCCAGGATCATCACGAGGAGGCCCACGACGGGATTGGCCGGCCGGCCCTCGCTGTCGCGCCCGCCGAAAAACATGGCGAAGTTGGCCAGCATCGAGATCGCGCCGGCCATCGTCGCGCTGATCGTGGAGATCAGGATGTCGCGGTGCTTCACGTGGGCCAGTTCGTGGGCCATCACGCCGCGCAGCTCGCGCCCATTGAGAATGCGCATGAGGCCGGTGGTGGCCGCCACCGCCGCGTGGTGCGGGTTGCGGCCGGTGGCAAAGGCATTGGGGGCGTCTTCGTGGATCAGGTAGACCCGGGGCATGGGCAGCCCGGCCTTGCCGGCCAGCTCGCGCACCATGCCGTAGAACTGCGGCGCCGTCGTCTCGTCGACCTCCTGGGCGTTGTACATCTTCAGCACCAGCTTGTCGGAAAACCAGTAGCTGAAGAAATTCATGCCCAGCGCCACGATGAGCGCCAGCACCATGCCCTGCTGGCCGCCCAGCAGGGAGCCAATGGCCATGAACAGCCCGGTGATGGCCGCCATCAGGATGGCGGTCTTCATCATGTTGAACATGGGTTGCGTTCCTTTCTTCGCCGTCGAAACCCAGTCCCTCAACTGGGGTCGGCGCGTTTGTATCTCAAGCCCGTCGTTCAGGCGGCCGGTGTGCCAAAAACCATGCCCGGCACCACCGTATGGCCGGCCAGGAATTCCCGGGCGGCCAGGCGGCGTCCGCCGGGTTTTTGCAGCTCGGTCAGGCACAGCGCGCCCTCGCCGCAAGCCACGACGGGGCCGCAGGCATCGATGCGCAGCACCTCGCCGGGCCGCCCCTGACCGGCCGCTGGCCGGGCCGCCCAGACTTTCAAGAGGGTGTCACCCAGCCGGGCGGCGCCGCCGGGAAACGGGTCGAAGGCCCGCAGCCGGCGCTCGATCACCGCGGCCGGCAGCGTCCAGTCGATCGCCGCTTCGGCCTTGTCGATCTTGTGGGCATAGGTCACGCCAGCCTCGGGCTGCTTCATCGGGTGCAGGCCACCGCAAGCCGCCAGCTCCAGGGCCTCGACGATCAGACGGGCGCCCAGCGCGGCCAGCCGATCGTGCAGCGTCGCGGTGGTGTCGTCGGGGCGGATCGGCACCCGCTCGGCCAGCAGCATGTCGCCGGTGTCGAGCCCCTCGTCCATCTGCATGATCGTGACGCCCGTCTCGGCATCGCCGGCCTCGATGGCCCGGTGGATCGGGGCGGCCCCCCGCCAGCGCGGCAGCAGCGAGGCATGGATGTTCAGGCAGCCCAGGCGGGGCGACTCCAGCACCCAGCGCGGCAGGATCAGCCCGTAGGCCGCCACCACCATCGCATCGGGCCGCAGGGCCTGCAGGCGCTCTTGCACGGCCCGGGCATCCTCCGGGTGGCGGCCGTCCAGGCGCAGGCTGCGCGGCTGGGCCACGTCCAGGCCCCGGGCCTGGGCCCATTGCTTGACCGGGCTAGGCGCCAGCCGCATCCCCCGGCCGGCGGGCCGGTCGGGCTGGGTCAGCACCAGCGGGATCTCGAAGCCGGCTGCGTGCAGCGCGGCCAGCGCCGTCTGAGCAAACTCGGGGGTGCCGGCGAAAACGAGCCTCATGTCGCCGCCTCAGCGCGCCGCTTCTTTGGCACGCTTCTGGAGCTTGGCCTTGATGCGGTTGCGCTTGAGCGGCGAGAGGTACTCGACGAAGACCTTGCCCATCAGGTGGTCCATCTCGTGTTGCACGCACACGGCCAGCAGGCCCTCGGCGTCGAACTCGTAGGGCTGGCCGTTGCGGTCGAGCGCGCGCACGCGCACGCGGGCGTGGCGGTCGACCTTGTCGTAGATGGCCGGCACCGACAAGCAGCCCTCCTCCCAGACGATCATCTCCTCACTCTTGGCGACCAGCTCCGGATTGATCAGGACGCGCGGGTCGTCGCGTTCGTCGGAAACGTCGATCACGATCACGCGCTCGTGCACGTCCACCTGCGTGGCCGCCAGTCCGATGCCGTGGGCCTCGTACATGGTCTCGAGCATGTCGTCCACCAGGCGCCGGATGCGCTCGTCCACCTGGGCCACGGGCTGGGCCACCTTGTGCAAGCGGGGGTCGGGATAACGCAGGATGTTCAGCAGGGCCATGGGTGCCGGGCCGCCCTGTCAGGAGCGGCAGGTGTGGATGCCCCGCAACGCCGCTTTTCGTGAACCAGTGCCGACGCACCAGTAACGTCCAGCAAAATTCGTTGCGGCATCAAGGGTTTATGGGCAGAATCTGTGAAACTATGTGAGGATTTTCGCCGATCTGTCGTCCCCGGGCGGAACAACAACTCATTAACCATATGGCGTCATGGCCCCCAACACCAGGGGCCGTGCCGGTACGCGGAGACCCCTGCATGACTCGTAAGCTCACGCCGCAAGCCCGTCCGACGCAAGCTCCCGTGCGTGCACGCCGCGGGGTCCGCGCCCTGGCCGCCCTGGCCCTGGCCGCTGCTGGCGCCGCTGCCTGGGCGGTCAATTATCCGGTCACGCCGCAGCAGCGTGCCACCGCCCAGCAGGTCGCCCAGGCCGGCGTGCCGCTGTCCGAGCTGGCTCCCAACGCGCCCGACACCTACACCGTCAAGCGCGGCGACACGCTGTGGGACATCTCCAGCCTGTTCCTGCGCAGCCCCTGGCGCTGGCCCGAGCTGTGGGGCATGAACCTCGACCAGATCCGCAACCCGCATCTGATCTTCCCTGGCCAGATCCTCGTGCTGGAGAAGCTCGACGGACGCGCCCGCCTGCGCGTGGGCCAGGCGGTGGGCAACGGCACGGTGCGCCTGTCGCCGAAAGTGCGCAGCAGCGAGCTCATCGACGGCATCGCCTCGGTACCGCTGCACCTGATCGAACCCTTCCTCAACGAGGCCGTCATCTTCAACAGCGACGAACTTGAGGCCGCTCCGCGCGTGGTCGCTGCCCAGGAAGGCCGCGTGCTGATGTCCCGGGGTGACCGCGCCTACGTGCGCGGCGAGCTGGGCACCCAGCGCGACTGGCGCGTCTTCCGCAACGCCCGCCCGCTGGTCGATCCCGACACCCGGGAGGTGCTGGGTTACGAGGCGGCCTATGTGGGGGCGGCCACCTATGTGCGCCCGGGGCGCACCACCGCCCAGGGCGAGATCGTGCCGGCCACGGTGGAAGTGCAGTCGGTGCGCCTGGAGATGGGCGTGGGCGACCGCCTCGCGCCGCAGCCGCCGCGCGAGTTCATCAACTACGTGCCCCATGCGCCGCAACAGCCCATCGAGGGCCGCATCGTCTCGATCTATGGCGACGGCGCCACCGCCGGGCAGAACCAGGTCGTCGCGCTCAACAAGGGGGCGCGCGACGGCATGGAGCGCGGCCATGTGCTGGCCCTGTGGTCGGCCGGCCGCGTGGTCCAAGACACCACCTCGCCGGACAAGGCCACGCTGCGCCTGCCCGACGAGCGCCACGGCCTGCTTTTCGTCTTCCGCGTGTTCGACCGCATGTCCTACGCCCTGATCCTGAACGTCAAGGATCCGGTGGTCGTGGGCGACCGCTTCACCCAGCCCTGAGCCCCCGGCCCCGATCCGGCCGGGGTTCCTGTCGCTCGCGCGGCCGCCCGGGGCCGCCGCAGGTCAACGGCCGCGCCCCTGCGTCCCGGATGTCCGCTTTCGCCCTGCCCCCTGATGAACTGGCCGCCTGGCTGCGGCTGCTCGAAACCCCCGGCCTGGGCCGCCAGGCGGTGCGCCGCCTGCTGGCCGCCTTCGGGTCGCCCCAGGCGGCCTGCGCCGCACCGCCCGAGGCCCGGCGCCGCCTGCTGACGCCACAGGCCGCCCAGGCCCTGGAGCAACTCCCGCCGCAGCTGCCGGCCCTGGTGGAGCGCACCCTGGCCTGGCTGCGCGCCGATGCCCGCCACCATGTCGTGACCCTGGGCGACCCGGCCTATCCCCCGTGGCTGCTGGCCACGGCCGACCCGCCCGTGCTGCTCTATGCGATGGGCGACCCGGCCTGGCTGCAGGCGCCGGCGCTGGCCGTCGTGGGCACGCGCCACCCCAGCCGGCAGGGACAGGAGAACGCGCGGGCCTTCGCCAGCCATCTCAGCGAGGTGGGCCTGACGATCGTCTCCGGTCTGGCTCTGGGCATCGACGCCGCCGCCCACGAGGGCGGTCTGACCGGGCCGGGGCGCACCATCGCCGTGGTCGGGACCGGGCTGGACCAGGTCTACCCCCGCCGCCACCGCGCCCTGGCCGAGCGCATCGCCGCCGAGGGTCTGATCGTCAGTGAGTACCCGCTTGGCACCCCACCCCTGCCACCGAACTTCCCGCAACGCAACCGACTGATCGCCGGCTTGAGCCGCGGCACGCTGGTCGTAGAAGCGGCGGTGCAGTCCGGCTCGCTGATCACGGCGCGGCTGGCCGCCGAGCAAGGTCGCGAGGTGTTCGCGATCCCGGGATCCATCCACGCCCCGCAGTCGCGGGGCTGCCATGCCCTGATCAAGCAGGGGGCCAAGCTGGTGGAATCGGCCCAGGACATCCTGGAGGAGCTGCATTGGGCCGATGTTCGCCTGTCGCCCCAAGCGCCACCGGCCCCTTGCGGCCGCGGCGAGCCGGACGATCCCGTGTTGGACGCCCTGGGCCACGACCCGGTCTCGCTGGACGCGCTGCAGGCCCGCTGCGGCTGGCCGACCGACCGGCTCAGCGCTCGGCTGCTGGAGCTGGAGCTCGAAGGCCGCATCGAGCGCCTGCCCGGCGGCCTGTACCAGCGCTGCCACCGGGCTTGAGGTTCGGGCGCCCACCAGCCGCCCTGTCGGGGCCGACGCCGCACCCGCGGCCGGCGAGGCCATGTCGGGGGCCGGGGCAGCGGTATTCCGCCCTTGTCGGTCAGGTCGCCTCGGGTATAGTCGGATCATGTTCGACGTGCTCGTCTACCTCTACGAAAACTACTGGCGGCCCGACGCCTGTCCGGACCACGATCAGTTGACGCGCAAGCTCTCGGCCGTGGGGTTCGAGAATGAGGAAATCCAGGAAGCCCTGACCTGGCTGGACGGGCTGACCCTGTCGGCCCAGGCCCATGCGCACGCCCAGAGCGCCACCGGGGTGCGGGTGTACACGGCGGCCGAACACGAACATTTCGGCCCGGACTGCCTGGGCTTCATCAGCTTCCTGGAATCGGCCGGCGTCCTGCCCGCGCCGATGCGTGAAATGGTGATCGACCGTGCGATGGCCATCCCCGGCGGCCCCGTCTCGCTGGAGGATCTGAAGATCATCGTGCTGATGGTCTTCTGGAGCCTGGGCGAAGAGCCCGACGCACTGATCCTTGACGAGCTCTTCGTGGACGCCCAGGACCGGCTGATCCACTGAGCACCCCGGGGCCGGACGGTCCGCCTGCGCTTCGGGCAGCACGCGCTTTCACCCCTGGGGGGAGCGGAACCTGCCCCCACGTTCTTGGGGTCGGGAGCGGTGGCTTGCGGCCTCACGCGGCCAACGGCCGGCAATAGCTCAGTTCAGCAGGCGGCTGGGGTCGGCATCCAGCTTGGCCAGGGCATCGCGGGTGGCACGCACGGTGAGCGCCTCCTCCTCGGCCGGCACGAGCAGGCCGGCTTGCAGGAATGAGGCCAGGCGGTGCTGTTGGAACAGGACGCAGCGCCCCGACGGCGCGACGAACAGGCTGAGCTGCTTGCGCAAGCCCTGCCAGGCCAGTTGCACCGGTTCGTTGCGTCCTCGGTAGTCCAGCTTGAACCAGGCTCCGACCTGCAGACCACGCGCCCAGGCGACCATGGCCGGACTAGGCATCGAGCCGCCCTCGGCCACCACTTCCAGGCCCGCCGTCTCGTGGCCGGACAGGTCGAGCACCATCGACTCGTCGATCTCGACCTCGGCGTCGGGCAACATTTCCTCCAACGTCTCCAACCGCAGCATCAGCTCATCCAGGTGCTCGGCCGGGATGGCCGCCGTCTTGGCGGTGAAGGCCGCCGCCAGGGAGTTGTTGAGCGTTTGGATGTGTTCGTCCTGCTTGTCGGGGCTCACGCCGGCGCTGGCCATGCCATCGCGCAGGGTCTTGAGCAACGGGGGCAGGCGGCGGATCACCTCGGCACGCTCCTCGCGGGAGACCTTGGCGCTGGCCGACCAGATCAGGTCGGCGGCCGCCCGCTTCATCGCCTTGGTCTGCTCCCCCTGGGGACCATGCTTGACGGCGGTCATCGCCAGCACGTCGGCCCAGATCTGGAAAAGGAAGTCGCGCACCCCCTCCTGCACCGGCACCTCGTTGAGCATCTTGCGCAGCTCGATCGTGTACTGGATGGCCAGGATCTCGCGTTGCTCGACCTGCTGGGCCAGCGACACGCCCCGCCGCGAGGGCTCGTGCTCGTTGCGGAAATAGTGGTCGAGGAATTTCTCGAACTCCACGAGCACGGTCTGGAACACGCGCCGGCCGGTGTCCGGATAGGCTTCGACCACCTGGACCACCCGCTTGATCTCCTTCTCCAGCGCCTCGCTGGCACCGGCGGTGGCGTCGTCGAAGCCCATCACGCAAGCGCCCATGCGGTCGATGAGCTTGCGCGCCGGGTGGTCGATGGTGGCAAAGAAATCGGGTTCGCTGATGGCCACGCGCAGCACCGGCATCTGCAGTCGCGCAAACCACACGCGCACCGAGGCAGGCAGGCGCTCTTCCATCAGCAGGCTCTGGAACAGCAGGGCCACGATCTCGATGGTGGCCCGCTCGATGGGCGACTCGGCCGCTTGCTTGAGCACCTGCTTGCGCTCTTGCAGGCCCTGCACCAGCGCCGCGGGCTGCACCTCCTGACCGGCTTGGGCGCTGACCTGGAACTGCCGCGCCAGCTCGCGCTCGGCGTGGACCATGGCCTCGGACAGCCGAGGCGATGCCGGATGCACCTGGGCCGTGGCCTCGAATTCGGGCACCTGCCGGCCCACCAGCCGGTTCAGCCGCCCCAGCACCGCCTGGGCCTGCTCGGACGCCCGCAGCAGGTTGGCCGCGCGCGTCATCAGCCGAGTCTCGTCACTCACACCGTGCAGGCTCCCGGCGCCCGACCCGCTGGAGGCCGCACCGCCGGCCAGGGCCGTGGCGGCGCGCCCCGGGCCGCCCGCCTCGGCCGGGCGCCCCGTGGAGGCGGCCACGCCTGTGTCCCGCGCACGCCGGATCAGCGGACGCAGGTCGATCTCGGGCAGCACCCCGTGGGCGATCAGCCACTTGTTGGTCTCGTGGTAGGCCAGCACGAGCAAATGGCCCAACTCCTCGTGCAACACCGGCTGCAGGCAACGCCAGGCTTCCAACCCCAGCCCGGCGCCGCGCCAGGTGCGCAAGATGAGCGCCGCGATCGCCTGGGGGCGCAGCAGGTCGGACGGGGGCAGCTCGTCCCGGCGCTCCAGCGCCAGGATGCGCGAGCGCAGGTCGGTGAACTCCGAGCTGGCTTGGTCCATCGCCGCAAGCGCCAGCCGCGAACTCAGGATCTCGTGCTCGATGGTGGCATCGTCGACCAGCGAGAGCTCGGCCCCGCGCGACAGGCTCGCCATCACCGTGGGACTGGCCCCGGTGGACGACAGGGTTCCCTGCCAGGACTGGATCTGCTCGGCGAGCTGCTGATGCCAAGCCTCGCGCAGGCGCTGCAGGTCGGCCCAGGCCTCACGGCGGCGCAGCAGCAGCTCCGGCGGGGCCGGCTGGGAGGCCAGCTGCTTGGCCCCCTCCTCCACCGCGACCATCGCGTTGGAGGCGCCATAGAGCACCACGTTCAGGAAGGTCCTGCGGGCCTGGGCAGCGAGCGCCTTGGGGTCGGCAGGGAAGGTCATGGTCAGGGGACAGGGCCTGCGTTCGCGACGTGGTTTCGTCGAACTCTACACCACGGCACCCGCGTTCGGATCGTCCGGATCGGTCTCCTTGCGGGTGGGCGAGATCAGGTCTTCACGCTTGACCCCCAGCCACATCGCGGTGGCTGCGGCGACGAACACCGAGGAGTAGATGCCAAAGCAGATGCCGATCGTCAACGCCAGGGCGAAGTAGTGCAACGTGGGGCCGCCGAAGATCAGCATCGACAGCACCATGATCTGCGTGGAGCCGTGGGTGATGACGGTACGGCTCATGGTGCGCGTGATCGCGTTGTCCATGATCTGCGCCGTCGTCATCTTGCGGTACTTGCGGAAGGACTCGCGGATGCGGTCGAAGATCACCACCGACTCGTTGACCGAATAGCCCAGCACGGCCAGCACCGCCGCGAGCACCGACAGCGAGAACTCCCACTGGAAGAAAGCGAAGAAGCCCAGGATGATGATCACGTCGTGCAGGTTGGCGACGATGGCAGCCACCGAGAACTTCCACTCGAACCGCAGAGCCAGGTAGATCATGATGCCGGCGATCGTCATCGCCAGCGCGATGGCTCCGTCGCGGGCCAGTTCGGCGCCCACCTGCGGGCCGACGAACTCGCTGCGCTGCAGCCGCAGCGGCTCGCTCCCCCCGGCCTCGCAGACCTGGCGGCTGACCGATTCGCCCTTGTCGGTGACTTCCTGGCGCTGCGCCAGGCGGCCGTCCTCGGCACTGCACAACGCCTCCATCACCCGGGAGACCACCTCCGACTGCGGCACGTCGCCACGCAGCGGCACACGGATCAGCACGTCGCGCGAGGTGCCGAAGTTCTGCACCTGCACCTCGCCGAAGCCCAGCGATTCGATCTGGCTGCGCACCTTGCCCACGTCGGCCGCCTGGGCGTACTGCACCTCCAGGACCGTGCCGCCGGTGAACTCGATCGACAGGTGCAGCCCGCGGGTGACGAGGAAGAAGACGGCGGCGACGAACAGGGCCACCGAGATGGCGTTGAGCAGCAGCGCGTGCCGCATGAACGGGATGTCGCGCTTGATCCGGAAGAGTTCCATGTGCGTGCTTCCTGTGCGTTCGCAGCCTTCAGGCCTTGGGAGCGGTCTCGCCGCCGGGGATCCACACCTGGCCGATGGAGACGGACTTGAGCTTCTTGCGCCGCCCGTACCACAGGTTCACCAGGCCCCGCGAGAACAGCACGGCCGAGAACATCGATGTCAGGATGCCCAGGCAGTGCACCACGGCAAAGCCGCGCACCGGCCCCGAGCCGAAGGCGAGCAAGGCCACGCCGGCGATCAGCGTGGTGACATTGGAGTCGAGGATGGTGGCCCAGGCACGCTCATAGCCGGCGTGGATGGCCGCCTGCGGCGAGGCGCCGTTGCGCAGCTCCTCGCGCACACGCTCGTTGATGAGCACGTTGGCGTCGATCGCCATGCCCAGTGTCAGCGCGATCGCCGCAATGCCCGGCAGCGTCAGCGTGGCCTGCAGCATCGACAGCAGGGCAATGAGCAGCAGCAGGTTGACGGCCAGCGCCAGGCTCGAGAACACGCCAAAGAGCATGTAGTACACGACCATGAACACCATGATGGCCACGAAGCCCCAGACCACGCTGTTGAAGCCCTTGACGATGTTCTCGGCGCCCAGGGCCGGGCCGATGGTGCGCTCCTCGATGATCTCCATGGGCGCCGCCAGCGAACCGGCGCGCAGCAGCAGTGCCACGTCGTTGGCCTCCTGCGTGGTCATGCGCCCGGAGATCTGCACGCGCCCGCCGCCGATCTCGGTGCGGATGACCGGCGCAGTGACGACCTCGCCCTTGCCCTTCTCGAACAGCAAGATGGCCATGCGGCGGCCGACGTTCTCGCGCGTGACGTCACGAAAGATGCGCGCTCCCTTGGCATCGAGCGTGAGGTGCACCGCCGGCTGCTGCTGCTCGTCGAAGCCGGCCTGGGCGTCGATGAGGTTCTCGCCGGTGAGGATGACCTGACGCTTGACGATGAGGGGCGCACCGCCGCGTTCGACGTAGCGCTCGGTGCCGAAGGGCACCGGGCCGCTGCCGGCCAGGGCGGCCATGGCTTCGGCGCTGTCGTCGACCAGCCGCACCTCCAGTGTGGCGGTGCGGCCGATGATGTCCTTGGCACGCGCGGTGTCTTGCACGCCGGGCAGTTGCACCACCACCCGGTCCAGCCCCTGCTGCTGGATCACCGGCTCGCTCGTGCCCAGCTCGTTGACGCGGTTGTGCAGCGTCGTGATGTTCTGCTTGAGGGCCTGGTCCTGGATGCGACGCGCCGCCTCGGGCTTGAGCGTGCCGGTGAGTCGCAGCTCGGCCCCGTCGGCCGATTCCGTCCAGTCCATGTCGGCCAGTTGCTCGGCCAGCACCTGGCGGGCCTGCTGCAAGGTGGCGGCATCGCGGAAGCGCAGTTCGATCTGTTGGCCCTGCCGGTTGATGCCGGCGTGGCGGATGTTGCGGTCGCGCAGCAAGGTGCGGGCGTCGCCGGCATAGACCTCGGCGCGGCGCGTCAGCGCGGCTTCCATGTCCACCTGCATCAGGAAATGCACCCCGCCGCGCAGGTCCAGGCCGAGATACATCGGCAGGGCATGGATCGAGGTGAGCCATTGAGGCGAGCGCGACACCAGGTTCAACGCCACCACATAGGACCGATCGGTCGGGTCGGGATTGAGGGCGCGGTCGATCACGTCGCGCGCCCGGATCTGGGTGTCGGTGTCGGCGAAGCGGGCCCGCACCGAATGGCCGTCGAGCTGCACGAAGTCCGCCGGCACGCCCGCCTGGGCCAGCGCCTGGCGGACCCGTTCGGCCACGCCGTCGTCCACGCGCACCGTGGCCTTGCCGCTGGACACCTGCACCGCCGGCGCCTCGCCGAAGAAATTGGGCAGGGTGTAGATGAAGCCCACGATCACGGCGACCACGAGGATCGCGTACTTCCACAGGGGATAGCGGTTCATGACAGCTCTTTCATGCCCATGATGACGGCCCCGCCCCGGGGGCTTGATCGCGGGGACCGCAGCCCGGGCCTCACGGAACGAAGGGCGCCCCGTCGGCGCCCTTCCCGGTCCCGGCCCAAGCCGGGTCTGAGGCGGAAATTACTTGATCGTTCCCTTGGGCAGCACCTGCACCACGGCCGAGCGCTGGATCTGGATCTCCACGCCATTGGCCACCTCGACATGCAGGTAGGTGTCTCCGAGCTTGGCGATCTTCCCCAACAGCCCTCCGGCGGTGACCACCTCGTCCCCCTTGGCCAGGGCCTCGACCATGGCCTTGTGCTCCTTCTGGCGCTTCATCTGGGGGCGGATCATGATGAAGTAGAGCACCACGAACATCAGCACCAGCGGCAGCAGGCTGAGCAGGGTCGATTCGGTGCCGCCTTGCGCGGCGGGGGCCGCCTGGGCGAATGCGTCAGAGATGAACACGGGACGTCTCCGGGAAAGGTCGATACAAACGGTGGATTGTATGCCTGAGCGCCAGAAACTCCCGTGCTGCGGGATCGGGCAAGGCGGCCGGCCTCCTGAAGTCGGGCGCGATCGAGCTTGGTCATCCCGATGAGGGCCACGCTCATCCGCTCGGCAGCAGCACGGTCGGCCCCTTCGTCGATGGTCAGCACGAAGTCCGGCACGATCTGCCAGGACACGCCGAAGCGGTCCTTGACCCAGCCGCAGGGCTGGACCTCGCCGCCCGCGGACAAGGCTTCGTGCAGGCGGTCGA
>NZ_JBKBSL010000077.1:0-3841 GCF_046291045.1 Caldimonas sp. | reverse complement strand
CCTCGACCCTGTTCGTTGACCTCGAGGCTGGGGATCTGGCCGTCAAGGACTGGCGCGGCGACTGCGTGCGCCCGCGCACCTGGCCCGAGTTCCGCGATCTCGTCGTGTTCCTCGCCGGCCCGAACCCGGCGCTGCCGGCCGATGCGCCGTTCTCCGAAGCGCACTACCGGCACGTCTGCGAGCGCTACGGCGACCCGGCGCAACTGGCCAAGTACGACACCTACTTCGTCGACAGCATCACGGTGCTCGCCCGTCTGGCGCTCGTCTGGGCCAAGACCCAGCCGCAAGCGTACAGCGAGCGCACCGGCAAGCCAGACACCCGGGGCGCTTACGGCTTGCTCGGCACCGAGATGCTGGCCGCGCTCACGCACTTGCAGCACGCGCGCGGCAAGAACGTGGTGTTCGTGGCCATTCTTGACGAGCGCATCGACGACTTCAACCGCAAGGTGTTCGTGCCCCAGATCGAGGGCGCCAAGACCGCCGCGGAACTGCCCGGCATCGTCGATGAAGTCGTCACCTTGTCTGAGATCAAGGCCGAGGACGGCAGCAGCTACCGCGCCTTCGTCTGCCACACCGTCAATCCCTACGGCTACCCGGCCAAGGACCGCTCCGGCCAGCTCGAGTTGCTGGAGCCGCCGAACCTCGCCGCGCTGATCGACAAGTGCGCCGCCGCCACCCGCATCCCGCCATCCACCACCGCCTTCAAGGAGTGATCCATGACCGCCTGGAACGATTTCAACGACGCCGAACAGCAGCCCAGTTTCGACCTCATCCCCAAGGGCACGGTCGCCCGAGTCCGGATGACGATCAAGCCCGGGGGCTTCGATGACCCGGCCCAGGGCTGGACCGGGGGCTACGCCACGCAGAGTTTCGAGACCGGCTCGGTCTACCTGGCCTGCGAGTTCGTCGTGCTGGAGGGGCCCTACGCCCGCCGCAAGATGTGGAGCAATGTCGGCCTGCACAGCCCAAAGGGACCGGCGTGGGGGAACATGGGGCGCAGCTTCGTGCGTGCGGTGCTCAATTCCGCGCGCCACGTCCACCCCCAGGACATGAGCCCGCAGGCGGCCGCCGCACGGCGCATCCAGGGCTTTCATGAGCTCGATGGCATCGAGTTCCTCGCCCGCATCGATGTCGAGAAAGACGGCCGCGGGGAACTCAAGAACGTCGTCCGAAATGCCGTCGAGCCCGACCACCCGGACTACGCCCGCCTGATGGGCGTGCCGCCGAAGAACACCGGCACCGGTAACGCAGGCGCGCCGGCGACGGTCACTCCGCCTCGTGCGATGCCTGCGCCTGCCGTTGCCCAACGCCCCGCCGTGCCGGGCAAGCCGGCCTGGGCGCAGTGAGGGGGGCGGATGAAATGCTGGATCTGCAAACGACAGGCCCGTGGCTTCGGCCACACCGACAACCGCCACGGTGTCGGCGATCCACGGCGCTATCCGGTCGACTGGGTGTTCTGCTCGCGTCGCTGCCAGGAGGCGTTTCACACGCTCTACGGCAACTGGCTGCGGGTGCGAGACGGACGTCCACCCCTCGGGGAGGTCGCGATGATCGATCCGTCTGACGTCGAACTCGCCGCGATGAGGAAGTGCCTCAAGGCCTTCGGCGCGGCGGCAGAGGGCATCGGCTTCGACAAGCCGCTGGGCGCGTACTCCGAGGCCGAGGCGATCCAGGTGATCGACGCCATCGTCACCTGCTACACGGACGCGATGGTCGAGCACCACGAAGCGACCAAGTACCCGCCGGTGCGCGGGCTCAAAGAACCGGTGTCCGACCCCTTCGCCGATCTCGAGGACGACCTGCCGTGGGAGGAACCGACGGCGGCCCCGAAAGCGGCACAGAAGGAGGCGCGGCCATGATGGACTTCAACGCCTCCAAGAGCCTGTCGGGCCAGGTCACGGCGCTGATCGACGCCGGAATGCAGCAGTCTCGCGCGGCACAGCCTCGCCGCACGTACCTGGGTGCCTCGCGCCTCGGGGCCGCGTGCGAGCGCGCGCTGCAGTACGAGGTCGCCGACGCCCCGGTCGATCCGGGTCGCGAGACCGACGGTCGCATGCTGCGCGTCTTCGAGCGCGGCCACCTCATCGAGGACTGCATGGTCGGATGGCTGCGCGCGGCGGGCTTCGATCTGCGAACGCGCGACGACGCGGGCGAGCAGTTCGGCTTCTCGGCACTCGACGGGCGCCTGCAAGGCCACGTCGATGGCGTCATCGTCGCCGGGCCCGACCTGGGGTTCGGTTCCGGCTACCCGGCGCTGTGGGAGAACAAGTGCCTGGGCTCGAAGTCCTGGCGGGAACTCGATAAGAACCGCCTCGCCGTGGCCAAGCCGGTCTACGCGGCGCAGGTTGCCGTCTACCAAGCCTATCTCGAACTGCACGAGCACCCGGCGCTCTTCACGGCGGTCAACGCCGACACGATGGAGATTTACGCCGAGCTGGTGCCCTTCGATGCGGCGCTGGCGCAGCGCATGTCGGACCGCGCCGTCAAGGTGATCTCGGCCACCGACGCGGGCGAACTGCTGCCGCGCGGCTTCAACGATTCCACCCACTTCGAATGCCGGATGTGCCCGTGGCAGGACCGGTGCTGGAGGGCTGCGGCATGAACGACACACCGCTGCACCAGGTGATCGGGGAGCGCCTGATCGACGCACGCGAGGCGGCGCTGACGCTGAATCTGCCGCTCTACTGGCTCACCCACGCGAAGGAGCGCCGGCGTCTCGGCCTGCCGCACTACCGGGTCGGCAAGCTGCTGCGTTTCAAGCTCTCCGAACTGATCGCGTGGATGGAGGAAAGCCAAGCCCTGCACCCGGCCGACGCAGGGCACGAGGAGGAGGCGGATGCTGGACTTCAATGACACCGCGACCGAGCCCGAGATCCCGGCGTCCGAACGCCGCGAGGCCGTACGCGCCGCCCTGCTCGCGAGGCTGGAGTCGGTGCTGTTCACCCTGTTCCCCGCTGGAAAGAAGCGACGCGGCAAGTTCGTCATCGGCGACGTGCTCGGCAGCCCGGGCGACAGCCTGGAGGTCGTGCTCGACGGCGACAAGGCGGGACTGTGGACCGACCGCGCCGAAGGCTCCGGCGGCGATGTGTTCCACCTGATCGGCGCCCACTTTGGCGTGGACGTGCACGGCGACTTCGCCCGCGTCCTCGACCTGGCCGAGGACCTCGTCGGCCGTGCCCCCACGGCCCCGGCGCTCAAGCGCCGCAAGGAGACCCTGGTCGATGACCTGGGTCCGGCCACCGCCAAGTGGGACTACCTCGACGCTCAGGGGCGGCTGCTCGCCGTCGTCTACCGCTACGACCCGCCCGGGCGCAAGAAGGAATTCCGGCCCTGGGACGCGCGCCGCCGCAAGATGGCCCCGCCCGAGCCGAGGCCGCTGTACAACCAACCGGGGATCCAGGACGCCGCGCAGGTCGTGCTGGTCGAAGGCGAGAAGTGCGCGCAGGCCTTGATCGAGATCGGGATCGTGGCCACCACCGCCATGCACGGGGCCAACGCCCCGGTGGACAAGACGGACTGGTCGCCGCTGGCCGGCAAGGCCGTCTTGGTCTGGCCTGACCGCGACAAGCCGGGCTGGGAGTACGCCGTGCAGGCGGCCCAGGCGATTCTGTCGGCCGGTGCCAAGTCCTGCCACATCCTCTACCCACCCGAGGATGCCGCCGAGGGCTGGGACGCGGCCGATGCGGTGGCCGAGGGCTTCGATGTGGCCGCCTTCCTCGTCCACGGCCCGCGTGTGCAGGTGCATGACATCGCGGACCCCGGCGAGCCGGTGATCGGCGCGGATGAATCGGTGTGGGGCACCGAAGATGCCCTGGCGCTGGCCTTCACCCGGCGCTACCAC
>NZ_JBKBSL010000076.1:0-3935 GCF_046291045.1 Caldimonas sp. | reverse complement strand
GAGGTCACCCGCGGCGTGCTGCCTTTCATGGCTGCGCAGACCGCCGTGCTCTTTCTGCTGGTGCTGTTCCCATCGATCGTCACCGTCCCGGCCCGCTGGTTTGCCGGCTGATGACACCCCCTTCCCCCCCACCAAGGAGACACCCATGACATTCAAGACCCTGACCCGTGCCCTGTGCCTGAGCTTGGCCACCCTGATGCCCGTGACAGCCGCCCTGGCCCAGGACATCAAGGAACGCACCATCAAGTTCGCCTTCCAGAACCAGAAGGGCCACCCACAGGCCGAAGGGGCACAAAAGTTCGCCGACCTGGTCGCCCAGAAGTCGGGCCGGAAGATCACCGTGCGCTTGTTCCCTGGCGGCACGCTGGGTGGCGACCTGCAGACGGTGTCGGCCCTGCAGGGCGGAACGGTCGAGATGACGGTGCTCAACGCCGGCATCCTCACGGCCCAGGTGAAAGAGTTTGCGGTGTTCGACTTCCCCTTCCTTTTCGCCACGCCGCAGGAAGCCGACGCTGTGACGGACGGCCCTTTCGGCAAAAGCTTGCTGGCCAAACTGGAAGAGAAGAACCTCGTCGGGCTGGGCTACTGGGATCTGGGCTTCCGCAACCTCACCAACAACCGCCGTCCGGTGGCCAAGGTCGAGGACATCGCCGGGCTGAAGATCCGCGTGATCCAGTCGCCGATCTACATCGACCTGTTCAACGCGCTGGGGGCGAACGCCACGCCCATGCCCTTCCCCGAGGTATACACCGCACTGGAGCAGAAGGCCATCGATGGGCAGGAGAACCCGGAGACGACCATCTACGCCTCGAAGTTCCATGAGGTTCAGAAGCACCTGACGCTCACCCGCCATGTGTACAACCCCCAGGCCCTGCTGGTGAGCAAGCGCCTGTGGGACAGTCTGAGCGCCGACGAGCGGCGCATCTTCAACGAGGCAGCCGCCGAGGCCACGCGCTTCCAGCGTGAGCTGTCGCGCCAGCAGGCCAGCGTGGCACTGGAGAACCTCCGCAAGGCCGGCATGCAGATCACCGAGCTGTCTGCGGCGGAGCTGGCGCGCTTTCGCGAAAAGGTCAAACCCGTCATCGACAAGCACACTCAGAGCGTGGGGGCCGAGACCGTGGCGGCGCTCAACGCCGAGCTGGCCAAGGTGCGCAAGTAAGGAAAGCATCATCGTGACCTCGGCTCACACCCTCGCGGACAAGCCCGCGCACACGGTCCATGCTGGCGATCGCAAGGTGCTCGTCGGCCTCATCGGCGCGGGCATCCAGCGCTCGCTCACGCCGGCGATGCATGAGGAGGAAGCCCGCCACCATGGCCTTCGGCTGCATTACCAGCTCATCGACCTCGACCGCACGGGCGCGGGCATCGAGGCCCTGCCCGGGCTCATCCAGGCCGTACGCACCATGGGCTTTGCGGGTTTGAACATCACCTACCCGTGCAAGCAGGCGGTGATCCCGCTGCTGGACGAGTTGTCGGACGAGGCACGCGAGATGGGCGCCGTGAACACCGTGGTGTACCGCCATGGCCGGCTGGTCGGCCACAACACCGACGGCACGGGCTGGGCCTGGGGATTTCGCCGCGCGCTGCCGGCCGCCGACCTGTCCGAGGTGGTGGTCCTGGGCACCGGCGGAGCGGGCGCAGCCATCGCTCACGCGATATCGCATCTGGGTGCGACGCGACTGGTGCTGGTGGACCGTGAGCCCGCCCGCGCCCAGGCCCTGGCCGACGCGCTCAACGCCGCCCACGGCGCCGGCCGCGCCCGCGTCGAAGCCGACATCGCTCGCGCCTTGCAACGCGCCAGCGGCCTCGTGCATGCCACGCCCACCGGCATGGACAAGCTGCCTGGACTGCCGCTGCCCGTCGAGCTATTGCGGCCCACCCTGTGGGTGGCCGAGGTCGTCTATTTCCCGCTCGAGACGGAGCTGCTCAAAGCGGCCCGACGCATCGGATGCCCCACCGTGGACGGCGGAGGCATGGCCGTCGGTCAGGCCTTGGGCGCCTTCGAGCTCTTCACCGGCCTGACGCCTGATGCGCATCGCATGGAAGCCCACTTCCGGCGCCTCGTCGCGCAGCGTCCCGGTGGCTGAAAGGAAATCGGCATGATTGCATCCGCCAGTTCGAGCCTGCGTAACCGCGAAGCCATCGACGAGCCGCCCAATCCGTTGGGTCTGGACGGGATCGAGTTCATCGAGTTCGCCACGCGTCGGCCTCAGGCCTTGGGACAGGTGCTGGAGACGATGGGCTTCCGGCCCATCGCCAGGCATCGCTCGCGGGAGGTGTTGCTGTACCGCCAGGGTTCGATGAACATCGTCATCAACGCCCACGCCGAGGGGCTGCCCGAGGCCGTGCAGCCCGGCGACAGGCCCGAGATCGCGGCCATTGCACTGCGCGTTCGCGATGCCGCGGCGGCCTGGCGCCGCGCCATCGAGCGCGGTGGCTGGCCGGTGCCGGCACAGCCCCATCCCATGGAGCTGCACATCCCGGCCCTGCACGGCGCCGGCCGAAGTCGCTTATATCTCGTCGACCGCTACCGTGAATTTTCGATCTACGACGTCGACTTCGTGCCCATCCCCACGGTGGACCGCCATCCGCCCGCCGTGGCAGGTCTGCACTGGTTCGGTGTGGTGCAGTACGTCGGTCTGGACCGACTGGACGACTGGACCGAGTTCTACACCGAACTCTTCGGCTTTGCCGCTCTGCCCGACGAGACGCGCTTCGGGATCCTGCCGCGCGGACGCATACTGACCAGCCCCTGCGGGCAGTTCTACCTTCAACTCATCGAGCCGGAACTGGACGCGGTGGAGGTCGATCCGGATGAGACCTTGCATCGTGTGGCCTTCGGTACCCCAGACGTGCGCCAGGCCGTGCGCGAACTCTCGAGCCGCGGCATGACCTTCGTCGAGTCCAGTGGCGTGCACACCGAGGACCGCGGCGCCCTGACACAGACGCTGCTGGGCAGCGTGGCTTTCGAGCTCGTGCACCATCCGCCGAGCACCCCATGAGGCCCACCATGCACATCGACGATTTCGGCATGGACACCATCACCCTGGCCGGCGACCTGCGCGCCAAGTTGCGCGCCGTGCGCGAAGCCGGTTTTGGTCAGATCATGCTGTCGGCACGTGATTTGGTGGGGCATCCCGAGGGCTGGCGTGCGGCCGTTCGGGATGTTCAGTCCAGCGGGCTGCGCGTGACGGGCTTTCAGGTGTTGCGCGACTTTGAGGGTCTGTCGGGCCACCTGCACGACTACAAGGTCGACATTGCCAAAGGCATGCTCGAGATGTGCCACGCATTGGGCGCCAAGGTGCTGTTGGCGTGCTCGTCCACTTCGCAGCACGCCAGTGCCGACCCAGACGATTTGGCACGCGACCTGCGCAAACTGGCCACCTTGGCCGTGCCCCTGGGCATCAAGGTGGCCT
Source organism: Caldimonas sp. (assembly GCF_046291045.1). GTDB lineage: Bacteria > Pseudomonadota > Gammaproteobacteria > Burkholderiales > Burkholderiaceae_C > Caldimonas. The sequence continues at coordinate 519 of NZ_JBKBSL010000076.1, read as the reverse complement.
ACGAAGGCCTGTCCTGGGGACGCCACATCAACGAGTACACCTCGGCTTGGGACGTGGTACGCCGAGCCGACCGCTCCAATTTGGGTCTGGCCATCGACTCGTACCACCTCCTGGCGGCGAAGACCCCGCTCGATGCGCTCGACGACATCGACGCGCACAAGATCTTCCTGGTGCAACTCTCCGACTTCCTGTGGAACGAGGTGCGCAGCTTCGAGGAACGCATGACCACCGCGCGGCACTTTCGGGTGTTTCCCGGCGAAGGCGTGCACACCGACGCCGTGGCCGAGATCGTCGTGCGGCTGGACCGCCTGGGCTACCGAGGCGACTACAGCTTCGAGGTCTTCAACGACGACTATCAGCAACTGCCCCTGTCCACCGTCGCGCAACGCGCGCGCCGCTCGGCCGTATGGCTCGCCGAGGATGTGCTGCGCCGCTCCACGCCCTTGCCCAACCGGCTGCGCCTGCGGGGCACGGCCTGAGCGGTGCGGATTGGCTGAGCTCGAACGTCGTGCCCAGAAA
>NZ_JBKBSL010000039.1:0-25576 GCF_046291045.1 Caldimonas sp. | reverse complement strand
GGCGGCCGATTCGCAGCGCAGTGCCAGCTCGGCCGCCCCGGCCGCATCCAGCGCCCAGGGATGGAAGAGGTCGAGGTCGCGCTCGGCCGCCTCACCCAAAGCCAGATCGGCTTCATCGGGCAGGCCGGCGGCCGGATCCTCGGCCGTGAAGCGGGCGATGTCGTAGGCCGCCCGCACCGTCTGCTCGATGGCCGCAGGCGAAAAGTCGGAGGTGCTCGCATTGCCGCGTCGCTGGCCAATGTAGACCGTCACGCCGATGGACTTGTCGCGATTGCGCTCGACGTTTTCGATGCTGCCTTTGCGCACCGACACCGACAGCCCCACCCCTTCGGAGACTTCGGCGGCCGCGTCGCTGGCGCCCAGCCTGCGCGCCAGGGCCAGACTCGTTTCCACGAGTTCGCGGAACTGGTCGCGGCTGTAGGCGAAGCCGCTGTGGGCCGTGTCGGTGTGAGAAGCGATGGAGACCATGGAGGGTGTGAGGAGCGTTGCAGCCAAGGGCCGGGAAGGTGCGGGCTTATGATAGCGGCCACCGTGGCATCGAGCCTGCCACCCCGCCCTGTCCGACGCATGCCCCTGCCGCCCCGCCGCCACCCTGACGACCCCGACACCGTGCCCGCCGACGAGCGGCCGAGCAAGACCCGACTCAAGCAGCTCATGCATGAGCTGCAGGCTCTGGGCGAGGAACTCGTGCAGCTCCCCGACAGCCGCTTCGAGCGGCTGGCGCTGCCCGAGTCGCTGGTCAACGCAGTGCAGGAGTACAAGCGCACCCGCTCGCACGAGGGGCGACGCCGGCAAATGCAGTACATCGGCAAGCTGATGCGCCAGATCGACCCCGAGCCCGTGCGCGAGGCCGTGGCGGAGATGAAGCTCGGCCGTGCGCTGGACAGCCTCGCACTGCACGAAGCCGAACGCTGGCGCAGCGAGTTGCTGGCCGACGACGAGGCCCTCACTCGCTGGATGGCCGACCATCCGGCGAGCGACGCCCAGCAGTTGCGCAGCCTGATCCGTGCCGCCCGCAAAGATGCCGCGGCCACACCCGATCAGCGCAGCGCCCGCGCCTACCGCGAACTCTTCCAGTACCTGAAGGCTCGGCTGGCAACCGAGCCGCCCCCTCCCGACGAGGACACCTGACCCATGAACACCCCGAGTTTCGATCCCGTGCGCATCGGTGTGGTTTCGATCAGCGACCGCGCCTCCCGTGGTGTCTACGAGGACAAAGGCATTCCAGCCTTGCAGGATTGGCTGGGCCGGGCCCTGCGTAACCCCATCACCTGGGAGACCCGCCTCATCCCCGACGAGCGGGCCGACATCGCCGCCACCTTGCGCGAGTTGGTGGACGAATGCCACTGCAATCTGGTGCTCACTACCGGCGGCACCGGCCCGGCCCCGCGCGACGTCACCCCCGAGGCCACGCTGGACGTGGCCGACAAGGAAATGCCGGGCTTCGGCGAGCAGATGCGCCAGATCAGCCTGCGCTTCGTGCCCACGGCCATCTTGTCGCGCCAGGTGGCCGTGATCCGCCGCCAGACGCTGATCATCAACCTGCCTGGACAGCCCAAGTCCATCGCCGAGACGCTGGAAGGCTTGAAGGACGCCGAAGGTCGGACGGTGGTGCACGGCATCTTTGCCGCCGTGCCCTACTGCATCGACCTGATCGGCGGCCCCTACCTCGAGACCGACGAGACCGTGTGCCAGGCCTTTCGCCCCAAGAGCGCCATCCGCCCTGCGCGGACTACTTGACGAGCTGGTTCAGCGATTCGGCGTCGAACTGCTCGGTCGTATGGGCATCGCTGGGCACGCACTCGGGCCGGCGGCTGTTGGACAGTTTCTCGATGGCCTGCCACAGCAGGGCAATCTGGTGCTCGTGGCTGGCCGCATTGTCCACCAGCCCGCGTATGGCCTGGGAGATCGGGTCGTCGCTTTGCGTCACGCCGTAGGCAGAAAAGCCCATCTTGGCAGCGGCCTGCTCTCGCTGGGCATCGGCCTCTTTGTGCAAGATGCGCGCCGGATTGCCCACCGCGGTGGCCCCCGGCGGCACCTCTTTCACCACCACGGCATTCGAACCCACCCGCGCCCCATCGCCAACGGTGAAGCCTCCCAGCACCTGGGCATTGGCCCCCACGATGACACCGCGGCCCAACGTGGGATGCCGCTTGGTCCCCTTGCTCAGCGACGTACCGCCCAGGGTCACGCCCTGGTAGATGGTGCAGTCGTCACCGACCTCGGCCGTCTCGCCGATCACCACGCCCATGCCATGGTCGATGAAAACGCGGCGGCCGATGCGCGCGCCAGGGTGGATTTCGATGCCGGTGAAGAAGCGGTTCAGGTGCGACAGGAAGCGGCCGGTCCAGCGCAGGCCGTGCGTCCAGCACCAATGCGCCAGCCGGTGCAACGTGAGCGCATGCAGCCCGGGATAACAGGTGAGCACCTCCCAGGTCGAGCGCGCAGCGGGGTCGCGCTCCAGGATGCAGGCGATATCTTCTCGGAGATGCTCGAACATGATGGGAAGATCCTGATTCGACCGGCACCCAGTGTAGCGGTGCGGCGATCGCGCCGCAGCCGGCCGCCCTGGCGCCCTGACGCCGTCGGGGTCGAGATCAGCGGGGCGGGCGGTCGCGCTCGAGCATGGCCTTGGCGATGCCGCGCAGGATGTGCACGTCCTCGGGCGTGAGGCCGGCGCGGTTGAAGAGCTGGTTCAGCCGAGGCATCAGCTTCTTCGGCGCAGCCGGGTCGAGAAAGCCGATCGCCACCAACGCCTCCTCCCAGTGCGCCAACAGCCCTTGCACCGCCCGACCGTCTGCCCGCGCCCGGTCGGCCATGCGCGCAGGCGCCTCGAACCCGCCCAGCGCCTGGCGCCATTCGTAGGCCAGCACTTGCACGGCTTGGGCCAGGTTGAGCGATCCGTACCCCGGGGCCGTGGGGATGCTCAGCACGGCGTGGCAGCGATAGACATCCTCGTTGCTCAATCCGTAGCGCTCGGAGCCAAACACCAGGCCCAAGGTGTGATCACCGGCGGCCAGCGTCGCGAACAGCTCGCGCGGTGCGTGGGTGGGCGGACCGAAATCGCGCGGGGTCATCGCGGTGGCACAGGCGAAGGTGACGCCTTCCAGCGCCTCGGCCAGCGTGTCGACGATGCGCGCGCGCGTCAGGATGTCGGCCGCACCGCTGGCCATTGCGACCGTCTCCTCCTGCACCAGCACGTCCGCAAAGCGCGGGCGCACCAGCACCAGCTCGGAGAAGCCCATCACCTTCATCGCGCGGGCCGCGGCCCCGACGTTGCCGGGATGGCTGGTCTGGACGAGGATGAAACGGGTGGCATCCGACATCGGAAAGACGGGGCGCCCTCCAGGCGCCCGAGCAAGGGCATGGGTAAAATCGAAATTATCTTTGCGCTGCGCCTTTCTTTCACCTCCAGGCCGGCCGCCGCTCTTTCTCGCCGTCAGCCCCTTAGCCCGCGTCCGCACAGGTTCCGTCCATGTCCCAAGCGCTCCATCCCATGCTCAACACGGCCATCAAGGCCGCCCGCGCCGCCGGCGCGATCATCAACCGCGCCTCGCTGGACCTCGACCTGCTGCGCATCAGCGCCAAGTCCTCGCCCAACGACTTCGTCACCGAGGTGGACCATGCCAGCGAGCAAGCCATCATCGAGACCCTGCTGACGGCCTATCCCGGCCACGGCATCCTCGCCGAAGAATCCGGACGCGCCCACGGCAACAAGGACAGCGACCACGTCTGGATCATCGATCCGCTGGACGGCACCACCAACTTCATCCACGGCTTCCCGGTCTACGCGGTGTCCATCGCCCTGGCCGTGCGCGGCCAGATCCAGCAAGCCGTCGTCTACGACCCGGCACGCAACGACCTGTTCTATGCCTCCAAAGGCCGCGGGGCCTACCTCAACGACAAGCGCATCCGCGTGTCCAAGCGCGTGCGCATGACCGAGGCGCTGATCGGCACGGGTTTCCCCTTTCGCAAGGGCGACAACTTCAAGCGCTACCTCAAGATGTTCGAGGAGATGAGCCAGGCCTGCGCCGGCCTGCGCCGCCCAGGCGCGGCCGCGCTCGACCTGTGCTACGTGGCCGCCGGCTACTACGACGGCTTCTTCGAGATGGGCCTGAGCCCCTGGGATGTGGCTGCGGGCGCCCTGATGGTCACTGAGGCCGGCGGCCTGATCGGCAACTTCACCGGCGAGAGCGACTTCCTGCACCAGCGCGAGGTGGTGGCCGGCTCGCCGCGCATCTATGGTCAGATGGTGCAGATCCTCGCGCCGTACTCCCGCGTCATCAAGGACGACGGCGAGGAAACGCCCGCCGCGGCCCCCGAGGCGCCAGCGGTGGTCAGTGCCTTGGCTGCCGCCATCGCTGCGCCCCAGCCCAGAAAGGGCCCAGTGCGCATCCGCAAGAACGAAACCGAGCCCAAGGCCACCCGCAAGGACGACGCGCCGATGTGACGGCAGCAGGCCGCACCGCCTGCGCCCCTCGCCACCGACTTCGCCGCCGATGCAGGACTTCAGCCAGCACACGCCCATGATGCAGCAGTACCTGCGCATCAAGGCCGAGTTCCCCGACACGCTCGTCTTCTACCGGATGGGCGATTTCTACGAGCTCTTCTTTGACGATGCCGTCAAGGCCAACCGTCTGCTCGACATCACGCTGACCACGCGCGGCCAGACCGCCGGCCAGCCGGTCGTGATGGCCGGAGTGCCGGTGCATGCGGTCGAGAACTACCTGGCCAAGCTCCTCAAGCTGGGCGAGGCCGTGGCGATTGCCGAGCAGGTGGGCGACGTGGCCACGGCCAAGGGCCCGGTGGAGCGCAAAGTGGTGCGCGTGGTCACGCCCGGCACCGTCACCGACACCGAGTTGCTGGCCGACAAGGCCGACACCCTGCTGCTGGCCTTGCACCACCAGGGGGCCACCTACGGCCTGGCCTGGCTGGGGCTCACGAACGGGCAACTGGGGCTCACCGAATGCTCGGAGCGCGAACTGGCGACCTGGCTGGCGCGACTGAACGCCGCCGAACTGCTGGCCACCGGCGAAGAGCTGCCTGCGGCCGTCATCCAGTCGCGCATCGCACTGACGCGCCGGCCGGCCTGGCAGTTCGACCCGGCTCTGGGCCAGCGCAAGCTGTGCGAGCAGCTCAAGGTGGCCAGCCTGGCCGGCTACAACGCGCAAGACTTGCACGTGGCCCACGGCGCGGCGGCGGCCCTGCTCAGCTATGCCGAGCACACCCAGGGCCGTGCGCTGGCCCATGTGAGTGAGCTGCGCGTGGAGCGCGCCAGCGACCTGCTGGAGCTGCCTCCGGCCACGCACCGCAACCTGGAACTCACCCAGACCCTGCGCGGCGAGGACAGCCCCACGCTGCTGTCGCTGCTGGACACCTGCCGCACCGGCATGGGCAGCCGGGCCCTGCGGCGCTGGCTCACCCACCCCCAGCGCGACCGCACCGAAGCCCGGCGCCGACATGCGGCCATCGCTGCCTTCATCGACCACGGCGCCGAGGCCTTGCGCGAGGCGCTGCGGCAGGTGAGCGATGTCGAGCGCATCACCGCACGGCTGGCCCTGCGCCAGGTGCGCCCGCGTGAACTGGCCGGCCTGCGTGCCACGCTGCAGGCCCTGCCGGCCCTGCGTGCCACGCTGCCCGGCGAGCCCGCGCCGCTGCTGGCCGAGCTGGCCGAATCCCTGAGCCCCCCGCCGGCCGTGGCCGACCTGCTGGGGCGGGCCCTGGCCGAGGAGCCTGCCGTCTTGCTGCGCGACGGCGGCGTGATCGCCCCCGGCTTCGATGCCGAGCTGGACGAGTTGCGCGCGATCAGCCAGAACTGCGACGGCTTCCTGATCGATTTGGAGGCGCGCGAGCGCGAGCGCACCGGGATTGCCAACCTGCGCGTGCAGTTCAACAAGGTGCACGGCTTCTACATCGAGGTCACCCACGGCCAGATCGACAAGGTGCCGCCGCACTACCAGCGCCGCCAGACCCTGAAGAACGCCGAGCGCTACATCACACCCGAACTCAAAGCGTTCGAGGACAAGGCCCTGTCCGCCCAGGAACGCGCACTGGCGCGCGAGAAACTGCTGTACGAGCAACTGCTCGATGCCCTGCAGGCGCATGTGGCGGCGCTGACCCGGCTCGCCCGCTCGCTCGCGGCCCTCGACGCCCTGGCGGCCCTGGCCGAACGGGCGATGACGCTCAACTGGTGCCGGCCCGAGTTCGTGCGCGAGCCGTGCATCGAGATCGAACGCGGCCGCCATCCCGTGGTGGAAGCCCGGCTGTTGGAGACCGGCGCCGGCCCCTTCATGCCCAATGATTGCCGGCTCGATGCGCGCAAGCGCATGCTCATCATCACCGGCCCGAACATGGGCGGCAAGTCCACCTTCATGCGGCAGGTGGCCCTGATCGTGCTGCTGGCCGCCATGGGATCCTACGTGCCGGCATCGGCCTGCCGGCTCGGCCCCATCGACGCCATCCACACCCGTATCGGCGCAGCCGACGACCTGGCCAATGCCCAGTCCACCTTCATGCTCGAGATGACCGAGGCGGCGGCCATCATCCATGGCGCCACCGAGCACTCGCTGGTGCTGATGGACGAGATCGGCCGAGGCACCTCCACCTTCGATGGCCTGGCCCTGGCCGGCAGCATTGCCAGCCATTTGCACGACAAGAACCGCTCGTTCACACTCTTTGCCACGCACTATTTCGAGTTGACGGAGTTCCCGGTGAAGCATGAACGGGCCTTGAACGTGCATGTCTCGGCCGCTGAGTCCGGCGACGACATCGTCTTCCTGCACGAGATCCAGCCCGGGCCGGCCAGCCGCAGCTACGGCGTGCAAGTCGCCCGCCTGGCCGGGATGCCGGCCAGCCTGGTGAGGCAGGCACGCGCCACGCTCGAAGCGCTGGAAGCTCAGCAGCGCGACAGCCGGGCCCAGATCGATCTGTTCGCCCCGCCGCCGCCCGCGGAGGCGGCGGCGACCCCTTCGGCCGTGGAAGAGGCCCTGGCATCGCTCGAGCCCGACGCGCTGTCGCCGCGCGAGGCTCTGGAAGCCTTGTACCGTCTGAAAGCACTCCAGCAAGGCAGATCCACATGACTTACTGTGTTGCCATGCGTCTGAACACCGGCATGGTGTTCCTGTCCGACTCGCGCACCAACGCGGGCCTGGACCAGATCTCCACCTTCCGCAAAATGACCGTCTACGAGCAGCCCGGTGAGCGCACCATGGTGCTGCTGTCGGCGGGCAACCTGGCGATCACGCAGTCGGTGCGCCAGCTCCTGCGCACCGAGACCATCGAAGGCCCCCAGGGCCCGGTATCGATCTGGAACTGCACGAGCATGTTCGACGCCGCGCGCATCGTTGGCGCCACAGTGCGCAAAGTCCACGCACGCGATGCCGAAGCGCTGAAGAACTTCGGCATCGACTTCAACGTCAACCTCATCTTCGGAGGCCAGATCCGCGGAGAGATGATGCGCTTGTTCAACATCTATGCCGCAGGCAACTTCGTCGAGGCGGGCCTGGACGGGGTGTGCTACTTCCAGATCGGTGAATCGAAATACGGCAAGCCCATCATCGACCGCGTCATCACACCAGCCACACCCCTGGAGCAGGCAGCCAAGTGCGCCCTGATCTCGATGGACTCCACGCTCAAGTCCAACCTCTCGGTGGGACTGCCGCTGGACCTGCTCGTCTACGAGGCCGACTCCCTGCACGCCTCGCGCATCATCCACATCGACGAGAACGACGGCTACTTCCGCATGATCCGCAGCACCTGGGGCCAGCGCCTGCGCGAAGTCTTCGAATCCATCCCCGATCCGGCCTGGGGCGCACATCCCGGGGACCCCGGCGCCGAGCGGGCGCCTTCACAGCACGAGCAGCAAGTCCTGCACCCGATCCGCAAGGTGCAGGCTCCAAACGCCTGAGCCGCCATGAACCGCCATATCGTCTTCTCGCATGCCAACGGCTTCCCGGCCGGCACCTACCGCAAGCTTTTCGAAGCCTGGCGCGAGGCCGGCTACACCGTTCACGCCGTCGAGAAATTCGGCCACGACCCTCGCTACCCCGTCACCAGCAACTGGCCCCACCTGCGCAACCAACTCATCCACTTCATCGAGCGCGAGGTGGGTGAACCCGTCTGGCTGGTGGGACACTCGCTGGGCGGCTACTTGAGCCTGCTGGCCGCGGCCAAGCGCAACGACCTGGCGCAAGGCGTGGTGCTGCTGGACTCGCCCATCGTTTACGGCCTCAAGGCCCACGGTGTGCGCCTGTTCAAGGCCGCCGGACTGATCCAGCGCGTCTCGCCCGGGCGCGTATCGCGCCAGCGGCGCACCTCCTGGGCCAGCGAGGAGGAGGCCCTGCGCCACTTCGCCTCCAAGCCCAACTTCGCCGTCTGGGATCCGGAGGTCTTGCGCGACTACATCCGCGCCGGCACCCATCCCCTGGGCGGGCGGCGCGTGCTGAGCTTTCGCCGCGAGGTGGAAACCGCCATCTACAACTCCCTGCCTCACCACCTGCACTGGCTGCTGCGCCGCCGGCCGCTGCCGTGCCCGGTCGCTTTCGTCGGCGGCACCCGTTCGGTCGAAGTCAAGCAAGTCGGTCTGCGCGGCACCGAGCAGGTCGTGCAAGGACGTTTGCAGTGGATCGAAGGCAGCCATCTCTTCCCCTTTGAGAAACCCGAGGAAGCCGCTCGAGCCGTGCTGCAATGGTTGCAGCGCTTCGAGCACGACGCCTGCGGCCCGGCCGAGGCCCGCGCCGCCTGAGCCGCGATCCTCTCCGTTCAGGCCGGCGAACGGCTTGGCATAAAATGCCGTTTTACCACCACAGCGCGGGTGAGAAGCCCGCGCTGCCCACAATGACCAAGTACGTCTTTGTCACTGGCGGTGTGGTGTCCTCGCTGGGCAAGGGCATCGCTTCGGCCTCGCTTGCCGCGATCCTCGAATCGCGCGGCCTCAAAGTCACCCTCATCAAGCTCGATCCCTACATCAACGTCGACCCCGGCACGATGTCGCCGTTCCAGCACGGCGAAGTGTTCGTGACCGACGACGGGGCGGAGACCGATCTCGACCTCGGTCATTACGAGCGCTTCATCACGACGCGCATGCGCCGGGCCAATAATTTCACCACCGGCCAGATCTACAAGAGCGTGCTCGAAAAAGAGCGCCGCGGCGACTACCTGGGCAAGACCGTCCAGGTGATCCCGCACATCACCAACGAGATCCAGGAATTCGTCAAGCGCGGCGCCGGCGTGGGCACACCCGACGAGGTCGATGTGGCCATCGTCGAGATCGGCGGCACGGTGGGCGACATCGAGTCCCTGCCCTTCCTGGAGGCCGTGCGGCAAATGAGCCTGAAGCTCGGGCCCAACAACACCGCTTTCGTGCACCTGACCTACGTACCCTGGATCGCTGCGGCCGGTGAGCTCAAGACCAAGCCGACCCAGCACACCGTGCAGAAGCTGCGCGAGATCGGCATCCAGCCCGACGCCCTGTTGTGCCGTGCCGACCGTCGCATCCCCGACGACGAGCGCGAGAAGATCTCGCTGTTCACCAATGTCCCCGAATACGGTGTGATCTCGATGTGGGACGTGGACACCATCTACAAGGTGCCCCGCGTCCTGCACGAGCAAGGCCTGGACCAACTCATCTGCACCAAGCTGCACCTGAGCACGCGCCCGGCCGACCTGTCCAAGTGGGACCGTCTCGTGCATGCCGTCGAGCACCCGCAGCGCGAGGTCACGATCGCCATGTGCGGCAAGTATGTGGATCTGTCCGACTCGTACAAATCGCTCAACGAAGCGCTGCGCCATGCCGGCATCCACAACCAGGCGCGCGTGAAGATCGAGTACGTCGACTCCGAAGAACTCACCCCTCAAAACGTCGAGCGGCTTGGCAAGTACGACGCCATCCTCGTGCCTGGTGGCTTCGGCAAGCGCGGCGTGGAAGGCAAGATCCTGGCCGCCCAGTACGCCCGGGAGCACCGCATCCCCTACCTGGGCATCTGCCTGGGCATGCAGGTGGCCACCATCGAGTACGCACGCCACAAAGCGGGCCTGGCCGGCGCCAACAGCACCGAGTTCGACCCTCAGGCCCCGCATCCTGTGATCGCTCTGATCGACGAATGGCAAGATGCCGACGGCTCGATCCACAAGCGTGACGCCCATTCCGACCTGGGCGGCACCATGCGTCTGGGCTCGCAGAGTTCCGACGTCAAGCCCGGCACGCTGGCCCACGAGATCTACGGCGATGTGGTGACCGAGCGCCACCGCCATCGCTACGAAGCCAACGAGAAGTACCTGCCGCAGCTCGAAGAAGCGGGCCTTGTGATCTCGGCGATCACCCAGCGCGAGAAGCTCACCGAGATCGTCGAACTGCCGCGCGACGTACACCCCTGGTACATGGGCGTGCAGTTCCACCCCGAGTTCAAGTCCACCCCCTGGGGCGGCCATCCGCTGTTCAACTCGTACATCAAGGCGGCACTGGACCACCAGAGCCGTCGTCAGGCGGGCTGACCCAACCCCGACCGGAAGGAGCAGCCCATGCCCGACGCCTACCTGATCGTGGAGATGAAGATCTCCGACCCGCAGCGCTACCAGCAGTACATGGCCGAGGCGCCAGCGGCCGTCAAGGCCGCCGGGGGTGAGTACCTCGTGCGAGGCGGCCGCCACGAAACCTTGGAAGGCGACTGGCAGCCCCATCGCGTGGCGGTGCTGCGCTTTCCCTCCTACGAGCAGGCCAAGGCCTTCTACGACGGCCCGGCCTATACCCGCATCCGTGCGCTGCGCAGCGGCGCGACCGACTACTTCAACATGGTCCTGGTCGAGGGCGTCGCCGCCCCGGTCTGACCTTCACCAGCAACTGCCGAAAGGAACACCATGAGTGCCATCGTCGACATCGTCGGCCGAGAGATCCTGGACAGCCGTGGAAACCCCACCGTCGAGTGCGACGTGCTGCTGGAGTCCGGCGTGATGGGCCGGGCGGCCGTGCCGTCGGGGGCGTCCACTGGCTCGCGCGAGGCCATCGAGCTGCGAGACGGTGACAAGGGCCGCTACCTGGGCAAGGGCGTCCTCAAGGCCGTCGAGCACATCAACACCGAAATCTCCGAAGCCGTGATGGGCCTGGATGCCTCCGAGCAGGCCTTCCTCGACCGCACTCTGATCGACCTGGACGGCACCGACAACAAGAGCCGGCTGGGGGCCAACGCCACGCTGGCCGTCTCGATGGCCGTGGCCCGCGCCGCCGCCGAGGAATCCGGCCTGCCGCTGTACCGCTACTTCGGCGGCTCGGGCTCGATGCAGATGCCCGTGCCGATGATGAACGTCATCAACGGCGGCGCGCATGCCAACAACAACCTGGACCTGCAGGAATTCATGATCCTGCCGGTGGGAGCCCCGAGCTTCCGCGAGGCCGTGCGCTACGGCGCCGAGGTCTTCCATGCGCTGAAGAAGATCATCCACGACCGGGGCATGAGCACCGCCGTGGGGGACGAGGGCGGCTTCGCCCCCAGCGTGGCCAGCCACGAGGCGGCCATCCAGCTCATCCTGGAAGCCATTGACAAGGCCGGCTACACCCCCGGCGAGCAGATCGCCCTGGGCCTGGACTGCGCCGCCAGCGAGTTCTACAAGGATGGCAAGTACCACCTCGAAGGCGAGGGCCTCACGCTCAGCGCGCAGCAGTGGACCGACATGCTGGCCGCTTGGTGCGACAAGTACCCCATCGTCAGCATCGAGGACGGCATGCACGAGGGCGACTGGGATGGCTGGAAGCTGCTGACCGAGCGCCTGGGCCGCCAAGTGCAACTGGTGGGTGACGACCTCTTCGTCACCAACACGAAGATTTTGAAGGAAGGCATCGACAAGGGGATTGCCAACTCCATCCTCATCAAGATCAACCAGATCGGCACCCTCACCGAAACCTTCGCCGCCATCGAGATGGCCAAGCGCGCCGGCTACACCGCCGTGATCTCGCACCGCTCGGGCGAGACCGAGGATGCCACCATCGCCGACATCGCCGTGGGCACCAACGCTGGCCAGATCAAAACCGGCTCGATGTCCCGCTCGGACCGCATCGCCAAGTACAACCAGCTTCTGCGCATCGAGGAGGATCTGGGCGACGTGGCCGCCTATCCCGGACGGTCGGCCTTCTACAACCTGCGCTGACTTCCCTCGCATGAGCGCACGCCTCGTCACCCTGGGCCTGCTGGCCTTGCTGGGTGCCGTTCACGCCGAGCTGTGGCTGGGCAAAAACGGCCTGCCCCGGGTGATGGAGCTGCAGGCTCGCCTGGACGAGCAGCAATCGCGCAACGAAGCGGCCCGTGCACGCAACGACCAGCTCGCCGCCGAGGTACGCGACCTGCGGGAAGGGCTGGAAATGATCGAGGAGAAGGCCCGCCAGGAGCTGGGTATGGTCAAGCCCGACGAGATCTTCGTCCAGGTGATGCCACGCCGATGAGCTGCCTGCGGCGCCCCTCTGCGACCCTGCGACCTGCCTGATGGACACCCTGCTCGCAGCGGCGGCTCCGCTGATGGCTGCGGCCTTCACCCTGTGGGGCGCGGCCGTCACCTGGCTCGAGATCGTGGCCGTCGTGCTGGCGCTGGCGATGGTGGTGTGCAACATCCGGGTGATCCATTGGGGCTGGCCGCTGGCGGCCGCCAGCGCACTGTTGTACTTCCTGCTGTTCTGGCAGCACAGGCTCTACGGTGACGCCGGCCTGCAGATCTTCTTCGCCACCGTGGCGCTGTGGGGCTGGTGGCAATGGTTGCGCGGCCGCCGCGCCGATGGCTCTCGCTTGGACGTGAGGCATCTCGGTGGGTGGGGGCGGGTCGGCGCCTTGCTCGCCGTGGCCTTGACTTGGCCCCTGTTGGGCTGGTGGCTGGATCTCCACACCGACACCGACGTGCCCTACTGGGATGCCTTCCCGACCGTGGCCAGCGTGGTGGCCCAGATCCTGCTGGCACGCAAGTTCGTCGAGAACTGGCCCACCTGGCTGGTGGTCAATTTGGTGGCGCTGGCGCTGTTCGTCCACAAGGCCCTGTGGCTGACGGCCGCGCTCTATGCCGTGTTCGCCGTGGGCTCGCTGGTAGGCTGGCGAGCCTGGCACCGGCGGGCCGTCGAGGCCCCGACACCAACATGATCGTCGCGCTGCTCGGCGCCGAGAGCACCGGCAAGACCGATCTGGCACTGGGTCTGGCCGATCGGGCTCGCGCGCTGGGGCTGCGAGCCCGCGCGGTGGAGGAGTACCTGAGGGAATTCTGCGACCGGCAGGGCCGCACGCCGCGGCCCGAGGAGCAATGGCACATCGCCGAGGAACAGACGCGCCGCATCCTCGCGGCCGTGTCGGCCCATGACCTCGTCTTCGCCGACACCACCGCCGTGATGACCGCGGTCTACAGCGACCTGCTGTTCGACGACCCCTCGCTGTACGAGCACGCCTTCGAAGCCCATCGCCACTGCAGCCTCACGCTGGTGACCGGACTGGACCTGCCCTGGGCCCCCGATGGCATCCAGCGCGACGGCCCGCACATGCGCGTGCCGATCGACGCTCGGCTGCGCCAACGCCTGCAGGCCGCCGGCGTGGTCTATGGCGTGGTCTACGGCCGCGACACGGACCGGCTGGACGCCGCCTGGCGGGTCGTCGAGACCGCCTTGCGCGCACAAGGACGGCTGGCGGGGCCCGACCCGGCCGGGGACACCGCCTCCTCCCGCCTGCAACCGTGGTGCCGCGAGTGCCTGGTGCCCGAATGCGAGCATCTGCTGTTGCGCCGGCTGCTGGACCCTCCATCCAGCCGTTGACCAGCCCCCCGCTACTGCACCGCCGCCGACCCCGGGGGGTGGTCGCGCCCGGGTGTGAACAGGCTGCCCACGTCCACCGCGTCGAAGTGGTAGCGGGCGCCGCAGAAATCGCAGTCGATCTCGACGCGACCTTGCTCGGCCACGATGCCTTCGATCTCCTGCCGGCCCAGCCCCAGCAGCATCTGTCCCACGCGCTGGCGCGAGCATGAGCAGGCGAACCGCGGCCCCTGCGGCCCGGTGAGCGGCTCGAAACGACGCACCGTCTCCTCCCAGAAGAGCCGTCGCAGCACCGTGTCCGCGTCCAGCCCGAGCAGTTCCTCGCGCGTGAGCGTCGAAGCCAGGTGGGCAATGCGGTTGTAGTGTTCGTCCAGACCGATGTCGTCCTCCCGTGCCCGGCCCGAGGCCAGGTTGCCCTCGCCCTCGACAGGCAGGCGCTGGATCAGCAGACCCGCAGCCACCTGGTCGTCAGCCGCCAGGATGAAGCGGGTGTCGAGCTGTTCGGACTGCAGCATGTAGTGCTCCAGCACCTGGGCCACGTCCTGCAGCGGCTCGCGGTGGTCACCATGCAGGGGCACCACCCCCTGGTAGGGCTGCTGGCCCGGCCGCCGGTCCTTCGGGTCGAGCGTGATCGCGCAGCGGCCCTGGCCATGCACGTTCACCAGGGCCTCCAGCCGCGCTGAAGGCTCCACCTCGCCCAGCACCTTGGCCGTGGCCCGCACCCGCAGGTCGGGTTGCACCTCGACGACGGCCAAGCGCACGGGCCCATCACCCTGGATCTGCAACACCAGCGAGCCGTTGAATTTGATGTTGGCCTGCATCAGCACACCGGCAGCCGTCATTTCGCCCAGCAGGCGGCGCACCGGCTCGGGGTAGCCTCCGGCGGCCTCGCGCCGGCGCAGCATGTCGGTCCAGGCGTCGGTCAGCCGCACCAGCATGCCGCGCACCGGCAGCCCCTCGAACAGGAACTTGTGCAGCGCCGACATCAGCCGATCCTCTTGAGCCCGGCGCGGAACCGCCGCGCGTTTTGCACATAGTGGGCCGCCCCCAGGCGCAAGCGCTCCACCTGCTCGGGCGTGAGCTGCCGCACCACCTTGGCCGGCGCGCCCAGGATCAGGGAGCCGTCCGGGAACTCCTTGCCCTCGGTCACGACCGAGCCAGCACCCACGACGCAGCCCTTGCCGATGCGCGCGTTGTTCAGCACGACGGCCTGGATGCCGATGAGCGATCCGTCGCCGATCGTGCAGCCATGCAGCATCACCTGGTGCCCCACGGTCACGTCCTCGCCGATGGTCAGCGGCACGCCCAGGTCGGCATGCAGCACCGAGTTGTCCTGGATGTTCGAGCCCCGGCCGATGCGGATGGCCGCCGTGTCGCCGCGGATCACGGTGCCGAACCACACACTGGTGTCCTCGGCGAGGTGGACATCGCCGATCACCTGGGCCGAATCGGCCACCCAGGCGGTCTCGTGCACGGTGGGGGTCAGCTCATCGAGCTGGAAAAGGGCCATGGACTGCTCCTGAAGAAGGGATAATTTTAGGTTCCATGACGACCTCCCTCCCGGCTGCCTCCTTGCGACACCGCGCCTTGCAGGTGCTTTGCCTGCGCGACCCTGCGGACAAGGCGGTCCAGGCCCGGGCCCTGGTGGTCGACGCTCAGGCCGGTCTCGACATCGGGCGCGACGAACCGCTGGCGCCCCTGCCCGGCCTGCCGGGGCGCCCCGAACGTCCCGTGCTGGTGCCCCCCGGCGAAGTACCACGCCGCTCGCCCCACACGGTGAAGGGCCGCGCCGCCTTGCTGCACGCCCTGGCCCACATCGAGTTCAATGCCATCAACCTCGCCCTGGATGCCGTCTGGCGGTTTCCCGGTCTGCCCGAGGCCTACTACCGCGACTGGTTGCGGGTGGCCGGCGAAGAAGCCTTGCACTTCTCACTGCTGTGTGACCACCTGCGCGGCCTGGGCCACGACTACGGCGACTTCGAGGCTCATGACGGCTTGTGGGCCATGGCCGACAAGACGCGCGAGGATCTGGTGGCCCGCATGGCCCTCGTCCCGCGCACGCTCGAAGCCCGCGGCCTGGACGCCACGCCGCTCATCCAGGCCAAGCTGGCCAAGGCGGGCGATGCACGGGCGGTCGAGATCCTGGACCTCATCCTGCGCGACGAAGTGGGCCATGTCGCCATCGGCAACCACTGGTACCGATGGCTGTGCGAACGCCAGGGGCTGGATCCCATCGCCCACTACGCAACGCTCACCCGGCGCTACGAGGCCCCCCGACTGAAACCCCCGTTCAACCACGGTGCAAGGCGCCGCGCCGGCTTCACGCAGGCCGAGCTGGACGGGTTGGAGCACCCGCTCTAAAGCGCCAGGCCGCCCACCCGCCCGGCGGGGACGGCCCGCGGCGGGCTTACACTGCGCCCTACGTCGGCGCCGCAGGGGCGGCGCCCGCAACCGTTTTTCCTTTCGAGGACCTCATGACTTCGCTGAACACCCGTCGTTTCCTGAAAGTCGCCGGCCTGATCGCTGCCGGCCTGTGGTTGGCCGCCTGCAGCAAGCAAGAACCTGCCGCCCCCGCGGCCGCGCCGGCAGCTGCTCCCGCCAAGGTGTATGTCGTGGGCACCGATGCCGCCTACGCCCCGTTCGAGTCGCAGAACGAGCGCGGCGAGATCGTCGGCTTCGACATCGAGATCGTCAGCGCCATCGCGGCCAAGGCCGGCATGGAGGTGAAATTCGTCAACACCCCCTGGGAAGGCATCTTCAATTCGCTCAACCAGGGCGACCGCGACCTGCTGGTGTCAGCCATCACCATCACCGACGAGCGTCGCCAGTCCATGGACTTCACCGCACCCTACTTCGACGCGGTGCAGCTCATCGCCGTGCGTCAGGACAGCCCGGTGACCAAGTTCGAGGACCTCAAGACCCTGAAGGTCGGGGTGCAGACCGGGACCACCGGCGACGAAGTCGTCACCCAGCTGCTGGGCAAGGACAACACCAACGTGCGCCGCTTCGAGTCCACACCGCTGGCGCTCAAGGAGCTCGAGTCGGGTGGCGTGGATGCCGTGGTGGCCGACAACGGCGTGGTCAACCACTACGTGGCCAACAACAGCTCGGCGGCCTTCAAGACCGTGAGCGACAGTTCCTTCGCGCCCGAGCAGTACGGCATCGCCGTGCGCAAGGGCAACGCCGAGCTGCTTGCCAAGCTCAACGAAGGCCTGGCCGCCATCCGCGCCGATGGCACCTACGACCGCATCTACGCCAAGTACTTCGGCGCACCGGCAGCGGCGCCGGCCGCCTCCAAGTGAGCGACTGAGCCCGCATGGACCTGCGCTGGGAAATCCTGGCCGGCTACGGCCCACTGTTCGCCACAGGCCTGTGGATGACCATCCAGCTCACGCTGGTGGCCATCGGTGCGGGCATGCTCCTGGGCGTGGGGCTGGGGCTCATCAGCAGCTCGGCCGACGCGCCGGTACCCAAGGCCTGGCCGCTGCGCGTCGGGCTGGTCGCGGCGCGCGCGCTCACGCTCGCCTACGTGACCTTCTTCCGTGGCACGCCGCTGTTCGTGCAGATCCTGCTGGTGCACTTCGCGCTGATGCCCACGCTGGTGCACCCGGACCACGGCCTGCTGCTCACGGGGCCGGCGGCCATCACCTTCCGTCAGGAGCATGGCGCCTTCTTCTCCGGGGCCTTGGCGCTCACGCTGAACGCTGCCGCTTACATCTCGGAAATCTTCCGGGCGGGCATCCAGAGCATCCACCGCGGGCAGGTGCAGGCGGCCTACAGCCTGGGTCTCACCCACGGCCAGGCCATGCGCAACGTGGTGCTGCCCCAGGCCTTCCGCCGCATGGTGCCGGCCTTCGTGAACGAAGGCATCACCCTGATCAAGGACTCCTCGCTCGTCTCGGCGATCGGCCTGGCCGAACTGGCCCTGGCCGCACGCACCGTGGCCGGCGCCTATTCGCGCTACTGGGAGCCCTACCTCGCGATCTCGGCGATGTACCTGATCCTCACGCTGACGCTCTCGCTGCTGGCCAAACGCCTGGAAGCCCCCGAGCATCTTCGCGGCCGCTAGACCGCGCCCACTCCACACACGGTGGACCCGGCAACGCCGGGTCCACCGGCCTCGTCCTCATCCGAAGAAGTAGCGCTTCAGGCCGGCGAGGATCATCTCGACGGCAATGGCCGTCAGCACCAAGCCCATGAGCTTCTCGATGGCCGAGACCATCGAATCGCCCAACAAGCGACGCAGCCGGTCGGCCGCCAGCAAGACAGCCCCGCACACCAGCATGGCCACTGACAGCGCGCCCACCCATTCCAGCAGACGCTCGGGCTGGCGCGACGCCAGCAGCAGCACCGTGGCCATCGCCGAAGGCCCGGCCAGCAGCGGCACGGCCAACGGGAAGATGAAAGGCTCGCGTCCCGTGCCGGCGGCGTAGATCTCCCCCCCGGACGCGAAGATCATGCGGATTGCGATGATCAGCAGGATCACCCCCCCGGCGACCTCCAGGGAACGTTCCGACAAATGCATCAACTTCAGGAACGCGCCGCCGGCGAACATGAAACCCAGCAGCACGACGAAAGCAATGAGCACCTCGCGCACGGCCACTCGCGTGCGCCGTTCGGGCGGCACGCCGCGCAGCACCGAAATGAAGATGGGCAGGCTGCCGAAGGGGTCGAGCACCAGCAGCAGCAGAATCAAGGCAGAGAGGAAATTGTGGTCCATGGGCCGCGATTGTGCGCGAGGCCGGATCTGTTGCGCCGCCGCGTCACCGGCCTCGGGTCTGAAGCCCACCCGAGCATGGGCTCTCTAAAATGACAAGTCCATGACAAACGCTGCCGTCCCACGAGGGCGGCAGCTTGTTGTTTTCCATCGTTTCACCTCACAAGGAACTCCATGAAAAAGCTCCAAGTTGCGCTGGCCGCCCTGGCCGCGCTGAGCGCCGGCTCTGCCCTGGCTCAAAGCAGCGTTGAAATCTATGGCCGCATGAACGTCTCCGTCGAGCGTCAGAAGGTGGGCGGGGTCAGCACCACCGAGATGATCAACAACTCCTCGCGTATCGGCTTCCGTGGCACCGAGGATCTCGGCGGCGGCCTGAAGGCCGGCTTCGTGCTGGAGCACGGTTTCAACATCGACACCGGCACGCAGAGCCAGTCCAGCTTCTGGGCCCGCCAGAGCGAGCTGAACCTGTCCGGAGGCTTCGGCATGGTGCGCCTGGGCAACTTCACCAGCGAGGCCTATTTCGCCACGGCTGATTACATCAGCATGCACAACCACGATACCGGCACAACCTACGATCGCCTGTATGCCTACGTTGGCCGAAACACGGACAAGCTGGCCTATCGCACGCCCGATCTTGGCGGCCTGACTGTTGAAGCTGCCGTTTCGCTGAAGGAAGCGACTGCGGACAATAGCTTTGACCTGGCTGCCAACTACAACGTTGGGAACTTGCAGTTCGGAGCGGGTTACGAGAAGTTTGGGGATGCGAACCAGTTTGCTCTGCGCGCGCTGTATTCGATGAACCCCTTCACGTTTGGCGCTTACGTTCAGCGTGACGAAGATGGCTACGGCTCGGGCCTCGGCAAGCGGACGACCTTCCGCCTGGCGGGGATGTACACCATGGGAGCCTCGGAGCTCCATGCCACGGTGGGCCGCGCCGGCGACTATGACAATTTGAGCGACAGTGCCGCGACCCAATTCGTGCTGGCATACAACTACAACCTGAGCAAGCGCACCAAGGTGTACGCGCTCTATGGAAAGGTCAGCGCCGACGCCAACGCTCCGGCCGACTATCAAGACCGCACGAACTTTGGTGTGGGCCTGCGCCACAACTTCTGATCGCGCTTCGGCCTGATCTCGAAAAGCCGGCCTCGTGGCCGGCTTTTTTATCCCCGCGGGTGATGCCGGGCATGGAGCTGCCGCAGCCGCTCGCGTGCCACGTGGGTGTAGATCTGCGTGGTCGAAATGTCGGCATGCCCCAGCAGCATCTGCACGGCGCGAAGGTCCGCGCCGTGGTTGAGCAGGTGGGTGGCGAAGGCATGCCGCAGGGTGTGCGGCGACAGAGGCTGCGTGATGCCGGCCGTGCGCGCATGCTTCTTCACCAGGGTCCAGAACATCTGGCGCGTCATGCCCTCGCCCCGCTGGGTGACGAACAGATCCCGCGCGGCGCGGCCGCCCAGGATGAGCGGCCGCGATTCGGCCAGGTAGCGTCTCAGCCAGGCGTGGGCTTCCTCGCCGAAGGGCACCAGGCGCTCGCGCGCGCCCTTGCCCAGCACCCGCAGCACGCCTTCGTCCAAGCCGACATGCACGGTCTTGAGCGTGACCAGTTCGCTCACCCGCAGGCCGCTGGCATACATCAGCTCCAGCATCGTGCGGTCGCGCAGGCCCAGCGGCGTTCGCACGTCGGGGGCGCCTAGCAGGGCCTCGACCTGGGCTTCGCTCAAGGTCTTGGGCACGCGCAAAGGTTGGCGGGCCGCCTCCAGGCGCAAGGTGGGGTCGGCCTGGACGAGCCGCTCGCGCAGGGCCCAGCGGAAATAGCGGCGAAAGACCGTGAGCTGCCGGTTGGCCGTGCTGGCCTTGGTGTGTGCCCGGTGCACGGCGTAGGCTCGCAGGTCGGTCTCGGTGGTGGCATCCAAGGCCTTGCCGGCCTGACCATCGAGCCAGCGTGCATACAGCGTGAGGTCGCGGCGGTAGGCGGCCAGCGTATGGGCCGACAGGCCCTCCTCCACCCACAGCGCGTCGGCGAAGCGGTCGATGCTGGCCAGGCTTTCGGTCAGTGCGGGCATGGACAAAGGCCGTCGCCCACAGGCAACGGCCGTTCTTCAGAGGAGGCGTGCGGCCGGCTCAATCGAGCTTGAGCTTTTGCTTGTCCACCACCTGCTTGTAGACCTCGAACTCGGCCTTGGTCTGGGCCGCGAACTGCTCGGGCGTGTTGCCCACGATGATCGAGCCGGTGGCCTCGATGCGGCGGCGCACCTCCGGGTCTTGCAGCGTCTGGCGCACGGCGGCGTTGACCTTGTCGACCACCTCCTTGGGCAGCCCCTTGGGCCCGTGGATGCCGTAGTAGGCCATGCGGTTGACCGGCTCCAGGCCCACCTCCTTGAACGTGGGCACGTCCGGCAGCACCGGCAGGCGCTCGGGAGCGGCCACGACGATGGGGACCAGGCGGCCGTCCTTGATGAAGGGCAGCGCCGAGGGCAGGTTGTCGAAGATCATCGGCACCTGGCCAGCCACGGTGTCGTTGAGCGCCGGGCCCGCACCGCGGTAGGGAATGTGCGTGATGAAGGTGCCCGACAGCGACTTGAACAACTCCATCTGCAGGTGACCGATGCCACCGGTGCCCGAGCTGGCAAAGCTGTACTTGCCCGGGTTGGCCTTGAGCACCTGCAGGAAAGTCTTGTAGTCCTTGGCCGGGAAGGACGGATGCACAGCGATCACATTGGGCGTGGCCGCGATGTTGATGATGGAGGTGAAATCGGTGAGCGGGTTGTACGGCGTCTTGGGATTGATGGCCGGGTTGGACGCGGTGGTCGACACCGTGGCCATGCCCAGGACGTAGCCGTCGGGTTGGGCCCGCACGATCTCGGCCGCACCGATCAGGCCGCCGCCGCCGCCGCGGTTGTCCACCACCATTGGCTGGCCGAAGGGGCCTTGGATCTTCTCGGCGATGATGCGGGCAATGATGTCGGTGGTGCCGCCCGGAGCAAACGGGACGATGAGTCGCACGGGCTTGGCAGGATAGGCCTGGCTCCAGGCCGCACCGCTGAAGGCAAGCGCGGCAGGCAGGGCAAGGGCGGCGATCAGGTGTCGGCGCTGCATGGAGATCTCCTTGTGTGGAACGATGGGGCCGATGGTATCCGGCCAGGCGCCCGATGATACGGGCAGCGTGTGAGCGCCGCCTATCCTGTGCGACTGAGCAGCCCAAGCGCATGTGGGAACTACGCATCGGGTTGCCCCCGGGCGGGGCCTGCATCGCTGGCACACTCGGGACCGCCTGCCCATTGCCTGCGCCATGTCCGACGTCTTGCTGCTGCTGCCCGACTTTCTGCTCATCGTCTGCGGCTTCGTGGTGTGCCGTCACACGTCGCTCGATCGGGGCGTGTGGGAGGCGGTCGAACGGCTCGTTTACTACCTGCTGTTCCCGGTGCTGCTGTTCAACTCCATCGTCCGCAGCCCGCTGGAGTTCCAGACCACGCTGCCGCTGGCCGCGGCCGGCCTCGGGATCGTGGGCATGGGCATCGTCAGCGCCTATGCGCTGCGACGGCTGCCCGGGGTGGATCCCCAGCTCCATGCCTCGGGTGCTCAGGTGGCTTTCCGCTTCAACTCCTACGTGGCGCTGGCGCTGGCCGACAAGCTGGCCGGCCCCGCGGGCGTGACCTGGACGGCGCTGCTGGTGGCGCTGGCCGTGCCGCTGTGCAACTTCGGCGCGGTGTACCCGCTGGCTCGGCACGGCGGCCACGGATTCTGGCGCGAGATCGTGCGCAACCCGCTCATCGTCGCCACCGTGGGCGGCCTGGTCGCCAACCTCCTCGGTTTGCGCCTGGCGGATCCTCTGGCCTCCGCGGCGCAGCGCATCGGCCAGGCCGCCCTGCCCCTGGGGCTGATGGCCGTCGGTGCCGGGCTCCAGCTTGGCGGCCTGCGCGCCGGCCCGGGCCTGGCGGCCGGACTGCTGGGCATCCGCCATGTGGGGCTCCCGGTGGTCGCGCTGGCGCTGGTGCACCTGCTGGGCGTACCGGCGGCCCAGCAGCCCGTGGTGGTGGCCTTCGCCGCGATGCCCACGGCCTCGAGCGCCTACGTGCTGGCTGCGCGCATGGGCGGCAATGGCAGCTATGTGGCGGGTCTGGTCACCGTCTCCACCCTGCTGGGCATGGCCTCGATCCCCTTGTGGCTGGCCGCCCTGCGATGGGCGCAGGGCTGACCGCCTTCACGCGGTCCGCTGCGCCAGCGCCCAGTCGATGTGCTCGCGTACCAGCGGGCTGGCCGTCTCGCGCCGCTGCTGTAGGGCCTGACGCAACGCAGGATCGCCCGTCTCCCGCCAGGCATTGCCCAGCGCCACGGCCAGATTGCGCAACCAACGCTCGTGCCCGATCCGCCGGATCGGGCTGCCTTCGCTGGCCTTGAGAAACCGGGCTTCGTCCCAGGCGAACAGATCCACCAGCGTGGCCCGCGCCCACGGCGGACGCGGATCGAAATCGGGCAGGACGGCTCGTTGCGCGTACTTGTTCCAGGGACACACGAGCTGGCAGTCGTCGCACCCGTAGATACGGTTGCCCATGGCGCGGCGCAGCTCGACGGGAATCGCCCCCGGATGCTCGATCGTGAGGTAAGAGATGCAGCGTCTGGCGTCGAGCCGGTAGGGCCCGACGATGGCCTGCGTGGGACACACGTCGATGCAGGCCCTGCACGAACCGCAGTGCGCCGTGGTAGACGCTGTGGGGGGCAAGGCCAGGTCCACGTAGATCTCGCCGAGGAAGAACATCGAACCCGCCTCGCGCGAGAGCACCAGCGTGTGCTTGCCCCGCCAGCCCAGGCCGCTGCGCACGGCCAGTTCGACTTCGAGCACCGGGGCTGAATCGGTAAAGACCCGATGGCCGAACGGCCCGATCGCCTGCGCGAGCCGGTCGGCCAGGGCCTGCAGCCGGCTGCGCAGCACCTTGTGATAGTCGCGGCCGCGCGCATAGAGCGAGACGCTGGCCTGCGCCGGCGCCTGGTGCAGGCGCTGCCACTCCACGGCCTGCCAGCCTTCGGGCAGGCTTCGAGGCAGGTAGTCCATGCGGGCCGTGATCACGCTCACCGTGCCGGGCACGAGCTCGGCGGGCCTTGCACGCTTCATGCCGTGGGCGGCCATGTAGTGCATCTCGCCGTGGAAGCCGGCCTCCAGCCACGCACGCAGGCCGGGTTCGGCGCTGCTCAGGTCGACACCGGCCACCCCGATCTGGGAAAATCCCAGCCCATGGGCCCAATGGCGCAGTTGCACCAGCAATGCGGCGGGGTCGACGGCACGGTCTTGATGCATTCGACGATTCTAGGAAGCTCCTCCCTCCATTGGCCGGATGAATCGGCCTGCGAGGTCTTCGCGCGTGCGCTGGCACAGCGCCGCGAACTGCGCGACGCCTTCATCGAACTGCATGGCCCGCTGGGGGCCGGCAAGACCACCTTCGTGCGTCACCTGCTGCGCGCGCTCGGCGCCACGGGCCGCATCAAGAGCCCCACCTACGCGGTGATGGAGTCCTACTCCCTGCCCGACCTGCAGGTCTGGCACTTCGATCTCTACCGCTTCAGCGACCCGCGTGAGTGGGAGGATGCCGGCTTTCGTGAGATCCTCACCGGGCCGGGACTCAAGCTCGTGGAATGGCCCGACCGCGCCGCCGGCCTGCTGCCGGTGCCCGACTGGCGCATGGAACTTGCGCCTCGCGACGGCGACCAACGCGAGGTCATGATCACCGCCTACACCCCCCGTGGGGCCGCCCTGCTCGGATGAAGCGGCGGCATTTCCTCCATCGCACCAGCAGCCTCGTGCTGCTGCTGGGCGCCAGCGACATCGCCTTCGGTGCGGCCATCGTGGCCGTGCGCGTGTGGCCGGCCCCCGACTACACCCGCGTCACGCTGGAAAGCGACACGCCCCTGCAGGCCCGCCATTTCGTCACCGGCCAGCCCGACCGGCTGGTGGTGGACATCGATGGCCTCGAACTCAGCCCCACGCTGCGCGAGATCGTCGGCAAGGTGCGCGCCGACGACCCCTACATCGCCGGCGTGCGGGTGGGACAGAACCAGCCGCGTGTCGTGCGCCTGGTGATCGACCTCAAGCAGCCCATCGAGCCGCAGGTGTTCACCCTCGCGCCGGTGGCCGACTACCAGCACCGGCTGGTCTTCGACCTGTACCCCACCGTACCGATCGACCCGCTGATGGCCCTGATCCGCGAGAAGGAGGAGGCCGAACGCCGCGCCCAGGCCGCGCTGGACGATGCCCTGGGCGAGTTCATCGACCGCATCGGCCGCAGCAGCGGCGTGGCGCCCGAGGCCAGAGCGCCGGTGGCGGCCGCCCCGGGCACTCCCCCGCCGCATGCACCCGTGACCCGCCGCAGCGAGCTCGACGGCACGGCGCGGGGCCGCATGAACCGCCTGGTCATCGTGGCCCTGGACCCGGGCCACGGCGGCGAGGATCCGGGCGCGATCGGCCCGGCGGGCACGCGCGAGAAGGACGTCGTGCTCGCCATCGCCCGGCGCCTGCGCGACCGCATCAATGCCGAGCCGAACATGCGCGCGATGATGACGCGGGATGCCGACTTCTTCGTGCCCCTGCGCCAGCGCGTCGAGAAGGCCCGGCGGGTGCAGGCCGACCTGTTCATCTCCATCCATGCCGATGCCTTCACCAACCCCAATGCACGGGGGGCCTCGGTGTATGCCCTGTCCGAACGCGGGGCCACCAGCGAGGCGGCGCGCTGGATCGCCAACAAGGAAAACGCCGCCGACGTCGTAGGCGGCGTGAATGTGAAACACAACGATGCACAGGTGCTGCGCGCGCTGATGGACATGTCCACGACGGCCCAGATCAACGACAGCCTCAAGCTGGGCAGCGCGGTGCTGGGACACATCGGCAAGGTGGGCCGGCTGCACAAGCCTCGGGTCGAGCAGGCCGGGTTCGCCGTGCTCAAGGCGCCGGACATTCCGTCCATCCTGGTGGAGACGGCCTTCATCTCCAACCGGGAGGAAGAGCAGAAGCTGCGGACGGCGGCCTACCAGGACCAACTGGCCGAAGCCCTGATGAACGGCATCCGCCGCTACTTCGAGAAGAACCCGCCGCTGGCGCGCAA
>NZ_JBKBSL010000038.1:0-26324 GCF_046291045.1 Caldimonas sp. | reverse complement strand
TAGCTTACGCGACCACCGCATGGACCGCTGTCGCCCCAAGGGGAAACCAGTGACAGGCTGCACGCGGTGCTGTGTGCGGTGGGCTACAACATCAAGTGGCTGCTCCGTATGATCGCAAAGAAGGGGGTGACCTTCTTGCTGACGGTTTTGTGCCTGCAACAGGCCCACGAACAAGGGTGCTCTTGGCTGGCAGCTGTGATGGTCAGCCATCTTCGGGCTGCTGGTGTCCGATCAACCCATTCCACTGCACTGGCCAGCCGACTGGCCCTCGCCGTAAGCAAGCTCTCTCGGGCTTGAAATGAATTTTTCAGGGCCGACTAACTGCCTTCGGTTTTGAAACATCATTGTAAACCAAGAGGAGATTGACATGCCTCAACCCTTCTTGATTAATGGCGTTTTTGAATCTGGCTCAATCAAGGCTGCAATGGCTGTGGCCATCATTTTAATATCTGCAGGCTGTGGAACCGTTGCTAATGTGCCTAATTTTATGGCAGACGAGCAAACGAAAATGCGTCGAGCCATAGAAGCCAAGCATGTAGAAGGAAACAATTTGTACGCATCTGGAAATAAGAGTGGCGCGGCGCATGTCTATAAAGATCTATGCCTGAACCATCATCATGCACAATCTTGCTTGCGTGCCGGAAATATGTACGCACAGGGCGATGGGGTGGATTCAGATAAAGAAAATGCTCGATCTTTATTCAGAAAGTTGGTTGCAATTGAGCCGCGGGATGAACACAGAGCTCGTCTTGCGGAACTTACTGAGTTTGCTGAAACTAAGAGCCAGCGATTCGAGGCATATAGCGGGGCTCTAGAGCTCATTCGAGAACCCTGTTTTGCAAGGCAGCATATTCAATCGTGTCAGGTCTTATTTGGCTTGGCAATCAAGTACTCGACTTATCAGTCTGATCTTCAGCATGAGCTTGAGGCGCTGCAGGAAGCCAAGAAAGCGGCTGACAAAGTCTGCAAGTCAGCAATAGCTTCATCAGCTCTATGCACGAGAGACCGAAAGGATCTAAATGTCAGGCTGTATAGCAATCTGTTCAAACAATGCGAGAAGGGTAGTTCGCCGCATTGTATAGATTTTATCGCGGCTCCTATAGATGAGGTCGGTGAGCTTGCTAGCAGATTTTCTCCATTGGCCACAAATATGTGTCGTGGCGATAATATTGCCGCCTGCAAATGGGTGTTGGCTGCAAGTGTTGATTCTGGTGTAAGCCAGGGTGACGAATACAAGCGTAGAAAGCTAGGTGCTGCGCAGAGGATTGTTGCGTCGTTTATTGCTAAATGCGAGTCGGGTGATCTGATGGCCTGCCAAGAGATCGATAAAGTCTACTCCCAATTGGAGGAGCAGAATTTGCCACTGTCTGGTAATCATCAGTCTATTAAAAAGCGTCTCGCGGAGCTTATTCAAAATGCTGAATCGAAAAAAAGAATCGAGGATGAAAGAAAGCTGAGGGAGGAGCAAATAGGTCGCATTCGCAAGCAAATGGCAAAAGCTGAAGAGAAGATAGCAGCCTTGCGTTCGTCGTTGCCGCAGCCGCAAAAAGTATACTGCTCGGAGGAGCCTCAAACAAGTGAACTGATGTCGTGCATTGGTGCGGGGCTTACTCCCAGTGGGGTGAATCAGGCTGCTATCGATAGCTGCCATGAGAGAATAAAGCAGCGGGCTGTGATGAGGTGTCAACAAATGCAAAACCAAGCTCAGCAAGCTTATCAACAAGCTATCGCCAATCACGCCTTGCAATTGAAGTATGCTCAGGATGAATTGAGAGACTTGAAGATGCGTCTCAGGGAATTAGAGTCAGGGGATGTTGGTGTACCTAAAGGTGCCAAGAATCAAGAGAGGCAGACGGGTGTTCTGCAATCTCAGTGAAATTGGGATGTGAAATCGAGAGGATTTTGCGGTTCATATTATTTGTGCCTTTGCTTGCATTGATTGCGATCCTTGTGCTCCATGTGAGAAGATGGGGTTTGAAATTATGGGAATGGAGATTGCTCAACAGCCTTTGGGATTGTTGGTGGGACGCATGGCCTATGTGTTTGCTGGTGCTTTCACTTTGGTATTGTGGGGCTGTGGAGGTGGTGGATCTTCCTCAGAGCCGCCGCCACCAGCGGCGACGGCTGCAGAAAATTCTTATTCGAACTACAAGGCAATCGGTCTCTTGCCCCAAACTCTTCCCTCGGGTGATAACACTGTGCGCGCGTATGGAAATTTTTTTGGCGATGGGAGTCTTGGTTATTTTAGGGCCGTGTTGACCTATAGTGTGAATAATTCACCGTCAGATGCAACGCCAAGTCGGTTTGAGTTTTATGAGCGGCAGTCAGACGGAAGTTTCATTCTCAACACGGAAATTCTTCCGAATGCCGATGGCTGTATCCATCCCCGCAAGGCTGTTGTCGCAGATTTCAATGCCGATGGCCGTCCTGATATCTTCGTGGCATGTCATGGATACGACGCGCATCCGTTTCCCGGCGAAAGAAATAAGGTCGTACTAAGCCTTCCGGGAGGCGGCTACGCCGTAAGTGATGCGTCAGAGGATGTTGGCTTTTTCCATGCAGCGACGGCAGCCGATTTGAACAATGATGGCCTTCCCGATGTGGTTGTGGTCGACAACAAAGATCCCATGCGCGCGTATGTGTTATTGAACGATGGGACAGGACATTTCACGCGGGAGTCGATGAGTCGGTTGTCCAGTATGGTGCAAGGAGGCAACTATTTTACTGTAGAGCTGATCGATGTGAACGAAGACGGGAGGCTTGATTTGTTGATCGGGGGGCATGAGTGGGAAGATGCCCCCACCCGGGTGTTCATCAATCCTGGAGATAACAATTTCAGCGCTGTGACGCCACTGGTGGTGCCTCCCATCCCGAATGAAGGCGTGGTGCTCGATTTCACGGTGACGGGCACGGGTATCTCTAGGTCGATCTGGATTCTCAGGACGTCCGGGGGAGATGGAACGTTTTATCAAAGCCGTGTTGTGCAGAAAGTGTCGTTCCCCTCTCTTTCATCGACGGTGGTTTTGAATGAACGACCGGCGCATTGGGTGCCGTGGCTGATCCCCGCCGTGGTCGGTGGGCAGTCGGTGGTGACCTCCGACAATGCGGCCGACGACATTATCGTGCTGCAATGACCACGATCGTGATTCAGGTCAAAGTCAAGCCGGGCAGTCGTGACAGCTCGTTGCAGTTGTTGAGCGACGGGGCGTTCGCGGCCACGCTGAAAGCGCCGCCAGTGGATGGCAAGGCCAACGCTGAGCTCATAGCCTTGGTGGCCAAGCACTTCAAGGTACCCAAGTCGGCAGTGAGTCTCCGATCAGGCGCCGCCGCGAGACTGAAACGGGTGGCTGTGATGCTGTCATGACCTGCCCCGCCGCAGTAGCAGGGGCACTTGGGCGTAGTCGTGTGCACGGGTAGGCCCTGCGACCGGCGTGGGCGGTGTGGCAGCCCGCGAAGCGCTCAGACCATAGTCTGTCTCAATGTGAATGATTGAATGAGTAAATCCCGACAATGTTGCGATGCAACTAAGATACGGGTTATCCCTTGTCGGGGCCGCTGCCCTGGAAGGGCCCCTCTTGATGTCATGACTTTCAAGGAGCATCTATGTCTCTGATCAACACCCAAGTCCAGCCTTTCAAAGCTCAAGCCTTCCACAACGGCAAGTTCATCGAGGTCACCGAGCAGTCGCTGAAGGGCAAGTGGTCGGTGCTGATCTTCATGCCGGCCGCTTTCACGTTCAACTGCCCCACCGAGGTGGAGGACGCCGCCGAGCACTACGCCGAGTTCCAGAAGCTGGAGACCGAGGTCTACATCGTCACGACCGATACGCATTTCTCGCACAAGGTGTGGCACGAGACGAGCCCTGCCGTGGGCAAGGCCAAGTTCCCGCTGGTGGGCGACCCCACCCACACGCTGACCCGCGCCTTTGGCGTGCACATCGAAGAGGAAGGCCTGGCCCTGCGCGGCACCTTCATCATCAACCCCGAAGGTGTGATCAAGACCGCCGAGATCCATGACAACGCCATCGCGCGTGACGTCAAGGAGACCCTGCGCAAGCTGAAGGCGGCCCAGTACGTGGCCAAGAACCCGGGCCAGGTGTGTCCGGCCAAGTGGAACGAGGGCGCCAAGACGCTGACGCCTTCGCTGGACCTGGTTGGCAAGATCTGACCGGTTTTTCATGCTGATGCTCGCGGCCGGCGCGGTGCCGGCCCGGGATGTTTTGCGGGTGGGCTGCGAGCCCGCCCGGGCCCGCCCCGACCACGACGACGGGCCCCGCTGAGAGCGCCGCTGCCGCGCTGCGTGCACGGCGCTGTCGACGGGGTCGGAACGACCACGTCCGTACTCCACCGGACACGCACGCAGAAGGAAGCCGCCATGCTCGACGCCAACCTCCAAGCCCAGCTCAAAGCCTATCTCGAGCGCTTGCAGTATCCGATCGAACTGATCGCCTCGCTGGACGACCGCCCCGAGTCTGGCGAGATGCGAGAGCTGCTGGAAGAGATCGCCGGCCTGTCGGACAAGATCCGCCTGAGGCTGGACGGGCAGGACACGCGCCGTCCGGCCTTCCAGATCACTCGTGCGGGTGAGGACATGGGCGTGCGCTTTGCCGCCATCCCGATGGGCCATGAGTTCACCTCGCTGGTGCTGGCGTTGCTGCAGGCCGGGGGCCATCCGCCCAAGATCGAGGCCGAGCTGGTCGAGCAGATCCGCGCACTGAAGCCCGAAACCGATCTGGTCTTCGAGACCTGGATGAGCCTGACCTGCCACAACTGCCCGGATGTGGTGCAGGCCCTGAACCTGATGGCCGTGCTCAACCCGCGCATCCGCCACGTGGCGATCGATGGCGGGCTGTTTCAGCAGGAGGTCGAGGACCGCCAGATTCTGGCCGTGCCGCTGGTGTTCCTCAATGGGCAGGTGTTCGCTTCGGGCCGCATGGAGCTGGGCGAGATCCTGGCGAAGATCGACACCGGCGCTGCTGCGCGTGAGGCGGCCAAGTTGTCGGACAAGGCACCGTTCGACGTGTTGATCGTCGGCGGCGGCCCGGCCGGTGCGGCCGCGGCGGTGTATGCCGCGCGCAAAGGCATCCGCACGGGCCTGGTGGCCGAGCGCTTCGGGGGCCAGACGATGGACACCCTGGGCATCGAAAACTTCATTTCCGTGCCCTACACCGAGGGCCCGAAGTTTGCCGCTGCGCTGGAGCAGCACGTGCGGGCCTATGACGTGGACGTGATGAGTCTGCAGCGGGTGGAGTCGGTGCAGCCGGCGGCCGCCAAGGGCGGTTGGGTCACGGTGCGTCTGGCCAACGGCGCCGAGTTGAAGAGCCGCACCGTCATCCTGGCCCCCGGGGCGCGCTGGCGCAATGTGAATGTGCCGGGTGAGGCGCAGTACAAGACCAAGGGGGTGGCTTATTGCCCGCACTGCGACGGCCCGCTGTTCAAGGGTAAGAAGGTGGCGGTGATCGGTGGCGGCAACTCCGGCGTCGAGGCGGCCATTGACCTGGCCGGTGTGGTGCAGCATGTCACGCTGATCGAGTTTGCCGACCAGCTCAAGGCCGACGCGGTGCTGGTGGACAAGCTCAAGAGCCTGCCCAACGTGACGATCCACACCAACGCGCAGACCACCGAGATCACCGGTGACGGCCAGAAGGTGAACGGCCTGACTTTCAAGGACCGCGTGAGCGGGGCCGAGCATCACCTGGAGCTGGCGGGTGTGTTCGTGCAGATCGGCCTGGTGCCCAACACGGAGTTCCTGCGGGGCTCGGGCGTCGAGCTGTCTCGCCACGGCGAGATCATCATCGATGAGCGCTGCCACACCAGCGCCGAGGGCATCTTCGCCGCCGGCGACGCGACCACGGTGCCGTATAAGCAGATCATCATTGCCGCGGGCGAGGGTGCGAAGGCGGCGCTGAGTGCTTTCGACCATCTGATCCGCACGCCGGCACCGGTGTGAGCGCCCGCACGCGGGGTCAGCGCACGTTGAGCACGCGCAGGCCCAGCAGCTCGGCGCCGCTGCGGTCGGTGACACGCACCGTGGCCTGGCGGGCGGTGAAGCCTTCGGGCAGAGGCACTTGCCCGCGCAGGCTTTCCACGCGGTTCAGGGCCACCGGCAGGGCCTCCAGACTGTGCCGCGCTTCCATGCCCCGCGCATCCACGCCGGCCACCACGAACTGCAGTGTGGCGCTCAGTGGGCGGCTGCCGCCGTCGCGCGTGAGCACGAGATCGTAGGCCAGGCGCCCCGGCGCGGCACTGAAGCGGGCGGCGCGCACGGCCACCGTGCCGCCCCGCGGGTCGGGGGGCAGGGTCTCGGCCAGGGCCAGCAGGTCTTCGCGCTGGCGGACCACGGTGTCCTGCGCCGCGGCGAGATCCAGCGCGAGCTTCTGCCGCTCGGCCTCGGCTGCCTGTAGGCGTTGGGTGGTCTGGGCCAGCTCGGCGCTCAGGCGCCGGCGTTCGGCCTCGGCGGTGTCGTGAGCTTGGCGTAGGGCCTGTGACTGGCTGGCGCTCAGGCGCGGCGGCAGGTGTTCGGCCTGTACGTAGAGCACACCGGCCACACCCAGCGCGACGCCAGTGAGCAGCCATCCAAGCCAA
Source organism: Caldimonas sp. (assembly GCF_046291045.1). GTDB lineage: Bacteria > Pseudomonadota > Gammaproteobacteria > Burkholderiales > Burkholderiaceae_C > Caldimonas. Next base: position 19,740 of record NZ_JBKBSL010000038.1, on the reverse strand, counting down.
GGAGGAAAGCGCCGCGAGCGGCGTCGGCCGTAAGGGTCGAAGACGACGGGTTTGGGGCGTCCCAGCATAGGGGTGGGGAAAAGGTGAAGTCACAGAAAGAGAGCGCGAACCTCCCAGCGTAGCGCCATCGGTCCGGCAGATTGCAACACGATGTGCCTGTGGCAAGCAGATGCGTCGGGCTCGCGCCGCACAGCCATGGTGGGCCCGCAGCCAGACCGACCGCGTGCATGGCACAGCGCAGGGTCGATTCCGCGACGTGGGGCAAGGCGGAGCGGATGCTGGGGCGGTGCCCCTGAGGCATCGCTTGCCCTGCATCGACTAAAATCTTTGGTTTTTTGGTGCCGCAAGGGCACCGCCACCTTTCCGGGGCCCCGAGTGAGTGCGAGCCCGCACGACGACCGCTTGGGGCAAGGAAGCCGAGGACAAGGGGGTCGTATGCAGGGATTGCACCTTACCGCCGATCTGTATGGATGCCAGTGCGAGACGGCGCTGATGATCGATGCTGCGGCGCTGGCGGATATGTGCCGACATGCCGTGCAGGCGAGCGGGCTCACGCTCGTCGATGAGAAGTACCACACCTTCCCCGAATGGCAAGGCCAGCCGGGGGGCGTGACCGGGGCCGTGCTGTTGGCCGAGTCGCACTTGGCCGTGCACACGTGGCCCGAGCGCGCCGGCGTGACGCTGGATGTGTACGTGTGCAATTTCTCGACCGACAACTCCTCGAAGGCCGAGCGTTTGCTCAACGACTTGATGGCCACTTTCGCTCCAGCGCAATGCATCACCAACCGCATCCTGAGAGGCTCTAAAGACCCGCAAACGCACTCGGACGAGCTGTTGCTGGAGTGGCTCAACGATCACAGTGCGTTCGGTTTCCAGGTGTCGCGCCGGCTGGAAACGATGCGTACCCAGTATCAGCAGCTCGAGGTGTTCGAGACGCCGCAGTGGGGCCGCCTGCTGCGCTTGGACGGTCGCTACATGACCTCCGAGCGCGATGAGTTTTTCTATCACGAGCCCATGGTGCATGTGGCGGCCATCGCGCACGAGCAGCCCCGATCGGTGCTGGTGGTGGGCGGGGGCGATGGTGGCTCGGCCGAGGAGATGTTCAAGCACCCCAGCGTGGAGCGGCTGGTGCTGGCCGAGCTGGACGGCGACGTGGTGGACATGGCGCGCAAGCACCTGCCCTCCATTCACCAGGGGGCGTTGGACGATCCGCGGCTGGTGCTGCGCATCGGTGATGGGGCGGCCTTCGTGGCCGAACAGGCTGCGCGGGCCGACGGCGAGCGCTTCGATCTCGTCGTGCTCGACCTCACCGACCCCGACACCCCCGCCCAGCCGCTTTACACCCGAGAGTTCTTCGCGCGGGTCAAACAGTTGTTGCGGCCGGGCGGGGCCATCACGCTGCACATCAGCTCGCCGATCTTCACGCCCGAGCGTGTGCGCCAGCTCACCGCCTCGCTGCGAAGCGTGTTCGCCATCGTGCGGCCATTTGGCCTGTACGTGCCCCTGTACGGCACCTACTGGGGCATGGCCTGCGCCTCCGACACGCTGGATCCGGCGGCGCTGGATCCCGCCGAGGTGGAGCACCGCCTGGCCCGCCGCGGGATCGCCGGGCTGCGCTACTACAACGGCGACGTGCACCGCGCGCTGTTTGCGCTGCCCAACTACTACCGCGAACTGGTGCAGGGCTGAGCCCCGCACCGGCCGCAGCCCTGGGCCCCGGGGGGCCTCAGTCGTCGAACTCGATCTCCCGGGCCAGCAGGACGCCGTCGCGTAGCACCCCATTGACCTCCAGGCGCGCGCCGGGGGTGAGGTTGGCGGCGCTGCCACCGTCGAACACGGTGGCGTCGTCGTAGCGCACGGCCACGCTCTGGCCACCGTCGGTGGTCAGCGTGAAGCGGCGCAGCACGGTATCGACTTCGGAGACCGTGCCTTCCCATTCGCTGAGGCGTTCTTCGAGCTCGTCGTCCGTCTTGAGGTCGATCTCGGTGGCGCGCAGAGCACCGGCCTGCCAGGTGCCCTCGACCTCGACGTAGCGGCCCTCGGCCAACCCGGCGACCGCCTGCTCGGCCACGATCGGGATGCCGTCGACGCGGAAGTGGCGCTCATCGGCCAGCGCCGTCACCGTGCCCTCGATCTTCAGCCGGTGGCCCTCGGTGAAGTCCGAGCGGTCGATGGTGGCCCAGGCCTGCACCTGCCATGCCGGATCTCCGCTGCCGGGCTGCACGCGCAGCCACACGAAGTCGCCCACCGCGGGCAGGCCGCTCACGCCGGAGAAGTCGAACCACTGATCGCCGAGCCGCACGAGCTCGTCGTCCACCTCGCGCACGAAGCCGCGGGCCTTGTACGTGGAGGCCCCAACCGCCGATGCCATGTGGGTGGCAACGAACTGCGGCACGACACCGGAGCGGTCGACATAGCCCCAGACCTCCACGACCTGGTCGAGGATTCGGCCCGACTCGCGGATCTGCTCGCGCAGCCGATCGTCGAACACTGTCGCCGCATTGAAGCGCACTGGCAACCCCAGCACGCGCAGTTGTTTCGTCGGCCACTGCACGTCGGTCACGGGACCGCGCAGGGATCCCGCCAGCACGATGCGCTGTGCCGTCGCGCGTCTCACGCCGGCGGCATCGGTGCGGATCTCGCCGGCCTCGATGGCGACCACCATCCCCGGCCGCAAGGCCGAGCGCGGCACCGAGGTGGGCTCATCCTCCACGGCCACCGAGGCGATGCGGCTGTCGTCGAAGCGGATCCCGCCGACGTGCACCGAGCCGAAGCCCGAGATCGGCCCCGAGGCGAAGGAGCCCGTGCCGCCTTCCCCTACGCCGCCGCCTCCGCACGAACTGAGCAGCATCAGCAGGCCCAGCAACGCCGCCGCGCCTTGCCACCAGCGTGAGACACAGGCGCCGGTCTTATGAGTCGTGGATGTCATGGTTCCTCCGTGCGCTTGCGCGGACGGCCGCGCGCTCGCTTGGGTGTTTCGGGGGGAGGCGACGCCGCGGGCGTCTGGACCGCGTCATAGGTGTACAGGCCGATGCGCACGCGGTGATCGCCTGTGCGGCCAGCCTCGCGGTCGGCATCGATCAGGGCCTGCAGGGCGGGCACCACGGCCTGGCGCAGCATCTGCCATTGCGTCTTGACCAGTTCACGAAACGCCGGCATCGAGGCGTCCGACAGCCCGTCGGCAAACAGGGCCTGCTCGAAATGCTGCGAGCCGCTGCCCAGCAGGTTGGCCACCGCCCCCGAGAGATGGTCGCCCACGTTGTCGCCCAGGAAGCGCAGCATCCGGTCGGTGTCGCCACGGGGCACGAAGGCCTCATGGCTCAGGCGCACGGTGTCGCGGGCTTCGTCCACCGTCGCCATGCCCAGCCGCACCAGTTCCTCGAGCAGGCTGCGCGGATGCACGTCCCGGGTGACCGAATGGGCCAGCGTTTCGAAGCTGGGCGCGTCGCCCTGACGCGGCAGAGCCAGCGGCCGGCCGCGCCCGTCCCGATAGTTGGGGTCGGTCATCCAGCGGGCGAACACCTCGCTGGCGTGTGAGCGGGGCGGGGTCGGTCGTTCGGGGGCGTGGACGATGCGGGTGACCTCCCGGCGCGACAGGCCGGTGGTTGTGCTGATGCGGCTGACACGCCGATGTTCCGGCAAATCCGGGTGGGCGGCATGGGCGGCTCGCACGAAGGCCGACTTGGCCAGATCCTCGAAGGCGGAGTAGGGCACCCCCCGCGCCACCGCCAGCCTCGCCAGGGGCTCCAGCACGGCCGACAACGCCTCCAGCAAGGTCTGCTGCTCGGGCGCTGGGGAGTCGGGCGGGGGCGGGTCGTGGGTCATGGTGGCACGGGGGCAGCCCAGATTCTGCGGCAAATGGGCGAGGCGCCCTTTCGACGCCCCGCCCTGCGGGCTGTGCGCGGTCTGCCACCGCGACGCGCCGTCAGTCTTCGAACTCCACGCGCACGGCCTGCAGCACGCCGCCAAGCACGAAGCGGCCACGCACCTCGACCTTGGCCCCGGGGATCAGATCGGCCAGCGTGCCATCCTCGAAGCGCAGGAGGTGGTCGTAAGACACAGTGATGGTGCCGTGCACCTCGTGGCGCAACACGAAGGTTTCCGCGGCAGCATCCACCGAGACAACCGTGCCGTGCAACTCATGGCGCTCGTCATCGTCGTCACCGTCCTCCTTCTTGACCACCGCGGCCTGCATCACGCCGGCTTCGATCCGGCCTTTGACCTCCACCTCGTCGCCGCAGGTGACGAATCCATCGCGGAAGACGGCCGTGCTGGCATCGACGGAGATGCCGCTGACGCTGAAGGAGGTGTTCGAGGTGCAGGTGTCCACCACGCCTTCGATCTCGGACTCCACCCGGTCCAGCGAAGGACGGCGCACCCCATGCTTGACGCTCACGGCCACCCACTGGTCGGCCGCATTCTTCGTGGTGCGCAGCTTCACGCGCACGCGCAGGCCGTTGGCGAGCTGGGTGGGCAGGTCCGAGACCTCACCGTAATGAATGATCTCGGTGCCCAGCCGGAAGGTACGCTCGGTGGTGTCCAGATCGCTGACGATGCCGCGCAGCTTGTAGAGCTCGGCGTCGTCTTCGGCCTCGACGCGGGTGGCCACGTAGCGGCCGGTGGCGGCATTGAAGTAGCCGTGCACCTCCACGACATCGCCCTGGGCCAGGCTGGCCAGCCCTTGCGGCAGATCCTCGAACTGGGTCTGTGGCCGGACTTCGATCGTCTGGCCAAACAGCACGAAAGTGCTGCCGCCGACGTCCACCGAGCTCACCGGGCCGACGAACTCATTGGCCCAGCGCACCCGCAGTGCGCGGCCCACGCCACGATCGCGGTCGACGTCGTCGCCCTCGATCTCCACCCACATGCCGATCTTCAGGTCGTCGCGACGCCCCTCGCGGTCGTCGTCGTCCAGCACGACGGCGCTTCGGTCGTCAAAGCGCACGCCATTGACGACGATGGAGCCGTAGCCGGTGATCTGGCCTTGGGTGTAGGACGTGGCCGCCGCCTCCGGGCCCGAGCCGCCGCCACCGCAGGCAGTCAGCAGGGCCGAGACGGCCACCAGGGCGCTGCCCAGCGAGGGCAGCCAGCGCTTGGAAGGAGTAATGGGCATGGAAGTCTCCTAAGAGGGGATCAACGAACCGGGCGCAGCCCGGAGAAGTCTCGCGGAAACAAGCATAAATGTGCAGCATGCACATTTCAAGAGATTTTTGTAAGCAGGCATTGCACCTGCCGGCGGTGCCTCGGCGCGAGCAGGGGGAGGGGGCAAGGAGAGGGGGTGGGCCGGGTCTGCTGGAGCGGCGTGTACCGGTGGACGACCGGACGGGCGGTGCAGGTGTGGAGTGATGCGGTCCCGGGATCGGTCGCGAGAGGAGGAGGCTAGGCGAAGGAGGGCCGAATGTTGAACCAGCCGGCTCGCGGTCCTCCGGCCCCGGCCGCGCCGCTGACGCGCAGTGCGACGAAGTCCACGGGGTGTAGCGCGACGTCCGAAGCAAAACGCCCAACCGGAGCCGGTTGGGCGTGGAAGGGTGGTGGACCGAAGGAGGATCGAACTCCCGACCTCTGCATTGCGAACGCAGCGCTCTCCCAGCTGAGCTATCGGCCCATAGAGCCTTTCATTCTAGCAGATCATTTCATGCCGTTGCGGCGCGCGAGTTCGACGAACAGGGCCGAGTGGTCGTATTCGGACAGGCCGTGGTCCACGGCGTCGGCATACAGCTCGGCGAACAGTTTGGTGATGGGGGCCTGGAAGCCCAGGGCGTCGGCGGTGTCCAGGGCATTGTGCAAGTCTTTGAGCTGCACGCTCATCGCGGCACGTTTGGCGAAGTCGCGTTCCACCATGCGCTGGCCGTGCACTTCGAGGATGCGGCTTTCGGCGAAGCCGCCCCGGATGGCTTCGCGCACCTGGGCCATGTCGGCGCCGCCCCTGGCGGCCAGTAAAAGGGCCTCGCTCACCGCGCCGATGGTGATGCCCACGATCATCTGGTTGGCCAGCTTGGCGAGTTGCCCGGCGCCGTGGGGGCCCACATGGGTGGCCCGCCCGAGCGGGGCAAACACAGGCTGCGCCCGCGTGAAGTCGGCGGCCTCGCCCCCCACCATGATGGCCAGCGTGCCGGCCTCGGCGCCCACAGTGCCGCCGGAGACGGGCGCATCGAGGTGGGCGCAGCCGCGCTCGGCCAGCCGGCGGGCGTGGTCCCGGGCCTGCGCGGGTTTGATCGAGCTCATGTCGATGACCAGGGTGCCGGGCTTGAGCACCTGGGCCACGCCCTGGCCGAAGAGCACGGCCTCCACGGCATCACCGTTTTCAAGCATGGTGATAACGACGTCGGCGTCGCGCACGGCCTGGGCCGCGGTGTGGGCCACGCGGGCGCCGTGCGCGGCCAGGCGCATGGCCTTCTCGACGGTGCGGTTCCAGGCGGTGACGGCCAGGCCGGCCTCGCGCAGCCGCTGGGCCATGGGCAGACCCATCATGCCGATGCCCAGCACGGTGATGTTCATGGCGGCAGTTCCTCTGGTGCGAGTGAACCGATCAGTATAGAAAGACGCCGGTTCCTCCACCAAGTCCTTGCAAGGAGCATGTGCATGGCCTCCGTCTACGACCCGCAGTGGCTCGATGCGCAGTACAACAATCGCGCCCGCATTCCCGAGCATGCGCAGATCTTCGCCCGTTGGGCACAGGACTCGGCGCGTGCGCGCGAGCGGTTCTCGCCGGCGCTGGATGTGGCTTACGGGGCCGGTGCGGCCGAGACGCTCGATGTCTTCCCGGCCCGCCGACCCGGCGCCCCGGTGCTGGTGTTCATCCATGGCGGGTGGTGGCGCTCGCTGGACAAGGCCGACCATTCCTTCGTGGCGCCGGCCTTCGTGGAAGCCGGCGCGTGTGTGGTGGTGCCGAACTATGCCTTGTGCCCCGCAGTGACCATCGAGACGATCACGCTGCAGATGGTGCGCGCGCTGGCGTGGACTTGGCGCCACGTGGCTGCCCATGGCGGCGACCCGGACCGCATCGTGGTGGCCGGCCACTCCGCCGGCGGTCATCTGGCGGCGATGATGGTGTCGTGCCGCTGGCCGCAGGTGGCAGCCGACCTGCCGGCCGACTTGGTGAAGGCCGGCCTGTCGATCTCGGGGGTGTTCGACTTGGAGCCGATCCGTCATACGCCCTTCTTGCAGGCGGACCTGCGCCTGACACCGAAGGATGTGGCGCGGCTCAGCCCGGCGAGATTCCCGCCGCCGGCCGGCCCGCTGCTGGCCACCGTGGGAGCTCAGGAGAGCGAGGAGTTCTTGCGCCAGAACCGGCTGATCCGCGAGCGTTGGGGCGATCAGGCGGTGCCGGTGTGCGAGGCCATCGCCGGCACGCATCACCTGAACGTCGTGGAGACGCTGGCCCAGCCGGGCCAGCGCCTGCACGGGCTTGCGTTGGGTCTGCTTGGTTTGGGCTGACACCGCCTCACCCTCTACCGATTGAGCGGCTGGCGCGCTCAGGGCGGCGGCCGGATGCAGGCTCAGGGTTCGCCCTGACTATGCCTCGCATAGCCGGTGCCTATTGGACAAGTCCCGCTGGGTGGGCGTAGCGTCATTGCGCGTGCCGTTGCCGGCGCGCACCGCCCACGACATGACCCACGACAGGAGATGAACATGCAACTGAAAGGCTCGAAGACGGAGCAGAACCTGAAGGACGCATTCGCCGGTGAGTCCCAGGCCAACCGCCGCTACCTGTATTTCGCGAACAAGGCCGATGTGGAAGGGCAAAACGATGTGGCCGCGCTGTTTCGCTCCACCGCCGAAGGGGAGACGGGGCATGCCCACGGCCACCTGGAGTTCCTGGAGCATGGCTCGGGCGACCCGGCCACGGGGCTGCCGATCGGCTCGACGCGCGACAACCTGAAGGCCGCGGTGGCCGGCGAGACGCACGAGTACACCGACATGTATCCGGGCATGGCCAAGACGGCCCGCGAGGAAGGCTTCGACGAGATCGCCGACTGGTTCGAGACCTTGGCCAAGGCCGAGCGCTCGCACGCCAACCGCTACCAGAAGGCCCTGGACGCCTTGGTCGACTGAGGCCTTGCGTTGGGCCGCGCGCGAGCCGGGCGTCTGTGTGCGCGGGGCGATCCCTGGCCCCGACCGATCACGCCCGGCTGCCTGCCGGCGACGCACGCCGGCCCGGGCGTTTGAGGGGCCGGCGCCGTTTTGATTCCTGCCAGCCAAGAAGAGGCCCCGGGCCATGCCGAGGGCCGCAGCCACAGGAGACATCGAGCATGAGCGGTCCGAGAGAGGGCAATCTTGAAGCGCCCACCCGCCACGCGGTGGATTGGAAGAACCCAGCGTTCTACGACGAGCAAGCCTGCTTCAAGGAGTTGGAGCGCATTTTCGACATTTGCCATGGCTGCCGCCGCTGCGTGAGTCTGTGTCAGTCGTTCCCCACGCTGTTCGACCTGGTCGACGAGGGGACCACCGGCGAGGTGGATGGCGTGAAAAAGGAGGACTACTGGAAGGTCGTCGATCAGTGCTACCTGTGCGACTTGTGCTACATGACCAAGTGCCCTTACGTGCCGCCGCATGAATGGAACCTGGACTTCCCGCACACCATGCTGCGAGCCAAGGCGATCAAGTTCCGCAAAGGCGAGGTGCCCGCGCGTGATCGCTTCCTCGCGTCCACCGACGTGCATGGTCAGTTCGCCGGCATTCCCATCGTCGTGCAGGCCGTCAATGCCCTGAACCGCACGGCGCCTGTGCGCCGCGCCATGGAAGCCGCCCTCGGGGTGCATCGTGAGGCCTGGATGCCCGAGCTGGCCGCCAGACGCTTTCGCTGGAGCGCCTCGGGCAGCGGCGACCATCCTGTGAAGGACGGCGAGCGCACGCCGGGCAAGGTGGCGATCTTCTCCACCTGCTATGTGAACTACAACGAGCCGGGCATCGGTCACGACCTGCTCAAGGTGCTCGAGCACAACGAGATCCCCTACGTCCTCGTCGAGAAGGAGAAGTGCTGCGGCATGCCCAAGTTCGAACTGGGCGATCTCGACGCGGTGGAGCGCCACAAGCAGGCCAATGTGCCCGTGCTGGCGCGTTATGCGAAAGAGGGCTTTGCCATCCTCAGCGTCATTCCCTCGTGCACCTTGATGTTCAAGCAGGAACTGCCCCTGCTCTTTCCCGACGACTCCGATGTGCAGCGCGTGAAGGAGGCGATGTGGGATCCTTTCGAGTATCTGATGGCGCGCCACAGGGATGGACTGCTCAAGACCGACTTCCGCCAGGCGCTGGGACGGGTGAGCTACCACATACCATGCCACGGCCGGGTGCAGAACATCGGTCGCAAGACCGAGGAGATGCTCAAGCTCATTGGCACCAAGGTCGACGTGCAGCTCAACACCGTAGAGCGCTGCTCGGGCCACGCGGGTACGTATGGCGTGAAGAAGCCTTATCACGAGGTGGCGATGAAGATCGGCCGGCCAGTGTTCAAGGCGATGGGCAAGACCGACGGCGACGGCCGCGGCCCGGACGTGATCAGCTCTGACTGTGCCCTGGCCGGACACCACATTGCCCAGGGCATGCAACGGCAGCAGTTGCCCGTGCCCGAGCTGAAGCACCCCCTGAGCCTGGTGCGCACCGCTTATGGACTGTGACGTGAGGCCCGCATGACGCACACCCCGAAGATCACCCGCGACAGCCTGCTCACCCTGGAAGCCTACGCCCGGGTACGCAAGGAGATGAAGGCCCAGGTCATCCCGCACCGCCGGCGGCGCACCGTGCACCTGGGCGAGCACATGACCTTCCAGTTCGAGGACGAGACGACGATCCGCTATCAGATCCAGGAGATGCTGCGCATCGAGAAAATCTTCGAGGAAGAGGGCATCCAGGGCGAGCTGGAGGCTTATGCGCCGCTGGTGCCAGACGGCAGCAACTGGAAGGCCACGATGATGCTGGAGTACCCCGATGTGGAGCAGCGCCGGCTGGCGCTGGGCCGGCTCATCGGGGTGGAGGACCGGGTTTACGTGCAGGTGAGCGACCACCCACGGGTCTACGCGATCGCCGACGAGGATCTCGATCGCGAGCGCGCCGACAAGACCTCCTCGGTGCATTTCGTGCGTTTCGAGTTCACCCCGGCGATGCGCGATGCCGTGCTGGCGGGTGCGCCGGTGCGGCTGGGGTGCGACCATCCGAACTACACCGAGGAGACCGGCATTGCCTCCGAGACCCTCGCGGCGCTGCGCGAGGATCTGCGCAGCGCGGGCGCGCCCTAGAGTCCCAGGAGCCCGTGCAGCTCGTGAGGCTGCTCGACTTGCCAGCCGGGCTGGGCCAGCAGGGCCTGCCAGGGCGGTCCGGCAGGGGCACGCAGCTCCAGTGGCTCGCCGCTGGCCGGGTGGGTGAGGGCCAGGCGGGCCGCATGCAGCCACAGCCGCGCCACCCCCAGGCGGGCGGCCCACCAGCGGTTGTGACCGCCCTTGCCGTAGGTGGCGTCGCCGATCAGCGGGTGGCTGAGGTGCTTGAAGTGACGGCGGATCTGGTGCTGGCGTCCGGTGCGCGGCTCCACGGCCATCAGGGCGTAGCGCGCCGTGGGGTGTGGCGGCAGGGGGCTTTCGCATTCCAGCCGGGCCAAGCGCCGATAGCGCGTGAGGGCCGGCTGCGCATCGGTGGATCGCCCTCGGTCGGCGCGTGCTTCGCCGTCGTCGAGGCGGCGCAGCGGATGGTCCACCTCGCCATGCTCCGCGGGCCAGCCGCGCACCAGCGCGAGGTAGGTCTTGTGCACCGCGTGAGCCTCGAACTGCCGGGCCAGGGCGCGGGCGGTGTCCGGGTCCAGCGCCATCAGCAGCACGCCGGATGTGCCGCGATCCAAGCGGTGCACCGGGTAGACTGCCTGTCCCAGGTGGTCGCGCAGCCACTGCAGGGCGAATTGCGTGTCGCCGCTGGCCAGGGCCGAGCGGTGCACGAGCAGCCCCGCGGGCTTGTTCATGGCCACCAGGTGCCGATCCAGGTGCAGCAGGGGCGGTGAGGCGGGCAGCGTGGGCATGCACCAGATTGTGCCGATCCGTGACAAAGTCCTCGGGGCCTTCGGGGCGGGCTGCGCCGGCCGCGGCGGGCGCCTTGGTTGGCCCGCGTCGGGACGGCACAATCGGCCCCACGCGGACCGGCCCGGCACCGCCTTGCGGACCGCGACCACGACGGACAGGGGAAGCCGCATGCACGGCCGCACGCTCAGCGCGTTGGACGACCAGGTTCGCCACCGGGCGCTGCCTCTATCGTGGGGCGGCCGGTGGTGGCGCCGACTGCTGTGGATTTGGGCCTGGCTGATCTTTCTGCCGGCTGTGCAGGCCCCAGCGCAGACGCGGGCGCTGCCCGAGCCCGTGGTGCCCACCCCCTTGCCGCTGCCGCCATCGTTCCAGGCATGGAAGCGTGAGCACCCGGTGCTGCGGGTGGGGGTGGTGCGAGACTGGCGGCCCATCGACTGGATCGACGCCGAGGGCCGCTATACCGGCGTCTCCGGCGAGCTCGTCCATGTGCTTGCGGCGATGCTGCAACTGCCGGTGCGGGTGCAGTCCTTCGCCGATTTCCCCTCGGTGCTGGCGGCCGCGCGGGCTGGTGAGATCGACCTGCTGCCGTCCATGGCGCGTTCGACGCAACGCGAGGCCGAGCTGCTCTTCACCGATGCCTACCTGCGCCTGCCGATGGCCTACATCGGACAGCGCGGCACCACGGACTTCTCGGAAAGCCACGACCTCGGCGGCCGCCGCGTGGCGGTCGAGCGCGGCTATGCCGCCCACGAGTACCTGCTGACGCGCTTTCCGAACGTCGGACTGGTTGAAGTCGAAGACACGCGCGCGGCCTTGCGGGCCGTGGCCGAACAGCGCGCCGAGGTGTACCTCGGCGCGCTGCTGCCCGCCCACCAGGTGATCGAGGCCGAGCGCATCGGCAATCTTCAAGTACTGCGCCAAGCGAACCTGGATCTCGGGCAGCTGCATTTGGCCGTCCCGCGACGAGCGGCGGCCTTGCATGAGGCCCTGAACATGGCCTTGCGCAGCATCGACCCGGCCTGGGTCGATCGGCTCTTGGCGGCCTGGCAGCCGCGGTATCTGGCGCTGGCGCCGCAGCAAGCGCCGGCCATCGACCCCGCACTGCGCCGCGCTTTGGCGGCCCGGGGCGATCTGCGCGTGGGCTTCGACCAGGGCTTCGGTCCCATCAATGCCCTGGGCGAGGACGGCGAGCCCGCGGGGTTTGCGATCGAGCTCTTCCGGCGCGCGGCCGATGCGGCGGGACTGCGTTACCGCCTGGAGCCACAGCGCACCTTCGAGCAGGGCCTCAATGGCTTGCGTGAGCGGCGGCTGGATGTGATGCTCTCGGCCGTGCGCACCAGTGCGCGACTGGAGTTCGCGAATTTCGTCGGGCCCTACTACTCCGCCCCCTCGGTGCTGGTCAGCCGGCTCGACGGCGGCTGGCCCAGCGTGGCCTCGCTGGCCGGCCGCACGCTGGCGATCGACCGGGCGCACTACCTGATCCCAGCGATCCAGCGTGAGGCTCCGGCCGTGCGTTTGCTGGAGGTCGAGACCGTCGAGACGGCGATGCAGACGGTGGCGCAGGGCCAGGCCGACGCGATGATCACCAACCTCGAGGTGGCCGCCGCGCTGATCAAGCGCCGCTTCCTGGGTCAGCTTCAGGTGTCCGGTACGGTCGAGGGGCGGCCCAGTGAGCTGTACTTTGCCGTGCGCAAGGACTGGCCCGAGTTGGCCGAGGCCTTGCGGTTGGGGCTCGATGCGGTGCCCGAGAACGAGCGCGCGGCACTGGCCAACACCTGGTTGCGCACCGAGTTCCGCGCCGGGCTGAGCTGGTCGCAGGTGCTGGGGGTGGGGGGGCCGTTGCTGGTGGTCGTCGTGATGGGACTGGCCGTGAGCCTGATGTTCAACCGCCGGCTGCAAGCGCATGTTCAGGCCCGGCAAGCGGTGGAGCGCCAGCTGCAGGCCGAGCGCGACGCCGCCCGCGCGGCCACGGCCGCCAAGGCCGACTTCCTGGCCGAGATGAGCCACGAGGTGCGCACGCCCTTGGCAGGCCTCGCCGGCGGTCTGGCCTTGCTGCGTGGCGAGCCGCTCAGCCCCAAGGCGGCGCAATTGGTCGAAGCGATGAGCCGTTCGGCCGATCGGCTGGTGCAGCTGCTCAACAACTTGCTCGATGCCGCCAAGCTAGAAGCCCACAAGATCACGCTGCACGAGAGTCCCGTGGTGCCGTCCGACCTCGTGCGCGAATTGATCGAGGAGTTCCGGCCCGCCGCGCAGGCCAAGGGCCTGGCGTTGCGCCTGCAAGGCGAGCACGCCTGGGCCGAGCCGATGATGCTCGATCCCCTGCGCATGCGCCAGGTGCTGGCGAATCTGTTGTCCAACGCGATCAAGTTCACCGCCGAGGGCTCGGTGACACTCGTCTTGGAGCCGCCGCTGCCGTGCGGACCGCAGCTCAGTCGTCTGGTGCTGCATGTCAGTGACACTGGCCCGGGCGTGGACCCGGCCGTGCGCGAACGGCTCTTCGAGCGCTTTGCCCAGGCCCCCGGCGCCGGGCCGGGCGGCACGGGGCTGGGCTTGGCGATCGTGCGCGAGCTGGTCTCGCTGATGGGAGGCTCGGTGAGTGTGGACAGCCAGCCGGGGCGGGGCAGTGTCTTTACCGTCTCGCTCGAGCTGCGGCAGGCCCAGCGCCTCGCCGCGCACACAGGTGAATCGCCAGCCCATGACGTCGATCAGACCATGTCGCCGTCCACGTAGTACCAGCGACCCTGCTCGTACACGAAGCGGCTGATCTCGTGCAGGCGCTGGGCGCGGCCGCCCCGTTTGCAGCGGGCCACGAACTCCACGCGCGCGTGGGTGTCGTCGTCGCGCCAATGACGCTTCACCTCCAGACCCAGCCACCGCAGCCCCGGCGGGTCGGGGTCCAGCGCGGCGGGGCGGGTGCTGGGGTGCCAGGTGGCCAGCAGATAGTCGTGCAGCCCCAGCACGTACGCGGTGTAGCGAGACCGCATCAAGGTCAGGGCATCGGGCGCGCCCAGGTGTGCTGGGCCGCCATACCAGCGGCCGCAGCAGGCTGCATAGGTCTGCCCGCTGCCGCAGGGGCAGTCACGGGGCTGCAACGAGGGGGCAGGGGGGCTCTGGACGGACATGCCGGCTCGCAATGGGCTGGTAATCTTTTGCACTTTAATGCCTGCTGCCTGCCCCCGATGCTGTTCCTGCTGTCGCCTGCCAAGTCGCTCGACTACGAGACCACGCCCCATGTGACCTCGCACTCCCGACCGATCTTCGTGGACGAGGCCGCCGAGTTGATCGACCTGTTGCGCCGCAAGACACCGGCCGAGATTGCCAAGCTGATGTCGATCAGCGATGCGTTGGCCGCGCTCAACGTGGGCCGCTATGCCGCCTGGTCTACGCGCTTCACGGCGGCCAATTCCAAACAAGCCGTGCTGGCCTTCGATGGTGATGTCTACGAGGGCCTGCAGGCCCGCACGCTCAAGCCCGCACAGCTCGACTGGGCACAACAGCACCTCGTCATCTTGAGCGGCCTGTATGGCGTGCTGCGCCCGCTGGACCGCATGCAGCCCTACCGGCTGGAGATGGGCACCCGATTGGTCAACTCGCGCGGCAAGGATCTGTACGCCTTCTGGGGCACGCGCATCGCCGATCACCTGAACGAACGCCTGAAGGCCGACGCCTCGCCGGTGGTGGTCAATCTGGCCTCGGAAGAGTATTTCAAGGCGGTCGACCTCAAGACCCTCAAGGCACGCGTGGTGCAGTGCGTGTTCGAGGACTGGAAATCCGGCGCCTGGAAGATCATCAGCTTCCACGCCAAGCGTGCCCGCGGCCTGATGGCCCGCTACGCCATCGAGACCCGTGCAATGCAGCCCGAGCAGCTGCAGGGCTTCGACCGAGAGGGATATGCCTATGACGCGGCGGCCTCCGGGCGCGACCGGCTGGTCTTCCGGCGGCGCTCGGCCCCGTAGCACAATCGGGTGCATGGACCAAACGAGCACTCACCCGCACCGTCGCTGCGAGGGCGGGCCCCAGGGGGCGCCATGAGCCAGACCATCACCGCCGAACTTCGCCAGTGGATCACCGAGCAGGTCGCGGCCGGCCACGGGCCGGAGGCGGTGCTCCAGTCGATGATGGCCAGCGGCTGGCAGGAAGACGTGGCCTTGAAGGCGCTGGAGCAGACCCTCGAGACCTTCCTGCGCGAGCGAGGCATCGACCCGCAGGCCGTCTACGAGCGAGGCACGGCCGCGCTGTATGACAAGCCGGTACCCGAGCCCTCGCTGCAGGGCGATCCCACGGTGATCGACCTCGGCGACGCACAGGTGCAGGTCGTCATGAGCATGCAAAACCCCCGAGTGGTCGTGTTCGCCAACTTCCTCAGCGCGCAGGAGTGTGAGGAGCTCATGGCCCTGGCGGCCAGCCGACTGGAACGTTCGCTGACGGTCAAGACCGACACCGGCACCAGCGAAGTCAACGCGGCGCGCACCAGTGACGGCATGTTCTTCCAGCGTGGTGAGTTCCCGCTGTGTGAGCGCATCGAGCGGCGCATCGCGAGGCTGCTGAACTGGCCGGTCGAGAACGGCGAAGGCCTGCAGGTGCTGCGCTACCGCCCCGGTGCCGAGTACAAGCCCCACTACGACTACTTCGACCCGGCCCAGCCCGGCACGCCCACCATCCTCAAGCGTGGCGGCCAGCGCGTGGGCACGCTGGTGATGTACCTCAACACGCCCGGCGGCGGCGGCGCCACCACCTTCCCCGACGTGAAGCTTTCGGTCAACCCGGTCAAGGGCAGTGCGGTGTTCTTCAGCTATGCGCTGCCGCACCCATCCACCCAGACTCTGCACGGCGGGGCGCCGGTGCTGGCGGGCGAAAAGTGGGTGGCCACCAAGTGGCTGCGCGAGGGCCGCTTCGAATGAGCCAGGTCTTCGACGATGCACCGTTGGCCGGCGTGCGGGTGCTCGACCTCACCCGGCTGCTGCCCGGCCCCTTCGCCACGCTGCACCTGCGCCGCCTGGGCGCCGACGTGCTCAAGATCGAAGCGCCAGGGGCGGGCGACGAAGCCCGTACGATGATGCGATCGGCCGAGGATGTGGCCCAGGGCCGGCCCAGCCTCTTCTTCCGCCGGCTCAACGAGGGCAAACGCCTGCATCGCATCGACCTGAGGCTGCCGGCCGGCCGCGAAGAACTGCTGGCCCTGGTGCGCGACGCCGACGTGCTGGTCGAAGGCTTCCGTCCGGGCGTGATGGACAAGCTGGGGGTGGGCTGGTCGGTGCTGCGTGA
The DNA here is from genome assembly GCF_046291045.1 of Caldimonas sp. GTDB lineage: Bacteria > Pseudomonadota > Gammaproteobacteria > Burkholderiales > Burkholderiaceae_C > Caldimonas. The sequence goes on along the minus strand of NZ_JBKBSL010000038.1, from coordinate 3,472 downwards.
TGTCAACCCGCGCCTGGTGATGGGCTCGATCAGCGGGTATGGCCAGACCGGGCCGTTTGCGCACAAGGCGGGGCACGACCTCAACTACATCGGCTATGCCGGCGTGCTCGATCAGATCGCCACGCGCGAGGGTGAACTCGCCATTCCGAACTTCCAGATTGCCGACTTGTTCGGAGGCACCCAGGCGGCCGTCTCGGGCCTGCTGGCCGCGCTGCTGGCGGCACAGCGCACCGGCCGGGGCCGGCATGTGGATGTGTCGATGACGCATGTGGTGCATGAGCACAACCTGCTGGCGCGGCTGGCCGTGGAAGCCACGGGCCGAGCGCCGATGCCGGGGCGCGACCTGCTCACCGGCGGGGTGCCCTGCTACAACGTCTATCGCACCCGCGATGGCCGCTGGATGGCGGTGGGGGCCTTGGAGCTGAAGTTCTGGCGTGCGGCCTGCGAGGTGCTGGGCCACCCCGAGTGGGGCGATCGCCACTGGTCGCTGGGCCAGGCCGTGGGCGGCGAGGACGCGATGGCCTTGCGCGAGGCCGTGGCCGCGGTGTTCGCCACGCGCAGCCAGGCCGAATGGACGGCCGCCTTCGAGGCGGCCGACTGTTGTGTGAGCCCGGTGCTGCGCATGGACGAAGCCATGCGCCACCCGCTGTTCAATCAGTAATCGCGACGCTTGCCGAAGGGCTTGCCCCCCTGGGGCTTGGTACCGAAAGGCTTGCCGCCAAAGGGCTTCGCACCCTGCGGCTTGGGGCCAAAGGGCTTGCCACCGGCCGGCTTGCCCGCGAAGGGTTTGCCGCCGGAGGCGGGCTTGTCGCCCCAGGCCTTCTTCTCGCCCCAGGGCTTCTTGTCACCAAAGCCACGGGCTTCACCAAACGGCTTGCGGTCGCCGAATGAAGGCTTGTCGGCAAAACCGCCGCGGCCTTCGCTGTAGCCACGGTGCTCGCCCTGGTAGCCGCGGCCGCCATCGTCACGACCGTGGCGGCCCTCGAAGGGGGCACGCTCGCGCGGCGCGACGTCACGCGGGGCGAAATCACCGCGGCGGTCACCGCGCGGCTTGAAGCCGGCCTTGCCCATGCCGGGCTTCTTGCGTTCCACCGGCGGCGGCGCCTTGGGCTCCAGGCCGGTGATGGTGGCGGCCTCGATGCGCTGCGTGGTGAAGCGCTCGATGCGGCGGATCATGCCGGTGTCGCGGCGCTCGGCCAGCGTGATGGCCAGGCCGTCGCGGCCGGCGCGGCCGGTGCGGCCGATGCGATGCACGTAGTCCTCGGCCTTCATCGGCAGGCCGTAGTTGATCACGTGCGTGATGGTGGGCACATCGATGCCGCGGGCGGCCACGTCGGTAGCCACCAGCACGCGCAGCTGGCGCTGGCGCAGACCCTGCAGCACGCGGTTGCGGCGGCCCTGCGGCATGCCCCCGTGCAGCGCGGCCACGGCGTGGCCTAGCTCGCCCAGACGGTCAGCCAGGAGGTCGGCATCCCGTTGGGTGCTGGTGAACACCACGGCCTGGTCCAGCTCGCGGGTGGTCAGGATGTGGTCGAGCAGGGCGTTCTTGTGGCTCAGGCTGTCGGCCCAGTGCAGACGCTGCTCGATGTGGGCGTGGGTGTCGGTGTGCGAGGCCACGTCGATGCGCTGCGGCTCGCGGGTGAGTTGCTGCGCCAGGCCGCCCACATGGCCGGCGAAGGTGGCGCTGAACATCAGCGTCTGGCGGTCGGACGAGATGGTCTCGGCGATGGCGCGGATGTCGTCGATGAAGCCCATGTCCAGCATGCGGTCGGCTTCATCCAGCACCAGCATCTGCACGTTCTCGAGCACGGCCGCGCCGGTGCCCAGGTGGTCGAGCAGGCGGCCCGGGGTGGCGATCAGGATGTCCAGCGGGCCGCGCAGGGCCTTGAGCTGCGCGGCATAGGGCACGCCGCCCACGATGGTGGCCACGCGCAGACCCTGCACATGGCGGCCGTAGGTCACGCAGGCCTTGGAGACCTGCATGGCCAGCTCGCGGGTCGGGGCCAGCACGACCACGCGCGGGCCGTGGACCTTGCCCTTTTCACGCCGTTTCGTGTTGTCGCCGCGCGCGGCCAGGATGCCTTCCAGCGCTGGCAGCACGAAGGCCGCCGTCTTGCCGCTGCCGGTGGACGAGGACACCATCAGGTCGCGGCCTTCCAGCGCAGCGGGAATGGCACGGGCCTGCACGTCGGTGGGCTCGGTGTAGCCGGCTTCGGTGAGTGCTTTTTGCAAGGCCGGGTTCAGGCCCAGGGATTCGAAAGTCATGTCAGTCTTTTCAAGGCAAAGCCGCCCCGGTGGCCTTCAGGCCACGGCAAAGGCAGGCACAACGCTGGCACCGACGCCGGGCGTTCTTGGGAAATGTCGCAGGTCAGGGGGCAGAACCTGCATGGAACACGCAGGTCACAGGCCTCGAGTCGGTGGATTGCGACGGCATCGCCGCCAACCGGGACTCAAGACACCGGGCTTGCAGCCCGGGGGCGCCCGGGGGCGCCACGCCTGAAAAGGTCAGAGGGGATGAACGAAGCGCTGCGTTGCTGCAGCGCACAAACGGCATTATGCCTGAAGTTGCGCCGAAGCGGCGCGTCCCTGGAACCTGTCGTATCCTGCAGCCTCGATTGCGCAAGGCGACGTCATGGATTTCCACGTCTGGCTCCTCTACACCCTGGCGGCCCTCGGGCTGTCGCTCTCGCCAGGCCCCAACGGGCTGCTGGCGCTCACCCATGGCGCGCTCTACGGCCGGCGGCGCACGCTGTACACGGTGGCGGGCGGTTCGCTCGGCTTCGTGGTGATCATTGCGCTGTCGCTCTTCGGCATCGGCGCGCTGCTGCAGACCTCGATCGTCTGGCTCACGGTGCTCAAGTGGGTGGGCGGCGCCTACCTGGTGTGGTTGGGCGTACAGGTGTGGCGTTCGCCACCGATCGGCCTGGAGCCGACGGCCCGCGCCGAGGGTCGCAGCAACGCCTCGCTGTTCCGCCAGGGCGCCCTGTCGGCCATGACCAACCCCAAGGGCATCCTGTTCTTCGCGGCCTTCCTGCCCCAGTTCATCGACCCGCAGCGCAGCCTGGCGCTGCAGTTCGTCGTGATGGCCGGCACCTTCGCGGCCATCGAGTTCGTCACCGAGGTCTTCATCGCCAGCGTGGCCCATCGCATCAGTGGCTGGTTGGCCCGAGTCGGGCGGGCGTTCAACAAGGCCTGTGGCGGGGTGTTCATGGCCATCGGTGCGGCGTTGCCGTTGCGATCATGATTCCTGCGGGCTGGCGTGCCGTGCCCTGATCCTTGCGGCGCTCGCGCTCCAGCCCGATGAGCAGGCCGCAGCCCTGGCGAAGGCCGCCGGGGCGTGTCCACGACCGCGTCAGTCCAGCTCGATGCGGGCCAGATGATCGGGCACGCTCACACGCCAGCCCAGTTCCTCTTTGATCCGGGTGCGCAAGGCATCGGCTGCGTCGGGTTCCCCGTGCACGACGTAGGTATG
>NZ_JBKBSL010000037.1:0-26341 GCF_046291045.1 Caldimonas sp. | reverse complement strand
GTGATCGGCTTCGACATGGGCGGCACCTCCACCGATGTGTCGCACTACGCCGGCGAGTTCGAGCGGGCCTTCGAGACCCAGGTGGCCGGCGTGCGCATGCGCGCGCCGATGATGAGCATCCACACCGTGGCGGCCGGCGGTGGCTCCATCCTGGCCTTCGACGGCTCGCGCCTTCGCGCCGGCCCGCACAGCGCCGGCGCCAACCCCGGCCCGGCCTGCTACCGGCGCGGCGGCCCGCTGGCGGTGACCGATGCGAACGTGATGCTGGGCAAGATCCAGCCGGCGCATTTCCCCCAGGTGTTCGGCCCCGACGCGGACCAGCCGCTGGACCGCGAGGTGGTGGTCGAGAAGTTCACCGCCCTGGCCGCCGAGATCGAGGCGGCCACCGGCGTGAAGCGCTCGCCCGAGGAGGTGGCCGAAGGCTTCATCGACATCGCTGTGGGCAGCATGGCCAATGCGATCAAGAAGATCTCGGTGGCACGCGGCTACGACGTGACCCGCTACACCCTGCAGTGCTTCGGTGGCGCTGGCGGCCAGCATGCCTGCCTGGTGGCCGATGCGCTGGGCATGACGCGCGTCTTCGTGCATCCGCTGGCCGGTGTGCTCTCGGCCTATGGCATGGGCCTGGCCGATCAGCGTGTGATGCGCGAGGCGGCCGTCGAGCGGCCGCTGACCGAGGCCGAACTCGAGGCCCTGGCCGCCCAGGTGGAGGCCCTGGAGCGCGAGGCGCGCGAGGACCTCCTCGCCCAGGGCGTGAACACCCGCCACGTGTACACCGAGCGCCGCGCCCGCGTGCGCTACGAGGGCACGGACACGGCGCTGTCGGTGGCCCTGGGCACGGTGGCCGAAACGCGCGCTGCCTTCGAGACGGCCTACCGTCAGCGTTTCGCCTTCCTGATGCAAGGCCGGGGCCTCGTGGTGGAGGCGGTGTCGGTGGAGGCCGTGGGCGCCGGCGAAGCGCCGACCGAGCCGCGCCACCCCGTGGCCGCCGCATCGCCTGCCCCGGTGGCGGCCCAGGTCGAGATGTTCAGCGGCGGACGCTGGTGGCCGGCCTCGTTGGTGGTGCGCGACCAGACCCGACCCGGCCATGTGATCGCCGGACCGGCCATCATTGCCGAGCGCAACGCCACCACCGTGGTCGAGCCCGGCTGGCAAGCGCGCGTGACCGAGTTCGACCATCTGGTGCTCGACCGCGTCGAGGCGCGCACCCAGCGCAAGGCCATCGGCACCTCCGTCGACCCGGTGATGCTGGAGGTCTTCAACAACCTCTTCATGAACATCGCCGAGCAGATGGGCCTGCAGCTGCAGAACACCGCCTACTCGGTGAACATCAAGGAGCGGCTGGACTTCTCCTGCGCCCTCTTCGACGGCCAGGGCAACCTCATCGCCAACGCGCCCCACATGCCGGTGCACCTGGGCTCGATGAGCGAGTCGATCAAGACCGTCATCACGCGCAACCCCGGCATGCGCCCCGGCGATGTCTACGTGCTCAACGACCCCTACCACGGCGGCACCCACCTGCCCGACGTGACGGTGGTGACCCCCGTCTTCGACGAGGCGGGCGCCCAGGTGCTGTTCTACGTGGGCTCGCGCGGCCACCACGCCGACATCGGCGGCACCACACCCGGCTCCATGCCGCCCTTCTCGACGCGCATCGAGGAAGAAGGCGTGCAGATCGACAACGTCAAGCTTGTCGAGGGCGGCGTGCTGCGCGAAAAGGAGATCCTGGCCCTGCTGGCCAGCGGCGAATACCCCTCGCGCAACCCGCATCAGAACCTGGCCGACCTGAAGGCCCAGATCGCCGCCAACGAGAAGGGCGTGCAGGAGCTGCGCAAGATGGTCGAGCAGTTCGGCCTGGACGTGGTGAAGGCCTACATGGGGCACGTGCAGGACAACGCCGAGGAGTCGGTGCGCCGCGTCATCACCGCGCTGAAGGACGGCCAGTTCACGCTGCCGCTGGACAACGGCGCGCGCATCCAGGTGGCCATCCGCGTGAACCAGGCCCAGCGCAGCGCGGTGATCGACTTCACCGGCACCTCGCCGCAGCTGCACAACAACTTCAACGCGCCCAAGGCGGTGTGCATGGCGGCCGTGCTCTACGTCTTCCGCACGCTGGTGGACGACGACATCCCGCTCAACGCCGGCTGCCTCAAGCCGCTGGAGGTGATCGTGCCCGAAGGCTCGATGCTCAACCCCCATCCGCCGGCCTCGGTGGTGGCGGGCAACGTGGAAACCTCCACCTGCATCACCAACGCTCTCTATGGCGCCCTGGGCGTGCTCGCGGCCAGCCAGTGCACGATGAACAACTTCACCTTCGGCAACGACCGCTACCAGTACTACGAGACCATCTCGGGTGGCTCGGGCGCCGGCGCCCTCACCGATGCGCAAGGCCAGGTGGTGGGCGGATTCGACGGCACGGGCGTGGTGCAGACCCACATGACCAACTCGCGCCTGACCGACCCCGAGGTGCTGGAGTTCCGCTACCCGGTGCGGCTGGACAGCTACGAGATCCGCCGCGGCTCGGGCGGCGCGGGACGCTGGCGCGGTGGCGACGGCGGGGTGCGCCGCATCCGCTTCCTGGAGCCCATGACCGCGTCCATCCTCTCGAACGGCCGCAACGTGCCGGCCTTCGGGCTGGCCGGCGGCGAGCCGGGGGCTCTGGGCATCAATCGCGTGGAACGCGCGGACGGCAGCGTGGAGGTGCTCGCCCACATCGGCAGCACCGAGATGGAGGCCGGCGATGTCTTCGTGATCGAGACCCCGGGCGGCGGCGGCTATGGGCCGCCCGCGGCCTGACGGCGGGAGCCCGCCGCGGACGCCATGTTCGCGCTGAAGCTGTCGCTGGTGGCCGCCACGATCTGGCTGGCCACCCTGGTGACGCGCCGGCTGGGGCATGCCCTGGGCGGCGCGCTCAGCGGCATGCCCATGATCCTGGCGCCCATCCTGGGCGTGCTGCTCATCGACCTGCCGACCGCCCAGGTGCGGGCCATCGCGCTGGCCACGCTCGCCTGCGTGCCGGCCACCGTGCTGTTCATCGTCGTCTATGGCCGGGCCTGCGTGCGCTGGCCCTGGCCGGTGTGTCTGCTGATGGCCACCGCGGTGTTTCTGCTGGCCGCCTCCGCACTCACGCAGGTCGCGCGCAGCGCCGGCTGGGTGATCGCCATGGCCGCCGTGGCGCCGGGCCTGGGCCTGCTGGCCCTGTCACGCCCGGCGCACGCCGGTGGGGCCGTGCCCATCCCCCGCAGCGAACTGGCGTGGCGGCTGGCCGCGGCCCTCACGATGGCCGGTGCCGTCATGCTCTCGGCCGACGCCCTGCCGGCCCGCGTGAGCGGCCTGCTGCTGGCCATTCCGATCGCCGGCAGCATCCTGCCCAGCTTCACGCTGCCTCGTCATGGGGGGCAGGCCACGGTCGCGCTGCTGCGCGGTTTCGCCATGGGCCTGCACGGCTTCGTGGCCTTCCTGGTCGTGCTGTACGGTGCGTTGGGAGCCCTGCCGGCCGCGTGGGCGTTCGGTCTGGCGCTGGCCGGCTCGGCTGCCACGGGCTGGGCCGCCTACCGCCTGCGGCAAAGGGGGCAGGCCCGCCGCGAGGAGACGGATCGAAGCGATTCCCCAACCGCTGCAACACACCCGCGCAGGGGCCTGCCGAAACAATAAGACTTGTAGTATGACCGACTTCCCAACGCCATGAAGATCCTGCTCACCGGCTTCGAACCCTTCGGCGGCGACCGCCTCAATCCTTCGCAGGCACTGAGCGAAGCGCTGCACGGCCAGCGTGTGGATGGGGCCGAGATCACCGGGCTCGTGCTGCCCTGCGTCTTCGACGACGCCCTGGCCACGCTCCACCAGGCCCTCGATGCCCATCGCCCCCTCCTGGTCCTCGCCGTCGGCCAGGCCGGCAGCCGCGCAGACCTCACCGTGGAACGCGTCGCGATCAACGTCAACGACGCCCGCATTCCCGACAACGCCGGCCGACAGCCCATCGACACGCCCGTAGTGCCCGGCGGCCCGGCCGCCTACTTCAGCACCCTGCCCATCAAGGCCATCGTCGCCGAGTTGCACGCCGCGGGCCTGCCCGCCTCGGTGTCACAAACAGCCGGCACCTTCGTGTGCAACCACGTGTTCTACGGCCTGATGCATGCGCTGGCCACACGGCATCCTGGCGCTCGCGGCGGCTTCATGCATGTGCCCCTGCTGCCCGCGCAGGCCGCGCGCCTGGCGCCACCGACGGCGAGCATGGCGTTGGAGACCATGCGCCAGGGTGTGCAAATCGCCTTGCAAACGGCGCTGCGCGAGCGGGTGGATCGGGGGGTGGGTGGGGGTGCGCTGGATTGAAGCAACCGCACTGACCAGCACGCTTCCGTGGGCGCCTGGACTACTCCTCAAACAGGTCCGAATGCGTCCCTGCGCGTACGAAGATCACCGTGTTGCCTGCCAACTGGTAGATCAGCAGGAAGTCGCCGCCAATGAGGCATTCCCGGTGGTCTGCCCAGTCGCCTTTCAGGGGATGATCAAGCCACTCGGGGCCCAGAGGCGCGTCGTTGGCGATCAGGAGCCGCATCGCCTCTTTCAGTCGGTGCAGGTCGTACCGGCCCGAACGCGAGAGGCGCTCCCAATCCTTGAGGAAGGCCTTGGTGTAATCGCAGGCTCGGGGTGGGGCGGCCCGCTTAGCGCTGGCGGGCTTTTTCGAGGTCATCGATCAGGGCGTCCGCCGATCCGAAACGCGCGGCCCGTGCCCTCATCATCGCGCGCGCCTCTTCCATGGCAGCACGGGTCTGAGCGTTCGGCACCTTGAGCTCCAAAGGAAAGGCCTGGTCGGTGACCACACGCTTGAGCAGGATGCGCACGGCATCCGACACCGACAACCCCATGGCTGCGAGCGCTTCGCTGGCCTGCGCCTTGACCTCTTCGTCCACCCGGACGTGCAGCATGGTGGATTGAGCCATGACTGGAACCTTCTGAAGTGGGGTTTTGTTTCTCTTTTGAGATACGGTCAAGCTGAGCCCAACCCCCTACGCCGGCAACCTCGCCATCAAGGCCTTGTACGCCCCCGGCTGCTCCTCATGCAACTTGCGCAGCGCCGCCTCGGCGGCCTCGGCCAGATCCGCCTTGTGCACCTGCTTCACGGCTTCGATGCGCGCGGCCAGCTCCTTCAGGCGCCTGTGCTTGTCAGCGGCCTCGGCTGTCTTCCACTGGGCGTCTTCGGACAGGGCCAGCAGCACCTCGGTGATGAGGCCGAGCTGGCGGCCGTAGGAGGCCGTCTCGAAGACCTTGCGCTCGACTTCGCCCACGCCTGCCTGGGGCGGGATGGCGCCGAAGAACCAGCGGGTGTCGGGGGCGATGTCCTGCACGACGTCACCGCTGAAGGGCCAGCGCACCTGCGGGGCCCACCACCAGAACCAGGGAAACATGGCTGACCTCCCGCGGTACACCCGCGTCAGTTGACCTGCGCAGAAAAACGCACGCCCAGGGCTCGCGCCACTTTCACGACCGTGTCGAAACGAGGTTTGGCGCCGGGTGCCAGCGCCTTGTAGAGGCTCTCGCGGCCCAGCCCCGCATCCTTCGCCACCTGGGCCATGCCGCGCGCACGGGCCACGTCGCCCAGAGCCAGCAGCAGCAGATCGGTGTCGCCGGTTTCAAGCACCGCGTTCATGTACTCGGCGATGGCCGCATCGTCGGTCAGGTAGCGTGCCGCATCGAAAGGGACCAGGGCGGCTTTGCTCTTGGATGCGCTCATGTCGTCATGGTATCCAATTGGATACTGACGTCAATCACGAGCCCGACAAAGCCTCACCACACCCCTTGCGCCAGCATCGCGTCGGCCACCTTCACGAAGCCGGCCACGTTGGCGCCGCGCACGTAGTCGGTGCCGCCGCTGCCATTGTCGCCATAGCGCACGCAGTGGGTGTGAATGTCGGCCATGATGCTGCGCAGGCGGGCGTCGACCTCGTCGCGTGTCCAGGGCAGGCGCTGGGCGTTCTGGGTCATCTCCAGGCCCGAGGTGGCCACGCCGCCGGCGTTGCTGGCCTTGCCCTGGGCGTACAGCACCTTGGCGTGCTGGAACACGTCCACAGCCTCCAGCGTGCAAGGCATGTTGGCGCCTTCGGCCACGCACTTCACGCCCTGCTTCACCAGGGTGCGGGCGTCATCGGCGTCGAGTTCGTTCTGCGTGGCGCAGGGCAGGGCCACGTCCACCTTCACGCCCCAGGGCTTGCGGCCGGCCTCGTAGCGCAGGCCGCGCTCGCGGGCATAGTCTTCCACGCGGCCGTAGCGATCGTTCTTGATGTGCATGAGCATCGCGAGCTTCTCGGGCGTGAAGCCCTCGTCGTCGATGACCGTGCCGCCGGAGTCGGAGGCCGTCACCACGCGTGCGCCCAGCTGCAGGCATTTCTCGATGGCGTACTGCGCCACGTTGCCCGAGCCCGACACCGCCACGCGCAGGCCCTCGAGCGTCATCTGCCGGCTGCGCAGCATGTGATCGACGAAGTACACGAGGCCATAGCCGGTGGCCTCGGGACGGACGAGGCTGCCACCGAAGGACAGGCCCTTGCCGGTGAACACGCAGGCGGCGTTGTTGGTGAGCTTCTTCATCATGCCCGCCATGTAGCCCACCTCGCGCGCGCCCACACCGATGTCACCGGCCGGCACGTCGGTGTCGGCGCCCAGATGGCGATACAGCTCCAGCATCAGCGCCTGGCAGAAGCGCATCACCTCGCCACGACTCTTGCCCTTGGGGTCGAAGTCCGCCCCGCCCTTGCCGCCGCCCATGGGCAGGGTGGTGCTGCGCCCAGGCCATGGCCCACATCTGCCGGCGCTCGGCCGGGTCGGGTGAGGCGCTCAGGAACAGGGGCCCCGGGGGCACTGCCACGGCCCTCGCGCAGTCAGACACGCACAGCACCGTGCCGGGCCACAGGTTCAGGAGGTTGGGAAACTCGGGGTTGAGGGCCTTGATCGTGTCCAGGATCTCGCCATAGCGGCGTGTAGGCGGCGACCATCCATAGAGTTTGTGGATGATCGTTGTGATCGTCTCGCCGGGTTGCACTGCGTATTCGTAATACAGCGGCTGCGTCATGTTCTCTCCCTGCCGTTGTGTGTTCGATCGGCCCCTTTCGAGGCCCAACGCATCGTAGACAGAACCTCGTGGGCGGGATCGGCACAGGCTGTATCCGTGTGTGTCTGTGCGTTACCGCCCGTAAGGCCTGCCCCCGACGAGCGAAGCTCGCGCGATCAGCGCATCCTCGCCACACGCGGCCCGGCCCCTCGTCCTACACTCGGGCCAACCCTGAGTACCCCCATGCCCTCAGCCTCCACGCTCCTGCCCCTGGACCTCGCGCTGCAAGGCGGCGGCTCGCACGGCGCCTTCACCTGGGGAGTGCTCGACCGGCTGCTGGAGGACGAGGGTCTGGCGGTGCAGGGCATCTCGGGCACCAGCGCCGGGGCACTCAATGGGGCGGTCTTGGTGACCGGGCTGGTGCGTGACGGGCGCGACGGGGCGCGAGCGGCCTTGCGGGCCTTTTGGGAGGACGTGGGGCGCAGCGGACAGGTGTTCTCGCCGTTTTCGCTGACGCAGGCGGCCGCCGCGCAGCACCACAGCTTCAATTTCGACCGGCTGCCCAGCTACCAGTGGGCGACGAGCTTCTGGCGCAGTTTCAGCCCGTATGAGTTCAACCCGCTGAACCTCAATCCTTTGCGCGACGTGGCGCGCCGGCATGTGGACGAGACCGCGCTGCGCGAGTCGCATCGCCACGTGCCGGGTCTGCGTTTGTTCGTGACGGCCACCTCGGTGCACACCGGCCAGGCGCGCGTGTTCACGGGCGCAGACCTCGGCATCGATGCGCTGCTGGCCTCGGCCTGCCTGCCCTTCCTGTTCCAGGCGGTGGAGATCGACGGCGAGCCTTACTGGGACGGCGGCTACACCGGCAATCCGGCGCTATATCCGCTGATCTACCGCACGAACACGCTGGACATCCTGCTGGTGAAAATCAACCCGCTCAAGCGCGAAGGCACGCCCACGCGCAGCGTGGAGATCATGGACCGCCTCAGCGAGATCACCTTCAACGCCAGCCTGATCGCCGAGTTGCGCGCGATCGCCTTCGTGTCGCGGCTGCTGCGTGAGCACAAGCTCGACCCCCGCCGCTACAAAGACCTGCGCCTGCACATGGTGGCCGACGACGAGGGCCTGGCGCCTTTCAATGCCTCGAGCAAGCTCAACACCGACCCGGCTTTCCTGGAGCAGCTCTTCGCGCTGGGCCGCGCCGCGGCCGAACGCTGGTTGGCCGCACACCGTGGCGACCTGGGCCGGCGCTCCTCGCTGGACATCGAGGCCACCTTCCTTGGGCGAGGGGCCCCCGCCGAGGCGCCAGCCCCGCAGCGCCGTACCTGGTGGCGGCGCTGGCTGCGGCCTTGAAGCCGCTCAGGCGCCGAGCTTCTTCCTTAGCAGCTCGTTCACCTGGGCCGGGTTGGCCTTGCCCTTGGTGGCTTTCATGGCCTGGCCCACCAGGGCGTTGAAGGCCTTGTCCTTGCCGGCGCGGAATTCCTCGACTGACTTGGCGTTGGCGGCCAACACCTCGTCGAGGATGGCTTCCAGGGCGCCGGTGTCGTTCATCTGCTTGAGGCCCTTGGCCTCTATCAGCGCATCCACATCGCTGCCCTCGCCGCTCCACAGGGCCTCGAACACCTGTTTGGCGCCGTTGTTCGAAATGGTGCCGTCACTGATGCGACCAATGAGTGCGGCCAGCGTGGCGGCCGGCACGGGAGCCTGCGCGATGTCCTGGCCTTCGGCGTTGAGTCGGCGCGAGACCTCGCCCATGAGCCAGTTGGCCACTAGCTTGGGCTGTCGGCACGCATCGCGCGCGGCTTCGTAGTAGCGGGCGAACGCGAGGCTTTGCGTCATCATCGTGGCGTCGTAGGCCGGCAGGCCATCGTCGCGCTGGAAGCGTTCGGCCATCACGCTGGGCAGCTCGGGCATCTCGGCCTTCACCCGCTCGACCCACTCGGGCGCGATCACCAGCGGTGGCAGGTCGGGGTCGGGGAAGTAGCGGTAGTCGTGCGAGTCTTCCTTGGTGCGCATGGCCCGCGTTTCGCCGGTGTCGGGGTTGAAGAGCACGGTGGCCTGCTCGATGGCATGCCCGTCCTCGAGCTGGTCGATCTGCCAGTTCACCTCGTAGTCGATGGCCTGCTGAAGAAAGCGGAAGCTGTTGAGGTTCTTGATCTCGCGGCGCGTGCCCAAGGGCTGGCCGGGCTTGCGCACCGACACGTTGGCATCGCAGCGGAAGCTGCCTTCTTGCATGTTGCCGTCGCAGATGCCCAGCCACACCACCAGCGCGTGCAGGGCCTTGGCGTAGCCCACGGCCTGCGCCGACGAGCGCATGTCGGGCTCGGAGACGATCTCCAGCAGCGGCGTGCCGGCGCGGTTGAGGTCGATGCCGGTGTGGCCGTGATAGTCCTCGTGCAGCGATTTGCCGGCGTCTTCTTCCAAATGGGCGCGGGTGAGGCGCACCACGTGCTTGTCGTCGCCCAGGTAGAACTCGACCTCGCCCCCCTGCACCACCGGGATCTCGTACTGGCTGATCTGGTAGCCCTTGGGCAAGTCGGGGTAGAAGTAGTTCTTGCGCGCAAAGATGGACCGCGGCGCCACGGTGCCCTTGACCGCCAGGCCGAAGCGGATGGCGCGCTCAACCGCGGCGCGGTTCAGTACCGGTAGCGTGCCGGGCAGGGCCAGGTCCACCGCGCAGGCCTGGGTGTTGGGCGCCGCACCGAAAGCGGTGCTCGCGCCCGAGAAGATCTTCGATCGGGTGGACAGTTGCGCGTGCGTCTCGAGGCCGATCACCACCTCGTAGCCGCGCACGAGTTTCGATGGGGTCTGGGTCATCTCAATAGCCCTGCGGAGTGCGGAGGTGGAAGTCGGTGGCCTGCTGGAAGGCATGCGCGGCGCGCAGCAGCTCGCCTTCCTTCCAGTAGTTGCCGATCAATTGCAGGCCCACGGGCAGCCCCCCCTCGCCGAAGCCCGCAGGCACACTCATGCCGGGCAGGCCGGCCAGACTGGCCGGCAGGGTGAAGATGTCGGCCAGATACTCCTGCACCGGGTCGGTCTGGCTGCCCAGCGCGCGTGCCACGGTGGGCGAGACGGGGCCAGCGATCAGGTCGCACTGGGCAAAGGCGGCCTGGAAGTCGTCGGCGATCATGCGGCGCAGCTTCTGGGCCTGCAGGTAGTAGGCGTCGTAGTAGCCGTGGCTGAGCACATAGGTGCCGATCATGATGCGGCGCTTGACCTCGGCACCGAAGCCTTCGGACCGGCTCTTCTTGTACATGTCGAGCAAGTCGGCATAGTCCTTCGCGCGGTGGCCGTAGCGCACGCCGTCATAGCGGCTCAGGTTGGAGCTGGCCTCGGCCGGGGCGATGATGTAGTAAACGGGAATGGACAGCTCGGTGCGCGGCAGGCTCACGTCCACCAGCGTGGCGCCGAGCGTCTCGAACTCGGCCAGCGCGGCGCGCACAGCGGCCCGCACGCCCGCGGCCACGCCTTCGCCAAAAAACTCCCGGGGCAAACCGATGCGCAGGCCCTTCAGGGGCTGGGCGGCACTCGCCCCTTCGCGCAGCGTGCGGATCGTGGCGGCATAGTCCTCCACAGGCTGCTGCGCCGAGGTGGCATCGCGCTCGTCGAAGCCGCTCATCGCGGTCAGCAGCAGCGCGCAGTCCTCGGCGCTGCGCGCCAACGGGCCAGCCTGGTCGAGGCTGGAGGCGAAAGCGATCATCCCGTAGCGCGAGCAGCGGCCGTAGGTGGGCTTGATGCCGGTGACGCCGGTCAGCGACGCCGGCTGGCGTACCGAGCCGCCGGTGTCCGTGCCGGTGGCCGCCGGGATCAGGCGTGCGGCCACCGCCGCGGCCGAGCCGCCCGAGGAGCCGCCCGCGACACACTGCGGGTTCCAGGGGTTGCGCACCGGGCCGAACGCCGAGTTTTCGTTGCTGCCGCCCATCGCGAACTCGTCGCAGTTGAGCTTGCCCAGCGTGACGGCGCCGGCCGCGCGCAGTTGGCTGACGACGGTGGCGTCGAAGGGGCTGCGGTAGCCCGCAAGCATCTTCGACGCCGCCGTGCTGGGGAAGTCGGTGGTGACGAAGATGTCCTTGTGCGCCAGGGGCACACCCAGCAGCGGGCCCGTCTCGCCCTTCGCACGCCGATCATCGGCGGCCTGTGCCTGGGCCAGCGCCACGGCCTCGTCGGTACACAGGAAGGCCCCCAAGTGTTGATGGGCGGCAACGCGCGCAAGCAGATGTTTCGTGACTTCGACGCTGGAAACGGCCTTGGCATCGAGCTGGCGGGCCAGTTCGGCCACGCCCAGGTGGTGCAGTTCGGTGCTCATCGGACCCTCACTCGATGACCTTGGGCACGAGGAACAGTCCGTCCTCGACGGCCGGGGCGCTGCGCTGGTGGGCCTCGCGCTGGTCGGTCTCGGTCACCACGTCCTCGCGCAGGCGCAAGGCCACGTCTTGCACGGCCGACAGCGGGGTGTACAGGGGTTCGATGCCGGTGGTGTCTACCGCGCGCATCCGTTCGACGATGGCGAAGAAGCCGTTGAGCTGTTCGAGCATCTGGGCCTGCTCGTCCTCGCTCAGCGCCAGCCGGGCGAGGTGGGCGATGCGGCCCACGTCCTGGGGTGTCAGAGCCATGGGAAATTGTTTGCTGTTGGGGCTTCCCGCACGCATGGGTGCGGGGGCATTGGGGTATTATCTTCGGTTATCCACAACCGGCCCGGACGCGGCGGTTTCATCGGGGCTGCAGCCCCGGATGGGGCGCGATCCGGAGCCGGTTTTGTGCAAGAAGCCGGGCCCACCGCTGCACCGGGCGGCCCGAAACAAAACCAGCGCGCGGCCGCGCAGGGCCAGCCCGGTCGGCCGCCCCGGAACCCTGACACATGTTCGAATCCATTCGTCGCTATTTTTCGACGGACCTCGCCATCGACCTGGGCACGGCCAACACCCTGATCTACGTGCGCGGCAAGGGCATCGTCCTGGACGAGCCCTCGGTGGTGGCCATCCGCCATGAGGGCGGCCCCAACGGCAAGAAGACCATCCAGGCGGTGGGCGCCGAGGCCAAGGCCATGCTGGGCAAGGTGCCCGGCAACATCGAGGCCATCCGGCCGATGAAGGACGGCGTGATCGCCGACTTCACCGTCACCGAGCAGATGCTCAAGCAGTTCATCAAGATGGTTCATCCGCGCTCGATGATGAAACCCAGCCCGCGGATCATCATCTGCGTGCCCTGCGGCTCCACCCAAGTCGAGCGCCGCGCCATCCGTGAATCGGCGCTGGGCGCCGGCGCCTCCGAGGTCTACCTGATCGAAGAACCCATGGCCGCGGCCATCGGCGCGGGGCTGCCGGTGTCGGAAGCCTCGGGCTCGATGGTGGTGGACATCGGCGGCGGCACCACCGAGGTGGGCGTCATCAGCCTGGGCGGCATGGTCTACAAAGGCAGCGTGCGCGTGGGCGGCGACAAGTTCGACGAAGCCATCATCAACTACATTCGCCGCAACTACGGCATGTTGATCGGCGAACCCACGGCCGAAGCCATCAAGAAGGAGATCGGCTCGGCCTTCCCCGGCTCCGAGGTCAAAGAAATGGAAGTGAAGGGGCGCAACCTCTCGGAAGGGGTGCCGCGCAGCTTCACGATCAGTTCCAACGAGATCCTGGAAGCCCTGACCGACCCGCTCAACCAGATCGTCTCGTCGGTGAAGAACGCGCTGGAGCAAACGCCGCCCGAGCTGGGCGCCGACATCGCCGAGCGCGGCATGATGCTCACCGGCGGCGGCGCCTTGCTGCGCGACCTCGACCGGCTGCTGGCCGAAGAAACCGGGCTGCCGGTGCTGGTGGCCGAGGATCCGCTGACCTGCGTGGTGCGCGGCTGCGGCACGGCCCTGGAACGCATGGAGCGCCTGGGCTCGATCTTCACCTCGGAATAAGCCCACCTGAGGATGCGCCGGCCGGCCCAGCCCCCGCCCCCCAGTTCCTGACTGCGTTGCGCCATGCCCCTGGGTACGCTGGACCGCACCCCGCCGCCCTTCTTCCGGCAAGGCCCCTCGGCCTTCACGCGGCTGGTGGTCTTCGCGGCGCTGGCCCTGTTCCTGATGGTGGCCGACCGCCGGCTGGGCGTCGTCGAACCGCTGCGCGCCGTGATTGCCACGGCGCTGCACCCGATGCAGCAGGCCCTGCAAGTGCCGGTGCGGGCGGTGCGCGCCGGCGGCGAGTACCTCCAGGGCCTGGCCGCGGCGCGCGCTTCCGAAGCCGAAGCCCGCCGCCGGCTGGCCGACCAAGCCGAGCGCCTGGGCCGTCTGGAGATGCTCGAGCAGGAAAACGCCCGTCTGCGCGACATGCTGAACCTGCGCGCCGCCGTGAGCGCGCGCACCCAGGCCGCCGAAGTGCTGTACGACCGGCCCGACCCCTACACGCGCAAGGTGGTGATCGACCGGGGGCTCACCCAGGGCGTGGTACGCGGCTCGCCGGTGATCGATCACACCGGCGTCATCGGCCAAGTCACGCGAGTGTATCCGCTCACTTCAGAGGTCACGCTGTTGGTGGACAAGGACGCGGTCATCCCGGTGCTCAACACCCGCACCCAGGTGCGCGGCGTGGCCTATGGCGACCCCCAACGCGGCGGGCTGGAGCTGCGCTTCATGCCCACCAATGCCGACGTGCGCGAGGGCGATGCGCTGGCCACCTCGGGCGTGGACGGCGTCTACCCCCCCGGGCTGCCGGTGGCCGTGGTCAGCCGGGTCGAGCGTCGCGCCGACAGCGCCTTCGCCCGCATCCTGCTGGAACCGGCGGGCCAGCTCAGCAGCGCCCGCCACGTGCTGGTGGTCGAGCCGGTGGGCCGCCAGCTGCCCCCGCCGCCCGATCCCGAGCCCGAGACGGCCGCCGCCCGCCGCGGCGCAGGCCGACGCTGACCGACAGGCCCCTGCCATGATGCCGCGCGGATCCGATCAACTCCTGCTGCCCGCCAACCCCGTCTTCATCTGGGGGTCGCTGGCCGTCGCCCTGGCCCTGAACATGCTGCCGCTGGGCCGCACGCCGGCCATGCCGGACCTGCTGGCGCTCACGCTGGTGTTCTGGAACGTGCACCAGCCGCGACGCATCGGCATCGGCGCGGCCTTCGTCTTCGGGCTGTTGATGGATGTGCACGACGGCGCGCTGCTGGGCCAGCATGCCTTGGCCTATACGCTGCTGAGCTACTTCGCGATCACCATCCACCGCCGGCTGCTGTGGTTCTCGGTGCTGGAGCAGGCGGTGCAGATTCTGCCGCTGTTCTTCGCGGCCCATGCGTCGCTGGTCTTGATCCGGCTGGCCGCCGGAGGCATCTTTCCGGGTTGGGAGCTGCTGCTGGCTCCGGTGTTCGAGGCGGCTTTGTGGCCCCTGGCCAGCTGGGTGTTGCTGGCGCCCCAGCGCCGTGCGCCCGACCCCGACGAAAACCGACCGCTGTGAGCGTCACAAGGTCTGCCGTGACCGAACTCAAGGATGTCGAACTCGAGCTGTCGCGCTTTCGCGCCAGGCTGCTGTTCGCCGCCGCCTTGGTGCTGGTGTGCTTCGGCCTGGTGGCTGCACGGCTGGTCTACCTTCAGGTGCTCAAGCATGAAGAGCTGAGCGCGCGCGCGGAGAACAACCGCATCGCGGTGCTGCCCATCACGCCCAACCGCGGGCTCATCCTGGACCGCAACGGCATCGTCGTGGCACGCAACTACGCGGCCTACACGCTGGAGATCACGCCGTCGAAGGTGGATGACCTGGACGCCACGATCGATGCCCTGGCCGAACTGGTGGACATCGGCCCGGCCGACCGCCGGCGCTTTCGCCGCTTGATGGAGGAAACCAAGGGCCTGGATTCCCTGCCGGTGCGCACCCGGCTCAGCGACGAGGAGGTGGCGCGCTTTGCCGCGCAGCGCTATCGCTTCCCGGGCGTGGACGTGAAAGCGCGCCTGTTCCGCCACTACCCGCTGGGCGACGTGGGCAGCCATGTGGTGGGCTACATCGGCCGCATCAACCAGGCCGAGAAAAAGGCCATGGAGGACTGGCCCGAGGAGGATCTGGCCAACTACCGCGGCACCGAGTACATCGGTAAGCTGGGCGTGGAGCAGGCCTACGAGCGCGAGCTGCATGGCACCACTGGCTTCGAGGAGGTCGAGACCAGCGCCGGCGGGCGCGCCGTGCGCCGGCTGCGCTCCAGCCCGGCCACGCCCGGCCACACCGTGGTGCTGTCGATCGACATCAAGCTGCAGGCCCTGGTCGAGCAGCTCTTCGGCGAGCGGCGCGGCGCGCTGGTGGCCATCGACCCGCGTTCCGGCGAGGTGCTGGCCTTCGTGAGCAAGCCGACCTTCGACCCCAACCTCTTCGTCGAAGGGATCGACGTGGAGAACTGGCGCGCGCTGAACGAATCGATCGACCGACCGCTGCTCAACCGCGCGCTGCGCGGCACCTACCCGCCGGGCTCCACCTACAAGCCCTTCATGGCGCTGGCCGCGCTGAACACCGGCACGCGCACGGCCAGCCAGGCCGTCCTGGACACCGGGGTCTTTGTCTTCGGCAACCACCGCTTCCGCAGCCATGGCGACACCGGACTGGGCATGGTGGATCTGCGCCGCTCGATCGTGAAGTCGAGCAACGTCTATTACTACACCCTGGCCAACGAGATGGGCGTGGACCTCATCCACGACCAGATGGCGCCCTTCGGCTTCGGACAGATCACCGGCATCGACCTGCTGGGTGAGGCCCGCGGCGTGCTGCCGTCCACGGCCTGGAAGCGCAGCGCCTATCGCCGCCCCGAGCAGCAGCGCTGGTACGCGGGCGAGACCATCTCGCTGGGCATCGGTCAGGGCTACAACAGCTTCACGATGCTGCAGCTGGCCCATGCGATGGCCACCCTGGCCTCGGGCGGCCAGCGCTACAAGCCCCATGTGGTGCGCGAGATCCGCGATGCGGTCAGCCACGAGGCCCGTGCGGTGAACCACGAGCCGCTGAGCCCGCTGGCACTCAAGCCCGAGCATGTGAAGGTGGTGCTGGAAGCCATGCACGCGGTCACGCAAGAAGGCACCTCCACGCGCAGCTTCGTCG
This sequence comes from Caldimonas sp., assembly GCF_046291045.1. Lineage (GTDB taxonomy): Bacteria > Pseudomonadota > Gammaproteobacteria > Burkholderiales > Burkholderiaceae_C > Caldimonas. The sequence continues at coordinate 10,249 of NZ_JBKBSL010000037.1, read as the reverse complement.
GTGCGCCCTACCGCAGCGGCGGCAAGACCGGCACGGCACAAGCCGTCTCGATCCGCCAGAACGAGCGCTACAACGCGGCCCGGATGGCCGAGTACCTGCGCGACCACGCCCTGTACGTCGCCTTCGCGCCGGTGGAGGAGCCGCGCATCGCGGTGGCCGTGATCGTCGAGAACGCCGGCTTCGGCGCGCAGTCGGCCGCGCCCATCACCCGGCGGGTCTTCGACTACTGGCTGGCCGGCTTGTACCCCAGCGAGCAAGACATCGCCGCGGTGCAGCGCGGCGAGGCAGCCGCCCCCGTAGGCACCCCGCGTCTGGCCGCAGCCGTGCCCGTGCAACCAGTGTCCTCGGCCCTGGACGGCAGCCGCGTGAGCGGCCCGGCCATCGCCTTGCCCGCCGACGACCCGGCCTCGGCCAGCCCCATTTCGACCGCGCCCGGCGCGGTGCGCGCCCCATGAAGGTCACCTTCGAACGCCCCTCGCTGTGGCAGCGGCTCAAGCCGGTGCTCTTTGGCTTCGACCCGGCCCTCACGGCCGCGGTGCTGCTGCTGTGCGGCGCCGGCCTGATCATCATGTACTCGGCCGGCTACGACCATGGCAGCCGCTTTGCCGACCATGCCCGCAACATGCTGATCGCCGCGGCCGTGGTCTTCGTGGTGGCGCAGGTGCCGCCGCACCGCTTGATGACGATCGCCGTGCCGCTGTACCTGGCCGGCGTGGCCCTGCTGCTGGGCGTGGAGTTCTTCGGCATCACACGCAAGGGCGCGACACGCTGGCTGAACATCGGCATCACGGTCATCCAGCCCAGCGAGATCATGAAGATCGCGCTGCCACTGATGCTGGCGTGGTGGTTCCAGCGCCGCGAGGGCCAGTTGCGGGTGGCCGACTTCCTGGTGGCCGCGGTGATCCTGGCCGTGCCGGTGGGCCTGATCCTGCGCCAACCCGACCTGGGCACCTCGCTGCTGGTGCTGGCGGCGGGCCTGGCGGTGATCTTCTTCGCCGGCCTGTCGTGGAAGCTGGTGATTCCGGTGCTGGCGGCCGGGGTGATCGGCATCGTGGCGCTGGTGAGCCTGGAAGAGCGCATCTGCGCACCAGGGGTGGACCTGAAGGTGCTGCACGAATACCAGCGTCAGCGCGTGTGCACCCTGCTCGACCCGACCAAGGACCCGCTGGGCAAGGGCTTCCACATCATCCAGGGCACGATCGCCATCGGCTCGGGGGGACTGACCGGCAAGGGCTTCATGAACGGCACGCAGACCCATCTGGAATTCATCCCCGAGCGCACCACCGACTTCATCTTCGCGGCCTATTCCGAGGAATTCGGCCTCGTGGGCAACCTGGCCCTCATCCTGGGCTTCTTGTTCCTGATTCTGCGCGGACTGATGATCGCCAGCGAGGCCCCCACGCTGTTCGCCCGCCTGCTGGCCGGGGCAGTGACGCTGATCTTCTTCACCTACGCCTTCGTCAACATGGGCATGGTCAGCGGCATCCTGCCCGTGGTGGGGGTGCCCCTGCCCTTCATCAGCTATGGCGGCACTGCGATGGTCACGCTCGGCCTGGGCCTGGGCATCCTGATGTCGATCGCGCGCAGCAAGCGTTTCATGCCGTCTTGAGGCCTGGCAGCGCGGCCCGCTTGGGCGTGCTCAAGCGCCGGATCCTGGCTCAGCCGAGCCGGTAAGGCCCGCCCTTGGCCAGCGCGCGCTGATAGGCCGGGCGGGCCTGCATGCGCTGCAGCAAGTGGGTGAGCAGCGGGTAGCGCTGGTCCAGACCGCCCCGCGCGGCCGAGGCCTCCAGCGGGAAGCTCATCTGGACGTCGGCGGCGGTGAACTCGTCGCCCGCGAACCAGGGGCGCTCGGCGAGTTCGGACTCCATGTACTCGAGGTGGCGCCGGATGTTGGGCGTCACGATCATGTCCTTGACCTTGCGCGCGATGCCCGCGGCGATGGGGCGCACGAGCAGCGGCGACTTCTTCTCCACCGAATCGAAGACCAGCTTCATCAGCAGCGGCGGCATCGCTGTGCCTTCGGCAAAGTGCATCCAGTAGGTGTAGCGCAGCGCCTCGGGCGTGCCGGCCGGGGGCTTGAAGCGGCCAGCGCCGTAGCGCTCGACCAAGTACTCCAGGATGGCGCCGGACTCGGCCAGCACCAGATCGCCATCGGTGATCACCGGCGACTTGCCCAGCGGATGCACCTGGCGCAGCTCGGGCGGAGCCAGCATGGTCTTGGGGTCGCGCTGGTAGTGGCGGATCTCGTAGGGCAGCTGCAGCTCTTCGAGCATCCACAGCACCCGCTGCGAACGGGAGTTGTTGAGGTGGTGGACAGTGATCATCGGGACCGGTGCCGAAGTGGAGGGGTCGAGCTTAACCGCAAGGCTGCGACGGTGTCTTTCTGGGATGCCAGGAGAGCGGCGGTGGACACTCGGGCGGTCAGGCCCGCCAGTGGTTGTCCAGGCGCAGATGGGGCAGTGCCAGCCGCATCGAGCCGGTGCCGGCGTCGGGATCGCCGCCCATCCACAACCCGCCTTGCGCATCGGCGGCCAGCGCGCAGGCTTCGGGCAGCGGCACCCAGCCGCGTGGGCGACCGTCCCGGTGGTACAGCGCCACGCCCCCCGCGCGCGGGCAGCCCACGGCAAAGCCCTCGGGCGTGCCGGCGATGTCGCCGCCGTAGCCCGCCAGTGGGCGGTCGAAGGCCACGGCGCGCAGACCTTTCGGCTCCAGCAAGGCCAGCACCGGGGCGGCCCGGCGCTGCGCCTCGTCGTCGTGCTCGGCCTGCAGGGCCACGCCCAGGCGGTCGCCGCTCCAGGCGAGGTGGCGCAGGCTCAGGCGAGTGTCCTCCAGCCGCCATTGGCCCCGCAGTTCGCCGCGGCGCGTGTCCAGGCAGACGAGGGATGAATCCATCGTATCGAGCGCGAGCTTGTGCCGTCCTGTCTCGGGCCGGGTTTCGATGCCGCCATTGGCCACGAAGAGGCGGTCGGGGTGGTGGCGGTCCCAGATCAGCTGGTGCGGGTCGCGGCCACGCGTCGGCCAGATATGCAGCGTCTCCAGCGAGTGGGCTTCGCGCACGGCCACCCAGCCTTGGCCGGTGTCCAGATCGGTCTCGGTAGTGAGCAGCACTTGGCCCTCGGGATGCAGCAGGACATGGCCATTGAGCGTGCGCTCGGGCGGCATCCAGGCCCACAGCGGATCGCGGCCCGGCAACCAGCGCAGCAACCAGTCGCCCGGGCGCCGGGCGGCGACATAGAGCTCACCCGAGGGGCCGACCCACACCCCATGCGCCCGGGTGGGCACGTCGAGCGCCGCTTCCACCTGCCACTGGCCGCTGGACGGGTCGGGCCGCAGCCAGCCGACCTGGTGCTGGTGATCGGGCCGGCGCCAGCTGGCAGCCAGACGAGGCGCCGACGCGGCCCAGGCGGGGACCGCCACGAGCAGCAGGCCGGCCCCGGCCCACCCCATGAGGTGTCGCCGGGTGAGTTCAGTCGCCATCGGCATCCGAAAAGCCCAGCCGGACCTCCAGTGCAGACGCCAGTTCGGCCTCGGCCAGGCGCTTGAGGTCGGCCAGGGCTTGGGCCGCGTCCAACGCCGTCGACGGTGTCTTTGGATCTGCGGCGCTCACCCGGCGGTCGGCCGCCTCGACGGCCGTCACCCAGCGGTCCGCCAGGTCATTGAGACCGCGACCGCGCAGGTAGAGCTCGAACGTCACCCGCCCTTCACCCGGCGCCGGCACCTCGGCCCCGGCGCGGGCTTGGGCCGCGACCGCCGCCCAATGCGCCTGCCAGCTCTGCGCGGTGGTGCCACTGGCGTGCCGGGGCAGCGTCTGCGGTGTGCCGGCGCGCAGGGGTTTTTCCATCTGGGCCCAACGCAGACGCTCGACGCCGCCCACCCATTGGTTGACCAGCTCACCCACCGCCGCCACGACCTCGTCCTCGGGCCAGTCGTCGCGGCCGCGCCGGGCCAGGGCGGCAAAACCTTCGCTCAGGGCCTGGGTTTCGCGCAACAAGTCGAGCGCCACCTCCCGGGCGTAGGCGCAGGCCGGTGTGGCGGGGGCGGCCGGTTGGGTCCACAGCAGCCATTCCAGCGCGGGCAGACCCTTGGCGGGGGTACCGATGCGCTCCATCGCTGCCGCGCCGCGCGGCGCAGTGCGGATGGCCCGTTCGATCAGGTTCGCTCGGGTAGGCGAAAAGTCGATCTGGCGCAAGCTGCGCCGGGTGATCAGCGGCCCGGTGGCCACGGCTGAGAGGCGCTCCCAGGCCGTGGTCGTCTCGCGCCAAGGCCCGCGCACATGCTCCAGCGGCTCGCGGCCGTGGCAGTAGTCGTCCACGGCACGGGCCAGCACCTGGGCCCGCTCCTGCAGCACGCGCGCCTGCGGCGCCGTCACGAAGCGATGCCAGCCCACGAGCAGGTCCACCGGGGTGTAGAAGGGCACGGCCACCCGCGTCCACTGCGGCTGGGGCAGGGCCGGTGCCGCCAGGAGCGCTCCGATCAACAGCACCAGGGCACGTCGTTTCACAGCGACTCCACGAATTTCACCAGGGCCTCGCGATCCTCGCGGCTCATGCGCAGCACCTGTTGCTTGCTGTCTTCGGCCTCGCCGCCATGCCAGAGGATGGCCTCGAGCACGCCGTTGGCCCGGCCATCGTGCAGCAGGCGCTGGTGGCCGTTGACGTCCTTGATGAGCCCCAGGCCCCACAGCGGCGGCGTGCGCCACTGACGGCCGTTGGCGCGGAAGTCCGGCCGGCCGTCGGCCAGGGCCTCGCCCATGTCGTGCAGCAGCAAGTCGGTGTAGGGCCAGATGGTCTGACCCTTCAGCGCCGGGCTGGTCAGGTGCGGGAAGGGGCCTTCGCCGGTGACATAGCTGGGCCGGTGGCACACGGCACACTGGGCCTGGGCGAAGAGCTTCTGCCCTTGCAGCACCTGGGCATCGCGCGCCCGGCGGCGCGCCGGCGGGGCCAGTGTGGCCTGGTAGAAGATCACGTCGTGCAGTGTCTTGTCGTCGATCTCGGGGGTCTGACCCCTGGCCCCGCGCGGCGCGGCGCGGCAGTCGGTCTGCTTCGGCGTGCAGGTCTCGTCGGGGAACACCGAGGAGGTGATGCCGATGTCGCCCAGGAAGGCGCCGGCCGTCTGGTGGGCGATGGTGGCCACATTGGCCTTCCAGCCGAAGCGGCCGATCATCTCGCGGCCGGCCACCACGTCCCACACGCGGTTGGGCTGGCCCTTGATGGGCCCGGGCATCGCCGCCTGTTCGGCGGCGTTGCGTTCGATCTCGGCCGCGGGAATGGCTTCGAGCAGACCCATGCCGATGACCTGGGGGGCGATGCGCGGGCTCACCCTCACGTCCTTGGCCATCGGCCCGTAGCCGAGCTTGCGAAAACCGTAGACCGGCTGCTGCAGGGTGTAGGGCGTGCCATCGGCGAAGCGGCCGTGGATCGGCGTCCAGCGCATCGTGATTTCACCTTCGGGCTTCACCCCCGGCACGGCGGCAACGGCGAACTGGTCGCCGTACACCGGCTCGGGCCGGGGCCCGCCGTGGGCATCGGTGCCGGGCACCGACAGGCGCAGCAGCAGGGCCAGGGGCTGCTCGTCGGCCAGGCCCTTGCGGAAGTCGGGTGGGGCGCCGCGGCCGTCCAGCGCATGGCAGGCGCCGCAGGAGCGCGCGATGAAATGCGGCCCCAGGCCGTCGCGCGCGGTGGTGGAGGCCGGCGCGATCACCCAGTTGCGCTTGAAGAAGGAATTGCCGATCACGAAGCGCGTACGCTCGGCGTCGCTCAGATTGGCCGCCGGGAAGGAAAAAGCGTTCTTGCCGGTGGCCCACACGGTGGTGGCCCCGCCGGTGCGTTCGCCCAGGGGGTCGGCCTGGGCCGGGGCCGCATCGGAGCGGCCCAGCGGGCTGGCCACAAGGGCCACCCCCAGCCAAAGGAAGCCGCTCGCCCTCACGGCTGCACGAGCGTGAGCTGGGTGATGCCGATGGCCGCGGCGGCGTCCACCAGGTCCTTACTCTGCTGTGCGAGGCTGTCGATGGCGGCCTGAATGCGCCGGCGGCCCGGAGCGTCGGCGCCGCCGAGGATCTCGCGGTCGAAGGGGGCCTGGATCGCTTCAGTGGCCTGCACCGAACGGCGGATCTGGGCGGTGGTGCGCTCGGCCAGGGCGGCGTCCTTCGCGGCCACGAGGTCGCGCAGGCTGGGGCCCTGCAGCACCCGACCGTCGGCGCGCCGGTAGCGGCCCAGCCAGACGTTTTCGATGCCCAGGGCATTGGTCACCGCATCGCGGTGGGTGTTGTCGGAGAAGCAGGAGTGCTCGTCTTCCTGGTCCTGGCTGGCCAGGGCCACCTCCAGGCGTTCGCCGGCCAGTTCACCGCGCGACAGCGAGCCCAGACCCACCAGCATCTTGCGCAGCGACTCCTGGCCGCCGCGCTCGAAGGCGGCGCGGTAGTTGTTCTTCACGCCCGGCGCCCAGGCACGCACGAGGCTGGTCAGGTCGTCGATCAGGATCTCGGTGATGAGGCGCAGGTAGGTGCGGCGGCGGTCGGCGTTGGGGCGCTTGCCGTCGATGAAGTCCTCGAAGCTGCGGTCGCCCGGCCCGGTCTCGGACAAATCCTGGCCCCAGAGCATGAACTCGATGGCATGCCAGCCGGTGGCGATGTTCTCCTCACCGCCGCGCTCGTTCAGCCCGATCAGCGCCTGCTTGGTCAAGGGCTGCCGGCGGTCGTTGATCAGACCGGCCTTCGGCTGGCCTTCGACATAGTCGACATAGGACTCGTCCATCGGCCAGGCATTGAGCCGGCCCTCGGGGCCGTCGTCGTCGTCGATGGGGCCGCCGTAGAAGCGGTAGGCCTCGGTCTGGCCGTAGAACTCGCGGGCCTCGAGCCAGGCCCGGCGCGCGGCGGCCAGGGTCTGCTCGGAGGGTGCGGCCAGGAAGGCAGCGATGGCCTTTTGCATCGCCCGGGCTGCGGCCAGGGTGTCCTCGTAGCTCGCGTGCACGAGGACGGCGTAGTGGCGGATCACCGCCGGGGCCGTCGCGGCGGCGGGTGTCGCCGGCGCAGCGGCGGCCGACGGGGCCTGGGCTGCCGCCGCAAGGGCAGCCAGCAAAGCCAGGCTCAGGACCAGGTGTTTCATGACGGGCTCCTCGGATCAGGCCCGTCATTGTATTTACGAATTATTCGTATTACCAATCCTGGCTCAGGGCCCCGGATTCACACGCGCTCGATCACGGTGGCCGTGGCCATGCCGTGGCCGATGCACATGACCTGCAGGCCCAGGGTGCCATCGGTGGCCTCCAGGCCGTGCAGCATCTTGGCCATCAAGGCGCCACCGGTGGCGCCCAGCGGGTGGCCGTGCGCGATGGCGCCGCCCCAGGGGTTGAGCTTGGCCATGTCGGGCCGGAACTCGCGGGCCCAGCACAAGGGGACGCTGGCAAAGGCTTCGTTGACCTCGATCCAGTCGAGATCGGCCACGCTGATGCCGGCGCGCTGGAGCGCTTCGTGGGTGGCAGGGATCACCCCGGTGAGCTGCATCACCGGGTCGGAGCCCACCACCACGCGCGCTCGAAAGCGCGCCTTGGGCCGGAGGCCGTCGGCGCGGGCGGTGGCCTCGTCGGCCAGCAGCACGGCACTCGCCCCGTCGGAGATCTGGCTGGCATTGGCCGCCGTCACCACCCCCTGCCCCGGGGGACGCATCACCGGGACCATCGAGGCCATGCGGGCCTCGTCGAGCACGGCGCGGATGCCTTCGTCGCGCACCAGCGTGATCGGCCGGCCGTCGGCATCCAGCCCTGGCGTGGGCAGCACTTCGTTGTGCCGGCCGGCCTCGGCAGCCGCGTGGGCGCGGCGGTGGCTTTCCTTGGCGAACTCATCGCAGTCGGCACGCGACAGGCCCCAGTGCTCGGCGATGCGCTCGGCGCTCTCGATCTGGTGCACCAGGGCATGGCGCTGCAGCAGCGCCGGGTTCAGCGCCTCGAAGCCGGTGAACTCGAAGCGGCCGAGCGTCACGTCGAGGAACATGGGCACGCGGCTCATGCTTTCCACGCCGCCGGCGACCACGTAGCGCGCATCGCCGGCGGCGATGGCCTGGGCCGCGAAGTGCACCGCCTGCTGGCTGGAGCCGCACATGCGGTTGAGCGACACACCGGCCACCCGCGTGGGCAGGCCCGACAGCAGCACCGCCAGCCGCCCGACGTTGGCACCCTGCTCGCCGGCCTGGCTCACACAGCCGGCGATGAGATCGTCGATTCGTCCGGGCTCCACACCGCTGCGCTCGACCAGGCCGCGCACGGCCAAGGCCAGCAGGTCGTCCGGACGGGTCTCGCGCAAGGCCCCCTGGCGGCGGCCAAAGGCCGTGCGCACGGCGTCGAGGATCACGGGCTGGGACATGGGAGGCTCCGTTCAGCGGCCCCGCCAGCGCGACCAGGCGCTCGGTAGCGGCAGCCACACGCCGGGCAGTATAGGCCGGCGGCCTCCGCGAGGCCGGCCTGGCCAGCGCCCGCACCCACCTTCACACAGCGGCCCCGCCACGGGGCCCCGGGTCACCCAGACCGCCAAAGGAAAGAGCGGTTTACTGATCGGCGAAGGCGCGCTCGATCACATAGTCGCCGGGCCTGGAGGTGTTGCCCTCATGGAAGCCGCGCGCGTCGAGCATGGCCTTCAGATCCTTGAGCATGGCCGGGCTGCCGCAGATCATCACGCGGTCGTGCTCGCGGTCGAGCGTGGGCAGGCCGAGGTCGTCGAACAGCTTGCCGTTGTCGATCAACGTGGTGATGCGGCCCTGGTTGCGGAAGGGCTCGCGCGTGACCGTGGGGTAGTACAGCAACTGCTCAGAGGCCAGCTCGCCTAGGAACTCGTGCCGGGGCAGCTCCTCGGTGATGAGGTCTTGATAGGCCAGCTCGGCCACGTGGCGGCAACCGTGCACCAGCACCACCTGCTCGAAGCGCTCGTAGGTGTGCGGGTCGCGGATCACGCTGAGGAAGGGCGCCAACCCGGTGCCAGTGGCCAGCAGGTACAGGCGCTTGCCCGGCAGCAGGTAGTCCAGCAGCAAGGTGCCGGTGGGCTTGCGGCCCACGAGGATGGTGTCGCCCTCCTTGAGGTGCTGCAGCCGCGAAGTCAACGGGCCGTCTGGCACCTTGATGCTGAAGAACTCAAGGTGATCCTCGTAGTTGGCGCTGGCCACGCTATAGGCGCGCAGCAGCGGCTTGCCCTCGACTTTCAGGCCGATCATCGTGAAATGGCCGTTCTGAAAGCGAAACGCCTGGTCGCGGGTGGTCTTGAAGCTGAACAGGCGGTCGGTCCAGTGACGCACGCTCAGCACACGTTCTTCGTTGAAGGCACTCATGGTCGAGAGACAAAGCAGGATGGAACACAGACTTCGAGCGAGCGCCAGGCAGGCGGCTGACGCGGGCCGCGCGCTGCTGCAGTGCAGCAGAACGCGGTCGGATCATACATTCGCTCGAGCTATGAGTCACCCATACATAAATAACATCCTGATCTAAGGCAAGGGTGTTGCGAACGGTTGGTTCGCGGCTTCTCAGCAGATGCCCTCCGTCAACGCGGATCCACCGGATGCTGAGACTCCGTAGGGCTTCGCGCCGGCAGTGGCGAAAGAACACCGCGGCCGACGCAAGAACTGGTCGGCTTCACGGCACTGGGTGTCGAAAACTGCGCCAAGCGAGGTCTTCCGCGTGCATTTCAGCGCCGAAGCAGATCTTCGCAATCGTCGCAGACCAGCAGCCACTCACGCCCATCGCATCGCAAGACACCCGTCCAAGCCGCTGTGATCCGCCAGGTGCAGGTGAGTCCTTGGTAATGCAGCACCCCGAGTGCTGCACAGGGGGCGTGCTCGTAGTGATCGTGCAAGGTTTTGGCGTCCACCAGCTTGGCTCGGCGGAAGAAGGCTGCTGCATCTGCATGACGATTCGGCACGTCGGCCGAGGTGCAGCGCTGGGGTTCGGTGGATTCGAAGTCAGCGACGTAAACGTCTCGAACAGCGTCGGCCCTGAATGCTGACGGTCCCGTCGCACAAGCACTGATGAGAACCACCCCCGCCATGGCGACCCTCCTCAGCGCCATACGGCACTCCCCGCCTCGTCCGGATGTTTGTACGATACCTGCGGATGGCGGAAGACATCGGCAGCCGTCATGGAAAAGTGGCGGTAGATCTCGTCGAGCAACCACTGCAATCGGTGATTCTGCTCCGCCGTTACCGCTTCATAGCGCGTTTCATCGATGTGTCTGCCAACCAGGCTCCATGTCGTTTCGTGTGGAAAGCAACAC
>NZ_JBKBSL010000075.1:0-4134 GCF_046291045.1 Caldimonas sp. | reverse complement strand
TGCGGGCCAGGTGGCCCGAAAACGGGCCCGCAGGGGCCGCCAGAGCGAGCAAAATCGTGCCGCCAAAGCCCGTACAGCCCGCATCGCTACCCCTGCTGCAACTTGATCAGCGTTTCCCTAAAACCGGACAGATCGTCCCAATGCCCATTGGTGCGCTGCCGGTAGTTCGGGCTGAAGTCCCGATCCAACAAGGTGGACAAGGGCATGTCGGGACGGTTGAGCAAATCATCGAGCGTGGCGCGAATGGACGGCATGTCGGCTCCTGGTGTGGGTGATGAAAAACGATGGCCTCACTGTAGGCATATCCGCCTGGCGTAGATAAGCTATCGAGGCCAATGGATCACGCATCTGCGCCAATCTCTTCGCCGCCTTGGATATCTCCTGCGCGGGCCGATGCCGCTGAAGGCCTGCCGCTGCTGGCAGTGCGTCAGCGCAGCGCGGCCGTGCGCCACTCCCGCGCCCATCGCCATGCGCGTGGGCAACTGCTGGGAGCCGACGAGGGGCTGTTGAGCGTGGAGGCTGGCGACAGCCGCTGGGTGGTGCCGGCCGGCCATGCTGTGTGGATTCCGCCCGGCGTATCTCATGCCGCGCGCTCCCACGGCCCGTTTGCGGGCTGGAGTCTGTACGTCGTGCCTGCGGCCTGCGCGGCGCTGCCGCCGGCGCCGTGCGTCGTCTGCCCTTCGGCCTTGCTGCGCGAGGGGATGGCGCGTCTGGCCGCTTGGCCAGCGACAGGGCCAGATGCGCGCCGGCAACGCCTGGAGGCGGTGATGTTCGATGAACTCGCGGCGCTGGCGCCAGTGGCTTGGGAGCTGCCCATGCCTTCGGAACGGCGGCTGCGGCGCATCGCCCAAGCGCTGTGCGACCACCCAGCCAATGGGCGATCGCTGCCCGAGTGGGCCCGGTGGGCGGGGCTGTCGCCGCGTTCGGTGTCGCGCCATTTCGTGGCAGAGACGGGCTTGAGCTTCACCGCCTGGCGGCAACGTGTGCGCCTGATGCGGGCCTTGCAATGGCTGGCCGAAGGCAAGCCGGTCGCCGTCACCGCCTGGGACCTCGGCTACGAGAACCCCAGCGCCTTCATCGCGTTGTTCCGGCGTGCCTTTGGCATGACGCCGGGGCAGTATCTGGCCGGACAAGGCGCCTTGACGCAAAGCGCCTGAAACACCCCGGCCCCGTGGTGTGGTTCACTGGGGCCTACGCCACCCGAAGGTCCAGAAGGGATCATCGGCGCTGGGCGCTTGCAGCCGCTGCCAGCCCAGGGCGTCGAAAAAGGCTTGGGCGCCGGGGTTGTCATCGGCCACATAGGCGCGCCAGTTCGGGCGCTGCTGCATGGCCGGCAGGGCCAGCAAGCCTAGTAGGGCCTTGCGGCCCCAGCCCTGGCCGCGGCGGGCCGGATCGACGGCCAGATCGCTGATCACCCAGGCCTCATGCTCCGGGTCCAGGCTCAGGCCCACCACGGCCACCAACGCCTCGCCTGCCAGCGCCGCCCATTGCTCGCCTTCGGTGTCGGTCAGCACATGGGCCAGCCACTCGTCGTCCATCGGGCCCAGATGCTGGTCGAGCAGCGCATCGGCATACCAGTGTCGGTAAGTGGCAAAGTCCTCGGCGACGAAACGCCGCAGATGCAAAGGGGGTTCGTGGGGCGTGCGTTCCATCATGCTGCGATGCCGATCTGGATTTCGATGCGGTTGTCTGGCGCTTCAGGCCCGCGCCAGACGTGATAGACCTCGCGGCTGGCACCACTGGGGCGCAAGCCAGCTTCGGCGATGGCACGCAGCAGCGGCTGGTAGCCGTGAGTGAACAGCCCGGCCAAGGGCCCCACGTACTCCGTGCGGGCGCACGACAGCGGCGGCAGGACGGTCAGTTCGGTCTGGCCACTGGGAACGTGGGGCTCGTCCGCTGGCATGCCTTGGGCATCCGCGACCGGCAGGCAGGCCGCCCAGTCGAAAGGGGTTTCGGCATCGTCCGGCAAGCCTTGGGCGGTGAAGATGGGCGGGCCGTCGATCGCAAGGCTGCTGGCTTGGGCGTGGGCCTCCAACTCGGCGCACAGCAGGCCGGCGACGGCGGCGATTTCGGGCAAACACAGACGCTGCGAGCGGCGCAGCACGCGGATGGCGGGAGTCAGGTGCAGGTTCATGAGGAGCTCCAGAGGCGCGGCAGCCAGCACCGCTGCTGGGGGCGGAAAGCAGCTGGCCCGTGACGCCAAGCACGCCGAGAGTGGCGGCCACCAGAATCCGACGCGTGCCTGTGACTTGTGGGCTACGCTCGGAAGCGAGGGTATTCAGGCTTGGCACGTGTCGTCTCCAGAGCGCCGTGAGCCTGTCCGCCTCCAAGCGTCGACAGCAATGGCGATCACAGATCCTCACTCCACCCCCGATCCCACCCCCGCGGCTCGGCACTCTCCAACAGCAGCAGGGTCAAGACGCGATCCTTCGCGCCGTAGCTGTGCTTGAACTCGCGCAGCTTCATGTAGGGTGCTTCCTCCGGACACCAGATCGCGGCTGACATTTCCACCCCCTCCCACGCCTGCACGACGCTCGCGTCGGCGGCGAGCGTGCCGGGCAGGGGCTCTTGCGGATCGTCGGTGCGCCGGATGCGCGCTCGGGTCTTCACGGCACTTCTGCTGCGCCATTCGTACTTCGCGTAGCCGTTGTCCCAGTAGACGAGGATCGCGCGCTCGCCGGTGTACTTGATGAAGCGGATGCACAGCGCCTCGAACGAGACTTGGAAGCCCTGGGCGATGGCGCTGAGCACGTGCAGATCGATACGCCGGTTCGCCGTCCATCGTCGCAGCAGGTCGCCGGGCATCAACAAGTTGGCCGCGAAGTCGTCGGCCTCGCGCTCGATCTGGCGTATGGTTTCGTGGCCCGAGTAGACGCTCTCCTTGTCGCAGCCAAAGCGCGACTGCCGGTCGCGGTGCAGCACGAAATGACCCAGTTCATGCGCGATGGTGAAGCGCTGACGCTCAGGGCTGACGCTGCCGTTGTAGGCGATGCCCCAGACGGCGGGATCCGTGGGATCGCGCGCCAGCATCCCTTCGAAGGCCGCGTCGTCGAACGGCACCGGCGGGCGGATTTCGCGCACCCCTGCTCCGAAGGGGGTGGCGGGCAGCATCTGCCGCACGACATCGAGATCGACCGCCTCTGGCACCGGCCCTTGATACCAGGCCCGCAGCCAGTGATGCAGCTTGCTGGCGGCGATCGAGCCGGTGAGCGGCGGGACTGAACGCTCAAGTTCAAGCATGTCTGGCACGGGCGCCGCCCAAGAAACTACGCGGCATCTGCACGGTGTTTCGCGCAAATCGCGTAGCGCAATTCCGCGAAGCCAGAACTCACCTGCCGAGCTGAAACCAGGCGAAAAGGTGGGGTGGTGACACGCCTTGGGAAAAGAGATTTGCCCTTTCCCAACGTGACAGAGCCGATGTGGACGATGATCTCGTCCAAGAGGTCCGCGTCGAAGAACTGGCCAGCAAGGTCGCCTCCGCCGACAATCCAAATGTTCTTTGAACCTGCCGCCTGCCGCATGTCCTCGTGTATGGGGCGCACATCCCCTCGGACGAAGTGAATATTCGCGCCCGCAATCGATGGCAGCGCCCGACTCGAAAAGACCCAAGTGGGCTGGGTGTAAGGCCACGGTGAACCCGTCTCCGCGGCGACCTGATCGGCATGACGCAGGATCCACTCATAGGTCGCGGAACCCATGGCCAGTGCGCCCACCTCGGCGATGAATGCCGGATAGTCCGTCTCACTCGGACTGCCGAGCTGGAAAAGCCAATCCAAGGAGTCGTCTTCGGTGGCGATGAAGCCATCGAGACTCGCCGCCGTATAGAACTGCGTTTTCATGAAGTTGGGTGCTCCTGCTTTATGGGTCGGGCTTCTGAGACTCATCCCTTGGGCTCCGGCAGGTCCTTGTCCGGGAAGATGAGTTTGAGGGCCTGGCGCACACGCGCTTTTTCGTCCTCACGCATGCCGGCGTACGCGCGGAAGAAGGCCACGTCCTCGGGGCTGGCCTCGGGTGCTGCGGGCAGGGGCTCGCCCATGATGTCCTCCATGGTCACGCCCAGCACCTTGGCCAGCGCCTGCACGCGCTCGGCCGAGGGGCGCTGCCCCTCCTTCATCTCCAGTTCCCAGATGTAGG
>NZ_JBKBSL010000074.1:0-4402 GCF_046291045.1 Caldimonas sp. | reverse complement strand
CGGGTGCGCTTGGCGCGCAGCTCAAAGCCCGTATACATCGGCGCCTCCAGACTCATCTGCTTCATGTCGCTATTGTCCCATCCCGGCAGTCTGGCAGGAAGGTTTTGCAGACCTTCCCGAGCAGCTCGACGGTAGCGGCTATCCCCGAGGGCTGTCCGGTGAGGCCCTGAGCCCGCTGGGGCGCATCCTCTCGCTGGCCGAGGTGGTGACCGCGATGTACGGGCGCGACCCGGTGGATCCGGAGCTTCGCCTGTCGGTGGCGTTGCGCATGAACCGCCATCGCTATGACCCGGAGCTGACGCAGGTGCTGCTGGAGCTCCTGGCGGACTGCCCCGCCAAGGCGCCGCCGGCCTCGGTGGGCGACCCGCTGGCCGAGCTCGGCGAGGTGCACGGCCTGCTGCAGGGCTGGGCCGCGGTGGCCGATGCCCCGGGGCCCGAGGCGGTGCGCCTGCGTGCGACGCAGCAGCTCGCGGCGATCCGGCGCGCGCTGGCCGAGGCGGGGGCGAGCCCCGAACAACTGCAATGGCTGGGGGCGGACGCGCTCGAGCCCCGCCTGCTGGCCGAACTCAGCCTGATCGCACGCGAAGCCGCCTGGCAGGTGCGCACCGTCTCGCGCGAACTGCGCCGCCGCTGGCGGCTGGAGCCGGGCCAGGCCTACCCCGAGGCGCTGGAGCGCTGGTTGGCCGAGGTGGCCCGCGTGTGCGGACCGCTGGTGCGCGGCCGGTTGTGAACGGGCTGCCGGATAGGGGCGCAGGGCGCGTGCCGGCGTCCGCGCGCACGGTACGGCTCGCGCGCGATCTCGATGAACCCGGCTGTGGCGCCACTCAGGGGGTGGCTTCTCCGCCAGGCGCGGCGCGCCGATGGCCCGGACAGCGGTGTGGGCTCAGCCTGGCTGCAACCCCAGCTTGTCCAGCAGGCCGTTGAGCTCGTCGAGCGAGCCGAAGGCGATCGCCACCTCGCCCTGTTCGCCGCGCTTGGTGCGCTTTTTCACCCGGATCTCGACGGCGGCGGTGAGATGGTCGGAGAGCTGTTCCTCGATGCGCCGCAGGTCGCGCGGCTTGTCGTGCTTGACCCGCAGAAGCGGTGTTTGCCGGGTCTGGGTGGCGCGGGTGACGAGCTTTTCGGCCTCGCGTACGCTGAGCTTCTTCGCGACGATCTCGTGGGCGCGGAGGATCTGCTGCGCGGCTTCGAGCGGCAGCAGCGCGCGCGCGTGGCCCATGTCGAGGTCGCCGGCCATCAGCATCTGCTGCACCGGCTCGGCCAGGTGGAGCAGGCGCAGCAGGTTGGAGGCGGCGCTGCGCGAGCGCCCCACGGCCTGTGCGGCCTGCTCGTGCGTGAGTCCGAACTCGTTGATGAGGCGCTGCAGGCCCTGGGCCTCCTCCAGCGGGTTGAGATCCTCGCGCTGGATGTTCTCGATCAGCGCCATCGCGGCGGCGGCCTCGTCGGGCACCTCCTTGACCAGCACCGGCACCTCGTTCAGGCCCGCGAGCTTGGCGGCACGAAAGCGCCGTTCGCCGGCGATGATCTCGAACCGGGGCAGTCCGCCGAGGTCGTTTGACGCGCCCGTCGCAGGGAAGGGCCCCTGCGACTTGTCATGGGATGCCTTTCCTGGTGCGTCCAAAGGGCGTACCAGGATAGGCTGCATGATGCCCTGGGCCTTGATGCTCTGGGCCAGCTCGTACAGCGAGCCTTCGTCCATGCGCGTGCGCGGCTGGTATTTGCCAGGCTGCAGCTGGGCGAGCTTGAGGGTGGAGGGGGGGCCGTCCCCCGTCGCGGTGGCCGGGCTGTCGTTCACCTTGGGGCCCAGCAGGGCTTCGAGGCCGAGGCCGAGGCCTTTGGGTTTTTTCGTGACCATGGGCGGGTTCAGGAAACGGAAGAAGGGGTGGGGCGCAGCGCGTCGAGCAGGGCGCGGCCCTCGGGCCAGTCGCCCAAGCCGGACTGGTGGTTGAGGTGGCCGCGCGGGCCCAGGCTCACGAGCTGCGCGCCCCACTGCTGGGCCATCTCGGCGGCGCGTTCCGTGCTGCAGTAGGGGTCGTCGGTGCTGATGACGGCCGTGGCCGGGAAGGGCAAGCGCTCGCGCACGATAGGCCGCCAGTTGTGCAGTTGGGGCGGCGTGCCGTCGTGTTCGGTGTCGGGCGGGGCCACCAACAAGGCGCCCCGGACGCGGTCGGTCAGCCGCGAATGTGCCGCCCAGGCCGCCACGAGCTGACAGCCCAGGCTGTGGGCCACCAGCAGCGCGGGCGTGGGCTCGGTCCTCAGCACCTCATCCAGCCGCGCCATCCAGTCGCCGCGCCGGGGCCATTCCCAGTCGGCTTGTTCCACGCGGGTGTCGCCGTACAGGGCTTCCCAGCGGCTTTGCCAGTGGTCGGGGCCGGAATCGAGCCAGCCGGGCAGGATGAGGACGCGCAGGGTCATGGGCCGGGATGGTACAGGGGCCTCACATCGTGGCGATGCGCGCGACCATCTCGCGTGCGAACTCGACATAGGCTTGGGCGCCGCGCGAGGCCGGGTCGAACACCACCCCGGGCTGGCCATAGCTGGGGGCCTCGGCCAGGCGCACATTGCGCGGGATCACGGTGTTGAAGACCTTGTCGGCGAAGTGCTGCTTGAGTTGCTCGCTCACCTGGCTTTGCAGCGTGATGCGCGGGTCGTACATCACGCGCAGCAGGCCGATGATCTTCAGGTCGGCGTTGAGGTTGGCGTGCACCTGCTTGATGGTGTTGACCAGGTCGGTGAGGCCTTCGAGCGCGAAGTACTCGCACTGCATGGGCACGATCACGCCGTGGGCGCTGACCAGGCCGTTGAGCGTGAGCATCGACAGCGAGGGCGGGCAGTCGATCAGCACGAAGTCGTAGTCGGCATCGGCGGCGGCCAGGGCTTGCTTCAGGCGCCGGTCACGGCGCTCCAGATCGACCAACTCGACCTCGGCGCCGGCCAGTTCGCGATTGGCGCCCAGCACGTCGTAGCCGCCCAGTGCCGAGCGGGTGCGCGCCTCGGCCACCGTGGCCGATTCGAGCAGGACGTCGTAAACCGACAGCGGCAGGGTGCGCTTGTCCACGCCCGAGCCCATCGTGGCATTGCCCTGGGGGTCGAGGTCGACCAGCAGCACGCGCTGGTCCACCCGGGCCAGGCCGGCGGCGAGGTTCACGGCGGTGGTCGTCTTGCCGACGCCGCCTTTTTGGTTGGCAATGCAGAAGATCTTGGCCATGGGCGGGTTCTTGTGGGGCTCAGAGTTCGATGAGATCGACGCCCACGGCACGGGCGGCGCGTTGCAGGGCGGTGTCCAGCGTGGCCAGGGGCAGGCGGCGGCGCATGGCGAGGTCGAGGTAGCTGGCGTCGTAGACGCAGAGGGCGTGTTCGCGGGCCAGCGGCAGGAGGTCGTGGCCGCTCAGGCGGGTGGATGCCTGGTCGGTGGTGATGGGCAACTGCTCGAGGCTGTCGAGGATTTCGGCCACGTCGGCGGGTGTGGCGCGCTGCCGGCGCTCCGCCGACAGCAGGATGTTGGCGATCTCCAGGTGCCACAGGGCGGGAACCAGTGCGCCTTCGTCGGCCACTCGGTCGAGCAGGGCCTGCGTGCGGGGGCTGCGTTCGTCGATGAAGCACCACGCCAGCGTGGCCGACGCGTCGAGCACGAGGCCGGCCGTGCGGATCGCCGTGCTCATCCCTTGCGGCCTTCGTCCCGAAGCTCGCGCCAGTCCAGGCCGCCCAGGCTCAGGCGCTGGCCGATGTCCTTCAGGCGCGCTACGGCATCGGCCACTTCTTCGCGCCGTGACGTGGTCATGGGGCTGAGGCGGGCCACCGGACGGCCGTGCTTGGTGATGACGACCTCTTCGCCTTGTTCGACGCGGTCGAGCAGGGTGGACAGATGGGTCTTGGCCTCGAAGGCGCCGACGGTGGTGGTCATGAAATTGGACTGGTTGAATCAACTGGTTGAATTGTCGGATGCCGCCGGCAGAGGTGTCAAGCTCAGTTCGTCGTCAAGCGGATGCCAAAGCCGATCAGGAAGACGCCGGCCAGCCGCTCCAGCCATTTCGCCACGCGCCGGTGGGCACGCACCTTGGCGGCAATGGCGTGGGCGAAGGCGCACAGGGTCAGGCAATACACGGCGGTGAGCACCGCGATCGTGACGGCCATCGCAGCGAAGGTGACCGCGCCCTGATGGCGGGCCGGGTCGATGAAGAGCGGGAAGAAGGCCATGTAGAAGACGATGGCCTTGGGGTTGAGCACGGTGATGAGGGTGGCCTGGCGGAAGTAGCGGCCGGCTTCCATGGGCACGACGGGGTTCGCACCGTCCTTGGCGCGCAGCAGTTTGAGGCCGATCCAGCAGAGGTAGGCGGCGCCGGCGTACTGCACCGCCTGGAAGACGCTGGGGTGGGTGGTCAGGAGCGCGGCCACGCCGGCC
>NZ_JBKBSL010000036.1:0-30840 GCF_046291045.1 Caldimonas sp. | reverse complement strand
CGCCGGCGGCCACGCGCGGCCCCAGCCCTGCGGCCCCGGGGGGCTGAGCCCCACCGCACGAAAGGAGCATCCATGCGCATCGCCGCCGTCCAGATGGTGTCCTCGACCCGCCCCGCGCACAACCTCGAGCGCGCGCGGGCCCTCATCGCCGAGGCCGCCGCGCAAGGGGCCGAGCTCGTGGGCCTGCCCGAGAACTTCGCCTTCATGGGACGGGCCGATGCCGACAAGCTGGCGCTGGCCGAGCCCCCCGGGGAAGGGCCGCTGCAGCAGGGGCTGGCGCAGGCCGCGCGCGAGCACCGCATCTGGCTGATCGGCGGCAGCCTGCCGCTGCGCACCGAGGAGGCGCAGCGTGTCACCAACACCACCCTCGTCTTCGACCCGCAGGGCCGCTGCCGTGCGCGCTACGACAAGATCCACCTCTTTCGCTACGAGGAGCAGGGCCCGGAGGGATCCAGGCTCTACGACGAGGGGGTCGTGCTGCGCGCGGGCAATCGGCCCGTCGCGCTGGAGTTGCCGTCGCGCCGGGGCGCCGCGCTGCGCCTGGGCCTGAGCATCTGCTATGACCTGCGTTTTCCCGAGCTCTACCGGGCGCTGATGCAACCGCCGTGCGACCTGATCGCCGTGCCCTCGGCCTTCACCCACACCACCGGCCAGGCGCATTGGGAGGTGTTGTTGCGCGCGCGGGCGATCGAGAACCAGTGCTACGTGATGGCTCCGGCCCAGGGCGGGCGTCACGAGAACGGGCGCCGCACCCATGGCCACACCCTGGTCATCGACCCCTGGGGCGAGGTGCTGGCGTGCGTGAAGGAAGGGGAGGGCGTGGCCCTGGCCGACATCGACACCGCGCGCATGGCGCAGGTGCGGCAGCGCCTGCCGGCTCTGTCGCATCGCCGACTGTGAGTCCCCGCGCGGCGGTCAGAAGAAAGGCGAGTCGTCGGCTGGTGGGCGCCGGATGGCGCCGCGCTCGCGCGGCCACGGCGGCGGTCGGCGCGGAGGGTGCGCCGGTCGCGGCCGGTTCAGCCACAGGCCCAACAGCGGCAGCAGCGGCTGCAGCCAGGCCAGGCCCTCGCGCAGGCCCCGCATGAAGCCCACGGCCGCGCGCGTGGCCGATACCGGCGCTTGGCCGACGCGGCGGGGGCCGGCCACCCACACCAGGGCCGCCACCAGGGCCCCGATGGCCAGGGCCCCCGGGTTGGCCAGAACCCAGCGCAGGCTCTGGCTGCGCGGAAAGGCCGCGCTGCGGCGGGGGTGGGCTGGCCAGTCGGCATCGCCGGGGCCGAGGTCGCGGTTGGGCGCCTCACCCGAGCCGCGCGGCGCGCAGGCCGGGCGCGGGGCCACCAAGGCGCGCAACTGTGCTCGCTGACGCGTCATGCGCAGCAGCAGCAGTTCGCGCTCGGCATCGCGCTGCTGCTGATCGGCGGAGCGGTTCGAGGGCGAGGCACTCATGGGTGGGCAGGATCGGTCGAAGGCGTCGCATCGGCCGGCGGTGCCCCGGACGGCGCTGCCGCCGGGGCCTCGCCCTCGCGCAGGCGCCGCAAGGTCTCGAGATCGGCGGCCAGCTCGCGGCGCAGCAGGGCGAAGGACTGCTCACCCTGCCTGAGCAGGCGCTGCACCTGAGCCACGGTCCAGGCCAGGCCCAGACACAGGGCCAGTGCCACCCCGGCGGCGGCCCAGACGCGCCAAGGCGTGTCCCAGCAGGCGATGATGACGAGGGCGCCGAGGAAGGTCACGGCCAGGCCGGCCAGCCAAACGGCCGCCAGCAGGCCGACGAGCAAGCGCGCCAGGCGCCGTTTCTCGTCTTGCCATTCGAGCTGGGCCAGCGCCACCCGATCGGCGGCCACCTCGATACCCAGCGCCACGCCGCGCTGCAGCCGCTCGACCAGCGCATCGATCTGGGGGGCGAACAGCCGCGCCAGCATGGGATGCTGCGGGCCGGCGTGTCAGCGGCGCGCGATCAGCACGCCCACCAGCAGGCCGGCCAGGGCGGCGATGCCGGCCACCTTCCAGGGCTCCTCGTGCGCGTACTCGTCAGCCACCGCCGCGGTGTGGCGCACCCGGCGGCCGATGTCGTGCGTCGCGTCGGCCACCGCCTCGCTGGCGCGGTGGAAGGAGTCCTGCAGCTTCTCCTTCAACGCACGCACCTCGGGCAGGTCGCGCACGGCCGGGTTGGACATCAGCTCGGCCAGGTCGGCCTTGAGGTCGGCCCATTCGCGCTCCAGGGTGGTGGCGCTGTCGTGCGCGGCCTGGCTCACCCCGCGGGCCACGCGGCGGGCGGCCTGCCCGGTGCGTTCGGCGGCGGCAGCGGCGGCTTCGGTGGGGGAATTGGCAGACATGGCGTTCTCCTGTGGTCGATGAAGGGAGAGGACCAGCCCATTCTAGGCAGGGCGGGCCGCGGAACACGCTCGCCGCAGCGCGTCATGGGGTCTTGTGCGGCGGGCCTTGCCCACGCAGCGCCTCCAGGGCGAGCGCCACGTGGTCGAATTCGTAGGATTTGTCGAAGAAATGCTCGGCCCCCAGGGCCGCGCAGCGCAGCCGCGCCGCCCGGGTGGCGGTGTTGGTCAGCACCAGGGTGAGCGGCCGCGGTTGCAGGCGCTGCAGGGCCTGGAGCACCCCGAAGCCGCTGCCCTCGCGCAACTGCAAGTCCACCACCACGGCATCGAACGCCTGTTCGCGCAGCGCGGCCAGGGCTCCCGCCTCGGTGTCGGCCTGCGCGGTGACGTGGAAGCCCTCGCAACTGTGCACCAGCTCGACCAGGCGCTCGCGGATCAGGGCCGAATCCTCGATCACCAACACTGCGCGCATGGGCGCGCACGCACGGGTGGCGGTGACGGCGGCGGACGAGCTGGCGTTCATGGTGGAGCAAGCCTAGCGCGGCAACCCTCGCGCGTCTGTAGGCGCGGGACTACGTGCACCCCCGGGGCCTATTGGATCAAACCGTTCTTGACCGCGTAGTATGTCAGGTCGGCGTTGCTGGACAACTGCAGCTTGGCCAGCAGCCGCGCGCGATAGGTGCTTACCGTCTTGACGCTGATGAACAGTTCGTCGGCGATCTGCGTGACCGACATGCCCGAGGCGAGCTTGCACAGCACCTGGAACTCGCGTTCGGACAGATCCTGGTGGGCCGGCCCGGCGCCGGGCTGGTCCAGCCGCTCGGCCATCAAATCGGCCACCACGGGGCTCAGGTACCGCCGTCCTTGCAGCACCACACGGATGGCGCGCAGGATCTCCGCGCCGTCGGCGTCCTTCTTCAGGTAGCCGTTGGCGCCGGCGCGCAGCAGGTTGATCGCGTACTGCTCTTCGGGGAAGGCGCTGACAATCAGCACTGGCACCTCGCCCAGGTGGTGGCGGATCAGGCGCAGCGTGTCCACGCCCGTGCGATCGGGCAGCGAGATGTCCAGCAGCACGAGGTCCCATGGGCCTTCGCGCAGCAGGGCCAGGGTCTCGGCGCTGGTCGAGGCCTCCCCGCCAACGACGAGGTCGGGTTCGGCGTCGATCAACTGGCGCAGGCCGGCCCGCACGATCTGGTGATCGTCGGCCAGCAAGATGCGTTTGCGTTCCATGCCAGGGTGCCAAGCCAGAGGGCGCCCAGTCTGGCACAGCGCGGCGGGATTCGCCAAGTCGGGCTCGGGCATGCGGACCTCCGGGGAGAAAGGGAGGGGCTGCACCGCGCAGCCCCTCCAAACACCACGGACATGAGCGGGGGAGGAGGAGGGATCCGTGGCGACACGGCCAGCGCCGGCGAAACCAGCCATGGCCGATGGGCTCATGGTAGAAACGCGGCGCGACGGCCCGTGTCATCCTTCCATCCCACCGGCCTGTCGGAATCCGCTGACATCGATGCCGCCCGCCCCCGCCCCTTCGTCGTGGTCCTTGCGCAGCCTATGGCGCGAGGCCCTGCGTCGGCTGCGTCAGGCCCACGAGGAGGTGCAGGCCGCCGCTGCGCGCTCCGGCCAGGTGCCCGCCCGGTTGCTGCGCCGCCTGGCCGTGCTCAAGCTCGCGCTGCCGCTGGTTCTGACCCTGGGCGCGGGCATGCTGTGGGTCACCGAGCGTGGTTACGAGCGTCTGGAGCACACCTACGCCGAGCTCAAGGGCTCGCGGGTGTTCTCGGCCAACCTCAACAGCCTGTCCTTCCTGGCCGCCCGCGCCGATGCCACGCAGGCCGAGTACCTGCTCACGCGCACGTCCGAGAGCCTGTCGCGCCACCGCTCCACGCTGCAGCAGATCGGCGCGATGCACCAACCCTTGATCGAGGGCGGTGCGCAGCGCGCCGACCCGCTCGATCTGGCCGTGGTCCTGCGCTACATCGACGGCGAACGCGAGGAGCTCGCCCGGCTCGACGCCCTGGGGCCGGCTGCCGCGGCGGCGCAGGTCGAGGCGGCGCTGCGGCCCAACCCCGTGCCCGACGGCAGCCTGCGCGAGGCCATCGGCCGCATGGTCGCGCGTGAGCGCGCCCTGCTCGAGCGTGCCGAGGCCGAGGCGGCCACCGAGCTGCAGCGCCAGCGCTGGGTCTCGCTGGCCGCACTGGCGGCCGGGCTGATGCTGCTCGTTCTGCTCTTCCAGGCCTATCGTAGCGAGTTCGAGGAAGAGCAGCGCATGGCGCAGCGCCTGCAAGGCGAGCGCGACCGTCTGGAGCGCGCCGTGCGGCACCGCACGCGCGAGCTCTCCGAGCTGGCCACCCACCTGCAGGAGGTGGCCGAGCAAGAGAAGGCCCGGCTCGCCCGCGAGCTACACGACGAGCTCGGGGCGCTGCTGACGGCCAGCAAAATGGACGTCTCGATGATCCTGCGCCGCGGCCTGCAGCCGCCGCAAGGCGCGATCGAGGCCCTGCAGCGCGTGCAGGCCCATCTCGAACAGGGCGTGCAACTCAAGCGCCGCGTGATCGAGGGGTTGATGCCCTCCACGCTCAGCCATCTGGGCCTGGTCGCTGCGGTCGATGCCCTGGCCGACGAGGTGCAGGCCCAGTCGGGCCTGCACATCGAGCGCGACCTGCCCGAGGCTCTGGATCTCGACCGCGAGCGCAGCATTGCCGTTTTTCGCCTCGTCCAGGAGGCCCTCACCAACGTCCAGAAGCACGCCCGCGCCCGCCGGGTCGATCTGGTGCTCGAAACGCGCGACGACAGCCTCCTGCTGCGTCTGCGCGACGACGGCGTGGGTTTCGATCCGGCCCACACGCGCAAGCTCAAGAGCCACGGCCTGCGCGGCATGAAGCACCGGGTCGACGCCTTCGGCGGCCGCTTCGAGATCGGCCCGGCCCCCGGCGGCGGCACCGTGCTGACCGTCGAGATCCCGCTGACCGATCCGCCGCAGGCTGCAGACGAGCCGGATCTGTGAACGCCCGGGCCGCGTCTGCCGCAGCGCGTCGGGCTAACGCCGGCCGAACATCATTTGTCGTGCCAGCAGCGACTTGGCCGGCGACAGGCGCTGCAGCGCCGCCAGCGCGAGCGCGCGGGCGGTGCCCAGGCCGGGCAGGCTCCAGGTGAAGCTGCGCGCCAGGAAGTCGGTGACGGCGATGGTGCCCCAGCGGTCGGGCGCGCGGGCCCATTCCACGCGGCGCAGCGCCGCGCCCACGTCGCCCTCGCGGCGCAGCCGCTGCACCAGCTCGAAGGCGTCGCGCAGGCCCAGGTTCAGGCCCTGGCCGGCCACCGGGTGCAGCGTCTGGGCGGCGTTGCCGATGCGCACCGTGCGGCCCTCGACCAGGCTGCGCTCGGCATTGAGCCCCAGCGCGAAGGCCTTGAGCGGGCTGATCGCCACCACGCGCCCGGTGTCGGGATGCAGCACATGGTTGAGCACGGCGATGCGCTGGGCATCGTCCAGCGGGCGCACGGGATCGTCGTCGCGCGGCACGCACCACACCAGCGCGGCCTCCTCGCCCCCGCGCGGCAACAGCGCCACCGGGCCGTGGGCGGTGAAGCGCTCGTAGGCCGTGCCGGCGGGCAGGCCGCGCACCGTGACCTGGCCCACCCAGGCCGTCTGGGCATAGTCGTGGTTCAACGCCTTGCGGGCCTGGTCGGCGAAGACCCCTCCTTCGGCCACGACCGCCAAGTCGAAGCGTTCGGCGATGTCGGCGTCCAGCTCCACCGCCCCGTTCAGGTTCTTCAGCGAGCGCACTGGCGTGCCCAGCCGCAAGGCCAGGCGCTGCGGCTCGGCCTCACAAGCCTGCTGCCAGGCCTGCTGTAGAGGGGCCACGAGGCTGCCGTAACGCAGCACGGCGCCCAACAGGGGCACGCCTTCCTCGAGGGCGTCGATCACCACCTCGGGCTGGTGTTGCGCCAGCAGCAGCGGCTGCTGCTGCGACACATGCACACGCCGGATCGGCTCGGCGGCGACGGCCGGCCAGACCCTCAGGCGCTGCAGCAACTGCACGCTGCCCAGCGACAGCGCCAGGGTGCGTGGGTCGGCCGCCACGTCATGCCCGGGCGGCCGGGCGTCGAAGACGCTCAGGCGGGCTTGCGGCAGTTCGCGGGCGGCCAGCAGGGCCAGCGCCAGGCCACAGGGGCCGGCGCCGACCACGGCGATGTGCAGGTCGGCAGACATGGTGGGATGAGTGATGTGGCCAGGCGAAGGGACCGGACGGTGCGCCGATGATAGGGCGGCCGCGTCGATATCATCGCCGCAACCCCATCTCGCCGACCCGGCCTTGCCCATGGCCCGACTGCCCCGCCTCGTTTTGCCCGGCTTGCCCCACCATGTGATCCTGCGTGCGCACCCGGGGCAGCCGGTGTTCGGCGACGAGGCTGACCACCGCGCCTACCTCGAAGCTGTGCGCGACGCGGCGCGCACGCATGGCGTGGCCGTGCACGCCTATGTGCTGGTGCCCCGCGAAGTGCAGCTCCTGGTGGTGCCCGAGCGGCCCGAGGGCCTGTCGCGCATGATGCAGTCCATCGGACGCCGCCACGGGGCCTGGTTCAACCGCCGCCACGGACGCAGCGGCAGCTTGTGGGACGGGCGCTACCGGGTCACGGTCGTCGAGCCCGAGACCTGTTTCATTGATCTGTGCCTGTACATCGAGGCCCTGCCGGTGCGCCTGGGCCTGTGTGCCCGGCCACACGACTGGGCCTGGTCCAGCCTGCCCCACCACCTGGGGCGGCTGCGCGACCCCCTGCTGAGCGAGCACGCCGAGCTCTGGCGGCTGGGCAACACCCCCTTCGATCGCGAGGCGGCTTATGCGCGCCGCACCGAGGAGGGGCTCGACACGCGCCGGGTCCAGGCCCTGGACGGCGCTTGCGGGCGGGGCTGGGGGCTGGGCAGCCCCGGCTTCCTCGCCCGCCTGGCCGAGGCCTCGGACCGGCCTGTGCAACCGCGCCCGCGGGGACGCCCCCGCAAATCGCCGACCCCGCCCGATAAGAATGTCCCCATTTAATTGTGCACCGAGTTGGTGATCTCGATAATAAGAGTCTGACCCCATTTAATTGCGCTTGAAGTCCCCGAGGGGCTGCAGTACTCTCGCGTCATCCCTAACGATGACCCGGAGTGCGCCATGCCACAGGCCGCCCATGGGGGGGCTACCCCCGAAGAAATCCGCGCCCTGGCCGAACAGGGCCTGTACGACCCCCGGAACGAGCGAGATGCCTGCGGCGTGGGCTTCGTGGCCCACATCAAGGGCCAGAAGGCCCATAGCATCGTCCAGCAGGGCCTGAAGATCCTCGAAAACCTCGACCACCGTGGCGCGGTGGGCGCCGACAAGCTGATGGGCGACGGTGCGGGCATCCTGATCCAGATCCCCGACGAGTTCTACCGCGCCGAGATGGCCAAGCAGGGCGTCGAACTGCCGCCGCCGGGCGAATACGGCGTGGGCATGATCTTTTTGCCCAAGGAGCATGCCTCGCGCCTGGCCTGCGAGCAGGAACTCGAGCGGGCCGTCAAGGCCGAGGGGCAGGTGCTGCTGGGCTGGCGTGACGTGCCGGTGGACAAAGACATGCCCATGTCGCCGGCCGTGCGCGAGAAGGAGCCGGTGATTCGCCAGATCTTCATCGGCCGCGGCCCGGACATCATCGTGCCCGATGCCCTGGAGCGCAAGCTCTACGTCATCCGCAAGACGGCGTCCAGCGCGATCCAGCGCCTCAAGCTCACGCACTCGCGCGAGTACTACGTGCCCAGCATGAGCTGCCGCACGGTGATCTACAAGGGCCTGCTGCTGGCCGATCAGGTCGGCACCTACTACAAGGATCTGCAAGATCCGCGCGTGGTCTCGGCCCTGGCCTTGGTGCACCAGCGCTTCTCGACCAACACCTTCCCCGAGTGGCCTCTGGCCCACCCCTACCGCATGGTGGCCCACAACGGCGAGATCAACACCGTCAAGGGCAACTTCAACTGGATGCGCGCCCGCGAGGGTGTGATGAAGTCGCCCGTGCTCGGCGACGACCTGCCCAAGCTCTATCCGATCAGCTTCGAGGGTCAGTCCGACACGGCCACCTTCGACAATGCGCTGGAGCTGCTCACCATGGCCGGCTACCCGCTGGCCCATGCGGCGATGATGATGATCCCGGAGGCCTGGGAGCAGCACACGCTGATGGACGAGCGCCGCCGCGCTTTTTATGAGTACCACGCCGCGATGCTCGAGCCCTGGGACGGCCCGGCCGCGATGGTCTTCACCGACGGTCGCCAGATCGGCGCCACGCTCGATCGCAACGGTCTGCGCCCGGCGCGCTACATCGTCACCGACGACGACCTGGTGGTGATGGCATCGGAAAGCGGCGTGCTGCCCATTCCCGAGAACAAGATCGTCAAGAAGTGGCGATTGCAGCCGGGAAAGATGTTCCTGATCGACTTCGAGCAGGGCCGCATCGTCGACGACGAGGAGCTGAAAAACCTCTACGCTTCGGCCAAGCCCTACCGTCAGTGGATCGAGAACGTGCGCATCAAGCTCGATTCGATCGACGTGGTGGGCGAGCCGCCGAAGTTCACTGAATCGCTGCTCGACCGCCAGCAGGCCTTCGGCTACACCCAGGAGGATCTCAAGTTCCTGATGAGCCCGATGGCGCAGTCCGGCGAGGAGGGCATCGGCTCCATGGGCAACGACTCGCCCCTGGCCGTGCTGTCGGACAAGAACAAGCCGCTGTACAACTACTTCAAGCAGCTGTTCGCCCAGGTCACGAACCCGCCGATCGACCCGATCCGCGAGGCCATCGTGATGTCGCTGGTGTCGTTCATCGGTCCCAAGCCCAACCTGCTGGACATCAACGCGGTCAACCCGCCGATGCGCCTGGAGGTCTCGCAGCCCATCCTCGACTTCGACGACATGGCGCGCCTGCGCCAGATCGAGCGCCACACCGGCGGCAAGTTCAAGAGCTACGAACTCAACATCACCTACCCCCTCGACTGGGGGCGTGAAGGGGTGGAGGCCAAGCTCGCTTCGCTGTGCGCCGAGGCCGTGGATGCCATCCGCACGGGCCACAACATCCTCATCATCACCGACCGCTACATGAGCCGCGGCCAGGTGGCCATTCCTGCGCTGTTGGCGCTGTCGGCCGTGCACCACCACCTGGTGCGCGAAGGCCTGCGCACCACGGCCGGCTTGGTCGTCGAGACCGGCTCGGCCCGCGAGGTGCATCACTTCGCCGTGCTGGCCGGCTATGGCGCCGAGGCGGTCCATCCCTATCTGGCGATGGAAACCCTGGCGGCCATGCATGCCGATCTGCCTGGCGAGCTGTCGGCCGAAAAGGCCATCTCCAACTACGTCAAGGCGATCGGCAAGGGCCTGTCGAAGATCATGTCCAAGATGGGCGTGTCCACCTACATGTCCTATTGCGGGGCCCAGCTCTTCGAGGCCATCGGCCTGAAGAAGGAGATGGTCGACAAGTACTTCCGCGGCACGGCCTCGCAGGTGGGCGGCATCGGTGTGTTCGAGGTGGCCGAAGAAGCCATCCGCATGCACCTGGCGGCCTTCGGCGACGACCCGGTGCTACGCGACATGCTCGACGCCGGCGGCGAATATGCCTGGCGCGTGCGAGGTGAGGAGCACATGTGGACGCCCGACGCCATCGCCAAGCTGCAGCACAGCACGCGCGCGGGCAGATTCGACACCTACAAGGAATACGCCCAGATCATCAACGACCAGTCGCGCCGCCACATGACGCTGCGTGGCTTGTTCGAGTTCAAGCTCGACCCGAGCAAGGCCATTCCCATCGAGGAGGTCGAGCCGGCCGCCGAGATCGTCAAGCGCTTTGCCACCGGCGCGATGTCGCTGGGCTCGATCTCCACCGAGGCTCATACCACGCTGGCCATCGCGATGAACCGCATCGGTGGCAAGTCCAACACCGGCGAAGGCGGTGAGGATCCGGCGCGCTACCGCAACGAGCTCAAGGGCATCCCCATCCAGGCCGGCACCAAGGTGTCCGATGTGGTGGGTGCCAAGGTCATCGAGGCCGATTACGAACTGAAGGCCGGCGACTCGCTGCGCTCGAAGATCAAGCAAGTGGCCTCGGGCCGTTTCGGTGTGACCACCGAGTACCTGGTGAGCGCCGACCAGATCCAGATCAAGATGGCCCAAGGCGCCAAGCCGGGCGAGGGCGGACAACTGCCCGGCGGCAAGGTGTCCGAGTACATCGGTTTCCTGCGCTACTCAGTGCCCGGCGTGGGCCTCATCAGCCCGCCGCCGCATCACGACATCTACTCGATCGAGGATCTGGCGCAGCTCATCCACGACCTCAAGAACGTCAACCCGCGGGCCGAGGTGTCCGTCAAGCTGGTATCGGAAGTGGGTGTGGGCACGATCGCTGCAGGCGTGGCCAAGGCCAAGGCCGACCATGTCGTGATCGCTGGCCACGACGGTGGCACCGGCGCCTCGCCCTGGTCATCGATCAAGCACGCCGGCACGCCCTGGGAGTTGGGCCTGGCCGAGACGCAGCAGACCCTGGTGCTCAACCGGCTGCGCGGGCGCATCCGTGTGCAGGCCGACGGCCAGATGAAGACCGGCCGCGACGTGGTGATCGGCGCGCTGCTGGGGGCCGACGAGTTCGGCTTTGCCACCGCGCCGCTGGTGGTCGAGGGCTGCATCATGATGCGCAAGTGCCACCTCAACACCTGCCCGGTGGGCGTGGCCACGCAAGACCCGGTGCTGCGCCGCAAGTTCCAGGGCAAGCCCGAGCACGTGGTGAACTACTTCTTCTTCGTGGCCGAAGAGGCGCGCTCGATCATGGCCCAACTGGGCATCCGTCGGTTCGACGACCTGATCGGCCGCTCCGACCTGCTCGACATGCGCCGGGGCATCGAGCACTGGAAGGCCCGCGGCCTGGACTTCAGCCGCATCTTCCACCAGCCGCAGGTGGCCCCGGACGTGGCACGCCACCATGTCGAAGCCCAGGAGCATGGGCTGGAGCGTGCGCTGGACGTGCGCCTGATCGAGCGTTCGCGCCCCGCGCTGGACAAGGGCGAGAAGGTGCAGTTCATCGAGACCGCGCGCAACGTCAACCGCACCGTGGGCGCGATGCTGTCGGGCGAGCTGATCCGCCGCCATCCCGAGGGCCTGCCCGACGACACCATCCACATCCAGATGGAGGGCACCGGCGGCCAGAGCTTCGGCGCCTTCCTGGCCAAGGGCATCACGCTGTACCTGATCGGCGATGCCAACGACTACACCGGCAAGGGCCTGTCGGGCGGCCGCGTGGTGGTGCGACCCAGCATCGACTTCCGCGGTGACGCCACGCGCAACATCATCGTCGGCAACACGGTGCTTTACGGTGCCACCAGCGGCGAGGCCTTCTTCCGCGGCGTGGCCGGCGAGCGCTTTGCCGTGCGTCTGTCCGGTGCCACGGCGGTGGTCGAGGGCACGGGCGACCATGGCTGCGAGTACATGACCGGCGGCACGGTGGTCGTGCTGGGCAAGACGGGCCGCAACTTCGCCGCGGGCATGAGCGGCGGCATCGCCTACGTGTATGACGAGGATGGCCAGTTCGCCAAGCGCTGCAACACCGCGATGGTGGGGCTGGAGAAGGTGTTGCCGGCGGCCGAGCAGCGCGCCACCGTCGATCCGGCGATCTGGCACAAGGGCCAGACCGACGAGGAGCTGCTGCGCAAACTCGTGCAGGACCACAACCGCTGGACCGGCTCGCAGCGCGCGCGCGACATCCTCGACCACTGGGAGGAGGCCCGCGCGAAGTTCGTCAAGGTCTTCCCGCACGAATACAAGCGCGCCCTGGGCGAACTGCACGCCCGCGTCGAGGCGGCGCAGACCATCGAACGGGCCAAGGCGACCGACAAGCCCAAGTCCACCAAGGCCAAGGCCTGAGCCCCACGTCAGGAGTTCAACACATGGGAAAAGTCACTGGCTTCCTCGAGTACGAGCGTCTCGAAGAGGGCTACGAGCCGGTCGAGAAGCGTCTGAAGACCTGGAAGGAGTTTGTCATCGGCCTCAAGGAGGACGAGGCCAAGATCCAGGGGGCGCGCTGCATGGACTGCGGCACGCCGTTTTGCAACAACGGCTGCCCGGTCAACAACATCATCCCGGACTTCAATGACCTGGTGTACCGCGGCCAGTGGCGCCAGGCCATCGAAGTCCTGCATTCGACCAACAACTTCCCCGAATTCACGGGCCGTGTCTGCCCAGCCCCCTGCGAGGCGGCTTGCACGCTCAACGTGAACGACGACCCGGTAGGCATCAAGTCCATCGAACACGCCATCATCGACCGCGCCTGGGCCGAAGGCTGGGTCGTGCCGCAGCCGCCGAAGCACCGCACGGGCAAGAAGGTTGCCATCGTCGGCTCCGGCCCGGCCGGCTTGGCGGCGGCCCAGCAGCTGGCACGCGCCGGCCACGACGTGACCGTGTTCGAGAAGAACGACCGCATCGGCGGCCTGCTGCGCTACGGCATCCCCGACTTCAAGATGGAGAAGTCGCACATCGACCGCCGCATCGAGCAGATGAAGGCCGAGGGCGTGAACTTCCGCACCGGCGTGCTGGTGGGCAAGATGCCCGAGGGCTCCAAGGTCACCAACTGGGCCAAGGAAACCCTCAGTGCCGAGCAACTGTGCAAGGACTTCGACGCCGTGCTGCTGGCCGGCGGGGCCGAACAGTCGCGCGACCTGCCGGTGCCGGGCCGCGACCTCGAGGGCATCCATTTCGCGATGGAGTTCCTGCCCCAGCAGAACAAGGTCGTGGCCGGCGACAAGCTCAAGGACCAGATTCGTGCCGATGGCAAGCACGTCATCGTGATCGGCGGCGGCGACACCGGCTCGGACTGCGTGGGCACCTCCAACCGCCACGGCGCCAAGAGCGTGACCCAGTTCGAGCTGCTGCCCATGCCGCCCGAGCACGAGAACAAGCCGCTGACCTGGCCCTATTGGCCCTACAAGCTGCGCACCTCCTCCAGCCACGAGGAGGGCTGCGTGCGTGA
Source organism: Caldimonas sp. (assembly GCF_046291045.1). GTDB lineage: Bacteria > Pseudomonadota > Gammaproteobacteria > Burkholderiales > Burkholderiaceae_C > Caldimonas. Next base: position 17,512 of record NZ_JBKBSL010000036.1, on the reverse strand, counting down.
GTTTGCGATCGCCACCAAGGAGTTCCTCGGCGAGAAGGGGCGTGTCACCGGTGTGAAGACCGTGCGTGTCGAGTGGAAGGACGGCAAGATGACCGAGGTGCCGGGGACCGAGCAGGTGCTCAAGGCCGACCTGGTGCTGCTGGCCATGGGCTTCGTCAGCCCGGTGGGCTCGATCCTCGAGGCCTTCGGTGTGGACAAGGACGCCCGCGGCAATGCCAAAGCCAGCACCGACTTCACCGGCGGCTACCGCACCAACGTCGACAAGGTCTTCGCCGCCGGCGACATGCGCCGGGGCCAGTCGCTGGTGGTCTGGGCCATCCGCGAAGGCCGCCAGGCTGCCCGTGCGGTGGACGAGTACCTGATGGGGCACAGCGACCTGCCGCGCTGAGACCGGCGCGCCGATGCGGCTCGATGTCGCATCGGCCTCGCCAGCGTTGCGTCCATGCAACGTTCTTGCGGGCCCCGCGGGCCGGGGGTTCTTCGTCCGCGCCAAGGCCGACCCGTGTTTTCCCCTATCATCGGCGGGCCGGTGCCTCATCCCCACCGGCTTTTTTGTCCGGCATGTTGAAGCACACCCTCACTCCCCAGACGCCCCCCCCGCCGCTGGTCGAACTGCGCGGGGTGAGCTTCGGCTATGACGAGCGGGTGATCCTGGAGGATGTGAGCCTGACCGTGCCGCGCGGCAAGGTGGTGGCCTTGATGGGCACGTCTGGCGGCGGCAAGACCACGGTGCTGCGTCTCATCGGCGGCCAAGTCAAGCCTCAGAAGGGTCAGGTGCTCTTCGACGGCGTGGACATCGCGTCGATGGACCGCGACGCGCTTTATGCCATCCGCCGACGCATGGGCATGCTCTTTCAGTTCGGGGCCTTGTTCACCGATCTGTCCGTCTTCGACAACGTGGCCTTCCCGCTGCGCGAGCACACGCGCTTGAGCGAGGAGATGATCCGCGACCTCGTGCTGATGAAGCTCGATGCGGTGGGCCTGCGCGGTGCGCGCGACCTGATGCCCTCGCAGGTCTCGGGTGGCATGGCGCGGCGCGTGGCGCTGGCGCGGGCGATCGCGCTCGACCCGGATCTCATCATGTATGACGAACCCTTTGCTGGGCTCGACCCGATTTCGATGGGCGTGGCCGCGCGGCTGATCCGTCAGCTCAATCAGGCCCTGGGCGTGACCAGTCTGGTGGTCTCGCACGACGTGGACGAGACCTTCCTGATCGCCGACCACGTGGTCTTTCTGGCCAATGGGCGCATCGCCGCCCAGGGCTCGCCGTCCGAGATGCGCTCGACCGACGACCCCCTGGTGCGCCAGTTCGTCGATGCCCAAGGCGACGGCCCCGTGCGCTTCCATTACCCGGCACGCGATGTCGCCGAAGACTATCGCCTGCCTGGGGGGCGCCTATGATCGGCTGGCTGCATCCGGGGCGGGTGGGCCGTGCCGTCAGGGTGTTCCTGGCCGACTTGGGCCGCGCCGCTCGCCTGTTGGCTTGTTTGTTCGCGACGGGGGGCAAGGCGTTCGCAAGGCCGCGCCTGCTGATGGACCAGATCCATTTCCTGGGCAACTACTCGCTGGCCATCATCGCGGTGTCGGGGCTGTTCGTCGGCTTCGTCCTGGGGCTGCAGGGCTACTACATCTTGCAGCGCTACGGTTCGTCCGAGGCGCTGGGCCTGATGGTGGCGCTGTCGCTGGTGCGCGAACTCGGTCCGGTGGTCACGGCCTTGCTGTTCGCTGGCCGGGCCGGCACCTCTCTGACGGCCGAGATCGGGCTGATGAAGGCCGGCGAGCAGCTCGCGGCCATGGAGATGATGGCCGTCGACCCGATACAGCGCGTGCTGGCGCCGCGCTTCTGGGCCGGCATCATCGCGATGCCCTTGCTGGCGGCGGTGTTCAGCAGTGTGGGCATCATCGGCGGTTGGATCGTCGGCGTGGTGATGATCGGCGTGGACGGCGGGGCCTTCTGGTCGCAGATGCAGGCCGGTGTGGACGTGTGGTCCGATGTCGGCAACGGCGTGATCAAGAGCTTCGTGTTCGGCGTGACGGTGAGCTTCATCGCCCTGTGGCAGGGCTTCGAGGCCAAGCCCACTCCCGAGGGGGTTTCGCGGGCTACTACGCGCACGGTGGTGGTGGCGTCGCTGTTCGTCCTGGGCTTGGACTTCATGCTCACCGCTTGGATGTTCTCGATCTGATGAGCCGCGGGCCTGTGGCGGCGGCGGCAGGAGTGGTGTGATGCCTCAGTCTCGACATGATGTGTGGGTGGGTCTGTTCGTGCTGCTGGGCGGCGCGGCGCTGCTCTTCCTGGCCTTGCAGGCCGGCAACCTGCTGTCGCTGTCGTTCCAGGAGACTTATCGCGTGCAGGCGCGCTTCGACAACATCGGCGGGCTCAAGCCCCGTTCGGCGGTGCGCAGCGCTGGCGTGGTGGTGGGCAGGGTCGAGTCGATCGGTTTCGACGCCCAGACCTACCAGGCCCATGTCACGCTCAGCCTGGAAAAGCGCTTTGCCTTCCCGAAGGACAGCTCGGCCAAGATCCTGACGGCGGGCCTGCTGGGCGAGCAGTACATCGGGCTGGAGCCCGGGGCCGAGGAGCAGATGCTGGCTGAGGGCGACACCATCACCCAGACCCAGTCGGCCGTGGTGCTCGAGAACCTGATCAGTCAGTTCCTGTTCAACCGTGCGGCCGAAGCCGGTGACGGTACCGGCGGCTCGCGTCCCTGAGCACGATCGCAAGGAGACGTCCATGCACCGCCGGCCGTATCGCCTGATCTTGCTCGCGGCCACCGTCGGCCTGGCCGCCGGCTGCGCGACGACCCATCCGAACGACCCTCTCGAGCCGCTCAATCGCAAGGTCTTTGCCTTCAACGAGGCGGTGGACCGCGCGGTGCTCGAACCCACCGCCCGGGCCTACCGCGACGTCGTGCCCGGCCCGGTGCGCAAGGGGGTGAGCAACTTCTTCGGCAACATTGGCGACCTGTGGTCGGCGGTCAACAGCTTCTTGCAGCTCAAGATCGAGAACGGCCTGCACAGCACGCTGCGGGTGGGTCTCAACACCTTCTTCGGCTTCGGCGGCGTGCTGGACATCGCCAGCGAGGCTGGGCTGCGCGCCGAGCCGGAGGACTTCGGCCAGACCTTGGGCCACTGGGGGCTCGGCCCCGGACCCTACCTGGTGCTGCCCTTCCTCGGGCCGTCGACGCTGCGCGACACCGCGGCGCTGCCGCTGGACATGCAGGCCACCACGACCGGCCACCTCACCCGGGACGCGGCGACGGCCTACGGCCTGACCGGGCTGCGCGTTGTCGACACGCGCTCACGCCTGCTGAGCGCGACCCGCATGCTGGACGACGTGGCGCTGGACAAGTACCTCTTCACCCGCGATGCCTGGCTGCAGCGCCGCCGTAACCTGGTCTACGATGGCAACCCGCCGCCGCAGGACGAGGAGGACTGGGATGGCGAGGACGACGCTGCCGCTCCTGCCCCGCCGGCGTCGGCCCCGTGAGCGAAGGGCCCCATGGTAAGGAATTGCTTCCAGCCCCCGGTGGGTGACGTTTGTTCACAATCGAGCGGGATCGACGAACCCTGCGGGCCCATCCGGGTCATAACCGGGTCCGGCCCCCCACCGCACCACAAGAAGGAAGGGAACTCACTCCATGAAACGACGCCATTTCGCCACCCTGGCCCTGGCCGCCCTGATGGTCGGGTCCATCGCCCAGGCCGCCCCCCAGGCCCCCGATGCCTTCATCCGCGACCTGTCCAACGACATCCTGGAGACGGCGAAAAAGGACGCCTCGCTGCAAAACGGCGACCTGGCCAAGGTCATCGCCCTGGTGGACAGCAAGATCCTGCCGCACACGAACTTCCGGCGCATGACGGCTTCGGCCGTCGGCCGCTACTGGCGTCAGGCCACGCCTGCACAGCAGCAGCGCCTGCAGGACGAGTTCAAGCTGCTGCTGGTGCGCACCTATGCCGGCGCGCTCAGCCAGGTGAAGGATCTGTCGGTGCACCTGCTGCCGATGCGTGCGCGACCCGAGGACACGGAGGTCATCGTGCGCACGCAAGTGCGCGGAGCAGGCGAGCCGATCCAGATGGACTATCGTCTCGAGAAGGCCGGCGACGGCTGGAAGATCTATGACGTCAACGTCCTGGGCATCTGGCTGGTGGAGAACTACCGCTCCACCTTCGCCCAGGAGATCAGCAAGGGCGGCATCGACGGCCTGATCAACAGCCTGGCCGAACGCAACAAGGTGGCGGCGGCCGCCCGCGGCTGAGGTTGGCACCATGCTGTTGCTGCCGGCCACGCTGACGGTTGCCGAGGCCCGTGACACCCTGCGCATGCTGCGCCAGGGCCTGCGGGCGCAGGAGGGCGAGACCCTGGTGGTCGATGCCGGCGCGCTCCAGCGTTTCGACTCCTCGGCCCTGGCGGTGCTGATCGAATGCCACCGCCTCGCCCGGGCCTGGGGCAAGCGCTTCGAGGTGCGCCACCTGCCACCCAAGTTGCGCGAATTGGCCGGCCTGTATGGCGTGGCGGCGCTCGTGCCCGACGGGGCTGCCGCGCCAGGCGTTCAGTCGGGGGCCGCGTAGCGCTTGGCGCGCAGGTTGCGCTTGATCTCCTGCAGCATCGGCCGCAGTTGTTCACCCAGACGCAGGGCCACGCCGGTGGTGAGGATGTCGATGACGGTGAGGTGCAGCAGCCGCGACACCATGGGGCTGTAGCGGTCGTAGTCTTCGGGGTGGTCCACCGCCAGCAGGATCTGTGCATGCTGCGTCAGCGGCGAGCCGCTGGCGGTGATGACGATGGTCGTGGCGCCCTTCTTGCGCGCAATCTCTGCGGCATCGAGCAGGTCGCGGCTGCGGCCGGAGTTGGAGATGATCACCGCGCAGTCGCCCGGCTGCAGCATCGTGGCGCTCATCACCTGCACGTGGCCGTCGCTGTAGGCCACGGCGTTCACGCCCAGCCGGAAGAATTTGTGCTGGGCGTCCTGAGCCACGATGCCCGAGTTGCCCACGCCATAGAACTCGATGCGCCGAGCGCTCTTGCCGGCTGCCGTCAAAGCCTCGATGGCGCGCTCGAAGGCGTGGCTGGCGGCGTCGTTGCGATACTTCAGCAGCGCCGACACTGCATTGTCGATCACCTTGACGATGAGGTCGGAGGGCTTGTCGTCCTCGTCCACCGCGCGGTGCACGAAGGGCACGCCTTCATTGACCGTGCCGGCGAGCTTGAGCTTGAAGTCGGCCAGGCCGTCGTAGCCCACGCTGCGGCAGAAGCGCACGACGGTGGGCTTGCTCACATGGGCCCGCTCGGCGAGTTCGGCCACCGGCAGGCTGGCAAAGCTGCGCGGGTCGGCCAGGACCAGTTTGGCCACGCGCTGCTCGGCCGGGGGCAGGGCGGGGATCGAGGCCTTGATGCGATCCAGCATGAGGCAGGGCTCCTGCAAAAGGGTTTCAGGGGCGTTGGCGGGCCGTTCGGGGCAGCGGGTGGGCCGGCGTCATGCCTCTTCGGCCCAGGTGAAGTTGTCGCGCGCGACCAGGGCGCTGGCGGCGGCCGGGCCCCAGCTGCCGGCGGCATAGGGGCGGGGGCCGGCGCTGTCGCGGGCCCAGCTGTCCAGAATGGGTTCGACCCATCGCCAGGCTTGTTCCTGCTCGTCGCTGCGCACGAAGAGGTTGAGCCGCCCGGCGATCGCATCGAGCAGCAATCGCTCGTAGGCCCCCACACGTTCGGTGGGGAAGGCCTTGTCAAAATCGAGGTCCAGGAACACCGGCGCCAGGGCCTCTTGCTGACCGGTGCCCTTGGCGGCCAGCAGGTGCAGCTCCAGTCCATCCTCGGGCTGCAGCTTGATCACCAGCTTGTTGGGCTGGTTGACGCCCGGGAAGATGGGGTGGGGCACGGGGCGGAAGTTGACGACGATCTGCGCGTCGCGCGCGGCCAGGCGCTTGCCGGTGCGCAGGTAGAAGGGCACGCCGGCCCAGCGCCAGTTCTGCACCTCGGTGCGCAGCGCAACGAAGGTCTCGCAGCGGCTGCCGGCAGGCACCTTGGCCTCCTCGAGATAGCCGGGTACGGCCTGGCCCCCCACGCTGCCGGCGCGGTACTGGCCGCGCACCACGTCGCGCGCCACCGACTCGGGCGTGAAGGGCTTGAGCGAACGCAGCACCTTGAGCTTCTCGTCGCGGATCGCATCGGCGTCGTTGGTGGCCGGCGGTTCCATCGCGATCATCGTGAGCAGCTGCAGCGCGTGGTTTTGCACCATGTCGCGCAGGGCGCCTGTGCGGTCGTAGAAATCACCCCGCGTGCCCACGCCGATGCTCTCGGCCAGCGTGATCTGGATGTTGGCGATGCTCTCGCGTCGCCACAGCGGCTCGAACAGGGCGTTGCCGAAGCGCAAGGCCATCAGGTTCTGCACCGAGGGCTTGCCCAGGTAGTGGTCGATGCGGAAGGCCTGGTTCTCGTCGAAGACCGAGCGCACGACGCGGTTGATCTCCTGCGCGCTCTTCAGGTCGTGGCCGAGCGGCTTTTCCAGCACCACGCGGATGTGCGGCGCGTTCAGGCCCGCCGCGCCAAGCTGCTCGCAGATCACCGGGAAGAGATGCGGGCTGGTGGCCAGATACAGCACCACGGTGTCGGCCGCGCGTTCGTCCAGCCAGGCCTTGAGGTGGGCGTAGTGCTGCGGCTGCGCGAGGTCCATGCGACGGTAAAAGATGAGTTCGGCAAAGCGCGCGAACTCCTCGTCGCTGGGGCGCTTGGGGCTTTCGACGTCCTCGAAGTGGGCCTTGAGCCAGGCGCGGTAGTCGTCGTCGCTGCGCTCGTCGCGGGCCACGGCGAGGATGCGCCCGCCAGCGGGCAGCTTGCCGTGGCGAAACGCCTGGAACAGGGCCGGCATGAGCTTGCGCCAGGTGAGGTCGCCGGTGCCGCCGAAGAAGACGAGATCGAAAGACATGGTGGGAAGAACTGTGTAAGCGGGTGTCACCCACGGACCGGGTGCCTGCGGGCCTGTCGATGTAATTCAATTACAGACGCATCATGCGACGAAGGCGGCCATTCGTCAATACGAACTCCGGTGGTTCGCTCAGACCTGGGGCATCCCGATGGGGTTACGATCGAGTTACGGGGTAATCTTGTTACTACGGCTCCGCCGCGGCCTCGGTCCGTCGGCGGCGACAATGCAGACTGCACCGGGCCCTTCTTTCGACCCTCCCATGAACTCACTCGACGCGCTCAAGCAATACACCACCGTGGTGGCTGACACCGGCAATTTCAGGCAACTGGCCCAGTTCGCCCCGCGGGATGCGACCACCAATCCCTCGCTGATCCTCAAGGCCGTGCAGCAGCCCGAGTACCGCCCGCTGCTGGAGGCCACGGTGCGTGCCCATCCGGGGCGCTCACTCGACGAACTGGTGGACCGGGTGCTCGTGGCCTTCGGCCAGGAGATCCTGAAAGTGGTGCCCGGGCGTGTGTCCACGGAAGTCGATGCGCGCTTGAGCTTCGACACCGCGGCCACCATCGCCCGCGCGCAGCGCCTCATTGCGATGTACGAGGCCGCCGGCATCGCCCGCGAGCGCGTGCTGATCAAGATCGCCGCCACCTGGGAGGGAATCCAGGCGGCCCGTGCGCTCGAGCACGAGGGCATCCACTGCAACCTGACGCTGCTGTTCGCCTTCTGCCAGGCCGTGGCCTGCGGCGAGGCCGGCGTGCGGCTGATCTCGCCGTTCGTGGGCCGCATCTACGACTGGTACAAGAAGGCGGCCGGGTCTCAATGGGACGAAGCCGCGAATGCCGGAGTGAACGATCCGGGCGTGAAGTCGGTGACGCAGATCTACACCTACTACAAGCACTACGACATCCCCACCGAGGTGATGGGTGCGAGCTTCCGCAACGTGGGTCAGATCCTGGCCCTGGCCGGCTGCGACCTGCTGACCATCAGCCCCGAGCTGCTGGCCCAGCTCCAGGCCAGCGACACCCCCGTCGTGCGCCATCTGGACCCGCAGGCCGCACGCCGCACTGCGCTCAAGGCCGTGAGCTACCACGAGGCGAGCTTCCGCTATGCGCTCAACGAGGATGCGATGGCCACCGAGAAGCTCTCCGAGGGCATCCGTGCCTTCGCGGCCGATGCGGCCAAGCTCGACGCCCTGATCCAGGAGCTAGTGGCATGACCCGCTGCGATCGCACCACCGCCTGGGCGGCCCTGCGGGGGCACTTCGAGGCCCATGGCCGCGACCTGGACCTGCGCGAGGCCTTCGCGCGCGACCCTGCGCGCTTCGAGCGCTTCAGCGTGGAGGCGCCGGAGGTCTTCGCCGACCTGTCGAAGAACCTGTGGGACGAGGCCACGCATCGCCTGCTGAGCGAGCTGGCCCGCGAGTGCGGGCTGGAGGCGCGACGCGATGCGATGCTGGCGGGCGAGCCGGTGAACCTCACCGAAGGTCGCGCGGTGCTGCACACGGCGCTGCGTGCGCCGCGAGGCCAGGGCCCCTTCAGCGACGAGGTCCACGAGGTGCTCGACCGCCTGCTCGCCTATGCCGAAGGTGTGCGCGACACGGCGGCCAGCGGCTTCACCGACGTGGTGAACATCGGTATCGGCGGCTCCGACCTGGGCCCGCAGATGGCGGTGGGTGCGCTCGACGCCTTCGCGCACCGGGGGCTGCGCTTGCATTTCGTCTCGAACGTGGACGGGCACGCCATCGCGCCGGTACTGCGTGGCCTGAAGCCGCAGACCACGCTGTTCATCATCGCCTCCAAGACCTTCACCACGCAGGAGACGATGGCCAACGCGCGTGTGGCACGCGAGTGGTTCATCCAGCAAGGCGGCTCCGACATCGCGAAGCATTTCGTGGCCACCACCACGAACATCGAGGCGGCGGCCGCGTTCGGCATCACCACCACCTTCGGTTTCTGGGACTGGGTGGGCGGGCGCTACTCGCTGTGGTCGGCCATCGGGTTGCCCATCGCGATCGCGCTGGGCCACGAGCACTTCCGAGCCCTGCTCGACGGTGCGCATGCGATGGACCGCCATTTCGCCACGGCACCGCTGGAGAAGAACCTGCCGGTGCAACTGGGCCTGCTGGACGTTTGGTACCGCAACTTCCACGGCTTTGCCAGCCGCAGCGTGGCACCCTATCACCAGGGCCTCCAACGACTGCCGGCTTATCTACAGCAGCTCGAGATGGAGTCCAACGGCAAGCGTGTGGACCTCGATGGACAACCGCTGCCCTATGGCACCTCGCCGGTGGTCTGGGGGGAGCCCGGCACCAACGGCCAGCATGCCTACTTCCAGATGCTGCACCAGGGCACCGACGTGATCCCAGTGGAGTTCATCCTGGTGAAGACGCCCACGCATGACCATGCCGATCTGCATGCCAAGCTGCTGGCCAATGGACTGGCGCAGGCGCAGGCGCTGATGCGGGGCAAGACCACCGAGGAGGCGTTGGGCGAGCATGCCCCCACGGCCAGCCGGGTGCTGGATGCCGCGACGATCGCGCGCCACCGCACCTTCCCGGGCAACCGTCCCAGCACCACGCTGCTGCTGGAGCGACTCACGCCGCGCGCTCTGGGGGCGCTGATCGCGCTGTACGAGCACCGCGTCTTCACCAGCGGCGCGCTGTGGGGCCTCAATTCCTACGACCAGTGGGGCGTGGAGCTGGGCAAAGCCTTGTGCAACGACCTGCTGCCGCGTCTGGCCTCGGGCGACACGGCGGGGCTGGACGCTTCGACGGCCGGGCTGCTCCGGCGGCTGCGGGGATGAGGTCGGCGTGACCAGACTGACAAGGCACTGAGCGTGAGGTGGCCACGGGCGCCGCTCAGGCGCCGCCGCGCAGGCCGCGCAGGGCCTGCAGGCCGGCCTCGAGGGCCTGCTCGACGAGCTGCTGCTTCCAATCGTCGGTGTCGACATAGAAGGCATCGCGCAACTGCCGCTTGAGGGCCGCGCGGTGCGCATCGTCCACCTCGGGATGGTTCTCCACCCAATGCTCGGCACGCAGTGCGTTGAGTACCTCCAGCACCGGCACGGTGCCGTACTCCAGCGCGATGCCGGTGTAGCGGGCCTGCGGGCACTCGTCGAAGATGGACAGCCACATCATGCCGGTGAGCTCGGCCGAGCTGGACGAGCCGTCATAGATGGAGGTGACCTCGGGGCCCCACCAGCGTCGCGCGCGGGCAAGTTCGGTGTCATCGTTGCGCGAGGCGAAGATGCGCTCGCCATGGCCACAGGGCCCCAGGCCCGTGTGCAGGTCGATCCAGGCGATGTCGAGGGCCTGCCGCCCGTGTTCTCGCAGCACGTGTCGCAGCGTCACGTTGCTCCAGGTGGGATTGCGCCCGCCGTAGTAGAGCCCGTCCTCGTGCGTGTACTGGCCCTGCGAGACCGCGGCCTGGAAGGCCATCGGCCCATGGCGCTCGATGTAGGCCTGGATGGCCGCTTCCACTTCGGGCGTGGGCGGCCACTGTCGCGGTAGCAGCCAGGCATGGATCTCGTCGTAGGCGTCGTTGCGCGGCAGGGGGCGGGAGAAGTCGTGGAAGTTGCGGTTGAGGTCCACGTTCTCCTGCGTCACGCGCCGCCACCACGAGAACCCGTAGGGGTTGAGCGCGTGGATGTAGAGCACGGCCACGCCCGAGGCCTGCACGGCCTCGCGCCAGCGTGCCTCGCGCAGCAGGGCGATCTGGATGCCCGAGCCTGCAAAGCCTTCCACGCCATGGCAGGCGCTGGACAGGATGAGCAGGCGCTTGGCGTCACGTGGCCCGTGGCGCACCACGTCCATCGCGAGCAACTCGCCGTCCCGGCCGAGCATCGGGTGGATGTGCGACTCCACGTCCAGGCCCTGGGCCTCGCAGGCGGCGAGGAACTTGGTGCGGGCCTCGGCGTAGCTTTGCGAGAAGGCGCTGGGGATGTCGCTCATGGGGCGCTCCTCAGGCCGACGGCCTGAGCCAGGCCTCCGCCAGGCGCACCCACAGCGTGGCGCCCAGGGGGATCAGCTCGTCGTTGAAGTCGTAGGTGGGGTTGTGCAGCACGCAAGGCCCCAGGCCATGGCCGCCTTCGCGGTGGGTGCCGTCGCCGTTGCCGATCAGGAAGTAGGCCCCGGGCTTGTGCTGCAGGAAGTAGCTGAAGTCCTCGGCGCCCATCGTCGGCTCGAAGTCGAGCACATTCTCGGGGCCCACGACCTCGCCCATCACGCGCCGCACGAAAGCGGTCTCTTCGGGGTGGTTGATGGTGGGCGGGTAGTTGCGGTGGAAGCTGAATTCGACCTCGCAGCCGTAGGCCGCTGCGGTGTGGCGGGCGATCTCGTCCATGCGCTGCTCGATCAGGTCGAGCACCTCCAGCGTGAAGGTGCGCACCGTGCCCTGGATCTCGCAGGTGTCGGGCACGACGTTGGTGGCCTCGCCGGCGTGGATCATCGTCACCGAGATCACGCCGGCATCGATGGGCCGCTTGTTGCGGGTGATGATGGTCTGGAAGCCTTGCACCATCTGGCAGGCCACGGGCACCGGGTCCACGGTGTTGTGCGGCAGGGCCGCATGCCCGCCTTTGCCGCGGATGACGATGCGAAACTCGTTGCTCGACGCGAAGATGGGGCCGTTCTTCACGGCGAACTGGCCCACTTGCATGCCGGGCCAGTTGTGCATGCCGAAGATGGCCTCCATCGGGAAGTGTTCGAACAAGCCGTCCTTGATCATCTCGCGCGCGCCGCCGCCGCCTTCTTCGGCCGGCTGGAAGACGAGATAGACCGTGCCGTCGAAGTGGCGGTGCTTCGAGAAATGCTTGGCCGCGGCCAGCAACATCGCGGTGTGGCCGTCGTGGCCGCAGGCGTGCATCTTGCCGGGGTGCCGGCTGGCGTGGGGGAACTGGTTCTTCTCGGTCATGGGCAGCGCGTCGATGTCGGCGCGCAATCCGATGGCGCGCGGGCTGCTGCCGTTCTTGACGATGCCCACCACGCCGGTGGTGCCCAGCCCGCGGTGGATGGGTATGCCCCAGTCGGTGAGCGCGCGCGCGATCACGTCGGCGGTGCGCACCTCCTCGAAGCACAGTTCGGGGTGGGCATGGAGGTCGCGCCGGATGGCGGTGACGGCCGCGGCGTCGGCCAGGATGGAGTCGATCAGCTTCATGGGAATACCACGCAGGGGTGCACGCAATGGCGACGATTCAGTGTAGCCTTGACGGTCCTGCCCGTGTTCAGATGACCCTGCCCCTCCTGGAGCCCCGGATGACGACGTCCCCTGCCGCCGCCGGCGCGCGCATCGTGCGTGCGGCCTGCCCGCACGACTGCCCCGACACGTGCGCGATGCAAGTGGTGGTCGAAGGCGGCCGTGCGGTGCGCGTGCAAGGGCACCCCGAACATCCCTCTACGCACGGGGCGCTGTGCCGCAAGGTCTCGCGCTATGTGGAGCGCACCTACCATCCGCAGCGCGTGCTGCACCCGCTCAAGCGCGTGGGGCCCAAGGGCGCGGGGCAGTTCGAACGGGTGAGCTGGGACGAGGCCCTGGATGCGATCGCGCAGCGCCTGTCGAACATCGCATCGCGCGACCCGCAGGCCATCGTGCCCTACAGCTATGCCGGCACCATGGGCCTCGTCCAGGGGGAGAGCATGTCGGCGCGCTTCTTCCACCGCCTGGGCGCCTCGCGTCTGGACCGCACCATCTGTGCCAGCGCCGGGGCCGAGGCTCTCATGGCGACCTACGGGGGCAAAGTCGGCATGCATGTCGAGCACTTTGCCGAGAGCCGCCTGATCCTGATCTGGGGCAGCAATTCCATCGCCTCCAATCTGCACTTCTGGAGCGTGGCCCAGGAGGCCAAGCGTCGGGGGGCCAAGCTGGTGTGCATCGACCCTCGCCGCACCGAAACGGCCGACAAGTGCCACGAGCACCTGGCCTTGCGCCCCGGCACCGACGGTGCGCTGGCCCTGGGGATGATGCACGAGCTGATCGTCAACGGCTGGCTTGACGACGACTACATTGAGCGTCATACGCAGGGCTGGTCCGCCCTGCGCGAGCGGGCCCTGCAGTGGCCGCCCGAGCGCGCAGCGGCCGAATGCGGCGTGTCGGCCGAGGCCGTGCGCCGCCTCGCGCGCGACTACGCCACGATGCCCCCCGCGGCGATCCGCCTGAACTATGGCATGCAGCGTGCCCATGGGGGCGGCAATGCCGTGCGGCTGATCGCCATCCTGCCCTGCCTGACCGGTGCCTGGCGCCACCGCGCCGGCGGCCTGCTGTTGTCCAGCTCGGGCTGGTTCCCGGTGGACCGTGCCGCGTTGCAGCGCCCCGAGTTGCTGGCCGGACGCAACCCCCGCACGATCAACATGAGCACCATCGGCGACGACCTGCTGCGCGAGGCCTCGCCCGGCTTCGGCCCGAAGATCGAGGCCTTGGTGGTCTACAACAGCAATCCCGTGGCGGTGGCCCCCGAGTCGCCCAAGGTGGTGCGAGGCTTCGCCCGCGAGGATCTCTTCACCGTGGTGCTGGAGCACTTCCTCACCGACACGGCCGACCACGCCGATTATGTGCTGCCGGCCACCACGCAGCTGGAGCACCTGGATGTGCACACCAGCTATGGCCATACCGACGTGCTGATCAACGAACCGGCCATCGCGCCGGTGGGGGAAAGCCGGCCCAACACGCAGATCTTTCGCGACCTGGCGGCCCGCATGGGCTACGCCGAGGCCTGTTTCGCCGAGACCGACGAAGAGATCGCCGCCCAGGCCTTCGGTGGGCGCATCACGCTGGCGCAGTTGCGCAAGCAGGGCTGGGTCAAGCTGCCGCTGCCCGAGGCGCCGTTCGCCGAGGGCGGCTTCCCCACGGCCAGCGGTCGCTGCGAGATCGACTCGCCCCGGCACGGGGTGCCCGACTACCTGCCCAACCACGAATCGCCCACGTCCACCCCCGGGCTGGCTGCGCGCTACCCGCTGTCGATGATCTCCCCACCGGCACGCAACTTCCTCAACTCCAGCTTCGTGAACGTGCAGAGCCTGCGCGACATCGAGGGCGAGCCGTTGCTGGAGATCCACCCCGAGGACGCCGCCGCACGGGGCATTGCCGACGGTGCCGTGGTGCGCGTCTTCAACGACCGCGGCGAGTACTGGTGCACGGCCCGCGTGAGCGACCGCGCCCGGCCGGGGGTGGTCAACGGCCTGGGCATCTGGTGGCGCAAGCTGGGGCTGCGCGGCAGCAATGTCAACGAAGTCACCCATCAGCGCCTCACCGACCTGGGGCGCGCGCCGTGCTTCTACGACGTGCTGGTCGAGGTGGCCGTGGCATCGGTGGCGCAGTGAGGGTCCAGAGGCGGCGATGCGCAGGCGAGGTCTGTGGGCGGTGGGGGGCGTGGTGGCCCTGGTCCTGGGCGGCGCCCTGCTCGTGGCGGGCTGTGGCACGGTGGGTTACCTGGCCCAGTCGGTGCACGGTCACCTGAGCCTGGTGCAGCAGGCCCGTCCGGTCGAGCACTGGCTGGCCGACGGGTCCACGCCCGAGCGCCTGCGCGAGCGCCTGGTCCTGAGTCAGCGCATCCGCCGCTTTGCGGTGGACGAACTGGCCCTGCCCGACACCCGCAGCTACCGGGACTATGCCGACCTGGGCCGGCCGGCCGCGGTGTGGAACGTGGTGGCGGTGCCCGAGCTGAGCCTGTCGCTCAAGACCTGGTGTTTCCCGGTGGTGGGCTGCGTGGGCTACCGCGGCTACTACGACCGCAACGAGGCCGAAGCCTTCGCGCAAGGATTGCGCGCGCAAGGCTACGACGTGCGCGTCTACGGCGTGCCCGCCTACTCCACCCTGGGCCGGTTGGAATGGCTGGGGGGGGATCCCCTGCTCAACACCTTCATCGGCTACCCGGAGGGCGAACTGGCACGCCTCATCTTCCACGAGCTGGCCCATCACGTGGTCTATGTGAAGGACGACACCACCTTTAACGAATCCTTTGCTACCGCGGTGGAGCGCCTGGGCGTGCGGCGCTGGCTGCAGCAGCATGCCAGCGCGGCAGCGCGTGAGGAATACGAGCGCTTCGACGCGCGCCGACGCGACTTTCTGGCCTTGGCGCTGCGCTACCGCGCCCGCCTGGCCGAGGTCTATGCCGGCTCGGGCAGCGACGAGGACAAGCGCCGCGCCAAAGCCGAGGTGCTGGCCGCGATGCGCGCCGAACACGCCCGTCTGAAGGCCGGCCCTTGGGAGGGCTTTGCCGGCTACGATCGCTGGTTCGAGGAAGCCAACGGGGCCTCGCTGGCCGTGCTGGCGGCCTACACCGAGCTGGTGCCGGGCTTCGAGCGGCTCTTCGAAGCCCGGGGCCGGAGCTTTCCACGGTTCTATGATGCCGTGCGCGCGCTGGCCCAGCGGCCGCGCGACGAGCGCCGACAGGCCCTCACTTCTGCCCTGATTGCCGACAAGGATCCTGCGCGATGAGCGAGATTGCCGTCCACCGTGAACACCAGCTGGGCCTGACTCGGGCCCGCGAGATCGCCTGGCAATGGGCCGAGGACGCCGAGGAGAAGTTCGGCATGGACTGCACGGTGGAGGAGGGCGAGGACTGCGACGTCGTGCACTTCACCCGCGCCGGCGTGAACGGCACGCTGACCGTGGCGGCCGACCATTTCGAGCTGCAGGCCAAGCTCGGCTTCCTGCTGAGCGCCTTTGCCAAGACCATCGAGGCCGAGATCCAGAAGAACCTGGACAGCCTGCTGGCGCTGGAGGCGCGCAAGGGCATGCCCAAGAAAAAGACGGCCGCCCCCGCGAAGAAGGCGGCCGCCAGAAAGAAGTGAGGTTCGCGGCCCTGCGGGGCCGCGGCTGTTCACTTCAGGCTTTCGATCAGGTCGATGTAGGCTTGCTTGGCCTCGTCCGCGCTCTGACCCTTCAGGGCATTCCAGGCATCCCACTTCGCGCGGCCCACCATGTCGGTGAAGCCGGGGCGCGAGCCTTCCACGTCACCGACGGTGGCCTGCTTGTACAGCGCATAAATCTTCAGCAGGGTCATGTTGTCCGGCTTTTCGGGCAGGGTCTTGGATTCGGCGACGGCCTTCTCGAAGGCGGCTTGCAGGTCGGCCATGGGGACTCCTCAAAGGTTGGTGGAAACGTCGATTGACGCGCCATGCTGCAGTGCAGATGCTAGTGCGCATCGTGCCGCAAGAATAGAGCAGGCTCCTCAAGGAAAGAACGACGCATGCCCGCAGCGATGGAGCGCATGGCCCGGGTCGATACCGCCTGGCTGCGCATGGACACCGAGGCCAACCTGATGCTCATCGTGGGCATGTGGCGGTTGCGCCCGCGCATCACCCTTCAGGCTCTGCGGCAACGCGTCGAGCAACGCTTGCTCAAATATCGGCGCTTCCGCCAGAAGGTGGTTGAAGATGCCCTGGGCGCGAGTTGGGTGATCGACCCCGACTTCGACCTCGCCCGCCACGTGCGCGCCGAAACCCTCCAGCCGCGACGCGGCCAGTCGCCCCTGCAAGCCCTGCAGGCGCGCATCGCCGAACTGGCCACCACGCCGCTGGACCCGGCCCACCCGCTGTGGGAGATGCGCCTGGTCGAACACTTCGACGGCGGCAGCGTGCTGATCGCGCGCATCCACCACTGCATTGCCGACGGCATCGCCCTCATCACCGTGATGCTCTCGCTCACCGACGGCGGCACCCTGCCCAGGCTGCGCGAACCGCGGCCCGACGACGAACGCGACTGGCTCTCCGATGCCGTGCTCAAGCCCCTGACCGACGTCACGGTGAAGGCCATCGGCCTGACTGGCCAGGGCATGGCCAAGTCCATGGAGATGATGGCCCACCCGGGCCTGCCGCTGCAGGGCTCGATCGACCTTGCGCGCATGGGCGTGCAGGTGGTGAGCGACGCTGCGGCGATTGCGCTGATGAGCGACGACTCGCCCACGCGACTGAAGGGCCGCCCCGGCCCCTCCAAGCGGGTGGCCTGGGCGCAGCCCTTGCCACTGGACGACGTGAAGGCCATCGGTAAGGCCTTGGGCTGTTCGGTCAACGACGTGGTGCTGGCTTGCGCGGCCGGCGCCATCGGTCACTACCTGGCCGCTCATGGGGACGACCCCACCGGCAAGGAAATCCGCGTCATGGTGCCGGTGAACCTTCGCCCCCTGAGCGAAGCCCATCGACTTGGCAATCGCTTCGGCCTGGTGCCGCTGGTGCTGCCCATTGGCATGGCCAACCCCATCGAGCGCGTGTTTGCCGTGCGTGCGCGCATGGCCGAACTCAAGGGCAGCTACCAGCCTGTGCTGGCCTTTGCCGTGCTGGCCATGGCGGGCTTGCTGATCAAGCCGGTGCAGCACACCTTGCTGAACTTCTTCGCCCGCAAGGCCACGGCCGTGATGACCAACGTGCCCGGCCCGCGCGAGCCGCTCAAGTTCTGCGGCGCCACGCTCGAGCAGGTGATGTTCTGGGTGCCTCAGTCCGGCGACATCGGCATGGGCCTGAGCATTCTTTCCTACGGTGGCGGTGTGCAGTTCGGCCTCATCACCGACCGCAAGCTCTGCCCTGACCCGCAGGCCATCGCTGCCCGGTTCCGACAAGAGTTCGAGTCGTTGCTGATGGTGACCTTGATGCTGCCGTGGGGGGA
>NZ_JBKBSL010000035.1:0-31262 GCF_046291045.1 Caldimonas sp. | reverse complement strand
TAAACACAACGCCCGCGCAAGGCGGGCGTTGCGGCACAGGGCGGGCAGGCTCAGTCGAACTTCGTGAAGTCGGGCTTGCGCTTGTCGAAGAAGGCCTGGAAGGCCTCACGGGCTTCGGGGCTGCGCAGGCGCTGGCCGAAGAGCTCGCCTTCGACGGCGATGGTCTCCTGCACCAGCTTGGCGTTGGCACGACGCAGCAGCTTCTTGCTCTCGCGCACGGCCGCGGGTGCCAATTGGTTGAATCGCTCGGCCACGCGTCGCGCATGGTTCACGACTTCGCCCGCGGGCACGATGGCATTGATCAGGCGCATCTCCTGGGCTTCCTCGGCGCCGAAGGGATCCCCCAGCAGCAGCTTTTCGGCCGCCTTCACATGGCCGGCATACAGCGGCACGAGCAGGCTGGAGGCGAACTCGGGCACCAGACCCAGGCTGGCGAAGGGCATCGCGAAGCGCGCGGTGTCGGCCGCATAGACCAGGTCGCAGTGCAGCAGCATCGTGGTGCCGATGCCGATGGCCGCACCGGTGACGGCCACGACCACGGGTTTGTCGCATTCCAGCAGCCCACGCATGAACTGGAACACCGGCGAATCCATGCCCTGGGGCGGCCGCTGCATGAAGTCCTCGAGGTCGTTGCCAGACGTGAACACATCCGGCTGGCCGTGGATGAGCACGGCCCTCACGCTCTTGCTTTCCCGAGCTGCAGCCAAGGCATCGGCCATGGCCTGGTACATCGCGGTGGTCAGCGCATTCTTCTTCTCGGGCCGGGCGATCTCGATGCTGGCCACGCCGTTGAGGACGGCGGTCTTGATGGTCATGCGGTCTCCTTGGTGTAAGGGGTGAAGCTGTCGAAGAGCTCCTTCACTCGGCGCCACAAGGTGGGCTCGAACTGCTCACGGAAGAAGCCAAAATGGCCGATGCGCCGGGCCTGCACGTCTCGCGGCGCAATGCGCTCGATGCGCCGAGGGGCGTTGGCGTAGCAGTCCACCAGCACGCGCGTGCCGCGCTCGGTCATCAGCTCGTCGTCGGTGATCGACAGGGCCACGACCGGAAAGCGAGCCTGCTCGAAGGCTTCGCGCACGCTCGCCCCCTCGGCCCCCACATGGTAGCGCGGATGCAGGCACCAGCGCCGCCACTGGAGGATCACGCCGCGAGGCAGGTCGCCCACCTTGCGCAGCCGCTTGCCGGGGAAGTAACCGAAGAGCCGCGTGGCCACGGGCACCAGCACATGCCAGAAGTAGAGCACCATGCGCCGCAGCGGTGGCGCGTTGTCGCGCCAGTAGCCGCTGCCAGCGGCCACCGACACCAGGCCCGCGATGCGGTCGCGGTTGCGCAGCAAGCCGGGCAGCTGCGCCCCCAGGCTGTGCCCCACCACATAGAGCGGCAAGTCGGGTGCAGCATCGACGACGGCGTCGATCACCGCGTCGAAGTCTCGCGCCCAGTCGAAAAGATCGGCCTCGAAGCCGCGTAGCGAGCGCAATCCCGGCGGACGGGACTCGCCCATGCCGCGGTAGTCGAAGCTGACCACCAGGAAACCCTGCTCGGCCAGCCAACGAGCGAAGGGCTCGTAGTAGCCCTGCAGCACGCCCATGGCCGGCGCGATCAGCACCACGGCCTGCGGGGCGCAGACCTGGGCATCGGGCCGGTAGTAGCGCACCCCCAGGCGCACGCCTTCGGGTGTGAGGAGGGTTTGCCGCTCCATGCCGGTCTCCTGGTCGACGACGGAAGGAAAGCAGGCCGCGCAAGGCGGCCTGCGGCTGCGCATCAGACGCGCTCGAAGATGCCCGCGGCCCCCTGGCCGGTGCCCACGCACATGGTCACCATGCCGTACTTCAAGTTGTGGCGGCGCAGCGCGTGGACGACCGTGGCCGAGCGAATCGCGCCGGTGGCCCCCAGCGGGTGGCCCAGGGCGATCGCGCCGCCCATGGGGTTGACCTTGCTGCGGTCGAGGTCCAGCGTGTTGAGCACGGCCAGCGACTGGGCGGCAAAGGCCTCGTTCAGCTCGATCCAGTCGAGCTGATCCTGGGTCAGCCCGGCGGACTTCAGCGCCGCAGGGATGGCCTCGATCGGGCCGATGCCCATGATCTCGGGCGGCACGCCCTTGATTGCGAAACTGACGAAGCGGGCCAGGGGCTGGAGGTCGTAGCGCTTGATCGCGGCCTCGCTGGCCAGGATCAGGCAGCCGGCACCGTCGGAGGTCTGCGAACTGTTGCCGGCCGTGACGCTGCCCTTGGCGGCGAACACCGGCTTCAGACGGGCCAGTCCTTCGGGCGAGGTGTCGGCACGTGGGCCTTCGTCGACGTCCACAGTGCGGGTCTTGACCGTGATGCTGCCATCGGCCAGGTTGGGGAAGCGCTCGACGATCTCCACCGGGGTGATCTCGTCCTTGAACTCGCCGGCTTGTATGGCCTTGAGTGCTTTGAGGTGCGAATGCAGCGCAAATTCGTCTTGCGCCTCGCGCGAGACCTTCCACTGCTGCGCCACCTTCTCGGCCGTCAGGCCCATGCCGTAGGCAATACCGATGTTCTCGTCGCGTGCGAACACCTCCGGGTTGAAGGACGGCTTGTTGCCGCCCATGGGCACCATGCTCATCGACTCGACACCGCCGGCGATCATCACGTCGGCCTCACCCACGCGGATGCGGTCGGCCGCCATCTGCACTGCCGTCAGGCCGGCTGCGCAGAAACGGTTGACGGTGACGCCACCGACGGTGTTGGGCAGGCCGGACAAGAGCGCGGCCACGCGGGCGACGTTCATGCCCTGCTCGGCCTCGGGCATGGCGCAGCCGACGATGGCATCCTCGATGGCTTTGGGGTCGAGGTTGGGCACTTGTTTGAGCGCACCACGGATGGCGGCCACCAACAGGTCGTCGGGACGGGTGTTCTTGAAGTAGCCGCGGCCCGACTTGCCGATCGGAGTGCGCGTGGCGGCGACGATGTAGGCGTCTTGAATTTGTTTCATGTGAGATCTCCGATCAGTTCCGAACCGGCTTGCCGGTTTGCAGCATGCCCATGATGCGTTCCTGCGTCTTGGGATGGTCGAGCAGGCTGCAGAAGTGCTGACGCTCCAGGGCCATCAGGTACTCCTCGTTGACCAGCGAGCCGGCCTCGACCTCGCCGCCGCAGACCACGTCGGCGATCAGGCTCGAGATGTGATAGTCGTGCTGGCTGATGAAGCCGCCGTCGCGCATGTTCGCCAGCTGGGCCATGATCGTGGCTTTGGCCGAGCGGCCGGCCACCGGGAAGACGGCCTTGTGCGGCGGACGGTATCCGGCGTCGAACATCGCCTTGGCTTGCGACAGGGCCACGTAGAGCAGCTCGTCCTTGTTGGGGACGATCACGTCGCTGTCCAGCAGGTAGCCCAGCTTGCGCGATTCGATCGCGCTGGTGCCCACCTTGGCCATCGCAGCGCTGGTAAAGCCGTCGGTCAGGAACCTGAGGATATCGGCATTGGCGTTGCCGGCAGCGGCCATCTCGGCCGCACGGCGGGCGATGTAGGTCAGTCCACCCGCGCCGGGGATCAGGCCCACACCCACCTCCACCAGACCCACGTAGCTTTCCATCGCGGCCACGCGGCAGGCACTGTGGATGGCGAGTTCGCAGCCCCCGCCCAGCGCGATGCCGCGCAGGGCCGAGACCACCGGCACCTGCGCGTAGCGAATGCGCAGCATCGCGTCTTGCAGCTTCTTCTCCTCCGGGGCGATGCCTTTGGAGCCCTTGGCCATGAACACCGGCATCAGGGCCTCGAGGTTGGCACCGGCCGAGAACACATCATCGGGCGACCAGATCACCAGGCCCTTATAGCCCTGCTCCGCCAAGTCCACCGCCTTGAGCAGGCCCTCGGTCACGGTGGGGCTGATGAGGTGCAGCTTGGCGGTGATGCTGGCAATCAGCACTTCGCCGTCGAGCGTCCACACGCGGACCTCGTCGTTCTTGAAGACCTCCGTGCCGGCTTTGAGGGGCTCGACCGCCCCCGAGCCCAGCACGGTCTCGGGGAAGTGCTGGCGCTGGTAGACGGCCAGGCTGCTGCGCGGGATGTATTTCTTCTGCGACGGGCTCCAGGAGCCTTCGGGCGTGTGCACGCCCTCGCGGCCATCGAACACCCAATCTGGCAACGGCACCTTGCTCAGGGCCTTGCCCGCGTCGATATCGGCCTGGACCCACTCGGCCACCTGCTTCCAGCCGGCGGCCTGCCACAGCTCGAAGGGGCCCTGGCTCATGCCGAAGCCCCAGCGCATCGCGAAGTCCACGTCGCGGGCGCAGTCGGCGATGGTCTCCAGGTGCACCGCCGCGTAGTGGAAGCTGTCGCGCAGGATGGCCCACAGGAACTGGGCTTGCGGGTTGCTCGACTCGCGCAGCAGCTTCAGGCGTTCGGCCGGGGCTTTCTTCAGAATGCGCGCGACGATCTCGTCGCCCTTGGCACCGGCGGGCACGTATTCGCCCTTGGCCGGGTCCAGGCGCAGGATGTCCTTGCCCACCTTCTTGTAGAAACCCGCGCCGCTCTTCTGGCCCAGGGCTCCCTGCTCGATCAGCTTGGCCAGCACCGGCGGCGTGGCATAGCTGGCGTAGAAGGGGTCGTCCTTCAGGTTGTCCTGCAAGGTCTTGATGACATGGGCCATGGTGTCCAGGCCCACCACATCGGCCGTTCGGAAGGTGCCCGAGCTGGCTCGGCCCATCTTTTTGCCGGTGAGATCGTCCACCACGTCATAGGTCAGGCCGAAGTTCTCGGCTTCCTTGATGGTGGCCAACATGCCGGCGATGCCCACGCGGTTGGCGATGAAGTTGGGCGTGTCCTTGGCACGCACCACGCCCTTGCCCAGGCTGGTCGTCACGAAGGTCTCAAGCTGGTCGAGGATCTCGGGCTTCGTCGTGGGGGTGGGGATGAGCTCCACCAAGTACATGTAGCGCGGCGGGTTGAAGAAATGGATGCCGCAAAAGCGCGGCTTGATCTCTTCAGGCAAAGCCTCGCTGAGCTTGGTGATCGACAGACCCGAGGTGTTGGACGCGACGATGGCGTGCGGGGCCACGTAGGGCGCGATCTTCTTGTACAGGTCGAGCTTCCAGTCCATGCGTTCGGCGATGGCCTCGATGACGAGGTCACATTCGCGCAGCTTGTCGATGTGCTCCTCGTAGTTGGCCTGCTCGATGCGGGCGGCGTCCTCGGCAATGCCCAGCGGGGCCGGTTTCAGCTTCTTGAGATTCTCGACGGCCTTGCTGACGATGCCGTTTTTCGGGCCGTCCTTGGCCGGCAGGTCGAACAGCACGACCGGCACCTTCACATTGACCAGATGGGCGGCGATTTGTGCGCCCATCACGCCGGCGCCGAGCACGGCCACCTTGCGGACTTGGAATCGACTCACGGGGTTCTCCTTGATGTGAAGGCCGAAGGCGCGGAACCACGCGCCATCGGCACGGGGATCATTCGACGCGCTGCCAGACCTGGGTGCGCCCGAGCAAGGGCGCTCCGATGTAGCCGCGCACCTCCAGCTTCTTGCCGCCGTCCACCGGCTTCAGACGAACTTTGTAGACCTTGCCGTTGTTGGGATCGAGGATGTCGCCCCCATCCCAAATGGCTGCGTCGTCGGCGTTGGGTCGGACGTTGCGGATGATGTTCAGGCCCACGATGGGCTGGCCTTTACGCTCGTCGCTGCACTTGTCGCACACGGCGTCCGCCTTGGATTCGGGGTCGAGCAGTTTCTCGATGCGCCCGATGAGCACGCCGCCCTGATCGCTGATGCGCACCAGCGACTTCTCCTTCTTCGAGCCGTCGTCGATGGTCTTCCACAGTCCTACGGGGCTGGCCTGCGCCAAGCCGCACAGCAGCACGGCCACAGCGGCGATCAGGGTTCTCTTGTTCATCGCTTGTCTCCTGTGTCAACGGGCGCGGGCCGGGTGCGGCCCGCAGAAACTCAGAACAGCGCCTCGTCCATCTCCATCAGCGGCTTGAGGCCGGCACGGGCCGTGCGGATGAGGCCGGCCGTCTCGGGCAGCAGCTTGGCGAAGTAGAAGCGAGCCGTGGCCAGCTTGGCGGTGTAGAAGGGGTCGCCGCTGTCCTTCTTGGCCAGTGCCACCTTGGCCATGCGAGCCCAGAAGTAGGCGAACACCAGATGGCCGCACACCCGCAGGTAGTCCACCGCCGCGGCACCCACCTCGTCGGCATTGCCCATGGCCTTCATGCCGATTTCCATCGTGAGCTTGGTCACCTTTTCGCCCAGATCGGCCAGCGGGTTGACGAACTCTTGCATCGCCTCGTTGACGCCTTCTTCTTCGACGAAGGCTTGCACCAGCTTGCCGAACTTCTTGAGCTTGGCGCCGTTGTCGGCCAGCACCTTGCGGCCCAGCAGGTCGAGCGCCTGGACCGTGTTGGTGCCCTCATAGATCATGTTGATGCGGGCATCGCGCACGTACTGCTCCATGCCCCATTCCTTGATGTAGCCATGCCCGCCGAAGACCTGCAAACAGTGCGAGGTGGCGATCCATCCGTTGTCGGTGAAGAAGGCCTTGATGATCGGCGTGAGCAGCGCCACCAGGTCGGCGCACTCCTTGCGAACGTCCTCGTCGTCGGTGGCCAGTTCTTTGTCGAGCTGCAGCGTGGTCCACATCGCCACGGCGCGTGCACCCTCGGCATAGGCCCGGGCGGTCAGCAACATCTTGCGCACGTCGGGGTGCACGATGATGGGATCGGCCGGCTTGTCGGGCGCCTTCGGGCCGGACAGGGCGCGCATCTGCAGGCGGTCCTTGGCGTAGGCGACGGCATTCTGGTAGGCCACTTCGGTCAGGCCCAGCGACTGCATGCCCACCCCCAGGCGTGCCGCGTTCATCATCACGAACATCGCGGCCAGCCCTTTGTGAGGCTCCCCCACCATCGTGCCCACCGCACCGTCGAGGATCATCTGGCAGGTGGCGTTGCCGTGAATACCCATCTTGTGCTCCAGGCCGCCGCAATAGATGGGGTTGCGCTCGCCGAGCGACCCGTCGGGATTGACCTTGAACTTGGGCACGACAAACAGCGAGATGCCCTTGGAGCCAGCCGGCGCATCAGGCAGGCGAGCCAGCACGAGATGGACGATGTTCTCGGCCAAGTCGTGTTCGCCGGCGGAGATGAAGATCTTCTGGCCGGTGAGCTTGTAGGTGCCGTCGGGCTGGGGCTCGGCCTTGGTGCGCAGCAGGCCCAGGTCGGTGCCGCAATGGGGTTCGGTCAAGCACATGGTGCCCGTCCACTCGCCGCTGACCAGCTTGGGCAGGTACAGCTTTTTTTGCTCGGGCGTGCCATGGGCGTGCAGGGCCTCGTAGGCACCATGCGACAGGCCCGGGTACATGGTCCAGGCCTGGTTGGCCGAGTTGAGCATCTCGTAGAAGGACTGGTTGACCACGTGCGGCAGGCCCTGCCCGCCGTACTCGGGGTCGCAGCTCAGCGCGGGCCATCCGCCTTCGACGTATTGCCGGTAGGCTTCCTTGAAGCCCTTGGGCGCCTTGACCTCGTGGGTGGTCTTGTCCAGCGTGCAGCCTTCCTCGTCGCCGCTGATGTTCAGCGGGAAGATGACCTGCGCGGCGAACTTGCCGCCTTCCTCGAGCACCGCGTTGATCGTCTCGGCATCGATGTCAGCATGGGCCGGCAGGGTCTTGAGCTCGTCGACCACGTTCAGCACTTCGTGCATCACGAATTGCATGTCGCGCAGCGGCGGGGTGTACTGGGGCATGTAGGGCTCCTGGGTTCAGACAGACGGTTGGCGGGAGGACTTGGAAACGGTCTTGCGCGGCGGCTTCAAGGGCGCGGCCTTGGGCGCCTTGTCCGTCGCATAGTGGCTGACGATGAAGTCAAAGCCACGACGCGCGCGGTCCAAGGCGCCGGGAGAGCGCAGGAAGCGGGCGTCGTGGTGCAAGGCCAGGATCAGGCCATGGATCTCGAATAGCATTTGCTGCGGGTCGGTGTCTTCGCGCAGATGCCCCTCCTGCACGGAAATCGCGATGGCGCGGCCCAGGGCCTTGTGCCAGGTCAGCACCATGTCGGCCAATGCATCGCGCACGGGACCGGGGCGGTCGTCGAACTCCACCGCACCGCTGATATAGATGCAGCCCGAGTCGATCTCCACCGAGACTCGGCGCACCCAGCGCTCGAACAATGCCCGCAGCCGCGGCAGGCCTCGCGCCTCGGCCAGCGAAGGGAAGAACACCTCCTCCTCGAAGCGGTGGTGATACTCGCGGATCACCGAGATCTGCAGTTCCTCACGCGAGCCGAAGTGGGCGAAGACCCCCGACTTGCTCATGCGCATGACTTCGGCCAACGCGCCGATGGACAGGCCTTCGAGGCCCACCTGCGACGCCAGCGCCAGGGCCGCGTCGAGGATGGCCGCCTTGGTCTGCTGCCCCTTGTGCAGGCTGCGCCCGCCCTCGCGGAGGGATTTGGTCGTGGTGGAAGGCAGTGCGCTCACGGAGACCCCGAAATAAAACGAACGGTCGTTCTATTTTGCAGAATTCCACCGCGCTCGGGCAAGTCACTGTCACCATTTCTTAGGGCTTATTCCCTAGAACGCCCTTCACAGGCCCCAAACCAAGGGATTACCCTGATCCGACCCGGTGCTTCCTGCCGTTTCGCACCGCCCGCAGCAGTGTGGAACAAGGCGCGCTGCGGCACAAGGCCGTCGGCCGCCGGCGCTGCACATGGCACAGCCCTCGGGTGTCGTGGAGGCACGCGGGTTCCTGGCGCCGTGGGCCGCAACCGCGTGGGGCGCCGAGCTTTGGGGCCTGACGCTTGAGCCCGCGGGGCGTCTTGCCATATGCTGGACGATGTTGCTTCGCGAAACGGCCTAGGCCCCCGGTTCCCGAGGCTCCCCCCTTCTGCAGGGAGACAAGGTTTCGCCATGGATGTGCTGCAGCTCGACGTGTCCGGCCGCCCGCAAGCCTGGATCTCGACCCGGGAAGCGGCCACGCTTTATGCCACCGATGGGGTGGCCTGGACGCTGGGCGATCCCTTCGTGGTGCTGCGCGGCGGGATCCAGCGCGCCAGCGGCCTGCAGTCGCGCATCGAACTGCACCCCATCATCGCGGTGCGCGGTGCCATCCCCAGCCGGGCTTGGCGACAGGTGCCGGCGCTGTCGAACACCAAGCTGTTTGCGCGCGACCGGCACATTTGCGCCTACTGTGGCGGGCAGTTCCACCCCGACGATTTGACGCGCGAGCACATCGTGCCCACCTCGCGCGGCGGGCTGGACAGCTGGATGAACTGCATCACGGCCTGCCGGGCCTGCAATGGCCGCAAGGGCAACCGCACCCCCGAGGAGGCGCGCATGAGCCTGCTCTACCTGCCCTATGTGCCCAGCTTGCACGAGGACATGATCCTGCGCGGTCGTCGCATCCTGGCCGACCAGATGGAGTTTTTGCTGGCCAGCGTGCCGCGCAGCAGCCGTCTGCACGGCTGAACCCTCGCCACTGTCAGTCGTCTGTGTGCACCTGCAGCCCTGCGCTGCGCCACTCCGGGAACCCGCCGCGGAACCAGTGCACCTTGGTGTAGCCGGCCTTCACGGCGGCATGGCTGGCCTTGTAGCTCTTCCAGCATTCGGCTCCGTTGCAGGCGAAGATCACCGGAACGCTTTTGTCGGCGGGCAATTGGGTCAGGTCGAACTTGTCGAGCGAGGGGTCGTAGTCGGCCTCCTTGGGGCTTTTCTCGACATAGGGGACGAGCTTGGCACCGGGCACGCGGCCGGCGCGGAATTCAGCCTCGGTGCGCGTGTCGATGTACTGCGCGCCGGACTGCAGGAGTTGCTGGACGGTCTTCGCATCGACGACCGTGGCCCCAGGCAAGGCCCGCGGGGTGAAGTAGCCCAGGGTCGAGACGTATTCGAAGTCGCGCTTGGACAGCGAGGCGAGCTTCACGCCCTGGGTGATGGCGCTGCTCTCGGCGATCGCAGCACGCACGGTGTCGGCGTTGATGCCGCTGCCGTCTTTGATCGCGACGCTCAACCCGGGTGAGGGCTTGCTCTGCAAGATGATGCGCACGGGCTCGCCGGCGGCGGCCCAGCGGTCATACACGGCGCGCTCGACAGCCACCACGTCGCAGCGACGCAAATGAAGGCAGGGCAGCAGCGCCTCCTGGTAGCGGGTCTCGTAGATGCCGCCGAAGTGGCGCTTGATGGTGGTGTTGGCCGCGTTGACCTCTCCGCGCACCAAGTAGGTCACGATGCTGTCTTGCAGGGGCAGGCCCAAACGCTTGCCAGCGGCGTCCTGCAGCGACTTCACGGGGCTGTCCTTGGGGACGACCAGCACGGCCTGCACGGGGGCATCGAGACCGACGACCGGGGTGTAGCCATAGCGCAGCGCGCTGCCAATCACATGAGCGGGCGCGACGAAGATGTCATGCAGGCGTGAGCGTGTGGTGGCCAGATCAACCGTGGCATCGGTGGACAAGGCGACCGCCGGCGTCAGCCGATCTTTGCGCAAAGCCGTTTCGACGGCGGTCTTCCACACGCTGTAGATCGCAAAGCGAGATTGCTCGCCTTGATCTCCCGGATTGATCAGCACCTTGGTCTGCGCCGCCAGCGGCCCGGCCGCCAGCGTCACAGCCGTCCCCACCGCGAGCACGGCGGCGCGAGAAATCATCGAGATGGTCATGTCGGTACCCCTGCACATCTTGAATGGTCATGAGCCAGGGCTCCGATGGGAGCCCTAGTGGGGCGAAAGATACCCGACATGCTGCGCCACCCAGGCGACACGTCAATGCTCGTCGCGGGCAAGCCCAGCTTCTTCGTTAAATCATGCTCGTCAAACGTGTCAATTGCAGCAATCGCCGATCGACAAATGAAACGAAATGTTACACGCAGCGCCCGCCATCGACCTCCAGGCAGGCGCCGGTGATGAACTCGGCCTCATCGCTGGCGAGGTAGAGTGCGGCGTTGGCAACGTCCAGCGGCCGGCTCAATCGGCCCAGCGGCACGGTGGCGATGAACTTTGCGCGGCGCTCGGGTGTGTCCTCGCCCATGAACTGCGCCAGCAGCGCCGTCTCGCCGGCCACTGGGTTGATGACGTTGACGCGGATGTTGTCGGGGCCGAGTTCGGCAGCCATCGAGCGGCTGGTGGTGATGGCCGCGCCCTTGCTGCCGTTGTACCAGGTGAGGCCGGGACGGGGACGCACACCGGCGGTGGAGGCGATGGTGATGAAGCAGCCATTCCTCTGCGAACGGAAGTGCGGCACGGCGTGCTTGGCGGTGAGGAAGAGGCTCTTCACGTTGACGGCATAGATGCGGTCGAACTCCTCCTCGCTCACCTCCAGCATCGGCCGGTTGCGATGGGTGGTGCCGGCGTTGTTGACGACGATGTGCAAGCCGCCGAAGTGGGCGATGCAGCCATCGACCAGGCGCTTGACATCGCCATCCTTGGACACATCGGCCTGGATGAAATGCGCCTGGCCACCAGCGGTGCAGATCTCGGCCGCCACGCGCTGCCCGCCCTCGGCGACGAGGTCGTTCACGATGACCTTGCAGCCCTCCTGCGCAAAGCGCTTGGCGATGCCTTCGCCAAAGCCGGAACCGGCACCGGTGACGATGGCGATCTTGTCCTTCAGTCTCATCGGAAACTCCTCAGTCGTGCTTGATGGCGATGGTTTTCACGCGCGTGAAGCTGATCAGGCCTTCGAGACCCTTCTCGCGCCCGTGGCCGCTGGCCTTGACGCCGCCGAAGGGCAGTTCCACCCCACCGGCCGCGCCGTAGTTGTTGATGAAGACCTGGCCGCAGCGCAAACGCTTGGCCAGGCGCAGCGCGCGCGAACCGTCGCGCGTCCACACGCCGGCCACCAGGCCGAAGCGCGTGCCGTTGGCCAGGCGCAACGCCTCGTCCTCGGTGTCGAAGGCCATGGCGGCGAGCACCGGCCCAAAGACCTCCTCCTGCGCCAGACGGTGGGCCGGCGGCACGTCGCGAAAGAGCGTGGGTGCGAAGTAGTAGCCGCCGTGCGGTGCATCGGTGACGATCTGGCCGTGGGCGGCGACGACGAGACCGTCGTCGCGGGCTTCGTGCACCATGTGCCGCACGTGGGCCAGCTGCGAGGCGCGAATCAGCGGGCCGCAGGCCAGGTCGGCCGCGGCCGGCCCCACGCGCAGCGCCGAGAAGGCCGCCGAGAGCTTCGCCAGCAGCGGCTCGTAGGCACCACGCTGCACCAGCAAACGGCTGCCGGCCGAGCAGGTCTGCCCGGCGTTCTGGACGATGGCGTTGACGATCACCGGCACAGCGGCATCGAGGTCGGCATCGTCGAACACCACCTGGGGCGACTTGCCGCCCAGCTCCAGTGTGACCGGCACGTGATTCGCCGCTGCAGCCTGGGCCACGCGGGTGCCGGTGGGCGGCGAGCCGGTGAAAGAGATGTGGTCCAGCCCCGGGTGGGCTGCCAGCGCCGCGCCCGCCTCGCTGCCCAGCCCGGTGACGATGTTCAAGGCCCCTTCGGGCAGGCCCGCTTCGGCCAACAGTTCGGCCAGGCGCAGCAGCGACAGGCAGGCGTCCTCGGCGGGCTTGACCACACAGGCGTTGCCCGCAGCCAGCGCCGCCCCCACCGAGCGGCCGAAGATCTGCAGCGGGTAGTTCCAAGGAATGATGTGGCCGGTCACGCCATGCGGTTCACGGTCGGCCAGCACGGTGTAGCCGGCCAGGTACGGCAACACCTGGCCGCCCACCTTGTCGGCCGCGCCGGCATAGAACTCGAAGTAGCGCGCCACCGCGGTGACGTCATTGCGTGCTTGGGTGAGGGGCTTGCCGCAGTCGCGCGACTCGATCTGCATCAGCTCGTCGGCGTGCCGCTGGATCAGCGCACAGGTGCGCGCCAGGACGCGCCCACGCTCCACGCCCGGCATGCGCCCCCAGGCGCCCTCGGCGGCGCGTCGGGCCGCGGCCACGGCCTGGTCGATCTCGGCCGCACCGCCCCGGGCGATCTCGGCAAAAACCTGGCCGTCGGAGGGGTCGATCACCGGCAGGGTGTCGCCGCTGGCAGAAGGCACGCGACGGTGCGCGATGAAGTGCAGGTGACGGGGGACGGTGTTCATGGCGGACTCCTTCTCTGCGCTCACTGCGGACCGATCGCCGGGCCGGCAGCCGGGGCGGCAAACACCAGGTCGCGCAGGCTCAGACTGAGGCCTGGAACATAGGTGATGATCATCAGGCAGCCCAGGATCACGAGCACGAAGGGCAACAAGTGCCGAATGATCTGGTCGAGCGAGATGCGCGCCACGGTGCAAGCGGCGAAGAGGTTGACCCCGAAGGGCGGCGTGATCATGCCCATGGCCAGGTTGACCACCATGATGATGCCGAAATGCACCGGGTCGATACCGAAATGCGCGGCCACCGGCACGAGGATGGGGGCCAGCACGATGATGGCCGCCGAGGTCTCGATGAACATGCCGATCACGAAGAGCGCGGCGTTCACGCCCAGCAGGAACCAGGCCGGCGAGCGCAGCACCTCGGTGAGCCACTGGCCCAGCGCATCGGGGACGCCGGCGCGGGTGATGAGGTAGGCGAACAGGCCGGCGTTGGCGATGATGAACATGATCACCGCGCTGGAGATGACCGACTTGCGCAGCACGGGGAGCAGGTCGCGCAAGCTGAGCTCGCGGTGGATCAGGAAGCCCACGATCAAGGCATAGAAGACCGCCACCACCGAGGCTTCGGTGGGCGTGAAGATGCCGCCATAGATGCCACCGAGGATGATGACGGGCATCAGCAGCGCCCAGCCGGCGCGGCCCGCGGCCTGTAGCACCGGCTGGCGGCCATCGCCATCGTGCTTGCCCCAGCCCTTCCAGCGGCAATAGAGGTAGACGAAGAGCATCAGCACGCCGCCGATCAACAGGCCCGGGCCGATGCCAGCGATGAAGAGCTCGCCGATCGACACCTCGGCCGAGACGCCGAAGAGGATCATCGGGATGGACGGGGGAATCACCACCCCCAGCTCGGCCGAGGTGGCCTGCAACGAGGCGGCGTAGCTCCTCGGGTAGCCGTGCTGGATCAACGCGGGCACCAAGATGGCCCCGATCGCGAAGGTGGTAGCCACCGACGAGCCCGACACCGCGGCAAAGATCATGCAGGTGAGCACGCAGGTCATCGGCAGGCCGCCCTGCACGCCGCCGACGAGGGATTTGGCGAACTCCACCAGACGACGCGAGATGCCGCCGGTCTCCATCAGGTTGCCAGCCAGGATGAAAAAGGGGATGGCCGCCAGTGGGAATTTGTCGATGGCGGTGAACATCTCCTTGGGGGCCAGGATGAGCTTGTCGGCTTCGAAGATGGCCATGCCCAGCATGGCCGCGCCGCCGATGGACACGGCGATCGAGACGCTGAAGGCAAAGCCCAGCAGCATCGTGACGAGCAAGGTGAACGACATCAGCAGATCCTTGGTGCCGAGCGGATGACGCGCGTCATTGCGCGGTGTCGAGTTCTTGGTGGCGGGGGTCGATGTGGTGGGCTGCCACGGCCACCATCGCCAGCAGCGCCCCCACGGGCAGCGCCGCATAGGCCCAGCCCATGGAAATGTCCATGCTGGCGAAGGTCTGGAAACGCACCCGCCACGACAGGTCGATGCCGTACCACACCAGAACGGCCAGGAAGGCCAGACTGCTGGCGGTGATGACGCCGTGCACGAAACGACGCCAGGCGCCGGTGGACAGGCGCAGCATCAGGTCCACCGACACCAGCGCGCCCTGGCGAAAGGCCGCCACGACCCCCAGCATCACCATCCAGATCAGCAAGCGGCGCATGGCCTCCTCGGTGAAGGTGGACGGCTGCGACAGCACGAAACGCGACACCACCTGCCACAACCCCAGGCAAGCGATCACGGCGAGCAAGGCGCAGGCGACGTGGAGCGCCACGGCCTCCACCGCCCGGTCCACCCCGCGCAACACACTTCTCATCACACCCATCTCCACCGTCCCAAGTGAGTTTGGTGATTCGCCAGCAGCCCCCTGACCCGCAAGGTGCCAGCCACCGCCGCGGATCGGTCTGGGTCGGTCCGTCAGCGGCGGCCCCTGGAGGGGGCACGAAGCCCTCAGGGGTGGGCCTTACCGCACCGCCTGAATCGCCGCGATCCGGTCGGCGCCGAACTCCTTGGCGAACTGAGCATAGGCCGGGGCCACCGCCTTGCGGAAGCTCTCGCCATCGACCTTTTCGACCACCTGCATGCCATCGGCCTTGAGCTGGGCAATGCCGTTGTTTTCGTCGTCGTTGACCTTCTTGCGCTGGGCCGCGGCCCCTTTCTTGGCGGCCTCGACGAACACTTTCTTGTCGGCATCGGACAACTTGTTCCACACCGCTGGAGAGAGGATCAGCACGGCCGGCGAGTACACATGGCCAGTGAGCGACAGGTGTTTTTGGACCTGCGAGAACTTGGACGACAGGATCACCGGGATCGGGTTCTCCTGGCCATCGACCGTGCCCTGCTGCAGCGCGGTGAACAGCTCGGGGAAGGGCATGGGCGTGGGCAGGATGCCGAAGGTCTTGTAGCCGTCCATGTGCACCTTGTTTTCCATCGTGCGCATCTTCAGACCCGCCGCATCGGATGCCTGCACGATGGGACGCTTGGAGTTGGTCATGTGACGGAAGCCGTTCTCCGTCCAGGCCAGGCCGATCAGTCCCTTGGTGGCCATCTTCTTGAGCAGGTCCTGGCCGATGGGGCCGTCCATCACCTTGCGGGCGTGGTCGTAGTCGCGGAAGAGGAAGGGAATGTCGACGATCTTGACCTCCGGCACGAAATTGCCCAGCGGGCCGGTGGAGGTGTTCACCAGGTCCTGCGTGCCCAGTTGCACCGCCTCGATCTGCTCGCGCTCGCCACCCAGAGCAGAGTTGGGGAAGTGCTGGCACTTGTAGCGGCCCTGCGTGCCCTTCTCGACCTCGTCGCAGAACACGGTGGACCCCACGCCGTAGTGCGACTGCGGCGAGGTGGCGTAGCCGATCTTGAGCACGGTTTGCGCCTGGGCCGCGGCGGCCAGTCCCAGACCGGCGGCAACGAGGGCAACGATGGACTTGAGTTTCATGGGCTTGTCTCCTGTGGTGAGTGGGGGAGTGGAGGAAAGAACGGTCTTCTTGTTGTGGTAACCAACGGAAATTCAGCAAGACGACAGCGCCTGAGCATTGCGCACGGCCTCCCGATGGTCGCGCACGTATTGCCGCACGACACTGTAGAAATCACGATCCGGGGTCAGCCCAAGGCTGCTCGCGCGCGCGTTGTCGAATCGCGAGGGCCAGCCGCCAACGATGCGCGCGATGGCGGCATCAGGCTCGAAGCGCACGAGCCGCCGGGCTTCCTCCCCGCCCACTTCGCGCAGCGCGTCGAGCATCTGCTGCACGGTGACGGTGAGCGCCGGCAGGTTCAAGGCCGTGCGCCCGCCGAACGCTTCGCGACTGGCCTCGGCCACGGCTATCAGACCGGCCATCGTGGTGGCCGGCGAGGCCAGCGCTACCGCCGTGTCGGGCGCCACCGGGCAGACGGCGTGCTGTCCGGCCAGCGGCTCGCGCACGATGCCCGACAGGAATGAGGACGCCGCACCGTTGGGCCGCCCGGGCCGCACCGACACCGTCATCAGGCGCGCGGCGCGGCCGTCGATGTAGCCCTTGCGGGTGTAGTCGGCCACGAGCTGCTCGCAGATGAATTTGTGAATGCCGTAGCTCGACTGCGGCGTGGGCAGGGTACGGTCGTCCACCACGGCCGGCAGCGGCAGCGCGGGGTCCGATCCGTACACCGCCACGGAGCTGGAGAAGACGAACAGCGGCACCGGCCCGCCCCGGCTCGACTGCACCCGGCAGGCGTCGAGCAGCGCACGCGTGGCATCGAGGTTGGAGCGCAGGCCCAGGTCGAAGTCGGCCTCGCACTCGGCCGAGACGGCCGACGCCAGGTGAAAGACCGCATCGAACGGCTCGGCGGCCAGCACAGGCAACTGGCCGAGCAAGTCGCCCACCTGCATCTGCACCCGAGCGTCCTCGCGCAAAGCGGGGTCGCGTGCTTCGGCCAGGTCGGCCAGCACGAGCCGCTCGATGCGCTGCCCTCGCAGGCGGCCGCGTTGCAGCAGTTCGCGCGCCAGACGTGCGCCGAGGAAACCGGCCCCGCCGGTGATCAGCACTTTCATGCTTGCGCCTCCTTGTAGGGCGCAAACCAGCCCAGACCTTCCGAGGTGCCCTCGCTCGGACGGTATTCGCAGCCGATGTAGCCTTCGTAGCCCAAGGCGTCGATTTCGTCGAAGAGCCAGCGGTAGTTGACTTCGCCGGTGTCGGGCTCGTGACGCTGCGGCACACCAGCGATCTGCAGGTGGCCCACGCCGTCGATGTGGCGCTTCAAGCGCATCAGCAAGTCGCCTTCCATGATCTGGCAGTGGTACAGGTCCATCTGCACCTTCAGGTTGGAGGCTCCCACTTCAGCCACCACGTCGTGCGCCTGCTGCTGGTGGGTGAGGAAGTAGCCCGGCATGTCGCGGGTGTTGATGGGTTCGATCAGCGCGGTGATGCCGTGTGCAGCGAACTGGGCAGCGGCATGCCGCAGGTTGGCCACGTAGGTGCGCCGCATCGCCTCGCGGTCGGCGCCGGCGCTCGCCACGCCGGCCATCACGTGCAGGCGGCGGCAGCCGGTGGCCTGGGCGTACACCAAAGCCTGCTGCACGCTGGCGGCGAATTCGTCCTCACGGCCCGGCAGTGCGGCCAGGCCCCGCTCACCGCCGGCCCAGTCGCCAGGAGGCAGGTTGAACAAGGCTTGCGTGAGGCCCTGCTCACGCAGCCGCTTCGCGATCTCGGCGGGCGCATAGGCATAGGGAAAGAGGAACTCGACAGCCTTGAACCCATCGGCCGCGGCGGCGGCGAAGCGGTCCAGGAAATCGTGCTCCGTGTACATCATCGACAGGTTGGCGGCGAATCGGGGCATGGTCGGGTCTCACCAGCACGCGCCGAAGTGGCGGCGCAGTTCTTCGATCTGCGGATCGGTCAAGGGCGCAGGCTTGCGGTGGCACATCAGCCACAGCTTCGCGGTTTCCTCCAGCTCTTCCAACGTGGCCATGGCCTGTGCCGGGCTTGGGCCCCACACCACGGGGCCCAGGCGGTCGAGCATCACGGCGCGCAGCTGTGCGCCCCGCTGCGCGGCCTGCGTGATGGCTTGCACCACCGCCTCGGCCACGGCCGGGTCGCCCGGGCGGTGGTAGGGAATCAGTGGCACATGGCCCACCTTCATCACGTAGTAGGGCGTCAGCGGCGGCACGATGTCATCCGCGCTCCACGCGCCTTGCAGCGTGAGTGCCACGAGGTGGGTGGAATGGGTGTGGAGGATGCAGCGCGCCTCGGGCGCGGCGTCGTAGAGGTGCCGATGCAGGGCCAGCGTCTTGCTGGCGCGCTCGCCGCTGCGCTGCACGCCACGGGCATCCACCCAGGCCAGTTGGCTGGGTTCCAGGAAACCCAAGCAGGCATCGGTGGGCGTGATCAGGAAGCCGCTGCCTTGCGCCTCGTCGAGCCGCACGCTGATGTTGCCCGCCGTGGCATGCACGTAGGCGCGCTCGAAGAGCGAGCGGCCGATGCGGCAGATCTCCACGCGCAGAGCGTCTTGGTGGTTCATCACGCCACCTGCCCCAAGGCCTTGCTGAAAAAGTCGATGCTGCCGAAGTTGCCCGACTTGAGCGCCAGCAGCAGCGGCCGGCCCTCGGCCTGCGTCCAGGGTACGCCCGGGTCGATGGGCGCGCCGATGCGCAGTTGCTGCACGCCCAGGGCCTTCACCACGGCGCCGGAGGTTTCGCCCCCGGCCACCACCAGGCGGCGCACGCCTGCCTCGACCAGGCCCTGCGCGATCGTGGCGAGGCACTGCTCCACCGACGCCCCCGCCCGCTCGGCACCCAGTTCCGCCTGGATCGTTCGCACCTCCTCGGGCAACGCCGTGGCATAGATGAGGACCGGCTGTCCGGCCAGCCGATCACGCGCCCAGGCCAGGGCCTGGGCTGCCACGGGGCGGCCTTGCGCAAGCTCGCGCGCATCGATGCGCAGCGCGGGCCGGCCCGCCTCGATCCAGTGCTGCACCTGCGCGTGGGTGGCCCCCGAACACGAGCCCGAGAGCACCGCCGCCGCACCGCCCACGGCAGGCAGCACAGCCGCCTGGGCATCGGGCCGGATCCAGCCGCGCGCCGCATACACCGCGGGCAGACCCAGGGCCACGCCCGAGCCAGCGGTGATCAGCGGCAGCTCGGCACAGGCCGCCGCGAGGGTGCGCAGATCCTCGTTGTCGATGGCGTCGGCCACGGCCAGGCGCACACCCTCGGCGCGCAACCGGGCCACGCAGTCCCGCACGGCTTGCACACCTTGCCCGACCGTGTCGTAACTCACCAGACCCACCCGGCCGCGCGACTGCGCTTGCAACACGCGCACCAGGTTCGCATCCGTCATCGGGGTGAGCGGGTGCTGTCGCATCCCGGAGTCGGACAGCAACTGGTCGCCCACGAACAGGTGCCCGCGAAACACGGTGCGACCGTTCTCCGGGAAGGCGGGGCAGGCGATGGTGAAATCGCTGTCCAGCGCTTCCAGCAAGGCCTCGGCCACCGGACCGATGTTGCCCGCGGGCGTGGAGTCGAAGGTGGAGCAGTATTTGAAGTAGAACTGGCGCGCACCGGCCACCTGCAGCCAACGCAAAGCCGCAAGCGAATCGGCCACGGCCTGAGCCGCCGGCGTGGTGCGCGATTTCAACGCCACCACCACCGCATCGGCTTTTGGCGGCGAACCTTCGGGAACTCCCATCACTTGCACCGTGCGCATGCCCGCGCGCACCAGCATGCTGGCTACGTCGGTGGCGCCGGTGAAATCGTCGGCGATGACGCCCAGCACCGTCATGTCGAGGCTCCCTGGGGCAGTTGGATGCCGGGGAAGATCTTGATCACCGCGCTGTCGTCCTCGCTCCCAAGGCCGGCGGCGGCGGCCTGCAGGTACATCTGGTGGGCTGACGCCGCCAGCGGCAGCGGCATCGTGAACTTGCGCGCGGCATCCAGCACGATGCCCAGATCCTTCACGAAGATGTTCACGGCCGAGCGCGGCCGGTAGTCGCCCGACAGGATGTGGGGCACGCGGTTCTGGAACATCCAGCTCATGCCGGCCGAGTGGCAGATCACCTCGTAGAGCTGGGCCGGGTCGGCCCCGGCGCGCAGACCCAGCGCCATGGCTTCGGCAGCCGCTGCGATGTGCACACCGGCCAGGTGCTGGTTGACCATCTTCACCGTCGAGCCGATGCCCGCGGCATCGCCCAGACGGTAGACCTTGCCGGCCAGGGCCTCGAGCACGTCGCCGGCGGCTTCGAAGGCTTCGGGTCGGCCCGAGGCCATCACCGTCATCTGACCTTGGGCAGCCTTGGCGGGGCCGCCGGAGACGGGGCCGTCGATCAACCACAGGCCGCGCTCCAGCAGGCGGGACTCCCATTGCGGCGGCAGGGACGGATCCACCGTGGCCGAGGCCACCACCACCGAGCCGGGCTTCAGGTGCTCGGCCACCGCGCCGCTGCCAAAGAGCACGTCTTCGGTCTGCGCGGCATTGACCACAAGGATGAGCACCACGTCGCACTGCACGGCCAGTTCGGCCGGGCTGGCGGCCACGCGGCCGCCTTCTTCGGCAAAAGCTTCGCGGGCTTCGGCGCGCGGGTCGCAGCCCCAGGTGGGCACGCCCCTGCGATGGGCCGAGAGCGCCGCGCCCAGGCCCATGGAGCCCAGGCCGATCACGCCCAGGGTTTTGGATGTCATGCGGCAGATCCTTTCAAGGGGTCGCGACGCGGCACCAGCGCAGCGCTGAGGGCCGCGCGCACCGACGCATCGGCCTCCTCGATGCGGCGAGCCGCCCGCAGCATGTGGGTGGTGGCGGCCCGCCGGGCCCGCTCGGAGTCGTGGGCAGCGATGGCCTGCGCGATGTCGCGGTGCTCGGCCCGCACCTGTTCCATGAAGTCCTCACGCATCGCCTCGTTGGCGCGCGTCACGGTCATCGCATCGCGCTGGTACTGCTCGAGGAACCCCAGCAGACGCGTGAACTGGGGGTTGCCGGTGGCTGTCGCGATGGTGCGATGAAAGTGCAAATCCTCTTCGACACCATCGCCACCAGCCGCCACCGCTGCATCGATGGCAGCCAGCGCCGACAGGATGCGCTCCACCGCGGCGGCGTCGGCGCGCTGGGCTGCCAAGGCGGCCACCTCGCCTTCCAGCGCCCGGCGCACCTCGACGATCTGCACCACGGCCTCCAGGGAATGCAGCACGGCCGGATCGAAGGCCAGCGGCCTGGCCCGCGAGACAGGCGCCACGTACACCCCCGAGCCCTGGCGCGACACCAGCAGCCCCATGGACTTGAGCCGGCTCACCGCCTCGCGCACGACGGTGCGCGACACGCCGTGGCGCTCGGCCAGCTCCTGTTCGGTGGGCAGGCGATCCTGGGGGCGCAGTTCGCCGCGCTCGATGCGCTCGCGCAGCAGGTCGGCCAACTGGTCTGACAGACGCTCCGGCGCTTGCAGGGGTTCAGAAGGGCTGACCTGTCGTTTCATCAGGTCATCATACAAATCTGAGCGCCCTATCCCATTCGGGAGAACCCGGCTGTCACGCGGGACGACCGGCCGCGGGAGCGGCGACACCCATCAGCGCCATGCGCGCCCCGGCATGGGGGCTCACCCACACGTCCCCGTGTACCCACACGCCGTGCAGAAGTCGCACCCGTCCTTATGGATGACCGTCATGTTCCCGCACTCGGGGCAGCGGCTGCCGGCCATGGGGGTGGTGGCCTTGGGTGGCGAGCCCTCGGCGTGGGGCGCTTGGAGGATGCCCATCTCGCGCACCGGGAAGCCGTCTTCATCGAGCACGCCCAGCATCGCGTAGCGGTGGATGATGAGGCGGGCCATGTAGGCCACAGTGGAGGGCCAGGTCTGCTGGCGGCGTTCGCCATGGGGCAGGCCGGGCACGAAGGCCATGAAGTGGCCCAGGGGTTCGGCATAGTTGAGCAGCTTGCGCAGCTTCATGCCGATCCAGGCCGGATCGATCACGCGCATGTCGAGCGAGAGCACGCGGGCCAGGCCGTCCATGGCGCGCGGGTAGTTGCCTGACAGCCCCATGGCACAGGGCCGAGTGATGGGCGTGCCATCGGGGCCCGGCAGGGTCACCTCCTTGAGCGTGAGTGTGAAGGATTCGCCGGTGGCGGGGTTGTCGATGTCCACCGACCAAGCCAGGGTGCCCGAGGTGCCGGTGCGCGGTTCGTCGCGGCTGAACATGGCATCGAGCACCGGCGTGGCGCGCTCCAGGGCGCTGTCCTTCCACACGCCCAGCTGCTCGCAGCGCCAGCGGATGACGGCGGCCGTGGCCGCCACCACACCGGGGAAGCGGCGCGGCTCGCCGTGCGGCGGGAAGGGCATGTCGAAGGCACGTTCTTCGGCCACGGTGGCCAGGGCGTCGAGCTTGAGTTGCAGCCAGGCGCTGTCATTGGCGCGCAGGTCCATCGACAGGGTCTTGGCCATGGCGCCCAGGCCGCGCGGCTGCTCGGCGCCGTTCACCCACACTTCGAAAGGCAAGGAGCGCCCAGCCTGTGCGCCCTCGCCCGGGAGTTCCCCCACGAAGAGCGCAAACTCGCCAAAGGGGTGGCGGATCATGAAGGTCCAGGCCGGGTTGCCGGCGGGCAGATCCGGGCGGCCCGGCCAGCGCAGCGAAGCCAGCACAGGCGCGGGCAAGCGGTCGAGCGCCATGCGGCGGTTGGCGTCGCCGGCCACCAAAGCCTGGGGTTGAGGCGTGCTGGGCGCCACGCTCAGCACCGAGCCCAGCACGGCATTGGGCCGGTAGGTGGCCAGACCCTTGAGGCCGGATTTCCAGGCGCGCAGGTACAGATCCTGGAAGTCGGCATAGGGATAGTCGGCCGGCACGTTCACGGTCTTGGAGATGGCCGTGTCGATGCACGGCGCCACCGCAGCCACCATCTCCTGGTGGGCGCTGGCGCTCATCTCCAGGGCGGTGACGAAGGCGTCGGTGAGCGGCGCGTCCTCGCCTTTCAAGTGACGGTACAGGCGCCAGGCGTGGTCTTCGACGGCGTATTCCTTGAAGGTGCCGTCGGGCATGCGCTTCTTGCGCGAGTACGTCCAGCTGAAGGCAGGCTCGATGCCGTTGCTGGCGTTGTCGGCGAAGGCCAGGCTGATGGTGCCGGTGGGCGCGATGGACAGCAGGTGCGAGTTGCGGATGCCGTGGGCGCGGATGCGGTCCTTCAGCGGCTGGGGCAGGCGCGAGGCGAAGGCCCCGCGTGAGAGGTAGAGATCGGCGTTGAACAACGGGAAGGGGCCTCGCTCCTGCGCGAGCGCCACCGAAGCCTCGTAGGCCGCGTCGCGCATCACCTCGCTGATGCGGCGCGCCGTGGCCCGCGCCTCGGGCGTGTCGTAGCGCTGGCCCAGCATGACCAGGGCATCGCCCAGGCCGGTGAAGCCCAGGCCCACGCGGCGCTTGTGGCGGGCCTCTTCCTGCTGCTGGGGCAGCGGCCAGTAGGTCACGTCGAGCACATTGTCGAGCATGCGCACGGCCACGCGGCACAACTCGGCAAAAGCCGCCTCGTCGAAGCGGGCCCCGGGCTCGAAGGGCTCGCGCACGAAGCGCGTGAGGTCGATGGAGCCGAGGCAGCAGCAGCCGTAGGGGGGCAGGGGTTGCTCAGCGCAAGGATTCGTGCTCGCGATCGTCTCGCAGTACCCGAGGTTGTTGTCGTCGTTGATGCGGTCGATGAAGAGCACGCCCGGCTCGGCGTGGTCGTAGGTGGAGCGCATGATCTGGTCCCACAGATCGCGCGCGGCGACGCGGCGGTAGACCCACAAGCCGTCGGCACGCTGGTGAGCGCCGGCCGCCTTTTGGGCCGGGCCAGGCTCGGCGCGGTGCACCAGCTCCACTTCGGTACCGGCCTCCACGGCCTGCATGAAGGCATCGGTCACGGCCACCGAGATGTTGAAGTTGCGCAGGTCGCCGCTGTCCTTGGCGTGGATGAACTCCTCCACGTCGGGATGGTCGCAGCGCAGCACACCCATCTGGGCACCCCGGCGCGCGCCGGCGGATTCCACCGTCTCGCAGGAACGGTCGAACACGCGCATGTAGCTCACCGGCCCGGAGGCGCTGGATTGGGTGCTGCCCACCCAGGCGCCGCGCGGGCGGATGCGCGAGAAGTCGTAGCCCACGCCACCGCCCCGGCGCATGGTTTCGGCCGCTTCGGTCAGCGCCGTGTAGATGCCGGGATGGCCTTCGTCCAGGTGCGAGATGGAGTCGCCCACCGGCTGCACGAAACAGTTGATCAGCGTGGCCGACAGCTCGGTGCCGGCCGCCGAGAGAATGCGCCCGGCCGGGATGAAACCCTGACGCTGGGCGTCAAAGAAGCGTTGCTGCCACGACGCGCGCTGCTCGGGCGCCTCGACCTCGGCCAGGGCCCGCGCCACCCGGGCGCGCACATCGTCCAGTGTGCGCTCGTCGCCCTTGGCGTACTTCTCGAGCAGCACCTCCTCGCTGATCGCCTGGGCAGGCAGGGTCGAAGCATCCGAGCGGACGGGGGACGAGATGTCGGGCATGGGCGGTCTCCTGTTGAGGGCCACGGGATCATTGAAAGCGCTTTGCCGCCGGCTGTCGAGAGGCGACCGCGCCGGCGCAGGGGTGGCAGCGCACGTTAAGGCTCGGGGAGATCCCGCGGGTTGACCTGGGTCAGCCGACTCTGGCAAGTCGGTGCAGGCGCAGCAGACTTGCGCCAAGGCAAGACCGGGGTGGCGTCGGGCCGGTATCGTGGGTCGCTCACCTGCCCTGCCGTTGGACTGCCATGCCCCATCCCTCTGCCCCTTTGACGCTGGCCTACTCCTGCTCGGGCTGCTCCAGCGCGGCCCAGATGGCCAACCACCTTGCGCTGCGCCTGGACCGCGAGGGTCTGGCCGAGATGTCGTGCATCGCCGGCGTGGGCGGCGATGTGCCAAGCCTGTTGCGAAAACTGCACGAGGCGGTGGGCGGCGGCCGGCCGGTGCTGGCCATCGATGGGTGTGCTCTGGCCTGCGTGAAGCACAGCCTGGCGCGCCACGGCATCGTGCCCACGGCCCATGTGCAGCTGGGCGAGCAAGGCGTGCGCAAGGCCTACCACGCCGACTTCGACCCCGCACAGGCCGACACCGCCTACGCCGGCCTGCGCGAGCGGGTGCAGGCGATGAACGCGTTGGCGACCCCCAGCGCAAGCGAATGCAACGGCCATGGCCGGTGCCGCTGCACCGGGGCTTGAGCGCGGGCCGGACAACGGCGATGATGAAAGCTCTGCGCCCGCGCCTGCCATGAGTGAGCGCCCCCCCCCCGCCCTGCCCTGCCCGATGAAGCCGCGCTGCGTGACGCGCTGCAAAAGGTGCGCGACCCCGAGATCGGCGAGAGCATCGTCGATCTGGGTCTGGTCGAATCCATCCGATGCAGCCCGCAGGGGGTGCAGGTCACGCTCATTCCCACCAGTGCCACCTGCCCGATGGCCGACGTGATGATCGACGACGCGGCCGAAGCGCTGCGCCGGACCTGCCCCGAGGGCACGCCGGTGGACGTGCGGATGGACTGGGACATCCCCTGGAGCCCGGCCCGCCTGAGCCCGGCGCTGAAGGCGCGCTTCGGTTGGTGAAGCCCGCCGCGGCCTCCTCGCCGGATGCGGCCCTGCGCCGTGGGGCGGTGGCGCTGTGCGCGCTGCTGGCCGCCGCCAACCTGCTGCAGGGCCTGGGTGGCGGCTTGGCACGCCTGGGCTGGGGCGGCGTGGGTTCCGGGGCCCTGGGCCTGCATGGCGCGGTCATGGTCTGCGGCTTCTTCGGCACGCTCATCTCGTTGGAGCGGGCAGTGGCCTTGCGTCATGGCCTGGGCTATGCCGTGCCGTTGCTGGCGGCCTTGGGAGGCGTGGCCGCCTGGGGCCCGGGTGCTGCGTCCCTGGCCTTGGGGTTGTGGGCGCTGGCCAGTGCCGGTCTGGTCGGGCTGTACTTGTGGGCCGGACACACGCGG
The DNA here is from genome assembly GCF_046291045.1 of Caldimonas sp. Taxonomy (GTDB): domain Bacteria; phylum Pseudomonadota; class Gammaproteobacteria; order Burkholderiales; family Burkholderiaceae_C; genus Caldimonas. The sequence goes on along the minus strand of NZ_JBKBSL010000035.1, from coordinate 5,311 downwards.
GCCTGGTCGCTGCACCTGGGGGTCGAGGCCCTGGGGGCCGCCTGCTGGGGGCTGGGTGTAGCAGCCTGGGCCTTGAACGACGCCGAGGCCGCCTTGCGCGCTTGGATGGCCTTCTTGGTGCTCACCATCGCCGGCGAGCGGCGCGAGCTGATGCAGATGCGCCGGCTGCCCCGGGGTGTGCGCGTGGGCTTTGTCGTGGTGGTGGGCGTGGCCCTGGCGGCGGTGCTGCTGGGGCTGATGGATGCCCTGGCGGGCACCGCAGGCCGCACCGCCGCCGCTGTGCTGTGGTGGGTCGCCTGCGCGGCGTTGGCCCTGTGGCTGCTGCGCTGGGACTTCGCGCCGCGCCAGTGGGCGGCCCCGCAATGGCCCGGCCACACGGCGCAGTGTCTGAGCGTGGGCTACGGCTGGCTGGGCATCGCGGCATTGCTGGGCCTGGCCGGCCTGGCGGGTGTGCCCACGGCCACCCAGGCCGCCGGCCATGCCTTGTGGCTGGGCTTCGTGTTTGCGATGGTGTTCGGCCATGCGCCCATCATCCTGCCGGCGCTCGCCCGGTGGCGGCCAGCCTACGTGCCCTGGGCCCGCTGGGCCATCGTGCTGCTCAGTGCCAGTCTGGTGCTGCGCGTCGTCGGCTCGATAGCCGGTCATGCGGCGGCGCAGGCCTGGGCCGGTGCCGGACATGCCCTGGCCATCGTGTGGTTCGCGCTGGCCATGGTCACCGGCCTGTGGGCCGGGAGAAGGACTTGAACGTGGGCGCCAGGCGGTCCATGATGGGCATCACCTCCAGGAGTTTGCGATGGCCCTGCCCCATGCCCAAGCCCGCGATGTGATCGACCTGCAGCCCCTGGGCCCCGCGATCGCGCACACCCCCAGCACCAGCCTCATCAAGACAGCGCGGCTGCAGCTGATGCGGGTGGTGCTGCGCGCCGGTCAGTCGCTGCCCGAGCACCAGGTGCCGGGTGAGATCACCATCCAGGGGCTGGAAGGCGAAGCGGTGGTGACCACCGCCGAGGGCGAGCGGGTGCTGAAGGCACAGCAGCTCGTGCTGCTGCCCGGCGGCGAGCCGCACGCCGTGCACGCGTGCACCGATTGCTCGCTGCTGGTCACCGTGCGGCTGGGCGGCCCCTGATCAGCGCGGTGGCCACAGTGGGCCCAGCGCATCGAGCGTGTTCTTCAGGATGAGGCCGTACTCGGTGTCGCCTTCCATCACCAGGGCGCGCTCGAAAAAGAGGCGATCGGCATCCTCCTGCCCGCGCATCAGGCGCAGGTAGCTGGCCGCATCGGCGGCGATGCGCAGCGTCACGTCGCCGCCGTCGGGCGCCGGGTGGAAGCCGCGCTCGTCCAGGCGCAGCCGGCAGCGCAGCCCCAGGTCGGACACGGCAATCTCGACGACGCGGTGTGACAGCAAGGCGCGCTCCGGCTCACCCAGGCGGGGCCGGAGCAGCCGGTTGAGCGCCAGTGCCAGCACCTGCGACGGCGGACGGATGGGCAGGCGCTGCACCAGTGAGCGCAGGGCCTGTGGAGGGGCCGGCCAACGGGCTGGAGCCGAAGTAGCGTTCATGCAAATACCTGCTGCAATCCGGCCTGCCGGTGGGCGAAGCCGTTGACGAGCCCACCGGGCAGGCTCAGGGCATCCAGGGCGATGCGGGCCTCATCCACCCGTGTGCCCCGGTGATAGACCCGGTCGAACCACTGCAGCACCTCGGTGAAGCGCTGGCTGCACGGCGACAGGCGCACTCGACGCACCCCCGCGGCGCGCAAGGCCTGGGCTTCGCCGATCAGGCAGTGCTGTGCAGCCGACTGCGTCTGGATGCCGTTGAGCGCCAGGAAGGGCTCGCCCTCAGTGGTGGACAACAGCAGGCCATCGGGATGCTCGAGGCAGCGGAAGCCACATTCGTCCTTGGGCAGATGGAAGTGGCGCGCCGTGAAGCAGCGCGCCGAAAACGCCAGTGGCAACCGCCCAAAGCCGAACACCTCGGTGATCAACGGCTCGTTGCGCAAGGTGCACACCGGCTGTTCGGGAGGATTGATGCGCGCGATCGCATCCAGCGAGAGTTCAAGCGGGGCGACCCAGCGCATGGCCCCCAGTCGGGCATGCTCGGCCAGGGCGGGACGGCTGTAAACGTTGACGTGCGGGCCCAGCACGAAAGGCCGGCCGGCCAGCAGGCGCAACGCCGAGGCATCGCCCGCCTCCACCAAGAACTCGCCCTGCTCGGCGATGCGGCGCAGGCTGCGCAGCTCGGCTTCCGATTCGATCAGCGCCTGGCTGGCCAGCACCACTTCCTTGCCCGCAGCCGCCAGATCGCGCGCCAGGTCGCGCCAGTCGTCGAGCTTCATCTCGTGGCGGCGCGAGCACACCACCTCCCCCAGCACCACGGTGTCGGCGGGCGATTCGGCGATCTCGGCGTAGAACTCGATCAGGGTCTTGCGCGGCCAGTAGTACAGCACCGGGCCGACGGTGAAGGCGATGCGATCGTTGCTCATTGCCAGGGCCTGTTGTACGCGCCGAGGGTGTGCTGCTGGCCTTCGGCCCAGCGGCCCAGGTCGGCCACCCACTGGGGCTGGACGGTGTAGCGCGCCGGCTGCGCGGCGCAGTGATCGATGGCCTGGCGCCACACGCGCGTGACCTGCTCGACATAGGCAGGGCTGCGCTGGCGGCCCTCGATTTTGATCGCGGCCACACCGATCTCCATCAGCTGCGGCAGGATGGCCAGGGTGTTGAGGCTGGTGGGTTCTTCCAGCGCATAGTCGCGCACACCTTCCACATGGAAGCGGCCCTTGCACAGCGTGGGGTAGCCGCGCGGCTCGTCGGGCGCGTACACGTCGATGAGCACCTCATTCAGCCTCGCCTGCACGCCCCGCGGGCCATCGACCCATCTCACCGCAGAGGGCGGCGAACACACGCCCGCGGTGTTGGGCGACTGGCCCGTGGCATACGACGACAGTGCGCAGCGCCCCTCGACCATCACGCACAAGCTGCCGAAGCCGAAAACCTCGACCTCGGCCCGGGTATGGCGTGCCACATGGCCCACCTGCGACAAGGTGAGCACGCGCGGCAGCACGGCCCGCTGGATGCCGTAGCGCTCGCGGTAGAACTCGATGGCCTCGTAGGTGGTGGCCGAGGCCTGCACCGACAGATGAAGACGCAGAGAAGGCTGATGGTCACGCGCATAAGCCATCACGGCCACATCGGCGCAAATCAGCGCATCGGCGCCAAGCTCGGCCGCCACATCGACGGCCCGGTACCAGCGCTCGGGCTCACGCGCATCGGCGTAGGTGTTCAAGGCCATCAACACCTGGGCGCCGCGCCGGTGGGCGTAAGCGATGCCCTCGCGCGCCTGGGCGAGGTCGAAATTCAGGCCGGCAAAATTGCGCGCGTTGGTGGCGTCCTTCAGCCCCAGATAGACGGCATCGGCCCCCGCATCCACCGCCATCGTGAGTGCACGCAATGAGCCGGCCGGGCAGACGAGTTGAGGTTTGACGGATGGGAGCATGCAGGAAGGACGCAGGTCACGAGACCGGTGGACTCTAGGCAGTCTCGGCGCCCAGGGTTTTGTCGGCGGTCAAAACCCGGCCCCCTGTCGGGGCGAGGGCTTGCTCCGCCGGTCACGGGGAGGACAATGCAATGGCCGGTGGGTGGCCCCCGGCTGCCCCGGCAGCTTCACACAGGAGGTTGGCATGGATCGCAAACTGCATTTGCTGGACACCTTCATCGCTCAAGGGGCCGATGGCCGGCGCTACAAAGTCAAAGCCTTCGAGCAGCTCGTGCGCGACCCCTCGCTTGCCGACGGGCAGGATCATTGGGAGCCCACGGGAGTGGCCGAACTCCACCTGGACAGCGGGGAGCTCGTCGACATGCGCGCCGATGGGCGCATGCGGGTGGTGAGTACCGGGATGGAGCTCGTACGGCATTGAGCCACCAACTCACCCCATTTGCATCGAATCGGCGCGGCATATTCACGATCTGACACGATCCTGAAATCCTGAATCCGCAGCGGGATGGCGGGCGGCTGTTAGCATGACGCCTTCCGAGTGCCCCCGGGTGATCCACGCCCGGCCCCCTCCGGGCGGCAGAAAGCCTGGGGCATGGTCCGGCGTCCCCTTGAGAGCGATCAGGCACCGTGCAAGACAGCCGTTCTTCGCCCGCATTCACGCGGGTTCCGTCTTTCTTTGAGCCGACGCAAGCCCTGCGTCGGCGTCTACTGGGCCGCTTGGCGATGGCGCCGGTGGCGCTGACCCTGCCCGGGCTGGCCCGTAGCAACCCGAGCCAAGCTTCTTGCGGCTTTCGCACGCTCGAGTTCCTCCACCTGCACACCGGCGAGCGCCTGACAGTCGAGTACTTCAGCGCCGGCCGGTACGTGCCCGACGCCCTGCAAGCCGTGAACCATCTGTTGCGGGACTTCCGCACCAACGACGTGGCCGAGATGGATCCGGCCCTGCTCGACCTGCTGCACCGGCTGCGCGAAACAACCGGCAGCCGTCGGCCCTTCGAAGTCATTTCTGCCTACCGCTCGCCCAGGACGAACGAGATGCTGCAACGCCGCAGCGCGCACAGCGGCGTGGCCACCACCAGCCTGCACATGCGCGGCCAGGCCATCGACATCCGTCTGGGCGACGTGGCCTTGCCCAAACTGCGCGATGCCGCACTGTCCTTGCAGGCTGGCGGCGTGGGCTACTACGCCCAGTCGAACTTCGTGCACGTAGACACCGGGCGCGTGCGCAGTTGGTGAGGCCCTGCAACGCTCCACCACACAGGCTCGTCGATGGAGCTGGGCATCAACGCTGCACCCCGGCTCTTATGGTCCGCCTACAACGCCCCAGGCCGCGGCCGCAGCGTGGCCGTGATGGCCTCCCACAGCGCCAGCACCTGGCCTTCGCTCAAGGTGGCGCGCGTCAGATCCGGGATCTTGGCCTTTTCCTCCAGGCTGCGCGGCAGCGAGGGGATGTAGTGGCCGTTGAACATCAGCATCTTGAAAAACGGTGCCGAGCGGCCCTCGACCGACTGATCGGTCTGCAAGACAGCGCTGTGCCCCGGTACACGGGCCGAGGTCACTTGGTCCGGCTCACGGGCCGCAGACTCTTCATAGGTTCTGCCATGAATCACCCGTTGCTGCAGCCGTAGCAACTCGGAGCCCGAATGCTTCATTTGGCGCTCGATTTGCCTGCGCCTTTGGATCAAGCCGGTATCGGGGTGTGACCTTGCCCCTGAAAAGTGGAGTTCTTGGTCCTTGTTGAAAATGCCGACAAGGAGTCAAGGAATGACAGCAGCAAAGCAGGTGCGTGCGCAGTACACGCAGGAGTTCAAGTTGGAGGC
>NZ_JBKBSL010000073.1:0-4478 GCF_046291045.1 Caldimonas sp. | reverse complement strand
TTGCCGGCGGTGTCGGTGTAGGAACCGGCTCCCACGGAAATGCTCGGGGTGTCACTGCCCGACTGCGTGAAGGTGGCCGTCCAGGTGGTGGGGCCGGTTTGGACGAGGTTACTCAAGCTGCCGCCCGTGGTCAGGATGGCGCCAGCGGTCAGGCCGGAGATGGGCTCGCTGAACTCGAAGGTGATCGAGGTGGACCCCCCCAACGGGAGCAAGCTGTGGCCAGGGGTGATGGTGACCGACGGGGCTTCGGTGTCTTGCGCCGGCGCTGGTCGCATCGGCTCCAAAGCCGGTCGTGATGCCGACTCCGGCGTGGTGCTGTTTTCTTCCAGAGATGAGGGAAAAGAGTTCAGACGTTGGCGCTCGATGCTCTCTGACACGCGGTCCACACGCAGCCCGGGGGGGAGGCCGTCGTTGCCTGCGCCGTCAGCGCTCAGACCCGCGGCCGGGGCGTCTTCGTTGTTGCCCGCCCCCGGTTCTAGGGACTGGATGACCCGGTCGATGTCTTCGCTGCTGCCGGCCCGGGCCGGTTGGGAAGCAGCGAGGGGTCGGGCTTGCCCCGTTTCGAGGAGCTCTACAGTGCGCGGGACGATAAGAGCACCCGACGCGTCTTCCAACTCCACGCGGGCGCCGTCGGCCAACACCAGAACCTCGCCTTCCCGCAGGACATCGCCGACCTTCAGGGGACGCAACCGCCCAGAGGGGTCACGGGCGAAGGCTTGCCCGACGATAGAGGAAACGGTTCCGATCACGGGAGCGGTCGCAGCGGCCATCTTGATCAATCCTCTTGGATGTTGCAGTTGTTGCCAATTGTTGTGACTTCAGCTTAACGACAGTCCCAAACTCGTTGAGTCCTCAAAGCGCAAGCTAGGTGTGACAAGGCGCACGAAAAGAGCTGTTTTTGGCAATGGATCGCACGCCTACCGGACCGAGGTGGCTTGGCCCAGCGGCTTGGAACCGAATGCTTGCGCAAAAACGACCCGAATCGGCGACCTTTCGTGACCAGCATCACGAAATAGCAGGGGAAGAGGCGTTTGTCGCCGATCTGACGACCATGCCTTCAGCGTTCGGTCAGCGCGACTGATTTGGCCCGCAGGATGGGTTTGAGCAGGTAGTCGAGCACTGTCTTGTTGCCCGTCAGGATGTCGACCTCGGCAGTCATGCCCGGGATGATGGGCAAGTGTTCGCCGAGGGAGGGGCGGTCGGTACGCACCCGGATTACGTAATACGCGTTGCCGCGTTCGTCCACGACCGTGTCCGGACTGATGTTCTCGACCTTGGCGCTTAGGCCACCGTAGATCGCGAAGTCGTAGGCCGTGAACTTCACGATGGCTTCTTGGCCTGGCCGGATGAACGCAATATCCTTGGGCAGGATGCGCGCTTCGAGCAGCAGGGCATCATCCAGCGGCACGATCTCGACGATGTCGCGTCCGGGCTGGATCACGCCGCCGACAGTGTTGGCCAGCAGCCGCTGCACGGTGCCGCGCACCGGCGAGCGCACGGCCGTCTTGTCCACCCGGTCGGCCAGCGCCACCGTGCTTTCGTTGAGCGCGGCCAGCGTGCCCAGCACCTCGGACAACTCTTTGCGGGCCTCGTTGCGGAAGGCCATCTCCGTTTCCTGAATCTTGCGTTGGGCTTCACCGATGGCCGCCTGGACGCGGGCGATCTGGGCGGTGGCCTGCTCGGTCTCGCCGCGCAAGCGGGCCACGTCGCGTTCCAGTCGTAGCACATCGACCTCGGAGACGGCGCCCGACGCCAGCAGTGGGCGGGTCTTGTTCAGCTCCTGCTGGGCCAGATCGAGGGCCTGCTGGGCCGAGACGCGGCGCGCGCGCATTTCGGCCAGTTCCTGCTGACGCTGCAGCAACTGCTGCTGGTTGATCGACAGCAAGTTACGTAGCTCGGCCTGGCGGGATTCCAACAGGCGACGTTCCTCTTCGACGATACGAGCTTCCTCGGCATTGCCGGCGGAGGGGCTGGGCGGCGTGAACGGCACCCCTTCGGCGATCGAGCGCAGCCGCGCTTCCCGCGTACGCAGGGCAAAGGCCTGGGCGCGGCTTTCGTTCACCCCAGACACCGCCCGGGTCTCGTCGATGCGCAGCAGGAGCTGGCCAGGCTCCACCACCTGGCCTTCACGTACCAGGATCTCGGCCACCACCCCGCCGTCGAGCGACTGCACCACCTGCAGTTGCCGGGACGGGATGACCCGGCCTTCCCCGCGTGTGATCTCATCCACGCGCGCCATCGCAGCCCAGGCCAACAGCACCACGACGATCACCACTGCCACGCGCACGATGCGCTGAGCACGGTGGGTGGCGCGTCGGCTCATCACCTCGTCGGCCTCGAACTCGAAGCCTTGGAAAGCGCGTGTTTGCGATCCATCCTCGGTCGAGGCGGTGGCATTGCGCCAGAGGTTCCACCAGCGCCGGATCATGCGGCCCTCGCGATCTTGCCGGTGGACAGCGCCTCGAGGATGCGATCGCGCGGCCCGTCGGCTACCACTTTGCCCGCATCCACCACGATCACGCGGTTGACCAGCGAGAGCAGGGAGGTGCGATGCGTCACCAGCACGACGGTCTTACCCTGAGCGAAACGGCTGATCTGCGCGTTGATGTGGGCTTCGCTGGAGAAGTCCATCGCGCTGGTGGGCTCGTCCAACAACAGCACTGGCGAGTTGTGTAGCACCGCTCGTGCGATGCCCACCGCCTGACGCTGGCCGCCGGAGAGGGATTCACCACGCTCGCCGACCATCATGTCGAAGCCCAGCGGGTGGCGATTGACGAACTCCAACAACCCGGCCACCTCGGCTGCCGCCAGCAAGGTGGTGTCGTCGGCATAGGGCAGACCCAGTGTGATGTTCTCGCGCAAGGTGCCGTAGAACAAGGTGACGTCCTGGGACACGTAGGCCACGTTGCGCCGGACATCGGCCGGGTCGAGCTGTCGCACGTCGATACCATCGAGCAGGACGGCGCCCTGCTCGGGGCGGTACAGGCCGAGGATGAGCTTTTCGATGGTGGATTTGCCTGAGCCGACGCGCCCGATCAGCGCCACGCGATCACCCGGGGTGATCTTGAAGCTCACACCGTCCAAGGCGCGATCCTGCCGGTTGGGGTAGGCGAAGTGCACGTCTCGGAATTCGATCTCGCCCTTGAACTCCCTGCGCTGCACATAATGGGCACCGGCCGGACGCTCCACCGGTTGGTTCATGATCTTGTTGAGCGACTCCAGCGCGGTGCGCGCACCCTGGTATTGCATGAGCAGCCCCACGATCTGGCCGGCCGGACCCAGAGCACGCGAGGCCAACATCGTGCAGGCGATCAACCCGCCCATGGTCAGTTCGCGCTCGCCGATCAGGTAGACGCCGACGAGGATGACCAGCACCGAGACGAGCTGCTGCACACTGGCCGTGCCATGCAGTGCACTGGCCGACAGTCGACGCATGCGCACGTTCAGCCCGGCCAGGTACTGGTTCGCGCGTTCCCAGCGGCTCTGGATCACGCTCTCGGCTCCCTGGGTCTTGATCGTCTCCAAACCCGTCAGGCTCTCCACCAGCGTGGCATTGCGCATGGCGCTGGCGCGGTAGGTCTGTTCGGCCAGGGCATGCAATCGGCCCTGCAGCACGGCACCGAGCAGTAGCACACCGGCGAAGGCCAGCACGACCGGCAGCACCAGCCACGGCGAGATCCAGGCGATCAGCACGAGGAAGAGGACGGCAAAGGGCAGGTCGATCAGCGCCGTGACGGTGGACGAGGCGATGAAGTCGCGCACCTGCTCGAAGCTGCGCAGGTTGGCGGCCAGAGAACCGACGGATTCCGGCCTGTACTCCATCCGCAAGCCGAGCACTCGCTCCATCAACGCGGCCGAGATCTGTACGTCGATGCGCGCGCTGGCCTCATCGATGAAGTACCCGCGCAGGGTGCGCATGAGCAGATCCGCTGCGATCACCAGCACCACACCGATAGCCAAGGCCCACAGGGTTTCGACGGCATGGTTGGGAACGACCCGGTCGTACACGTTCATCGCAAACAGCGGGAAGACCAGGGCGAAGAGGTTGATCAGCAACGCGGCCCACAGGACATCACGGTAGACGAAGCGCTGCTCCAGCACGGCCCCCCAAAACCAGTGACGCGAGCGCGGCGGGCGGATTGGCGGGGTGCGTTCGTCGAAGCGAAAGTGCGGCCGCACGAACAGCGCCAGACCGCTGTAGCGCTCGGCGAGTTCAGCGCGGGTGAAGCTGACCGCGCCCTGGCCTGATTCGGGCAGCAGCACGCGGGCGTGCTGTCCGGTGTCATCCCAGCCCAGCAGCACGCAGGCCTCGTCGCCCTTGAGCAGCGCGATCACCGGCAGCAAGGCTGGGTCGATGTCCTCCAGCGCGCGGCGCTGCAGCTTGCAGGCCATGCCGGCACGGGCGGCGGCGCGTTCAGCCAGGGCCAGCGTCAGCCGGCCTGCGACCAGGGGCAGGCCGGCCGACAGGCTGGCCCGCG
>NZ_JBKBSL010000072.1:0-4493 GCF_046291045.1 Caldimonas sp. | reverse complement strand
TTCCAGTCGAACAGGTCGCAGCGCTGGCGCTCCACGCGGCTCTGCTCGGGCACCTCACTCAACACCTCCACCTGGTAGGTGGTGCGGCCGGTGGCGTCGTAGCCGATGTTCTCGGCCATGGCCATGAAGATGGCTTCGTCGTCGCTGGCGGGCTGGCCGGGCTGGCGCTTTTCCAGGAACACCACGCTGCTCTTGACGCCGGCGCCGAAGTGGGCAAAGGCAAACTGCGGCAGGCTCACCACGGCCAGCACCTTGAAGCGCTCCAGCAACCAGTCGCGCACGCCTTGCAGGCTGGCGTTGGTGAGCAGGCCGTCGGGCAGCACCACGGCGGCCTGGCCGCCGGGTTTGAGCAGTTGCCAGATGCGTTCGCAGTAGATGACTTCGGTCTTGACGCTGGCGCGCTGCTTGATGGCCTTTTTGCCGGCCTTGGGGTCGGCGCTGTCGTCTTCGGGGTCGTCCTCGTCCTTGCCGCCGCCCTTGCCCACGTAGCGCGAGAGCTCGTAGCTCTTGAGGTAGCTGTGCAGCTCTTCCTTGATGACGGCGCCAAAGGGCGGGTTGGTGGGGATCTTGCTGAAGCCCTTGCGCTCGTCGCGGCGGAACACGTCTTCGATGCGGCCGGTCTCGGGGTTGAACTCGGTGTCGCGCTGGATGCCCATGATGCGCGCGAAGGCGTCGTTCTTGAGGGCGAGGGCGCCCAGCGGTTCCAGCGCGTCGTGGCCGATGACGTTGGTGTGCCCGTCGTCGTGCACGATCATGTTCATCTTGGCCACGCGGGCGATTTCTTCGTTGATCTCGATGCCGAAGAGGCGTTTTTCCGCGAAGCTGTGCCAGTAGTTGAAATGCTCTTTGCTGTCTTCGTCGTAGTACTGGCTGGCGAGCTTGCGCACGTGGTCCAGCGCGTGCAGCAGGAAGCCGCCTGAGCCGCACGCCGGGTCGATCACGTCGTCGTCGGCGCGGATGTCCAACATCTGGATGGCGAAGGCGATGATGTTGCGCGGCGTGAAGTACTGGCCGAAGTCGCCCTTGAAAAAGCCGTCCATGAACTGCTCGAAGGCCACGCCCTTGGTGTCCAGGTCCGTGGCGGTGAGGTTCACGCCCTCCAGGTGCAGCACCACGTTCTTGAGCGTGACCTCGTCGATCTTGATGTCTTCGTTGAAGACGTCGGGCTCTTTTTGCCGCTCGATGGCGTACAGGGCCTTGATGCGCTCGGCCAAGCGCTTGGGCGTCTCGAAGGTCTTGACCTGGAAGGCGTAGGGCTCACCCTTTTTGCGCGGCGTTTTCTCGTCGCGAGTCTTCAGGAAGATGAGCTTGGTCAGCTCGCCAAAGGCCATGGGGGGCGACAGCCGCCCGCCGCCCCACAGGGTCTGGTGGCATTTGCGGATGGTCTTGATGAGGTCGTCGCGGCTGACGGCGGCGATGTCGGGCTTGCCGGGGGCCTTGTGGTAGTACTTGTATTCCTCGGGCTTGCCGTACTGCGCGGGCAGGTCGGCAATGATGTTGGCCTCGCGCTCGAGGACGCCGAAGCGGTCGGAGCAGTCGAAAAAGGCTCGTGTCTGCCCGGCGATGACGCCCACGTACTCGGCGCGGAATTTGTGCGCATGGCCATTGCCGAAGGCTTGTTCGATGGCCTGCTTGAACTCGGTGTCTGTGACGGCATCGCGCTTGCACTCGATGACCGCGAACGGTTGCGTGCGCGCGGCATCGCGGAAGATCACCAAGTCGGCGCGATCAACCGGCGTACGGTCGGGCACGGTGACCTCCACACCGATGCACTCAGGCGCGTAGCCGTATCGGTAGATCAATTCCGCGTAGTACGCGGCGCGGACCTTCTCCTCTGGGTCGGACCACTTTTCCGCGACATTCACCGCCACGTAGCGAATCTTCTCGGTCTTGCCGCTGGCGATGAGCTGCAGGTGACCATCCGCGATGGCGCGCTGGATCAGTTCAGTAGGTTCCATAATGGAGATGACCTTCAGTTTTTGTGTTGTCAGGCGTCGGTGCTTTCGTTTTCGCCGCCAGCAGATACCGGAGCTGGGGCAGCCTCTTGCCGTGCGGAGCCAGGGCGATGCAGTGGCGGCGGCGGACCGTCGCGCTCCTGCTCATGCGTCGGCTCCAGACGTTTCGCTCGCCGACTGCTCCGCCGCCCCCATCCAGTAGCACAGCAGCGGCGCCGGAATGCGCATGATGCGCGTCGGGGCATCGGCATCGTCGGCCAGCGGCAGCCCCAGCATCGGCCCGAAATCGTCCAGCGCTTTCGTAACGACGTAGCCACGCGCAATGCGCTTGGCTTGGCACAGCTCGATCAGACCCTTGAGTTCGCGTGCACCGGTGTGCTGGGCGCGGTACTTGACCTCGAAGGGAATCAGTTCGCCGCCCACTTCGGCGACGAGATCGACCTCGTGCTCGCGCTTGCCGCGCCAGTAGGAGAAGCGCACGTTCTGCGCGTAATAGCGGGCGAACAGGTGCTTGAACACGGCCGTCTCGGTGGCCACGCCCAGCGCGGCGGCATCCTCCAGAATGGCCTTGCCCTTGAGCATCACCGCCGGCGCGATGGCGGCATCGGCCAGATAAATCTTGAACCGCGCGCGCAGCACGTCCTTGCCGTAGCCGTAGGGTGCGAGGCGGTAGATCAGGTGGGCGGCCTCCAGCAGTTCGATGAAGTGCTGCGCCGTGGGGCGCTTGACCTCCAGGTTGCTGCACAGGTCCACCATGTCCAGCAGGCCGCCATCGTGCAGGCACAGGTAGAGGAAGGTGTGTTCCAGGTCCAGCACGCGGCGCACGCCAAAGAGCGCGGTCATGTCGCGCTTGAGCACCTTGTCGATGATGTCCTCGCGCAGCAGGCGCTGCGCCTGCGTGACGCTGTCGACCTGCGCGGTCTGCGGAAAGCCACCGCGCAGCAGGTATTCGTGGAAGTGGCCCACGTAGTCCCGCCCCAGCTCGGTGGCGCGGTAGAAGTCTGCCGGCGCCCAGTCGAACAGGTCGCGCAGGCTGCGCAGTTTGGGCAGCTCGGGCAGTTGCAGGCGCTTGATCTGCAGGTACTCGTAGAACGACAGCGTGGTCAGCCGGATCGTGTGCCAGCGGCCGACGCCGGATTCGGGGGCGGCCTCCACCAACGGCATGGCCGAGCCGGTGAAAGCGATGCGCCGGTCCTTGCGGAAATCGACCTGGTGCTTGACCCAGGTGCCCCAGTCCCGGATGAACTGGGCTTCGTCGAGCAGCAGATATTCCGGCCCCTCGGCGCGCGGCTCGCGCTCGCGCCAGGCGTCGAGCACGGCGTCGATGCCGGCGAGCTTCAAAATCGGGTGGTCGAAGGTGGCATAGAGGATGTTGGCCGCGGGTACGCCGGCGGCCAGCAGCGCCTGCGCGGCCTGCAGCATCAGCGTGGTCTTGCCGATCTGCCGCGCGCCGGAGAGCATCACCGCCCGGGGCGCGGGCGGCACGGTCAGCCAGGCGTGCAGCTCGCGGAAGGCGGCACGCCGCCATGTGGGCAAGTCCGCAATGGGCTCGCCCCGCCACCAGGGATTGAACTGGGCGAGGACGGCGACGAGCTCCTCTTTTGAGACTTTCATGGCAGAGATTCTACTTGCGTTATGCGTTTAGTTAAAGTGTAGTTTTCTTGTTTGTATTTCACAAGCAGAATGCCTCGCCATCCGGGCGCTTGGCTTCGCGCCCTCACAGCGCGTCAATCGCATCGTCGCATTGACCGGAGATGCCGATGGACACCCTGCCCAAACTCACCCCGACCCAGTTCTTGCTGCCGCGTGCCGCCGCCCGCCGCACCGATGGGCGTGTGATCCCGCCCGCCAAACTGCGCGGCGTCGCACGGGTCAAGGTGCTGACTGCGCTGCTCGATCGTGGCTGGATCGAGCCCGCCGACGGCTACCACGTGCTGACCGACGCGGGCTACGCGGCCATCGGCCAACAGCGGCCTGTGCCGCCGGATGGCGTCGCGAAGTGCGACACCACCGACGGCCTCCAACTTCTGGAGGGCATCCCGGTGCGCCCTGGCACCAAACTCGCCGCGCTGGTGGTGGCGCTGCGCCGCCCGCAGGGGGCAACCAGTCTGCAACTGATGCTGGCGACCGGCTGGCAGCCGCATTCCGTGCGCGGCGCGATCTCGGGCCTGCTGCGCAAGCGCCTGGGCCTGAACGTGGTGCTGACGCACAACGCAGCCGGAGAGCGGGTGTACCGCATCGGCTGACGGTCAGCCGCGCCGCAAGGGGTCGGAGTTCAGGTCCGGCCCTTGGGGTACGCACAACATGCGTACCCTGGCCGTCCTTCCGGTCGCTGGCCGTGGCGGCAGCGCTGGCCTGCAAACCGCAAACCCTGCAAACCTCGGTTTGCACCCTGACGGTGGCGAAGCGCCGCGCTTGCGCCCCCCGTATTGGCTTTCGGCCAGGAAGGACCCGTTTTGCCTGGACATGTGTGCATTCCCCGACCGTAACAATAGGCGGTGACCATCACCACCGTCACCACCATCACAGGCGCGAACT
>NZ_JBKBSL010000034.1:0-33039 GCF_046291045.1 Caldimonas sp. | reverse complement strand
CGCCGCATGTCGCGGATGGCGTCGAACTCGCCAGAGAACGAAAGATCTTCGCCGCAGGGTTGGTCAGAAGACAAGGGTTCGATCAGACGGGCATCCATGCACAGTAGCTTCGGGTTCCAGCACGACGCGCAGGATACTGAAACCTTCTCGCCGCAAAGGCTACAAATTGCGACCGAACCCGCAAGCACGGGGGGATGTCTGTGCCGTGACACGCGCAGGCGGCTCAGCCCGCGCACTAGACGCACTAGAGACAGGAAGATGGAGGCGGAGGCCGGAATCGAACCGGCGTGGACGGCTTTGCAGGCCGCTGCATAACCACTTTGCTACCCCGCCCTTGGGGAAGGCTCCTGCATAGCGTGGGAGCCGAGCATCGGCAGCGAATGCTACCAATGAAAAAGGGAAGCTGCTTGGATCGAGGAGATCTGAAGAAGCTTCCCTTTCAGCATCTGGAGCGGGAGACGAGTCTCGAACTCGCGACCTCAACCTTGGCAAGGTTGCGCTCTACCAACTGAGCTACTCCCGCGTGGCTTTCTTTGATTCGCTGCCGGCCTCGTTTTTTTTTGAAGTCTTCAGCGTTTCGCAGAAGCTCGCATTATAGGAGAGATTTTCTTCTTCGTGCAAGCCCCCTGGGGGCTCACACGAAGAGGATGCGCGTTCAGTGGGTCAGCACGTCGGCACTGCCTGCCGCCGGGGCGTCCTTGGCCGCCTCGACCTTGACGGCCTCGTCCTCGGGCAGCGGCTCGGGCTTGGACACCAGCGCGGTCTCCAGCACCTTGTCGATCCACTTCACCGGAAGGATCTCGAGTTGATTCTTCACGTTCTCGGGGATCTCCTGAAGATCCTTGACGTTCTCCTCGGGGATCAGCACCGTCTTGATGCCGCCACGGTGAGCTGCGAGCAGCTTCTCCTTCAAACCGCCGATGGCCGTGACTTCGCCGCGCAGCGTGATCTCGCCCGTCATCGCGACATCGGCGCGCACGGGGATACCGGTCAGCGCCGACACCATGGCCGTGGTCATCGCGATGCCGGCGCTCGGGCCGTCCTTGGGCGTAGCGCCATCGGGCACATGGATGTGGATGTCGCGCTTTTCGAACATCTCATCCTTGATGCCCAGGCGGCGGGCACGCGATCGCACCACCGAACGGGCCGCCTCGACGGACTCTTTCATCACGTCGCCAAGCTGTCCGGTGCGGATGGTGTTGCCCTTGCCGGGCATCACCGCCGCCTCGATGGTCAACAGATCGCCGCCAACCTCGGTCCAGGCCAGGCCCACGACTTGGCCGACCTGGTTCTCCTGCTCGGCGCGGCCGTACTGGAACTTGCGCACACCGAGGAACTCGTTGAGGTTGTCCTCGGTAACGACGACCTTGCCCTCATACTTCTTCAGTGCCTGGCCCTTGACGACCTTGCGGCAGATCTTCGAGATCTCCCGCTCAAGTGAACGCACGCCGGCCTCGCGGGTGTAGTAGCGAATGATCCCGCGGATGGCCGACTCGGTCACCTCGAGTTCCTCGTCCTTGACGCCGTTGTTCTTGCACTGCTTGGGCAACAAGTAGCGCTGGGCGATGTTGACCTTCTCGTCCTCGGTATAACCCGACAGGCGGATCACCTCCATGCGGTCGAGCAGCGCCGGCGGAATGTTCAGCGAGTTGGAGGTCGCCACGAACATCACATCGGACAGGTCGAAATCGACCTCGACATAGTGATCGCTGAACGTGTGGTTCTGCTCGGGGTCGAGCACCTCCAGCAGCGCCGAAGACGGGTCGCCACGGAAGTCCATGCCCAGCTTGTCGATCTCGTCGAGCAGGAACAGCGGGTTGCGTACACCCACCTTGGTCAGGCTCTGGAGCACCTTGCCCGGCATCGAGCCGATGTAGGTGCGGCGGTGACCACGGATCTCGGCTTCGTCACGCACGCCACCCAGGGCCATGCGAACGAACTTGCGGCCCGTGGCGCGCGCCACCGACTGACCCAGCGAGGTCTTGCCCACGCCCGGGGGGCCCACCAGGCACAGGATGGGGGCCTTGACCTTGTCGACACGCTGCTGCACCGCGAGGTACTCCAGGATGCGCTCCTTGACCTTTTCCAGGCCGTAGTGGTCCTCGTTGAGCACCTCCTCGGCGTGCACCAAATCGTGCTTGATCTTGGTCTTCTTGCTCCAGGGCAGGTTGACCAGGGTGTCGATGTAGTTGCGCACCACCGTGGCCTCGGCCGACATCGGCGACATCAGCTTGAGCTTCTTGAGCTCGCTCTCGGCCTTCTTGCGCGCTTCCTTGCTCATGCGTGCGGCGGCGATCTTCTTCTCGAGTTCCTCGAGGTCGGCGCCCTCCTCGCCCTCGCCCAGCTCCTTCTGGATGGCCTTGACCTGCTCGTTCAGGTAGTACTCGCGCTGACTCTTCTCCATCTGACGCTTGACGCGGCCGCGGATGCGCTTTTCCACCTGCAAGATGTCGACCTCGTGCTCGAGCTGCTCAAGAAGTCGCTCCAGCCGCTTGGCCACCGAGAACAGGTCGAGCACCGATTGCTTGTTTTCGAGCTTGAGCGGCAGGTGGGCGGCAATCGTGTCGGCCAGGCGCCCCGCATCGTCGATGCCCGCGATGGAGGTGAGGATCTCCGGCGGGATCTTCTTGTTGAGCTTGACGTACTGGTCGAACTGCTGGGTCACGGCTCGGCGCAAGGCCTCGACTTCCGGAGAGCTCTCGGTCTCGGGCGGCACCGGGCGGACGACGGCGACGAAATGCTCGCCCCTGTCGTCGATGCGGTCGGTGGTGGCACGCTGCAAGCCCTCGACCAGCACCTTCACGGTGCCGTCGGGCAGTTTGAGCATCTGCAAAATGCTGGATACGCAACCCACAGAGAACATGTCGTCGGCGCGCGGCTCGTCCTTGCCGGCGGCCTTCTGGGCCACGAGCATGATCTGGCGGCCGGCCTCCATGGCCGATTCCAGCGCCTTGATCGACTTGGGCCGGCCCACGAACAACGGGATGACCATGTGGGGAAAGACCACGACGTCTCGCAGCGGCAGCAGGGGCAGCTCGATGGGATCGGCGGGCAATACGGGATGTCCAGACATCACAGACCTCTCTTTCTCAAGCCGGATGTGGGGCTCGAGAGTTCAATTGCAAGACGGGACGCTCCCCCCTGAGGGGAGCACCCCGCCCCTTCAAGCGCTGGCCTTGGCCTGCTCGCGGTAGACCAGCAGGGGCTTGGTGTTTTCCTCGATGGTGTGTTCATCCACCACCACCTTGGCCACGCCATCCAGGGCGGGCAGGTCGAACATGGTGTCGATCAGGGCCTGCTCCATGATCGAGCGCAGGCCGCGGGCACCGGTCTTGCGCGCCAGCGCCTTGCGGGCGATGGACACCAGCGCCGAAGGTCGGATCTCCAGCTCCACACCGTCCATCGAGAAGAGCTTCTGGTACTGCTTGACCAGGGCGTTCTTGGGCTCGGTCAGGATCTGCACCAAAGCGTCTTCGGTGAGCTCGCCCAGGGTGGCCACCACCGGCAGCCGGCCGACCAGCTCGGGGATCAGGCCGAACTTGATCAGGTCCTCGGGCTCGACGTCACGGAACACATCCGAGAGCTTGCGCTCGGACTTGCTCTTCACCGAGGCCCCGAAGCCGATGCCCGACTTCTCCGAACGGTTCTGGATGATCTTTTCCAGTCCGTCGAAGGCCCCGCCGCAGATGAACAGGATGTTGGTCGTGTCGATCTGCAGGAAGTCCTGGTTGGGATGCTTGCGGCCGCCCTGGGGCGGCACGGAGGCCATGGTGCCCTCGATCAGCTTGAGCAGGGCCTGCTGCACCCCTTCGCCGGAGACGTCGCGCGTGATCGAGGGGTTGTCGGCCTTGCGCGAGATCTTGTCGATCTCGTCGATGTAGACGATGCCGCGCTGCGCGCGCTCGACCTCGTAGTTGCAGTTCTGCAGCAGCTTCTGGATGATGTTCTCGACGTCCTCACCCACGTAGCCGGCTTCGGTGAGCGTGGTGGCGTCGGCAATCACGAAGGGCACGTTGAGCAGCCGCGCCAGCGTCTGGGCCAGCAGGGTCTTGCCCGAGCCGGTGGGGCCGATCAGCAAGATGTTGCTCTTGGCCAGCTCGACCTCGTCCTTCTTGCCGGCCTGTGCGCCCATGTGCTTGAGGCGCTTGTAGTGGTTGTAGACGGCCACGGACAAAGTGCGTTTGGCCGCCTCCTGTCCGATCACGTACTGGTCGAGGCTGGCTTTGATCTCCGCCGGCGTGGGCAGGTCCGAGCGGGCGGCACGGCCCTCGGGGGCTTCGGCCGGGACTTCGTCACGGATGATGTCATTGCACAGGTCGATGCACTCGTCGCAGATGAACACCGACGGCCCGGCGATGAGTTTCTTCACCTCGTGCTGGCTCTTGCCGCAAAAGGAGCAATACAAGACTTTCTCGCTGGAAGAGCCTTTTTTCTCGGGCATGGTTCGGGACTCGGCTGGAGGTGCTTTTCGGAGGATGATAAGTCAAAAGAAAACGGGGCCCGGGTCAAAGGAAAGGCCCCGTTTGCTGTCTTGTTTTTCCGGCTGCCCGGCGCTGGCAGCCGGTGGGCGTCACCCCTGCTCGCGGCGTTCGAGCACCCGGTCGATCAGGCCATAGGCCTGGGCTTCCGGGGCGCCCATGAAATAGTCCCGCTCGGTGTCGGCCTGGATCTTCTCCAGGGGCTGGCCGGTGCGCTCGGCCAAGATGCGGTTGAGCTGGTCGCGCGTCTTGAGGATTTCGCGGGCATGGATCTCGATGTCCGAGGCCTGGCCCTGGGCCCCCCCGAGCGGCTGGTGGATCATGATCTTTGAGTTGGGTAGCGCAAAGCGCTTGCCCTTGGCGCCGGCGGCCAGCAAGAAGGCCCCCATGCTGGCAGCCATGCCCATGCACAGGGTGGACACATCGGGCTTGATGAACTGCATGGTGTCGTAAATCGACATGCCGGCGCTGACGCTGCCACCCGGGGAATTGATGTACAGCGAGATGTCTTTGTCGGGGTTCTCGCTTTCCAGGAACAACAGCTGGGCCACCACCAGGTTGGCGGTCTGGTCGTTGACCGGGCCCACCAGGAAGACCACGCGCTCGCGCAGCAGACGGCTGTAGATGTCGTAGGCACGCTCGCCGCGGCCGGATTGTTCGATGACGATGGGCACCATGCCCAGGTTCTGGAGGTCCAGGGAGCTCATGAAGGCGATCCTTGCGATGCGGACGACAGGAAGATGGAAGCAGCGCCGATTATGGCGGTTCGCACGCGCCCTCGCCCGCAGGCTGGAGGCGCAAAGCGAACGGGGCGCCGCGCCGGTCGCGGCGCAGCGCCCCGTGGCGGGCGTCACGCGGGATCAGGCCCCCATGAGTTCGTCGAACGGCAAGGTCTTGTCGACGACCTTGGCTCGGGCCAGAACGAATTCCGTGACATTGTTCTCGAGCACCACGGCTTCGACCTCGGCCAGGCGCTGCGTGTCGCTGTAGTACCAGCGCACCACCTCGTCGGGCTTCTCATAACTCTGGGCCAGCTCCTCGATATGGGCTTTGATCTGGTCGGGCTGGGCCTTGAGATCATGAGCCTTGACCAGTTCGGCCACCACCAGGCCCAGGCGCACGCGGCGCTCGGCCTGCGGCTGGAACATCTCGGCCGGGATCGGGGCCTTGTCGGCATCCTTGACGCCGCGGGCCTTCAGGTCAGCACGGGCCGCCTCGGTCATGCGCTCGACCTCGCTTTGCACCAGAGCCTTGGGCACATCGAGCTCGGCCACCTTGAGCAAGGCGTCCATCACGGCCCCCTTGTTGCGGGCCAGCACGCGGAACTTCACTTCGCGCTCGAGGTTCTTGCGGATGTCGGCTCGCAGGGTGTCGACCGAGCCGTCGGCGATGCCCAGGGACCGGACAAAGGCCTCGTTGACCTCGGGCAGCTGCTGCGCCTCGACCTTCTTCAGCGTGACGAGGAAATCGGCTTCCTTGCCGGCCACGTCCTTGCCATGGTAGTCGTCGGGGAACTTCAACGGAAAGGTCTTGGACTCGCCGGCCTTCATGCCGCGCACGGCCTTCTCGAAGGCCTCGAGCATGCGCCCTTCGCCCAGAAGGAACTGGAAGCCTTCAGCCTTGCCACCCTCGAAGGGCACCCCGTCGATCTTGCCTTCGAAGTCGATGGTGACGCGGTCGCCATCGGCCGCGGCCTCGGCCACCGGGCGCTGGTGGAAGGTGCGGCGCTGCTTGCGCAGGATGTCCAAAGTCTTGTCGATGGCCGCATCGGTCACCTCGGTGGACACACGCTCGACTTCGGTGCCCGACAGGTCGCCGATCTTGACGTCGGGATAGACCTCGAAGGTGGCATCGAAGGCCAGCTCCCCCTCGGGCGCCCCTTCCTTCTCGGTGATGCGTGGGGCCCCGGCCACCCGGAGCTGGGCCTCGTTGGCGGCCTTGGCGAAGGCTTCGCCCACCTTGTCGTTCATCACCTCGTACTGCACGGAAAAGCCGTAGCGCTGGGCCACGATACTCATGGGCACCTTGCCGGGACGGAAACCGTCGGCCTTGACGGTGCGGGCCAGGCGCTTGAGGCGGGATTCGACCTCGTTCTTGATGTCCTCGGCCGACAGCGTCAGCGTGATCTTGCGTTCCAGTTTGTCGAGGGTTTCAACAGTCACGGCCATGGTGATCTCTCTCGTTTGAATGTGGTGCGCGGGGGGGGACTCGAACCCCCACACCATCGCTGGCGTCAGGACCTAAACCTGGTGCGTCTACCAATTTCGCCACCCGCGCAAATCGAAAGGGGAGCGGCCTGCTCCCCTTCAGGTGTTCCTATGGGTGTTCCAGGAAACCGCGGATTTTAACCCGGCGCCAGACTGCGAGGCTCTTTGACCCGGAACCAGGCGGCATACATGGCCGGCAGCGCCAGCAGGGTCAACACGGTAGCCACGACGAGGCCGCCCATGATGGCCACCGCCATCGGGCCCCAGAAGATGCTGCGCGACAGCGGGATCATGGCGAGCACGGCGGCCGCCGCCGTCAGGAGGATGGGCCGCAGCCGGCGCACGGCCGCTTCGACCACCGCCTGCCAGTCGGGCACGCCGCGGGCGCGGTCCTGCTCGATCTGGTCGATCAGGATGACCGAGTTGCGCATGATCATGCCCATGAGCGCGATCACCCCCAACAGGGCTACGAAGCCGAAGGGCCGATTCAGGATCAGCAAGGCGGCAGCCACCCCGGCGATGCCCAGCGGCGCGGTCAGGAACACCAGCACCGCGCGGCTGAAACTGTGCAGTTGCAGCATCAGCAGCGTGAAGGTGATGAAGAGCATAGCGGGCACGCCAGCGGCAATCGAGCCGGTGCCCTTGCTGCTCTCCTCTACCGTGCCGGCCATGTCGATACGGTAGCCCACTGGCAGCCTGGCACGGATCGCGTCGAGCTGAGGGTTGACCTGGAAGCTCACGGTGGCAGGCTGCAGCCCTTCCACGACGTCGCCCTGCACGGTCACGGCATAGTCGCGACCTTCGCGCCAGAGCACGCCAGGCTCCCAGACGAACTCGGGACGGGCCACCTGCGTGAGCGGGATGCTGCGGCCGCTGGCCGTGGGCACGTAGGCGTTCTGCAGATCGGTCAGCGCGGCGCGCTCTTGGGCAGGAGTGCGAAGCACGATGTCGATGAGCTTGTCGCCATCGCGGTATTGCCCGATGGTGTTGCCCGACTGCGCCGTGCGCAGGGCCTGGGCGATGGCCTGGCTGGTCACGCCCAGCGCGCGCGCGCGGGTCTGGTCGATGTCCAGGCGCAGCACCTTCACCGACTCGTTCCAATTGTCGTTCACCCCGCGCAGGTGGGGGTTGGCCAGCATCACGGCCTTGACCTCGTCGGCGATGCGCCGCACCTCGGCAGGATCGGCACCGATCACACGGAACTGCACCGGATAGGGCACTGGCGGGCCATTGGGCAGCAACTTCACTCGGCCGCGCACCTCGGGGAACTCCTCGGCCAGCAAGGCCGGCAGCCGGCGGCGCAAGTCCTCGCGGGCCGACAGATCCTTGGGCATCACGATCATCTGGCTGACGTTGGACTGCGGAAAGATTTGGTCGAGCACCAACGCAAAGCGCGGCACGCCGCTGCCCACCCAAGTGCTCACGTGGGCCACGCCCTCTTCCCTCATCAATCGCGCCTCGACACGGCGCGCCACGTCCTCGGTGGCCTGATAAGAGGATCCTTCGGGCAGCCAGAGATCCACCAGCACCTCGAGCCGGTTGGAATCCGGGAAGAACTGTTGCTGCACCCGGCCCATGCCCACCACACCAAGCCCCAGCGACAGCACGGTCAGGCCGATGGTGATCCAGCGATGACGCACGCACCACCCCACCAGACGGCGGAAGCGGTTGTAAAAGGGCGTATCGAAGAGCTCATGGGGCCGGTCGCCGGCGAGGGCGCGGGTCTTGAGCAGCACCGTGCCCAGGTAGGGTACGAAGTAGACTGACACGACCCAGGAGATCACGAGTGCAGCCGCAGTGACGGCGAAGATCGCGAAGGTGTACTCGCCCACGGCGGACTTGGCCAGGCCGATCGGAAGAAAACCCACGGCGGTGATCAGCGTCCCGGTGAGCATGGGCATGGCAGTAATCTCGTAGGCGGCCGTGGCGGCACGCAGCTTGTCGTAGCCTTCTTCCAGCTTGCGCACCATCATCTCGACAGCGATGATGGCGTCGTCCACCAGCAGGCCCAACGCAATGATCAGCGAGCCCAGCGAGATCTTGTGCAGGCCCACACCCCAGTAGAACATCGTGACGAAGGTGATGGCCAACACCAGCGGGATGGTGATGGCCACCACCATGCCCGGACGCCAGTCCAGTCGCAGCGGCCGCATGTGCAAGCCCAAGCTGAGGAAGCTGACCGCCAGCACGACCACCACAGCCTCGATCAGCACCTTGATGAACTCGTTCACCGACCGCGAGACCACCGTGGACTGATCCTGGAACTGCGTCATCTCGATGCCCACGGGCAAGTCGGCACGGATCGCCTGCACCGCGCGCTCCAACTCCCGCCCAAGACGGATGATGTCGCCACCCTTGGCCATGGAGACGCCCAACGCCAACACCTCCTGGCCCTGGTGGCGCACTTTCACCTGCGGCGGGTCGACATAACCCCGGCGCACCTCGGCAATGTCCCCCAACCGCAAGGTATTGCCCGCGGCGCGGATGGGGAAGGCACGCAACTCCTCCTCAGAGTTGAAGGGCCCGCCCACGCGCAACTGCACCTGGTCGGTCGGCAAGGTGACGACGCCCGCCGATTCGATGGCGTTTTGCTGGCCGAGCTGAGCAATCACCTGATTGAAGTCCAGGCCCAGTTGCGCCAAGCGAGCCTGCGAGACCTCGATGTAGATCTTCTCGTCCTGCGCGCCGAAGATCTCGACTTTGGCCACATCCGGCACGCGCAGCAACTGCTGGCGCACCCGATCGGCGTGCTCCCTCAGTTCGCGCGGGCTGAAACCGTCGGAAGACAGGGCATAGATCGCCCCGTACACATCGCCGAACTCGTCATTGAAGAACGGACCGATCACGCCCTGCGGCAGGCTGCCGCGCATGTCGTTTACCTTCTTGCGGGTCTGGTACCAGATCTGCTGCAGCTGCTCTGGCGGGGAGGAATCGGCCACCTGAAAGATGATGAGCGTTTCCCCCGGCTTGGAGTAGCTGCGGATGATGTCCGAATAGGGCACCTCCTGCAGCGTGCGCTCGATCTTGTCGGTGACCTGGTCGGCAATCTGCTGTGCGGTGGCGCCGGGCCAATAGGCCCGTACCACCATGGCCCGGAAGGCGAACGGCGGATCCTCGTCCTGCCCGAGCTGGAAATAGGCCGCAAAGCCCAGCACCATCAGCACCGCGAGCAAGTAGCGTGTGAGCGCGGAGTGCTCGAGTGCCCAGCGAGAGATATTGAAGCGGCGCTCTCTCGAAGCCGACAGCGGCGGTGAACTCACGGAAGACCTCGCGCAGGCTCAGGGAGTGTTGGGCGATGTGGCAGCCAGGGCGCCGGGCGCGGCAGTCGATGCCGCCGGCGTGCCGCCGCCGTTGTAGAACCTGACGCGCTGCCCCGGCTGGAGGACATGCACGCCGGCGGTCACGACCGTCTGGCCTGCAGTGAGTCCGCTGCGGATGATCACCTCGTTGCCGTGCGCTGCGGCGACCTCCACAGGATGGAGGTTCACGGTCATGGTTTGGGTTTCGAGCAACCACACATGGGTGCGCCCCTGATACTCGCGCAAGGCTGACAACGGCAGCTTGATCACGGCCTCACGAGCCGCGTCGTGGATCATCACGATGGCGCTACGCCCGAGAGGCGCCGAGACCGTGCCCAGATCGGCCTTGACCGTGAAGGTTCGGGTGACCGGGTCGGCAGATGCGGCAACCTCTCGAATCCGTGCGACGATCACTCGTTCGTCCTCACCCCACAGGCGCACTCGCACTGGCGTGCCTGTCGACGCCAGCACTCGTATCGCTTCGCGCCGATCTTCAGGCACAGCGAAAACGGCGTCGCGCGGGCCATCGTGGGCCAGACGAAGCACGGGAGTCCCCGCGCCCAGCACCATGCCGGGTTCAGCCTCGATGCCGGTCACGACACCCGCCACGTCGGCCACCAGGCGGGCGTAAGCCGTCTGATTCCCCTGCGCATTCGCCTGCGCCTGCGCCTGAACCCATTGGGCCCGCGCCGCCTTGAGGGCGGTCTCACGGCGCTCCACTTCGGCCGAACTGATGAAGCCCTGGGCTCGCAACTCGGTGAAGCGCCTGAAGTCGGCCTCGACCTGTTCGAGGTTGGCCTGGGCAGCAGACACCGCCGCTTGGGCCGCTTGCTCGCCCAGACGCAGATCTTGGGCATCGAGCAAGGCCAGCACCTGCCCCGCGCGCACCCTGTCGCCCAGGTTGACGGGACGCTGCACCAGTTTGCCTGACACCCGAAACCCCAATCGCGATTCCGTGCGCGCGCGCACCTCGGCCGCGTACTCGTGCGCACCGACCACCGACTGAGGGGCCAGCGTCAAGGTGCGCACGGCCCGCACTGGCTCCTGCGGCTTCGGCGAGGGGGAACAGCCAGCCAGCAGCCCCACGGCTGCGGCAAGAACAACGGCAAGGGGAAGCGAGGGCGTGGACATCAGGAGGCCTCGGGCGCAAAGAATCACCGGCGGACGAACCCCCGCAGCGCTCGAAGGGACGAGGCGGCTGCAAACGGAGGGTCGTTACTGACTGACTGGTCAGTACTCTAGATTCCGGCTGATCTGATGTCAAGACGCGACCACGTAGTGGGCCCACCCCAAAGGCGTGGACAATCGCCCCCGTGAGCGTGGACCACTATGAAAATTTTCCCGTCGCGTCCTGGCTGTGCCCCCCTGCACTGCGCCCGGCCGTCTCCGCCCTGTACTGGTACGCCCGCACGGCCGACGATCTGGCCGACGAGGGCCGCCGCAGCCCCGCACAACGCCTGGCCGATCTGGCCGCCTACCGACGCGATCTGGCCGCCACGGTGGCCGGGCAGCCGGTATCCGACCGCTGGCCGCAGGTCTTCGGCCCCCTGGGTCAGGCCATCGCCCGCCACCGCTGGCCGGTGAAACTGCTCGAAGACCTGCTCAGCGCCTTCGAGCAAGACGTCGTCAAGCACCGCTACGTGGACCGCCAGGAACTACTGGACTACTGCCGGCGTTCGGCCAACCCGATCGGGCGGCTGCTGCTGCATCTGCTGGCCATCGACGACGAAGCCTCGTTGCGTCGATCCGATGCCATCTGCACGGCCCTGCAGCTCATCAACTTCTGGCAGGATCTGGGCGTGGATACGGGGCGGGGCAGGCTGTACATCCCGTTGGAGGACTGTGCCCGCCATCGGGTGCCCCCCGCCTCGCTGCTGGCACGGCACGAGACGCCAGCCACCCAGGCCCTGGTGCGCGACATGGCGCAGTGGGCCCGCGGCCTGATGCATGAAGGAGCCCCCCTGGTTCACCGCGTACGCGGACGTTTCGGCTGGGAGCTGCGCCTGGTTGTGCAAGGGGGGCTGCGCATCCTTGAGAAAATCCGCCGCCTCGACTACGCCACCCTTCACACCCGCCCTGTGCTGCACCGCCTCGATGCCCCGATCCTGCTGTGGCGCGCGGCCCGGATGCCTCGCTTTCCTGCCCCATGACCCCTCAGCAATATGTCCAGGACAAGGCCGCCGCCAGCGGGTCGAGCTTCTACTACGCCTTCCTGTTCCTGCCACCCGCGCGCCGCGCGGCCATCACTGCGTTCTACGCCTTCTGCCGGGAGGTCGACGACATCGTCGATGAAGTGGGCGACCCCGGGGTCGCGCGAGCCAAGCTCAGTTGGTGGCGCCGGGAGGTGGCCGAGTCCTTCGCGGGGCGCCCCAGCCATCCGGTGATGCAGGCCCTGATGCCGCATGTCGCTGCCTACGGGATCCGCGCCGAGCACCTGGGAGCCGTCATCGAAGGCTGTCAGATGGACCTCGACCAGACCCGCTACCTCGACTACGCCGGACTGCAGCGCTACTGCCACCTCGTCGCCGGGGTGGTCGGCGAGGTGGCCAGCGGCATCTTCGGGCGCACCCAGCCGGGCACCATCGACTATGCGCACCGGCTGGGCTTGGCGCTGCAATTGACCAACATCATCCGCGATGTGGGCGACGACGCACGCCGCGGCCGCATCTACCTGCCGGTCAGTGAACTCCAGCAGTTCGACGTGAAGGCCCACGAGATCCTCAACCGCGTCTACAGCGATCGCTTCACGGCCCTGATGCGCTTCCAGGCCGAGCGGGCCCACCGCTGCTACGACGAGGCCCTGGCCTTGCTGCCGTCGGCTGACCGGGCTTCGCAGAAGCCCGGCCTGATGATGGCCAACATCTACCGCACCCTGTTGCGCGAAGTGGAGTCCACCGGCTTCCAGGTGCTGCACCAGCGCATCGCGCTCACCCCGGTGCGCAAGCTGTGGATCGCCTGGCGCACCCACTGGCGGGGGCGCTGAGCATGGCCCGCCGCCTGGCAGTGATCGGCGCCGGCTGGGCCGGCTGCGCTGCGGCCGTGCAGGCCGTGGACGAAGGCTTCGATGTCACCCTCTACGAGATGGCGTCCTGCCTGGGCGGTCGCGCCCGCCGGGTGGACGTCGAGGGGGTGGCCCTGGACAACGGCCAGCACATCTTGATCGGTGCCTACACGGAATGCCTGCGGATGATGCGCTTGGTGGGCGTGCGCACGACGCTGGACCTGCTGCGCATGCCGCTGCAGTTGGTTCATGCCGACGGCGGCGGCCTGCGGCTGCGCCCCGGCCGCCCCGTGCCGGCGCTGCTGAGCGCCATCGCCCAGCACGGCCGATGGACCGTAAGCGAGCGCCTGGCTTTGCTGCGCAAGGCTGGCCTGTGGACGCTGCGCCGCTTCCGTTGCGACCCGGCCCTCACCGTGGCGCAGTTGTGCGCCGGCCTACCCTCGCGGGTGCGCGACGAACTGATCGACCCGCTGTGTGTGGCCGCTCTGAATACGCCGGTCCATCGCGCCAGTGCCGCGGTCTTCCTGCGCGTGCTGCGCGATGCGCTGGGCTCGGGACCGGGCAGCAGCGACTTGCTGTTGCCGCGCACCGACCTCAGCGCCCTCTTTCCCGAGCCGGCCGCCCGCTGGCTCGAAACCGCCGGCGCGCGCGTGCGGCGCGGTCACCGGGTGCTTGGGCTGGAGCGCCACGGGAGCACGTCCTGGCGGGTCGATGGCGACCCCTATGACGCAGTGATTCTGGCCTGTCCGCCCGGCGAGGCGGCTCGGCTGGCCCGTCCCCAGGCCGCAGCCTGGGCGGATCGGGCAGACGCGCTGCGCTTTGAACCCATCGTGACGGTCTACGCCCACGCCGCCGGCGCCCGGCTGCCGCTGCCGATGCTGGCCCTGCGCAGCAGCGAGACCGCCCCGGCCCAGTATGTGTTCGATCGTGGCCGGCTGGGCGGTCCCACAGGCCTGCTCGCCTTCGTGATCAGCGGCGCCGGCTCCTGGGTGGCCCGGGGTCTGGAAGCCACCGCCCAGGCGGTCCACGACCAGGCCTGCCGTGAGTTGTCTCGCTACCTGCGCCCGCCCTTGCGGATGGTGCGCACCATCGTCGAGAAGCGGGCTACTTTCCTGTGTGAGCCAGGCCTGCAGCGCCCGTCGCCGGCCATCGCTCCCGGGCTCTGGGCGGCAGGCGATCACGTGGACGGCCCCTACCCCGCGACACTGGAGGGCGCGGTGCGCGCCGGGGTGGCCGCGGCACAGTCCGCCGCGGCCCACCGCGCTTGATTTTGCCATGCAAAAAGATGGTGCTTCAGGTGACAATCACGGCATGAGAAAGTCCGACGGCCACACCCCCACCATCCAGGTTCTGGAGCGCATGTTCGCCTTGCTGGACGTGCTGGCGGCCCACCAGGATCCCGTCTCGCTGAAGGAGATCAGTGCCCAGACCGGGCTGCACCCGTCCACCGCTCACCGCATCCTGAACGACCTGGCGGCTGGACGCTTCGTCGATCGGCCCGAGGCTGGCAGCTACCGTTTGGGCATGCGCCTGCTGGAACTGGGCAATCTCGTGAAGGCCCGCCTGGATGTGCGTGACGCCGCACTCGGGCCGATGCGTGAACTGCACAAACTCACACACCAGCCCGTCAATCTCTCCGTCCGACAAGGCGATGAAATCGTCTACATCGAACGCACCTACAGCGAGCGTTCGGGCATGCAGGTGGTGCGTGCCGTCGGGGGCCGGGCTCCCCTGCACCTGACATCCGTCGGCAAGCTCTTCCTGGCCCAGGACGACGCCCAGCGCGTGCGCGCCTATGCCACCCGCACCGGGCTGGCGGGCCACACCCGCAACAGCATCACCGACCTGGGCACACTGGAACGAGAACTGGCCAGAGTGCGCCAGTTCGGCTACGCGCGGGACAACGAGGAACTCGAGCTGGGGGTGCGCTGCATGGCCGCCGGCATCCGGGACGATCAGGGCAAGCTGGTCGCCGGCCTGTCGATCTCCGCTCCGGCCGATCGTCTCGAAGACAGCTGGCTTGAACGTCTGCAGTCCACAGCCGCCCAGATCTCGGCGGCCTTGGGCTATCGCGGCTGAAGCCGGTCCCGGGGGGGGCGGCGGGCTGGGCCCAGAAGCAGCAGCTAGCCCCCCCGGGGACGATCAGGACGTCACGCGCGGGCTGGTGTCTTCGGCACCGAACTGCTCCAGCAGCCAGCGACGCACCCGTTCGGCGTCGCCCAACCGGGAGAAACGCCCCGCCGAATCGAGAAAGACCATGATGAGCTTGCGTCCGGCCAGCTCGGCCTGCATGACCAGGCAACGACCAGCCTCCGAGATGTAACCGGTCTTTTGCAGGCCGATCTCCCAGCTCGGATTGAAAACCAGGCCATTGGTGTTGCGGTACTGCAGTTGCCGCTTGCCCACCACCACCTGGTACTCGGGCGAGGTCGACAACTCCCGGATCAAGGGCACGTCATAGGTGGCCTTCACCAGGACGGCCAGGTCACGGGCGCTGGACTGGTTGCGGCTGGACAAGCCCGTCGGTTCGACGAAGCGGGTGTCATGCATACCGAGTTCCTGGGCCTTGCGGTTCATCGCTGCAACGAAGGGGCCCAGGCCACCCGGATAGTGGCGCCCCAGGGCATTGGCCGCTCGGTTCTCTGAGGACATCAGCGCCAGATGCAGCATCTCTTCGCGACTCAGTCGGGTTCCCACGGCCAGTCTGGAACGGCTGCCCTTCTCGGTGTCGATGTCCTCGCGCGTGATGGTGAGCATCTCGTCCAGCGGCTGCCCGGCTTCGATCACCACCAAGGCCGTCATCAGCTTGGTGAGCGACGCGATCGGCAGCACGGCCTGGGAATTCTTGCTGAACAGCACTTCCTCCGTGTCCTGATCGAGCACCAGGGCCACACTGGACTTCAGGTCCAAGGGATCGTCCACGGCGTGCAGACCGAACGCCTGCCCATAGGAGACCCGCGAGGCCGCAGGGGCTGCCGAGATTCGCTGCACCACGCGACGCTTGGCGGCCGCCGAGGACCGGCCGGCCGACACCGCCGGGCGCGCACGCACCACGGCACGGCTACTGCGCTGGGCCGATCGGACCACCGGCTTCTTACGCGGCGACTCCGCTACGGAGCGCTTGCTGGCTGATGCGGTCGGGCGCTTGCCGCCGTCCGAAGCCGCCAGCAGCGGTCCGGACGCGCACAGGCCCACCACCAGGGCCACCCCGGCCACCAGCCCTCGCCACACCCTTGCCCAAGCCGCTCGTGTCACTGCCCGACTCCCGCAGTCATTGACGGCGAGTGTAGGCGATCAGAAAAAGGTGCGCAAGATCAAAAACTTACGCACTATTTCTCAAGTTCCACTGAAAACACGATGCCCGACGACAGCCCACCCGGGGGTCAACCCTGAGCCGCCACCCGCTCGCTCTTGCTGTGCAGCTTGTTCAGCGCGGCGAGATAGGCCTTGGCCGACGCCACCACGATGTCCGGATCGGCCCCCACACCGTTGACCACCCGCCCGCCGTGCTGCAGCCGGATCGTCACCTCCCCCTGCGATTCCGTGCTGCCCGAGGTGATCGCGTTGACCGAATACAGCAGCATCTCGGCACCGCTCTGCACATGGGCCTCGATGGCTTTCAGGCTGGCATCCACCGGGCCGTTGCCGTCGCTTTCGCCATGGAACTCCCGGTCTCCGGCGGCGAAGACCACCTTGGCATGGGGGCGCTCGCCCGTCTCCGAGTGCTGGGACAGGGCCAACAGGCGGTAATGTTCCTGCTCGCTGGTCACGCTTTCGTCGCCCACCAGCGCGATGATGTCCTCGTCGAAGATCTCGCTCTTGCGATCGGCCAGCTCCTTGAACTTGGCAAACGCCGCATTGATCTCCGCCTCGGATTCCAGCTCGATGCCCAGTTCCTGGAGCCGCTGCTTGAAGGCATTGCGACCCGAGAGCTTGCCCAGCACGATCTTGTTGGCGGTCCAGCCCACGTCCTCCGCGCGCATGATCTCGTAGGTGTCGCGGGCCTTGAGCACACCGTCTTGGTGGATGCCCGAGGCATGCGCGAAGGCATTGGCCCCCACCACGGCCTTGTTGGGCTGCACAACGAAGCCCGTGGTCTGCGACACCAGCCGCGAAGCCGGCACGATCTGCGTGGTATCGATCCCCACATCCAGACCGAAGTAGTCGCGGCGCGTGCGCACGGCCATCACGACTTCCTCGAGCGAGCAGTTGCCGGCGCGCTCGCCCAGGCCGTTGATGGTGCACTCCACCTGACGTGCCCCGCCGATCTGCACGCCGGCCAGCGAATTGGCCACCGCCATGCCCAGGTCGTTGTGGCAATGGACCGACCAAACGGCCTTGTCGGAGTTCGGGATGCGCTCGCGCAGCGTCTTGATGAAATGGCCGTAGAGCTCAGGAATGGCGTAGCCCACGGTGTCGGGAATGTTGATGGTGGTGGCCCCCTCATCGATCACGGCTTCCAGCACACGGCACAGGAAGTCGATCTCCGAGCGGTAGCCGTCCTCCGGAGAAAACTCCACGTCACCGCACAGATTGCGCGCGAAGCGCACGGCCAGCCGTGCCTGCTCGTACACCTGCTGCGGCGTCATACGCAGCTTCTTTTCCATGTGCAGCGGGCTGGTGGCGATGAACGTATGGATGCGTGCCGAGGCGGCGCCCTTCAGAGCTTCCGCCGCGCGACTGATGTCACGGTCGTTGGCGCGCGCCAGCGAGCACACGGTGGAGCCCTTGATGTGGTCGGCGATCGTCTTGACCGCCTCGAAGTCGCCATTGGACGACGCAGCGAATCCGGCTTCGATCACATCCACGCGCAAGCGCTCGAGCTGGCGTGCGATGCGCAGCTTCTCGTCCTTGGTCATCGAGGCGCCAGGGGACTGCTCGCCGTCGCGCAGCGTGGTGTCGAAGATGATGAGCTTGTCGGCCATGGTGGGCTCCGTGGGGATGCAATGCAGTGAAAACGAAACGGCCCGCGGGCTGAGAGCGCTGGCGGGCCGTACGTGCTGGAAACCGTTGACGAAAACGAATCAGCGTGCCCGCGGCACTCCTAGGGATAGCGACAGGATCGTCAGGACAGAAACCATGGGAAGCAATATAGCACCGTTCAGCGGTGCAGTCCCTGTTCATCGGGCTCGTCGGTGGACACGGCGATCACACTCACAGGTTTGCCCTTGGCCTTGCGGTGAGCGTAGACGCCATAGCCCGAAAAGCCATAAACCACGAACAGCGCGAACAGCACGACCGGCGGATGATAGGCAATCAGCGCAAATCCCAGGGCGATGGCGACCACCACCACGAAGGGCACACTGTGCCGAAAGCTCACGTCCTTGAAGCTGTAGAAGGGCACGTTCGTCACCATCGTCAACCCCGCGTACAGCGTGAGGGCGAACGCCCCCCAGGTCAGCCAGTCGATGCGCGAGGCTCCGCGGTAACCGAGGTCATCCATCACCCAAATGAACCCCACCACGAGCGCCGCCGCCGCCGGGCTGGGCAGCCCTTGGAAGAAGCGCTTGTCGACCACCGAGATGTTCGTGTTGAAGCGTGCCAAACGCAGCGCCGCACCGGAGCAGTAGACGAATGCTGCGATCCAACCCAGCTTGCCCAAGCCCTTGAGCGCCCATTCGTACATGATGAGGGCCGGGGCAGCGCCGAAGGACACCATGTCCGACAGGCTATCCATCTGCTCGCCGAACGTGCTCTGGGTGTGGGTCATGCGCGCCACGCGCCCGTCCAGGCTGTCCAGCACCATCGCGCAGAAGATGCCGACGGCCGCCAGGTCGAAGCGCTCATTCATCGCCATCACGATGGCGTAGAAGCCCCCGAACAGCGCCGCCAGCGTGAACAGGTTGGGCAAGATGTAGATGCCCTTGCGACGTGGACGCGCAGCGTCCTCGTGCGGAGCCTCGACGGTTTCCGGGGTCTCGTTCATCACTGCGGGAGCACGGCCAGAATGGTGGAAGTGGCCGCCACCTTGTCGCCCGGCGCCACGCGCGGCGTGGCATCGACCGGAAGGTACACGTCCACACGGGAGCCGAAGCGGATGAAGCCGTAGCGCTGCCCCTTCTCGACCACGTCGCCGGGCTTCACATAGCACAGGATGCGTCGAGCGATCAGTCCGGCCACCTGCACCAGCGTGACGGTGTGCGGGCCCGATTCGATCACCACCGCGTTGCGCTCGTTTTCCGTCGAGGCCTTGTCCAGGTCGGCATTGATGAACAAGCCCGGGAAATACTGCACCTTCACAATCCGGCCATCGACGCTGATGCGGTTGGAATGCACGTTGAAGACGTTCATGAACACACTGATCAGCAGCGCATCACGGTCGGCATACGGATCGCGAACCTTCTCGACCTTGACGATGCGGCCATCAGCCGGCGACAGCACCGCCGCCGCCTCGGCCGGGATCGCCCGAGGCGGGTCGCGAAAGAATTGCACCACGAAGGCCAGCGCCAGCCAGCACAGGAAAGCCAGGAAGTCCGGCAAGAAGAAGGAGGCGAAGACCGCCACGAAAAAGGCGATGGCGATGAAGGGCCAACCTTCCTTCGCGAGAAAGGGATGGGGGTAGTTCATGGGCGCGAGGATACAACAGGCAGACGAGAAAAAAAGCCGCGAGGAAACCCCTCGCGGCTCGATCTCGCGGGCGACGCCCATCAGTTCTTGGACTGGTCGACCAGGCGGTTCTTCTTGATCCAGGGCATCATGGCCCGCAACTGCTCGCCCACCACCTCGATCGGGTGCTGCGCCGTCAGGCGGCGGCGTGACAGCAGCGTCGGAGCACCCGCCTTGTTCTCCAGGATGAAGCTCTTGGCGTACTCGCCGGTTTGGATGTCCTTCAGGCACTGGCGCATGGCCTGCTTGGTCTGCTCCGTGATCACGCGCGGGCCGGTGACATACTCGCCGTACTCGGCATTGTTCGAGATCGAGTAGTTCATGTTCGCAATGCCCCCCTCGTAGATCAGGTCCACGATGAGCTTGAGTTCGTGAAGACATTCGAAGTAGGCCATCTCGGGTGCGTAGCCGGCCTCCACCAGGGTCTCGAAGCCGGCCTTGATCAGCTCGACGGTGCCGCCGCACAGCACGGCCTGTTCACCGAACAAGTCGGTCTCGGTTTCCTCACGGAAACTGGTCTCGATGATGCCGGCCTTACCACCACCGTTGGCCGCCGCGTAGCTCAGTGCCAGATCACGGGCCTTGCCGCTCTTGTCGGCATGCACGGCAATGAGATGAGGCACGCCACCGCCCTGCGTGTAGGTGGAGCGCACTGTATGCCCCGGTGCCTTGGGCGCGACCATCCACACGTCCAGATCCTCGCGGGGGATCACCTGTCCGTAGTGCACGTTGAAACCGTGCGCGAAAGCCAACGAAGCCCCCTGCTTGAGGTGAGGTTCGACGTCGTTCTTGTACACGCTGGCGATCTGCTCATCGGGCAGCAGGATCATCACCACATCGGCCGTCTTCACCGCCTCGGCAATCTCGGCCACCTTCAAGCCGGCCTTCTCGGCCTTGGCCCAGGAAGCACCGCCGCGGCGCAAGCCGACGGTCACTTTCACGCCGCTGTCATTGAGGTTCTGAGCATGGGCATGGCCTTGCGAGCCGTAGCCGACGATGGTGACGTTCTTGCCCTTGATCAGGCTCAGGTCGGCGTCCTTGTCGTAGTAGACCTTCATGGTGTTCT
Source organism: Caldimonas sp. (assembly GCF_046291045.1). Taxonomy (GTDB): domain Bacteria; phylum Pseudomonadota; class Gammaproteobacteria; order Burkholderiales; family Burkholderiaceae_C; genus Caldimonas. The sequence goes on along the minus strand of NZ_JBKBSL010000034.1, from coordinate 12,382 downwards.
CCAGGTTGTCCGGTTGGAAGGGGTCGGGGTTCAGACGCGCAGGATCCGCTCGCCGCGGCCGATGCCGCTGGTGCCGGTGCGCACGGTCTCGAGAATGGCGGTGCGTTCGATAGCCTCGATGAAGGCATCGAGCTTGCTCGCGTCGCCGGTCAATTCAATGGTGTAGGTCTTTTCGGTGACATCGATGATGCGGCCGCGGAAGATGTCGGCCATGCGTTTCATCTCCTCGCGCTCCTTGCCCACGGCGCGCACCTTGATCAGCATGAGTTCGCGCTCGGTGTAACTGCCTTCGGTCAGATCGACCACTTTGACCACCTCGATCAGACGGTTCAGATGCTTGGTGATCTGCTCGATCACGTCGTCGGAGCCGGTGGTGACGATGGTCATGCGCGACAGTGATGGGTCTTCCGTCGGCGCCACGGTGAGGCTTTCGATGTTGTAACCGCGGGCCGAGAACAGGCCCACCACACGGGAGAGGGCACCTGCCTCGTTCTCCAGCAGCACTGCAATGATGTGTTTCATGGTTCGTTGTTCGCGCTCTTCAGGCCGACGGCGGTAACCGGCGGCCCTTGGCCACGTCCTTCGAGAGGGTGTTTGTCGTTCCGAAATCGTTCGCCGCGTCCGGCCGGCGCCTGACGTCACGCGGCAACGTGACGCCCTTGTCGGCCTTCCCGCAGGTCACAGGTCTTCGGAGCCCAGCAGCATCTCCGTGATGCCCTTGCCCGCCTGAACCATGGGCCAGACGTTCTCGGTGGGGTCGGTGCGCACGTCCAGGAAGACCGTTCGGTCCTTCAGGCGCATCATCTCGCGCAGCGCCGGCTCCACCTCCGAGGGTTTCTCGATCTTCAGGCCCACGTGGCCATAGGCCTCGGCGAGCTTGACGAAGTCGGGCAGTGCGTCCATGTAGCTGTGCGAGTAGCGGCCGCCGTAGTCGAGCTGCTGCCACTGGCGCACCATGCCCAGGTAGCGGTTGTTCAAGGAAATGATCTTGACCGGCGTCTGGTACTGCTGGCAGGTGGAGAGCTCCTGGATGCACATCTGGATCGAGCCCTCACCGGTGATGCAGAACACGTCGGCGTCTGGCTTGGCCAGCTTGATGCCCATGGCATAGGGCAGGCCCACGCCCATCGTCCCCAGGCCGCCGGAGTTGATCCAGCGCCGCGGCTCGTCGAAGCGGTAGAACTGGGCCGCCCACATCTGGTGCTGACCCACGTCGGAGGTGATGTAGGTCTCGCGATCGCGCGTCATCTCCCACAGCGTCTCCACCACGAACTGGGGTTTGATGACCTCGTCGGAGTGCTTGTACTTCAGGCACTCGCGCTTGCGCCACTCGTTGATCTGTGCCCACCAGGCCGACAGGGCCTGGGCGTCGGGACGGGTCTGGGCTTCGCGGATCTGGGCGATCAACTCCTGCAGGACATCCTTCACGTCGCCCACGATGGGAATGTCGACTTTCACGCGCTTCGAGATGGACGAAGGATCGATGTCGACGTGGATGATCTTGCGTTCCACCGACGCGAAATGCTTCGGGTTACCGATCACGCGGTCATCGAAGCGCGCACCGACGGCCAGCAGCACGTCGCAGTTTTGCATGGTCATGTTGGCTTCGTAGGTGCCATGCATGCCCAGCATGCCCAGGAAGCGCGGGTCGGTGGCCGGAAAGGCCCCCAGGCCCATCAGCGTATTGGTGCAGGGATAACCCAGCAGGTCGACCAGCTCGCGCAGTTCAGCCGAGGCATTGCCCAGGATCACGCCACCGCCTGTGTAGATGTAAGGCCGCTTGGCCTGCATCAGCAGTTGCACGGCTTTGCGGATCTGCCCGCCGTGACCTTTGCGCACCGGGTTGTACGAGCGCATCTCTACGCTGTCGGGGTAGTGAAACTCGGCCGTCTTGAGAGACACGTCCTTGGGCACATCCACCACCACCGGGCCGGGGCGACCAGTACGCGCGATATGGAAAGCCTTCTTCATCGTCACGGCCAGATCCTTGACGTCCTTGACGAGGAAGTTGTGCTTGACGATCGGGCGCGTGATACCCACGGTATCGCATTCCTGGAAGGCGTCCAGACCGATGGCCGGCGTGGGCACCTGCCCCGTGATGATCACCATCGGAATGGAATCCATGTAGGCCGTGGCGATGCCGGTGATGGCATTGGTGACACCCGGCCCCGAGGTGACCAGCGCGACCCCCACCTCACCGGTGGCGCGGGCATAACCATCGGCTGCGTGCACGGCCGCTTGCTCATGACGCACCAGCACGTGCTGGATGGTCTCCTGCTTGTACAGCGCGTCGTAGATGTAAAGGACGGCGCCTCCGGGGTAGCCCCAGATGTACTTCACCCCTTCGGCCTGGAGACAGCGCACCAGGATGTCGGAGCCGTTGAGTTCTTGACGGGAGGATTGCGGGGATGGCGCGCCATCGGAGGCGGCAGCGCGCTTGTGTTCCGCGGCAGACATGTCCATATGTCGAACCTTTCTGAATTTCTCTGACGAAAAACGATCGGTGCCCCTTTCCACGCCCTCGTGAGGCGGGTGTGGAGCCTGCGCGGTCATGAACGAGGCGCCCGGGTCGGGCGTCCGAGTCGAGACCCAATGTTGTGCAGGGCAGCATTATGACACTGCCGCCGCGCACCGGCGCAGGGCGATGCCATAATTTCCGATTCATTCCCGAGCGCGCCTGAAACGGCACCGTCCCTTGGCGACCGAACAAGAACTCAGCGACTTCCTCAAGGGCGTCGACAAGCGCGCCTTCAAGCGCGTCGTCTACGCCGTGCGTGACACCGATGCCGCGCTGGACATCGTGCAAGACGCCATGATCCGCTTGGCCGAGAAGTACGCCCACCGACCAGCGGCCGAACTCCCCCTGCTCTTCCAGCGCATCCTGTCCAACGCCACCACCGATTGGTTCCGACGGCAAAAAGTGCGCACGGCGGTCATGCAGTCCTTTTCCGACCTGGAAGAGCACGATGGCGGTGATGCGGTCGATCTGCTCGACACGCTCGAGGCGCTGCAGGCTACGCAGGGCACGGAAAGCGCGGCCGACGCGCTGTCGCGCAGCCAAGTCCTCCAAGCCATCGACGCCGAGGTGCAAAAGCTGCCTGCGCGTCAACGGGAGGCTTTTTTGATGCGTTACTGGGAAGAATTCGATGTCTCGGAAACAGCGTCGGTGATGGGCTGCTCCGAAGGCAGCGTCAAGACTCATTGCTCGCGCGCGGTGCATGCCCTGGCCCGCGCCCTCAAGGCCAAGGGGATCGTGCCATGAACCCAAACACCCTCCATCCGGCCGAGATCGAGGCCCTGGAAGCCCGCTTGGGCCTGCGCATCGCGGCCCGACTGTCCGAGGTCGAAGTGCCGGCCGACGTCAGCGAGCGCCTGCGGTTCGCGCGCACGCAGGCGCTGGCGCGCTGCCGCGCCGTCACAGCCGCAACCCTCCTGCCCTTGGGCGCCAGCAGCACCGCCATCCTGGGCCACGGCGGTAAGACCACCCGCGGCAGCCTGTCTTGGTGGGCGGCAGCCCTGGGCAGTCTGGTTCCGCTGCTGGCCCTGCTGGCTGGGCTGGCCATGATCGAAGATTGGCATGCGGAGCGGCAGATCCGCCTGGCCGCCGAGATCGATGCGACCCTGCTGACCGACGACCTGCCCCCGGCGGCCTACGCGGATCCGGGTTTTCTGGAATTCCTGAAAACCCCCCGGGAATGATGCGACGGCTGGCCTCTTCCCTGGCAGGTCTGCTGACCGCCGTGCTGTGCGCCGTGGGAGGTGGGTGGGTGGCTGGCCTGCCCCTGCCGGCGTTGGCGCAGGCTGCCGCCTCTGACGGCCCGCGCTGGAGCCGCCTGAGTCCAGCCCAGCAAGAGGCTCTGGCGCCCTTGCGCAGCGAATGGAACCGCCTGGATGGTGCCCGCAAACGCAAGTGGCTCGAGATCGCCGAACGCTTTCCCCGTATGAACGCGGATGAGCGGCGCCGCGTCCACCAGCGCATGCTCGAATGGGTGCGACTGTCGCCTCAGCAGCGCACCTTGGCACGCATCAATTTCCAGTCCATCCATGAATTGCCGGCCGCCGAACGGCTGAATCGCTGGGAAACCTACCAAGCGCTGCCTCCCGAAGAACGCCGGGCCCTGGCCGCGCAGGCGCGCACCGCCGGGCCCGCTGCGCCCACGATCCCCCCTTCCGACCGCAGGAACCTTGGACGCGAGCGGCCCGGCCTGGTGCCCCCTCCGGCGGCCAGCCGGGTGGCGCCGCAGCCCGTGGCTCCCACCACAGCCCAGGTCCGCCCGGGGGCCACGACCATCCCGATCACCCAACAGCCGATGCCGCCGTGGCATCAGCAGGCCGGACTGCCGAAGATCGCCACCTCCCCGAGCTTCGTCCATCCGAAGACCCTGCTGCCCCTGGCAGGCCCCCAGGGCGCCGCCGTCGTCGTGCCGCCGAGCCGCAGCGCAGCCCCCTCCACCCGTCCGACCGCCCCTTGAGCACGAACCTCTCCGCCCCGCCCCGGACCTGCGCCTTTCCTTCCTCCCCCGTGCCAACGCTGCGCCGTCGCCTGGCCTGCCTGGTCTACGAAGCCGTGCTGCTGTTCGGCGTCGTGATGATCGCCGGGCTCGTCTACGGCGTGGCGACGGGGCAGCGCCATGCCCTCGACGGCCGCCTCGGCCTGGGCCTGTTCGTGGTGGCCGTGCTGGCACTGTACTTCGTCTGGTGCTGGACACGCAGTGGTCAAACCCTGCCGATGCAGACTTGGCGCATCCGCCTGGAAGGCCCCGGCGGCCGGCCCCCAGGCCTGGCCCGGGCCCTGGGCCGCTTCGTCTGCGCCTGGGTCTGGGTACTTCCCGGTCTGGGCCTGGCCCATCTCCTGGGCTGGACCGGCAGCGGCTGGACCGTCTTCGTAGCCCTGACAGGCTGGGTGCTCACCTACGCGCTGTTGAGCCGGCTGCGTGCCGACCGCCAGTTCTGGCACGACGCGCTGTGCGGCACCCGGTTGGTGCTCGTACCCGCCTCTGGCCGCGCCGCCTCCTGACACCGGCTGGCCACAGGGCAGCGGCACAATGAGATCCATGACGAACCCTCACAAGGGCCGAACCGGCCTCGTTCGCATCGCGCACGCGCTGCGCCACTCCCTCGACGGCCTGCGCACGGCCTATCTGGGCGAAAGCGCCTTTCGTCAGGAGTTCTGGCTCGCCGCCGTGTTGGTGCCTGCAGCGTTCTGGCTGGGCCGCGACTGGGTCGAGATCGCCCTGCTGGCCGGTTCGGCGGTGCTGGTGCTCATCGTCGAGCTGCTCAACTCCGGGATCGAGGCCGCCATCGATCGGGTCTCCTACGAGGTCCACGAGCTGTCCAAACGTGCGAAAGATGTCGCCAGCGCAGCCGTGCTGCTGTCGCTGCTGCTATGCGCCGCCATCTGGGCCGGCGCCCTCCACGCCCGACTTGCCGACCTCCTCTGACACCTCATCTCCATGAGCCTGCCCACCTTCTCGCTGTGCGTGTACTGTGGCTCTCGCCCCGGCATGGATCCCGCGTTCGCCGACGCCGCCCGCACGCTGGGTCGTCACTTGGCCCGCGCCGGTGGGCTCCTCATCTATGGCGGCGGACGGGTCGGCCTGATGGGCGTCGTGGCCGATGCCGTGCTGGCCGAAGGCGGCCGCGTGATCGGCGTCATCCCCCAGACCTTGATGGACCGAGAAGTCGGCCATCGTGGCCTGACCGAACTGCACGTGGTGCAGACCATGCACGAGCGCAAGCGTCTGATGGCCGAGCAGGCCGATGCATTCCTGGCCCTGCCGGGGGGCATCGGCACCTTCGAGGAGCTCTTCGAAGTGTGGACCTGGCGGCAACTGGGCTACCACGACAAGCCCATCGGCCTGCTCAACGTGGGCGGCTACTACGACAAGCTGGCGGCCTTCCTGGCCCACACGGTGGAGCAAGGCTTCCTGAGTGCTGCACAGTTGGGCGTCCTCGAAGTGGGGATGGATCCCGTCGAACTGCTGCAGCGCCTCATGCACCAGGCCCGCCTCGCCACCGCTTCGGACGACTATCGGCGCATCTGAAAGCCAAGGGCCCGTGGTGGTCAGGCCCGTTGAGGCCGCGCAGCGGACTGTGCGTGGCCTGGCTCCGGGAGCCCTCAGATGGCGGCGTCGTCCGTCTCACCCGTGCGAATGCGAACCACCTGCTCCACCGGCGTCACGAAGATCTTCCCGTCGCCAATCTTGCCGGTTTTGGCTGCCTTCACGATGGCCTCAATGCAGCGGTCGACATCGTCGTCCTTGATCACCACCTCGATCTTCACCTTCGGTAGAAAGTCCACCACGTACTCGGCGCCGCGGTACAGCTCGGTATGCCCCTTCTGCCGCCCGAAGCCCTTGACTTCGGTGACTGTGAGGCCCGTCACGCCTACATCGGCCAGGGCCTCACGCACCTCCTCGAGCTTGAAGGGTTTGATGATGGCAGTGATCTGCTTCATGGATGCTCCGTGGTTCCTGGATTCGATGCGAGTAGTTTACGCGCGGAACTTTGAGGTGATCGGATAGCGCCAGTCCCTTCCGAAGGCACGGTGGGTGATGCGGATGCCCACCGGCGCCTGCCGGCGCTTGTACTCGTTGATCTTCAGCAGTCGCGTGACCCGCTCGACATCCTCTCGCGCATAGCCTGCTGCCACGATCTCTTCGATACTTTGGTCGTCCTCCATGTAGCGCTGCATGATCGCATCCAGCACCTCATAGGGCGGCAGGCTGTCCTGGTCGGTCTGGTCGGGCCGCAGCTCGGCCGATGGCGGCCGCGTGATGATGCGCTCGGGAATCACCGGCCCGACGCTGCCGTCGGCTCGTCGCGTGGGCTGCTCATTCTTCCAGCGTGCCAGTTGATAGACCAGGGTCTTGGCCACATCCTTGATCACCGCGAAGCCGCCGGCCATGTCACCGTAGAGCGTGCAGTAGCCGGTGGCCATCTCGCTCTTGTTGCCCGTGGTCAGCACGATGCTGCCGTGCTTGTTCGACAAGGCCATCAGCAGCGTACCGCGCACGCGGGCCTGGATGTTCTCCTCGGTCGCATCCTCGGCCAACCCTGCAAACTCGGTGGCCAGCGCGGCTTTGAAAGCCTCGAACATCGGCGTGATCGAGAACTCGTCGTAGCGCACCCCCAGGCGCTGCGCCATGTCGCGTGCATCGAGCCACGACATCTCCGCCGTGTAGGGTGAGGGCATCATCACCGCGCGCACCTTGTCGGCTCCGAGTGCATCGACGGCCACAGCCAGCACCAGTGCCGAATCGATGCCGCCGCTCAGGCCGATGAGGGCGCCGGGAAAACCGTTCTTTCCAACGTAGTCGCGCACGCCCGTCACCAGCGCGGCCCAGGCCTGAGCTTCCAGCGACGGCAGGGGATGAATCTCGCCGCGAATGCCCGAGGGTGCGACGTCCAGCACCAACAGATGCTCCTGGAACATCGGGGCGCGGGCCTTCACCGTGCCATCGGCATCGATCGCGAAGGAGGCTCCATCGAACACGACCTCGTCCTGCCCGCCCACCTGGTGAGCATAAACGAGCGGCAGGCCGCAGGCGCGCGCGCGCTCGGCCATGCGCTGCTCGCGCTCGTGGATCTTGCCCAAATGATAGGGCGACGCGTTGAGCACCAGCAGCACCTGGGCCCCGGCCTGTCGTGCGCTGTGCGCGGGCTCGGCGAACCAGGCGTCCTCGCAGATGTTCAGGCCAAATCTCACCCCCTGCACCTCGAACACCACCGGCCCCAGCCCCAGCTCACGCCCCGAGACGAAGTAGCGCCTCTCGTCGAAGACCTGGTAGTTGGGCAACTCGCGCTTGGCGTAGGTGGCCTGCACCTTTCCCCCCGCCAGCACCGAGGCCGCATTCACGCGCTGCGGCACCATCACGGACTTGGTCCTAAGATCCCCCGAGCCGGACCCAGCCCACGGATGCCCGACGACCACATGCAAGCCCTCCAGATCGGCCAGACGCAACGCGCACTGCTGCAAGGCCTCCTCGCAGGCGCGCAAGAAGGCCGGCCGCAACAGCAGATCCTCCGGCGGATAGCCGCACAGCGACAGCTCCGGCGTCACCAGCAGGCGCACCCCCTGTGCGTATGCCTGGCGGGCGAGGGCCTCGATGCGGGCCACATTCCCGTCGAGATCGCCCACCCACGGATTGAACTGCGCGACCGCAACCTTCACGACGGCGTGTGTTGACATATGCAGGAAGAATTCAGTCCATCCGATTATGTCATCCGGGTCGTCGAAGACCCTTCGGAGATCGACGGCCCGGCCTGGGATGCGCTCGTCGACGGCCTGCCAGGCGGCACGCCCTTCCTGCGCCACGCCTACCTGGCCGCCATGCACCGCTCCGGCAGCGCCACGGCGCGCACCGGCTGGCTGCCCCAGTTCCTCACCCTGTGGCGCCACGGCGAGTTGCACGGGGCCTGCCCGGTCTACCTGAAGTCACATTCCTACGGAGAGTACGTCTTCGACTGGGCCTGGGCCGAGGCACATGAACGCCACGGGCTGCCCTACTACCCCAAGCTCACCGCAGCCGTGCCCTTCACGCCGGTGCCCGGCCCGCGCCTGCTGGCACGCGACACCGGCACGCGCCGCACCCTGCTGCGAGTCCTGCGCCTGAAGGCCGAGCAACTCGGCCTGTCGTCGGTCCATGTGCTCTTCCTATCACAGGACGATCTCGACGCAGCCCGCTCCGAGGGCTGGCTGCTGCGCGGCAGCGTGCAGTTCCATTGGCACAACCGACAGCCCCAGCCCTACGAGAGCTTTGACGACTTCTTGGCCGATCTGCACCGCGACAAACGCAAGAAGATCCTGCAGGAGCGGCGCCGTGTCGCCGATGCCGGCGTGGCGTTCGAGGTACGGACCGGTCGCGAGATCTCCCAGGCCGACTGGGACTTCTTTTTTCGCTGCTACGTCGCCACTTACCACGCCCACCGCTCCACGCCCTATCTGACGAGGCTCTTCTTCTCCGAGGTGGCTGCGACGTTGCCCGAGCACTGGCTGATGTTCATCGCACGACGCGACGGGTGCCCCATCGCTGCCTCGCTGCTTGCCCTCGATCAGTCACAGGGCTTGGCCTACGGCCGCTACTGGGGCAGCCTGGAGCCTGTGACCTGCCTGCACTTCGAGGCCTGCTACTACCAGCCGCTGGCTTGGTGCATCGCGCAAGGCTACCGCCGATTCGAGGGTGGGGCTCAGGGCGAACACAAGATGGCCCGCGGGTTGCGGCCCGTGACCACCCATTCGGCCCATTGGCTGAGCCAGCCTGCCTTTGCGGACGCGGTCGCCCGCTTCCTCGACCGGGAGGCGCTGGGGCTGGCCTCCTATGTGGACGAATTGCGCGAGCGCGACCCTTTCCGTGCGGTCCGCTGCGAGGAACGCCGCCTCATTCCCTGAAGTCGCCGGCAGCAGCCCAGACGAAGCGCTCCGGCTTCAGGTACTTGCGCAGCGCCGCGTTCACCTCCTGCAGGCTCAGCTGCGCGATGCGCTCGTCCACGGCCTGGGAGACGGCGAAACGCCGACCCAGCCGCAGGTTTTCCGCCAGGGCTGCGGCCAGGTGACCATCCTGAGCGCGCGACAGTTGCCGCAACGCCAACAGCCCCTTGCGGGCCGCCTCCAGCTCCTCGGCCGTGAAACCCTCGGTGAGCACGCGCTTGAGCTCCTCGTCGATCGCCCGTCGCACACGGCCGAGATTGTCCGGCGCAAAGATCACCGACAGCGACCAGACCGAATGCGGCTCCCAGGCATTCCATTCCACATGAGTGTGGATCCCGTAGGACAGGCCCTCGGTCTCACGGACCCGGGTCCACAAGCGCGAACTGCCCCCTTGGCCGAGCAGGTAGTTCGCCAGCATCAAGGCCGGATAGTCCGGGTCGCCGTCGCTCAAAGGCAGCGGCAAACTGGCCCGGAGGTAGGCATTGCGCTGGTCCGGCGTGCGAAGGCGTTCGAAGCCCGGCTCGACCGTCACCATCGGACGCGGCACCCGCTGGTAGCGTGCGGGGCTCTTCCACCCGCCCAAGTGCGAGCGCAGCGCCTGGATCGCAGCCTGCTCGTCAAAGTCCCCCACGGCCGAGAACTGTGCAAACGAAGCCCCGTAAAAGCGTCGGTGGAAAGCGCGAACCTGTTCGACTCCCACGGCGCGCACCCGCTCCATCTGGGCCGCCAGCGCGGGCACATGCCGCACATCGTCCTCGGGGTAAGGATGGAGCCGCCGCAGCACCGCGTTGTCCGCCAGTTCCTCCGGAGAGCGCTGCGCTTCCTCCAGACTTGCGAGCCATTGCCGCTTCACCTCGTCGAGCGCCGCGGCCTCCAAGGCAGGCTCGCGCAGCATCTCGGCCACGACTCCCAGCAAGGCGGGCAGGTGCTCGCGCACCGTACGCAAAGCCACACTGACACCCCCATCAACCGATTGCACCGACACGTCCGCGCGCAGTCGGTCCAGTTCATCGGCCAGGGCCTGACGGGGCCGGCGCCTGGTCCCCTTGTCGAGCAACGCCGCCACCAGGGCAGCCACCTCAGCCTGCCCCCGCAGATCCTCCACCGTACCGAAACGCAGATCCAGACGCGCATGCACAAGATGGCCTCGCGTGGCCTTGGACAGCAAGGCCGCTTGCAATCCTTCAGTGACGCTCACCACCCGGGTGCGAGCGTCAATGTTCGCGGGCGAGGCCTCGAAGGTGGGCACCGCGGCCAGGCGTGGATCCCCTTGGTAGTCCTGGAGCATCCCCACCAGGTCCACGCGCCGAGGGTCGGGGGCGCGTCGCAGCTCCTGCGTCGGCACATAGCGCGCCACCGTCCGGTTGTCACGCCGCAGGTACTGCTCGGCCGCCCGTTGCACCGCCTCCAGCTGCAGGTTGCGCACGCGGTCTCTGGTCAGGAAGAACAGGCGCCAGTCTCCCTGGGCGATCGATTCAGACAGCGCAACCCCTACCGTCTCTGCGTTGGCAAACGACAGCTCCCATTGTTTAAGCCAGCGCGCCTTGGCGCGTTCCAGTTCGGAGACCGTGATCGGACGGACGGCCAGCCCCTCGATCTCCTCCAGCAGCATGCGCTCGGCCTCGATCAGGCCTTTTTCGGACTGCAACTGCAAGCCAAACAGCGCATACCCGGGATCTGCCAGTCCCTGCGTGAATGCAAACGCGGCCGCCGCCCGTGACGTTTCCACCAGCGCGCGATGCAGCCGCCCCCCCGGGCTGTCGCCCAGGATGAGCGCCAGTACACGCATCGCCGCGTGATCCGGATGAGGGCCCGGTGGGACATGGTAGAGTGCGTAAACCAAGGGCACACCGCCTGGACGACGCAACACGACCTCACGCTCACCGTCTTGCACCGGATCGAGCGTCGGCGCCGCCGGCAGCGGACGCTCCGGTTTCGGGATCGGCCCGAAGGACTCTTGAATCCAGGTCAGAACCTGCGCCGCATCGAACAGGCCTGAGACGATCAAGGTCGCGTTATCGGGACGGTAGTGTGTTCGGTAGAAACGTCGCAAGGCCGCGATGTCGACGTTCTCGATGTCGCTTCTCGCACCGATCGTGCTCTTGCCATAGTTGTGCCAAAGGTACATCGTTGACAAGCCACGCTCGAGCAGTACCCGCCCGGCGTCGTTCTCGCCCATCTCCATCTCATTACGCACCACCGTCATCTCGGCTTCCAGCGCACTGCGCGCCAACGTCGCATTCACCATCGCGTCGGCCAGCCACCCGAGGTACCAACGCAGGTTGTCCTCGTTGCTGGCAAAACTGGCGAAGTAGTTGGTGCGGTCGTACCACGTCGAGCCGTTGGCCCTCAGGCCCCGGCGGCTGAACTCGGCCCAGGCCTCCGGGTAACGCTCGCTGCCCTTGAACAGCAGATGTTCGAGCAGATGGGCCATGCCCGTCTCGCCGTAGTTCTCGTGACGAGAGCCCACACGCACCGTCAGATTGACCGTCGTGGTGGGCTTACCCCCATCGGGCACCAATAGGATCTGCAGTCCATTGGCGAGCCGGTACTCGGCAATGCCTTCGATCTCTGTCACTCTATTTGCCGGCTGCGCGACGGCTATCGGCACCCAAGCTGTCAGGCACACCAAGACAGCCGCCAACCCAAAGCGCAGAACACCAAGCACAGTACTGGAGATCATGTCGGGATTTTGCAAGGCATACCGGGACTGTGAACCGCCCTGTGCCCAATGGTTCCTGAGGTTGGGCCGAGGGTTCTCCGATGCCCACACCTTCTGTTTTGCCGATGCAATGGGATCGCCGCAAAAACAAACCCCCACCGCCTTGGTTGGGGGTGGGGGTTGAGGGGATGTAGCCTGACGATGACCTACTTTCACACGGGAGACCGCACTATCATCGGCGCTGAGGCGTTTCACTGTCCTGTTCGGGATGGGAAGGAGTGGGACCACCT
>NZ_JBKBSL010000033.1:0-34676 GCF_046291045.1 Caldimonas sp. | reverse complement strand
ATAACGTGTTATAGGGAGCAAACCTGCTGCATAACACCGACGGCTGTCTCCCTAACACCGGCGGCTCGATCGGGCGCAAAGCCGCGCCCAGCCTGCGTTTCCAGGCATTGTCTGGATGTTTGCACAGCACTAAATTTCATGCAAATTGGCGCAGCGCTTGCAAGGCGCACTTTGCCTGATTGGCAGGTGGCTCGGCACCCCCAAAAGAGGGAGTCGTCGACGCAAAAGCTGACCTTCACCGTTGACCCTCCTGGTCAGCCATCGCCACGACCCAGTGCGACGCACGACAGGGCGTAGCCGACTGGTGTGTCCCCAAGCATCGCGATTAGGCCGTCACGGACTTTTCGGCGAGGGGCCCTGGTCGGGTAGTGCCCCCGGCTTCTTCCAAGCTCGGTCGTACTCGTACTTCCTCTACGCCCCACCACGCAACGATGTGCAGCCGATTCAGCCACTCATGGAGCGTGACCGGACTGTATGGGCCTAGTGAATTCCCGCTCAGGTCGCGCCGCGCAGCGCAACCGGCTTGATCTTCAGCCGCTGCGCATTGCGGCTCAGGACGTCGTCCAGGGTGGCGATGCGCTTGGCGCTCGGGGCCTCGAGGGGGCTGTTCAGGCGGGTGAGGCCTCAGAACGGAATATCGTCATCCATGTCATCGAAGCCCGTGCTGGACTTCTGGGGTGCGGGCTTGGAGGCCGCCGGGGCGCGGGCGGCCGGGCGGGAGCCGCCACCTCCTGCTTCGCTGCTGCGGCTGTAGCCCCCACTGCCTTCGTCACCACCCTCACGGCCGCCAAGCATTTGCATCTGGTCGGCGATGATTTCGGTGGTGTACTTTTCGACACCGTCCTTGTCCTGCCATTTGCGGGTCTTCAGCCGCCCTTCGACGTAGACGGATCGGCCCTTCTTGAGATACTCGCCGGCGATCTCGGCCAGGCGGTCGTAGAAGACCACGCGGTGCCACTCGGTTTCTTCCATGCGCTCGCCGGAGTTCTTGTCTTTCCAGCTGCGCGAGGTGGCGATGGTCACGTTGCAGATGGCTGCCCCGTTGGGGGTGTAGCGCACCTCGGGGTCGCGGCCGAGGTTGCCGATGAGGATGACTTTGTTGATCGAGGCCATGGCCGGCTCCTGGGTATCTGGGGGTTCAACCAGCCATTATGCCGGGCCCGGGTCTTGCAGGCGTTCCCCCATTGGCGGGCTCCGCTTACAGTTGGCAACCAGATGACCCCTCCTCACCATGAACCGGACTTCCTGGCCAATGTGCGCCGGGAGTTGAGCGACGCCCGCGCCTGGGTCGACCGCCTCATCGCGCTGGCTTATGCCGCGGCGGCCGGCCTGTTCATCGTGGGCTTCACGCTGCTGAGCAACGCCGCGCTGGCCCAGTTCGCAGGGTTGACCGGGCCCCGTCCGTGGCTGGCGCTGGTGTGGACGCCCGCCTGGGTGGTGGCCATCGTGTGGATGACGCAGCGCTTCTTTCCCGGCGCGGCCGGCTCGGGCATCCCGCAGGTCACGGCGGCCATGGATCCGTCGGTGGAGCCGGGGCCGCGCAAGCTGTTCGTCTCGCTGCGCCTGAGCTGCGCCAAGCTGGTGCTCACCTCGGGTTCGATGCTGGCCGGGCTGTCGGTGGGCCGCGAAGGGCCGGCGGTGCAGGTGGGGGCGGGCGTGATGCTGCACGCGCGGCGCTGGCTGTCGCCGCGTTCGGGCATCGACGACCGCGCGCTGCTGGCCGCCGGCGGCGCGGCTGGCATTGCGGCGGCCTTCAATGCGCCGCTGGCTGGGGTGGTGTTCTGCATCGAGCAGTTCTGGCGCGGGCTGGACAGCCGGGCCAGTTCGGTGGTGATCGGCGCCATCGTGCTGGCGGGTCTGATGGCGGTGTCGGTGTTCGGCAACGTCACCTACTTCGGGGTCATTCACGTGGGCACGCTGGATGCGGGCCTGCTGCTGCCGGCGGCCGGCGTGATCGTGGCCAGTGGCCTGCTGGGCGGCCTGATGGCGCGGTTGCTGGTGGTGTCGATGACCGGTCTGCCCGACCGGGTGAGCCGCTGGCGCGCCCGTTACCCGCTGCGTTTTGCGGCGGCCTGCGGCTTCGCCGTGGCCCTGATCGGCTGGGTGAGCGGCGGGGCCACCTCGGGCGGTGGGGAGACGCACACGCGCGAGCTGCTGGCGGGCCACGCCGACCAGCAGCCGGGGCTGTTCGTGTTGCTGAAATTCGTGGCCACCTGGCTGTCGAACTGGTCGGGGGTGCCGGGCGGGATTTTCGCGCCCTCGTTGTCCATCGGCGCCGGCCTGGGCCATGACGTGGCCGTGCTGGTGGGCCATCCGGCCACGCCGGCCTTGATAGCCATGGGCATGGCCGGTTTCCTGGCGGCGGCCACGCAGGCGCCGCTGACGGCCTTCATCATCGTGATGGAGATGGTGGACGGCCACGCGATGGTGCTCAGCCTGATGGCCGCGGCCATGCTGGCCAGCCTGGTGTCGCGCCTGCTCAGCCGCCCGCTGTATGGGGCGCTGGCGGAACTGCAGTTGCTGCGGTTGATGCCCCGCGCTCAGACCGCCGCAGACGCGGGCCCGTCGGGCGAGGCGGGCGCGGCGCGCTGACGCGAGGGCGCGCGCATCGGCCAGGCCAGCACCAGCCACAGCAGCAGGGCCGCGGCGCACACGTGGAAGACGGCGGCATAGCCCCAGTGCGTGGCCAGCCAGCCGCCCAGGGCGCCGCCGGCGAACAGGCCGAGTGATTGGGCAGTGTTGTAGATCCCCAGGGCCAGACCTTTGGCCGAAGGCGGCGCCACCCGGGACACCAGTGAGGGCAGCGAGGCTTCCAGGATGTTGAAGCCCACGAAGAAGGCCAGCAGCAGGGCCACCAGCGCGGCCGGCACCTGCCACCACCAGCCCAGGCCGGCCAGGGTGAACGCCAGCAGGGCGATGCTGCCCAGGAAGACGGCGCGCACGCGGCCGGCGCGCTCGCCCCATAGCAGTGGCGGCAGCATGAGCGCGAAGGAGGCCAGCACCACCGGCAGGTAGACCCAGCCGTGGCGCTGCACGGGCAGAGCCAGGTGCTCGACCAGGGCCACGGGCACGGCCACGAACATTGCCATCTGCACCAGGTGCAACACGAAGATGCCGCCGTTCAGGCGCAGCAACTCGGGGTGGACCACGACCTGCGTCCAAGTCAGGGGCGAGGCCGGGGGGGCTTGCCGGGGCGCGGCCGGCACCAGCCACAGCACCACGGCGATGCCACCCAGGGCCAAGACGCCGGTGAGGGCAAACACGCCGTCCATGCCAATGGCGGCATACAGCCAAGGCCCAGCCACCAGCGACAGCGCAAACACCAGCCCGATGGAGCCGCCCACCAGGGCCATGGCCTTGGTGCGCACGGTCTCGCGCGTGCTGTCGGCGATCAAGGCGGTGACGGCGGCCGACACCGCCCCCGCGCCTTGCAAGGCCCGCCCGACGATCACCCCGGTCAGGCCGTCGGCCGCGGCGGCGACGAACGAGCCCAGCGCGAACACCAACAGCCCGGCGGCGATGACGGGTTTGCGGCCGAAGCGGTCGGAGGCCCAGCCCAAAGGCAGTTGCAGCACGGCCTGCGTGAGGCCGTAGATGCCGATGGCCAGGCCCACGAGCGTGACCTGTTCGGCCCCGGGCAGGCTGCGGGCATGGACTGCGAACACCGGCAGGATCAGGAACAGCCCCAGCATGCGCAGGGCGAAAATGGCCGCCAGCCACGCGCTGGCACGGCGTTCGTCGGGGGTGAAGCGATGGTCAGGGGTGGACATGGGCGAAGCCTTCATTGTCCCAGATCGTTCGCGTCCGTGGCACCGGCGCGGGCTTGGCGTAGCATCGCGGCTTGCCTGCCGGCCCGTTCCCGTTCCCGCCCGCCCCGTGACTGCCTCCAGCGACCCGCTGTCCATCCTCCAGGAAGTCTTCGGCTACCCGGCCTTCCGTGGCCGTCAGGCCGAGATCGTCGAGCACGTGACGGCCGGCGGCGACGCGCTGGTGCTGATGCCCACCGGCGGAGGCAAGAGCCTGTGTTACCAGGTGCCGGCCATTGCCCGTCATCGGCGCCGCTGCGGCGTCACCGTGGTGGTGAGCCCGCTGATCGCCCTGATGCACGACCAGGTCGGCGCGCTGGAGGAGGCCGGCGTACACGCCGCCTTCCTGAATTCCACGCTGAGCCTGGAGCAGGCCCAGCAGGTGGAGCGCGAGATGATGAGCGGGCGCCTGGTGCTGCTGTATGCCGCGCCCGAGCGCGTGACCACGCCGCGCTTTCTCGCCCAGCTCGATTCGCTGCGAGAGCGCGGCCTGCTCAGCCTGTTCGCCATCGACGAGGCCCATTGCGTGAGCCAGTGGGGCCACGACTTCCGGGCCGAGTACCTCGGGCTGTCGGTGCTGCACGAGCGCTACCCGGAGGTGCCGCGCATCGCGCTGACGGCCACCGCCGACGAGCACACCCGCGCCGACATCCTCGCGCGACTGGCGCTGCAGGACGCGCGGGTCTTCATCAGCAGTTTCGACCGACCCAACATCCGCTACCACATCGTCGAGAAGGACAACCCGCGGGCCCAGCTTTTGCGCTTCCTGCGTGCCGAGCATGCGGGCGAAGCGGGCATCGTCTACTGTGGCAGCCGCAAGAAGGTGGAAGAGACAGCCGCTTGGCTGACCGCCGAGGGCGTCCCCGCTCTGCCCTACCACGCCGGGCTCGAGGCCGCCGTGCGCCAGCAGCACCAGGACCGCTTCTTGCGCGAGGACGGCCTGGTGATGGTGGCCACTATCGCCTTCGGCATGGGCATCGACAAGCCCGATGTGCGCTTCGTCGCCCACCTGGACCTGCCCAAGAACATCGAGAGCTACTACCAGGAGACCGGCCGGGCCGGTCGCGATGGCGAACCCGCCCAGGCCTGGATGGCCTACGGCCTGGCCGACGTGGTGAACCAGCGCCGCATGATCGACGACAGCCCGGCCACCGAGGAGTTCAAGCGTGTCCAGCGCGCCAAGCTCGATGCCTTGCTGGCCTTGGCCGAGGCGCACGACTGCCGGCGCGTGCGGCTGCTGGACTACTTTGGGGAAGGCAGCGAGCCCTGCGGAAACTGCGACAACTGCCTGAACCCGCCGGCCACCTGGGATGCCACAGAGGCAGCGCGCAAGGCGCTGTCGTGCATCTACCGCTTTCGGCCCAGGAGCTTCGGCGCGGGCCACCTGATCGACGTGCTGCGGGGTCAGCGCACGCCCAAGGTGCTGCAGTACGGGCACGAGGCGCTCAGCACCTTCGGCATCGGTGCCGATCTGTCCGAGCCGCAATGGCGCTTGGTGCTGCGTCAGCTCGTGGCGCTGGGCCATGTGGTGGCCGAGGGCGAGTTCAACACCTTGTCGCTGGCCGACAGCGCCCGCGCGGTGCTGCGCGGCGAGGTGTCGCTGCGCCTGCGCGTGCCCACCGATGCGGCGAGGGGCCGCACGGCCGGGAGCGTGCGCGGCAAGGCCGCGGCCCGGGCCGCGGCGGCCGACCTGGACGCGCCCGCCCAGGCCCGATTGCGGGCGCTCAAGGCCTGGCGCGCCGAAGTCGCCCGCGAGCACAACCTGCCCGCCTACATCGTCTTCAACGATGCCACCCTGGTGCAGATGGCGCGCGAGTGCCCTGCGAGCCTGCAGGCCCTGGCCGGCATCAGCGGTGTCGGGGCCAAGAAGCTGGAGGCCTACGGCCGAGAACTGCTGCGCGTGCTCGACAGCGTTTGACCTGTGCGAGCACGACCGCAGCGCTGTTGCGGCGCGGCAAGCCCCGAGGGATCGGAGGGTTTTCGGCCCCCGACAATGTAACAAGGCGCAACATTCGTCGTGAACGTCATGACCTCTTGTCACACTTCGCGTTGGTGCTTTGCCGGCATGATCCCGGTGGGGCCGCCGATCCTTCGATGAATCAGGAGAGAACGACCATGCAAGAGACACCGACCTCGCTGCCGCGCCGCCACCTGCTGGTGGGCAGTGCCAGTGCGCTGGCCGGCGTGGGCTTGGCCACCTGGACCCAAGGGGCCGTGGCCCAGGCCGCCACACCCAAGCCGCTGCCGGCCTTCGTGAGCTGGAAGGACGCATCGGCCCTCATCGTGCACAGCAGCAGCACGCTGGAGACCAAGCGCAGCGCCTTCGGCACGAGCGTCATCACGCCCAGCGAGCAGCTCTTCATCCGCAACAACCTGCCGGCACCGGACCCCTCCATCCTCGACAACCGCGATGCCTGGACGGTCTCCTTCCAGGGCGTGAAGTCGCCGCGAGACCTCACCCTGGCCGAGTTGAAGACGCTGGGCATCGAGACCGTGGCGATGGTGCTGCAGTGCTCGGGCAATGGCCGCGGCTTCTTCCCGCACAAGCCCAGCGGGACGCCCTGGACGGTGGGGGCGGCTGGCTGCGTGGTCTGGAGTGGCGTGCCGCTGAAGAACGTGGTGCAGGCCCTGGGCGGCCTGGTCGATGGAGCCCGCTACATCACCGGCACCGGCGGCGAAAAGATCCCCGAAGGCGTGGACCCGAACTCGGTGAAGGTCGAGCGCTCGGTGCCCATCGCTGCGCTCGAAGACGCACTGCTGGCCTGGGAGCTCAACGGCTCGCCGATCTCGCTGGCCCATGGCGGTCCGCTGCGCCTGATCGTGCCGGGCTACACCGGCGTGAACAACATCAAGTACGTCAAGAACGTGGCCTTCACGCCGCGCGAGACCACGGCGGGCATCATGGCCAACCGCTATCGCGTCAGCCCCGTGGGTGCCAAGGGCGGCCCCGAGCACGAGTCGGTGCTGGGCATGAACGTCAAGTCCTGGATCAACGGCCCGCTGTCCGAGCAGGGCCCGGTCAAGGCCGGCCGGGTGCAGATCCATGGCGTGGCCTTTGGCGGCATCGAAGCGCTCAAGGGCGTCGAGGTGTCGATCGACGGCGGCAAGACCTGGCAGCCCGCCCGCCTGGTAGGCCCAGACCTCGGCAAATACGCCTGGCGCCAGTTCGTGTTCTCGGCCGACCTCAAGCCTGGCACCTACACCCTGGCCAGCCGCGCCACCGATGCCAAGGGCAATGTGCAGCCCGAGCAGCGCATGGAGAACCAGGACGGCTACAACAACAACAGCTGGGCCGACCACGCGGTGAGGATCACCGTGGCCTGAGCTCGCGGCGCGGGGCTCTGCGCAGGCCCCGCGTCTCGAGCCCTCGCGCGCCGCTTGCGGGCGGCGTGCGGCCTGCCCCGCTTTGCTGCTGACGTTCCCCCGATGTCTCGACGGTCCTTCCCAACGACTCTTCGCCTGCGTGCCGCCGTCGCGGCGGCCTTGGCCGGTTTGGCGCTGGGCGCCCAGGCCAGCGAAGCCGACAAGTTGGCGCTGGGCAAGCAATTGTTTCTCCGGGGGGCCACGCCAGCCTGTGCCGTCTGCCATGCCCTGGCCGACGCCGGCGCGCAGGGAGCCGTGGGCCCCTCGCTCGACGAACTGCGCCCGGATGCCGAGCGCGTGGCCAAGGCGGTGCGCAACGGCTTCGGCATCATGCCGGCCTACGAGCAGACCCTCAGCGCCGCCCAGATCGAGGCGCTGGCGCTGTACGTGGCGCACGCCACCGGCGCGAAGCGCTGAGCCCGGGCCCCGGTGCCCGGCCTTGGGCCCAGGCGCGTCAGGGTCACCGCCCGCGGCGCGGGCATTTCGACTAGGGTGTGGGTTCGACGGGCCGCGGAGCCGCCGCGGCCTGCGGCAACCCCCCTTGCGAGGAGACCTGGCATGAAGCGCAGCGCATCGGCCGCCTGGAATGGCGGCCTCAAGGACGGTCAGGGCCGTCTTTCCGTGTCAAGCGGCCTGTTCACCGAGGCCCCCTACGGCTTCGGCACCCGCTTCGAGAACGGCCCGGGCACCAACCCGGAAGAGCTGATCGCCGCCGCCCATGCGGGCTGCTTTTCGATGGCCCTGTCGGCCCAGCTGGGAGCGGCGGGTCTGACGGCGCGCAGCATCCGCACCACCGCCACGGTGTCGCTGGAGAAGGTGGGCGACGGCTTTGCCATCACCGCGGTGCATCTGGACCTGGTGGCCGCGATCCCCGGGGCGGACCGGGCTGCCTTCGAGGCGGCCGCTCAGCGCGCCAAGGAGGGCTGTCCGGTGTCCAAGGTGCTCAATGCCACGATCACGCTGGATGCCCGGCTGGAGGCCTGAGCCTCGATCCGGCCCGTTACCATCGTCGGCAGTGATCTCGGCAGGAGCAGGTGATGAAATGGGCGGTGATGGGCGCGGGCGCGGTGGGGGGCTACTACGGCGGCATGCTGGCGCGCGCCGGGCATGAGGTGGTGCTGGTCGGGCGGCCCGCCCATGTGCAGGCCATCGGCGCCCGGGGCCTGCGGCTGCAGACCACGACTTTCGATGAGCACGTGGCCGTGCAGGCGGCCACCGACGCGGCGGCGGTGGCCGGCGCCGAGGTGGTGCTGTGCTGCGTGAAGTCCTCCGACACCGAGGCCGCCGCGCGCGCGATGCAGCCGCACCTGCGCGCCGACGCCCTGGTGCTGAGCTTGCAAAACGGCGTGGACAACGCCGAGCGGCTGCGCACGGTGCTGGCGCAGGAGGTGCTGCCGGCCGTGGTGTATGTCGCCACCGAGATGGCCGGCCCCGGCCACGTGCGCCACCATGGCCGCGGCGAGCTGGTCATCGGCCCCTCGTCACGCAGCGCCGGCCTGGTCGAGGCTTTCGGCGCAGCCGGCGTGCCGGTGCAGGTGTCCGACAACGTGGCCGGCGCGCTGTGGGCCAAGCTCGTCCTCAATTGTGCTTACAACGCCCTGTCGGCCATCGCCCGCCTGCCTTACGGCCGGCTGGTGCAGGGCGAGGGGGTGGCCGAGGTGATGCGCGACGTCGTGGACGAGTGCCTGGCCGTCGCCCGGGCCGAGGGGGTGGAGGTGCCCGGTGATGCGCACGAGGCGGTGCGCCGCCTGGCCGGGACGATGCCGGCCCAGTTGTCCTCCACCGCGCAGGACCTGCTGCGCGGCAAGCCCACCGAGATCGACCACCTCAACGGCCTGGTGGTGCGCCGCGGCGAGGCACGCGGCGTGGCCACGCCCGTCAACCGGACCCTGTGGGCGCTCGTGAAGTTGATCGAAGCCGGCCCGGTCAGGGCGTGAGGGTGACGCTGACGGTGGCGCTGTCGGTGCGGCGGCCCACCACATCCACCGCGCGCGCGAAGTAACCCACGGACCCGCTCGCGTCAGCGGGCAGCACGGTGCTCCAGGTGTAGGGGCTGCGTCCCACGCTGCCCAGCAGCACGCTGCCGTTGTCACTGCGGCGGTAGAAGATCACCTCGTCGATGCCCTGGTCGTCGCTGGCCGCCGCCGACAGCGTGACCGTGGCGCCCGCGGGGGCGCTGGTCGGGGCCACGACCAGGGAGACGTCGGGGGCCCTGCGGTCCCAGCCGTCTTCCCAGCCGATCCAGCCGTGGTCCCACCCCAAATAGATGCCGCCGCCGCAGCCGCTCAGGACGGCCAGCGCCAAACCGGCCAGCCAGGCGCGGTGGCGGGAGGATGCGGATCGATCAGGACGTGCCATGGCCCCATCGTAGCGCCACCGTCGGCCGCGCGCCTGCGGGCCCCTGCCAAGCACGGACCGGCCGCCGGACTATGATGCTTGGTTTTTCCCAGCCTGCAGCGATCCATGTCTCAGCGACCGCCAGCCGTCCCGAGTCTGCCGACCGATTGGCCATTGATCCGCGTGCGCGGCGCTCGCACCCACAACCTCAAGAACATCGACCTCGATCTGCCGCGCCACAAACTCGTGGTGATCACGGGACTGTCGGGCTCGGGCAAGTCCTCGCTGGCCTTCGACACGCTCTATGCCGAAGGGCAGCGCCGCTATGTCGAAAGCCTCTCGGCCTATGCGCGGCAGTTCCTGCAGCTCATGGACAAGCCCGACGTGGATGTGATCGAGGGCCTGAGCCCGGCCATCAGCATCGAGCAGAAAGCCACCAGCCACAACCCGCGTTCCACGGTCGGCACGGTCACCGAGATCCACGACTACCTGCGCCTGCTCTATGCCCGCGCGGGCACACCCTTCTGCCCCGACCACGACCTGCCGCTAGAAGCACAGAGCGTGAGCCAGATGGTCGATGCTGTGCTGGCCCTACCCGAGGACACGCGACTGATGATCCTCGCCCCCGTGGTGCGTGACCGCAAAGGCGAGTTCGTCGAACTCTTCCAGGACATGCAGGCCCAGGGCTTCGTGCGCTTTCGCATCGGCTCGGGCGGCGAGCCCGGTGTCGTCTACGAGGCGGCTGACCTGCCCCCGCTGAAGAAGACCGAGAAGCACGACATCGACGTGGTCGTGGACCGCCTGAGAATCAAGCCGGGACTGCAGCAACGCCTGGCCGAGAGCTTCGAGGCCGCGTTGCGCATCGCCGATGGCCGTGCGATCGCGCTGGAGATGGACTCGCTCGCCGAGCACCTCTTTTCCAGCAAGTTCGCCTGCCCGGTGTGCAGCTACTCGCTGGCCGAGCTGGAGCCGCGTCTGTTCTCGTTCAACTCGCCGGTGGGCGCCTGCCCCAGTTGCGACGGGCTGGGCGAGGTCACTGCTTTCGATCCCGAGCGCGTGGTGGCTTTCCCCTCGCTGAGCCTGGCCAGTGGCGCGATCAAGGGCTGGGACCGCCGCAACGCCTACACGTTCTCGATGCTCGAAAGCCTCGCGCGGCACTACGGCTTCGACCTCGACACGCCCTTCGAGGATCTGCCCGAGCCGGTCCGCCGGGTGATCCTCTACGGCTCGGGCGAGGAGGCCATCGAGTTCGTCTACGAGGCCGACGGCAGCGGCGGCCGCAAGCGCAGCGTGAAGCGCAGGCATCCTTTCGAAGGCATCTTGCCCAACTTCGAGCGCCGCTGGCGCGAGACCGACTCCGTGGCCGTGCGTGAGGAACTGGCCCGCTACCAGAGCAACAAACCTTGCCCCGACTGTCACGGCACGCGATTGCGTCGCGAGGCTCGCCACGTGCGCTTGGTCGATGCCGTCAGCGGCCGGGGCACGCCGATCTACGAGATTTCGCGTGCCACCCTGGCCGAGGCCTTGCGCACCTTCGAGACACTGCGGCTCAAGGGCGCCAAAGCCGAGATTGCCGACAAAGTCATCCGAGAAATCCGCTCGCGCCTGAGCTTCCTCAACAACGTCGGGCTGGACTATCTGAGCCTGGATCGCAGCGCCGACACCTTGAGCGGCGGGGAGGCTCAGCGCATCCGCCTGGCCAGCCAGATCGGCTCGGGCCTGACGGGCGTGATGTACGTGCTCGACGAGCCCAGCATCGGACTGCACCAGCGCGACAACGACCGGCTCATCGGCACGCTCAAGCACCTGCGTGACCTGGGCAATTCGGTGCTGGTGGTCGAACACGACGAGGACATGATCCTCGCGGCCGATCATGTGGTGGACATGGGCCCGGGCGCCGGCGTGCACGGCGGGCGCGTCATCGCCCAGGGAACGCCCGCCGAGGTGGCGGCCCACGAGGACTCCCTCACCGGCCGGTACCTGGCGCGCAAACTGAAGATCCCGGTGCCGTCGCGACGCCGGCGCCTGGCCGACAGCACCGACCCGCAGGTGCTGCGCATCGTCAACGCACGCGGCAACAACCTGCGCGGCGTCACGGTCGAGATCCCGGTGCGCCTGTTCACCTGCGTGACCGGCGTGTCCGGCTCGGGCAAGTCCACGCTGGTCAACGACACGCTGTATGCTGCCGTGGCGCGCAAGCTCTATCAGAGCCACCTGGAACCAGCGCCGCACGACGAAATCGAGGGCTTGGAGGTCTTCGACAAGGTCATCAACGTCGATCAGTCGCCCATCGGCCGCACGCCGCGCTCCAACCCGGCCACCTACACCGGCCTGTTCACGCCCATCCGCGAGTTGTTCGCCGAGGTGCCCATGGCGCGCGAGCGCGGCTATGGCCCAGGGCGTTTCTCTTTCAACGTGGCCGGCGGGCGCTGCGAAGCTTGCCAGGGCGACGGCGTGATCAAGGTGGAGATGCACTTCCTGCCGGACGTGTACGTGCCCTGCGACGTCTGCCACGGCCGGCGCTACAACCGCGAGACCCTGGAGGTGCTCTACAAGGGCAAGAACATCACCGAGGTGCTCGATCTCACCGTGGAAGATGCCCACGAATTCTTCAGCGCGGTGCCGGCGATCGCACGCAAGCTCAAGACCCTGATCGACGTGGGCCTGGGCTACATCCGCCTGGGGCAGAGCGCCACCACATTGTCGGGCGGCGAGGCGCAGCGCGTGAAGCTGGCGTTGGAGCTGTCCAAGCGCGACACCGGCCGCACACTGTACATCCTGGACGAGCCCACCACCGGGCTGCATTTCCACGACATCGGGCTGCTGCTGCGCGTGCTGCACCAGTTGCGTGACCACGGCAACACCATTGTCGTGATCGAGCACAATCTCGATGTCATCAAGACCGCCGATTGGGTCATCGACATGGGCCCCGAGGGCGGGGCCGGCGGCGGCACCGTGGTGGCCGCCGGCACGCCCGAGGACATCGCCCGCCATCCTGCGAGCCACACCGGCCGCTACTTGCGGCCGCTGTTGGCGTGAGCCGGCTCGCGTTCAGTACGGGCAGTTGTTGTACGAGCGGGACACCTCGTAGCTGTTGATCACGCGGTTGTACTCGGCCCCACACACGAAGGGGCTGTAGCGCGTGTCGTTATCGACGAAGCGTTTCATCCACGAGATGCCCAGCTTGCCCAGGGTGGCGTCATGGCCGCCGCCGTTCATCACGCAGAAGTGGTCGTCGTTGCGGATTTCGACGTAGTTCTTGCGCGTGCTGCTGGGGATGGCGTTGTAGAACGGGATGGCATGGCTGGACACCGGGGCGATGCTGTCGTCTTGGCAGCCGAAGATCATCGTGGGCACGCTCACGGTGCGGAAGGCGGTGGACGACAGGTTCCACGGCGCCATCGGGATGGCGGCCTTGTAGCTCGGGTTGTCGCGCGCGGCCAGCAGCGTGCCGCCGCCGCCCATGGAGTGGCCGGCCACCGCGCGGCGACTGGTGTCCACCTTGCGGTAAATCGGGCTGGTGCTGCGTCCGTTTTGCGTGGCGAGGTAGTCCAGCGCGGCTTTGAGCTGACGGGCACGGCTGTCGGGTTGGTCCAGCAGGGTGATGGTGTCGATGACGATCACGACGAAGCCGTGCGAGGCCAGGCGTTCACCCCAGAAGGTCATCGTCGAGGACGTGCCGGTGTAGCCGGGCGACACCGCGATGGCGCCGTAGGTGCCGCTGGCGGTGGGATAGTACAGGCGTCCGCCGCCGAAACCGCTGACCGCATAGCGCGACACCGAGGTGCTGCGGATCGAGAAGGGTCCGTTGCGCTCCAGGGCCGAGGCCGTCGGATCGGGCCCCTTTTGGTATTGGGCCTGAGCGGCTCCCGGCGCAGCCAGCGCCGTGGCAATGGCGGCGGCGGCCGCCAGGGCGGATAACTTCAATGAACTCATGGGTGTGTCTCCGAATATTGACGATACGTGCGGCGTACGGGCTGACTGGGGCGGCGGTCCTGGACGTCTTCGGGGCAACCCCATTGAAATGAACGACCGTACATTTTCATAATTGCACGGTCGTCTACTTTTCCGTTGCGGGTTAGTCCCTGGATACGGGAACGCCCTGTCCTCCGGGTGTCAGGCCGACCGGGTGTTTTCCCTGGAGCCGCCGGGTCGGCGGCAGTGCAGGATGCTGGCATGTCGATCAACCGTCGTACGTTTCCTTGGCTACTGGCCGCCGGTCTGGCCGCGGCTGCGGCGTGGGGCTTGAACCGCTGGCTGGCGCCGCCGGCCGAGGTGGAGCCTTCCCTTGCGGCGTCTGCGGCTGTGCAGGTCGGCACCCCGGTGCCTACGGGGCTCGCAGCCGATCCGCCCGGCTTGCGCAAGCCCATCGACCTGATGGGCCAGACGATGGATGCGGCGCGTTTGTTCGAGATCGGCTACGCGGGCGGCTTGACCCTCGATGGCCGCACCCGCGACATCTTGGAGGTTTTGCTGTCGGAGCTTCCTCAAGAGCCCAGCCCCGACGATCTCCAGCGCTTGGAATGGAGCTTGCGCGACGGCTTGCCTGCGGCGGATGCGAACCAGGCCATCGCCCTGTTTCATGGCTACCGGGCCTACTTGAAGGACATGCGCGGCGAGTATCTGCGTTTGGGGATCCCTGCCTCCCGAGAAGAAGCCGATGCCTTCTTTGCGCAGATGCAGGCGTTGCAGCGTCGCCACTTTGGCGATGAGGTGGCCGAGGCGGTGTTCGGGGAGGAGATGCGCCACAGCCGCTTGGTGATGGAGGCGGGGCTGGTGGTTCACGATGCCACGCTCAGCGATCAAGAGCGGCAGGCGCGTCTGATGGCGTTGCGCTCGCAGCTGCCGCCGGCGTTGCAAGACGCCATCCCTGAGGCGGCGGCCTCCCCGGCGAGTTCGCCCTGAGCGCCCACAAGGGCATGGCCGTCAGGTTCGGCAAGCGGTGGTGTCACGGCCTATAGTGCGGGCGAACCACGGAGCTGCCCCATGCCTTTGACGGTCGATTACTACTTGGCGTCCCAGTCTCCTTACGTGTACCTGGGCCACCGCCGCTTTTGGGACATCGCCACGCGCCATCGCGCCACGATCCGCGTGCTCCCGATGGACTTGGGCGGCAAAGTTTTCCCGGTCTCGGGCGGGCTGCCGCTCAAGCAACGCGCGCCTCAGCGCCAGGCCTACCGCCTGCTGGAGCTCAAGCGTTTCGGCGAGTACCTGAACATTCCCATCCACCCCGAGCCGGCCTACTTTCCGGTGGCCGGTGACGACGCGGCCAAGCTCATCGTGGCGGTGGACTCGAAGGACGGCACCGAGGCGGCGATGCGCCTGATCATGGCGGTCACGCGGGCCGTGTGGGCCGAGCAGCGCAACATCGCCGACGAGGCGGTGCTTGCGGCATTGCTGCGCGAGAGCGAACTGCCGGCCTCGCGCATCGAGGACGCCCACAGCCAAGCGGCCCACGAACGGTATGAAGCCAACACCCGTCAGGCCATCGAGGCGGGGGTGTTCGGGGCGCCGAGCTACGTCATCGACGGCGAGATCTTCTGGGGCCAGGACCGGTTGGATTTCGTCGAGCGTCGCCTGGCCCGGGGCTGAGGCCTTTCAGCCCAGGTCCGGCCGTTGGTCGCGCGGCGCGCTCACTGCCGGATCCAGGGTCAGTCCACCTTCGCCCCCGAGGCCTTCACGACGGCGGCCCATTTCTTGATCTCGCGGTCGATCAGGCGGGCGAACTCCGCCGGGGTGTTGCCGCTGGGAATGGCCCCTTGCGATTGCAGCCGCTCCTTGATCGTCGGGTTGGCCAGGGCCTTGGCGGTTTCCTGCTGCACGCGGTTGACGATGTCGGCGGGCGTGCCGGCTGGGGCCAGCAGACCGAACCAGGAACTCGCCTCGTAGCCCTTGAGCGGGCCGGCCTCGGCGATCGTCGGCACGTCCGGCAGGGCGTCCGAGCGCGAGGCGCTGGTCACTGCCAGGGCCTTGAGCTTGCCGGCCTTGATGTGGGGCATCGACGAAGGCAGGTTGTCGAACATCAGGTCCATCTGGCCGCCGATCAGGTCGGTCAGGGCAGGAGCCGAGCCGCGGTAGGGGAAGTGGACCATGTAGGTGCCGGTCATCGTCTTGAACAGCTCGCCCGACAGATGGATGGACGTGCCGTTGCCGCTGGAGGCCATGTTGAGCTTGCCGGGATGGGCCTTGGCATAGCGGATCAGGTCGGCCACCGAATCGATTTTGTACTGCGCCGCCTTGGCCGGATTCATCACCAGCACATTGGGCACAGCGGCCACCAGGGTCACCGGGGCGAAGTCCTTCACCGGGTCGTAGGGCATCTTGTCGTAAAGCGAAACGTTGATGCCATGCGTGCCCACGGTGCCCATCAGGAAGGTGTAGCCGTCAGGCGCGGCGCGTGCGACCTCGGCCGCGCCGACGTTGCCGCCCGCACCGGGCTTGTTGTCGATGACGAACTGCTGGCCGAAGGCGCGGCTGAGTTCGGGTGCCAGCGCGCGCGCCAGGATGTCGGTCGTGCCGCCGGGCGCAAAGGGCACGACGATGCGCACGGGCTTGGTGGGCCAAGCCGACTGGGCCTGAAGGGTGGGCGCAAAGGCCAAGGCGAGGGCGGCCAGGCACAGGCCGCGGCGGGTGAAACGCGTCATGGGGTCTCCGTCGTCGATGCGTGGACACCGGCAGTCTGGAGGGGCCTGCGCGTCGGCTGCATCGGGGCGATCCCCAGGAGCGGCGTGGTGTCGAAGCGAGCCGTACGCACACCGCACGAGCCGGGCAGGCACCGCCCCGGGCTCAGCGACCTCGACCGAAGAGCTGCTGCAAGGCGGCGTCGATCAGCAGGCTCAGCACGCTGTAGATCAGCGAGCCGATCAGCGCGGCCATGAAGCTGGGCACCGTGAGCCCGGCCAGCAGGTAAGCCGCGAAGTAAAACAGCAACGCATTGATCACGAACAGGAACAGCCCCAGGGTGACCAGCGTGACCGGCAGCGTGAGCACCACCAGCACGGGGCGCACGACGGCATTGAGCAGGCCTAGCACCAGAGCCGCCACCAGCGCGGTGCCGAAGCTGGCCACCTGCACGGCCGGGTAGACATAGGCGACGAAGAGCAAGGCGGCGGCCAGCAGGCCCCAGCGCAAGAGGATGAGCGTCATGCGCCCAGCATAACGCACGCCGCCCCGACCGGCCCTTGGGGTGGCGGGGCCTCAAGCCTCGGATAAAGCGATCAGGGCACCCAGCCCAAAGAGCACCATGGCCGAGCGCCAGGCCGGCCGCGCGCGCTCGCGGGGCGGCTCGACCGGGGCGGGCGCCTTGGGCCGGCGCAGGTCCACGACCGCATCGGGCTGCAGCTCGCCCAAGACCTCCTCGAGCGGTCCGCGGGCCAGCACGCAGCGTACGCGCAGGCCCTGGTCCGTCAGCCAGGGCTCGAGCGCGTCGAACAGCTTGCGGGCCCATTTGGCGCGCCAGTGCTCGCGGGCCCCATGCGAGACCCACTTGGACACCCGGTGGGTCATGCGTGGCGCACAGCCCACCAGGACGATCTCACCGCCGTCGGCCTGCTGCAACGGCGCCTGGGCCTCCAGCAAGGCCGACAGGCGCTCGCGGGTGTGGGCGGCGTCGTCCACCAGAAAGACGGTCTTGTGCATGGCGCATCCTTTCGTGCAGCTGCCGCAGTGGCGGCCGCTCGTGTGCAAGTCTGGCCTAGGGGGGCGCAGCCGCGGGGGCAAAGCCCTGGCGCTTGCTCGGTTATGGGTCTCGGGGTGACAATGCCCTCTTGTCGAAAGGGGAGTAGCACACGGTTCCCCACCGTGGCGACGGCCCGTCAGTACGGACGCATCCGCCGGGATGCGCCCGGGTCCCGCAGGAAGCCGGCCCGCCAGGGCTGCGACTTCGCCCCGCAAGACCTTTCGGCGCAATCAAGCTTTCGTGGAGTGTTCATGAACACCATTGCGCCGGATTGGCTGTGGGTCTTTTTCGTCGTTTCCGTTCTCGTCGCCCTGTTCATCGACTTCGTCGTTCTGCGCAAGCAGGGGGCGCATGCGGTGTCGGTGAAGGAGGCCTTGCACTGGTCGATCGTCTGGGTCGCCTTGAGCTTTGCCTTCAACGGCCTGTTCTGGTGGGCCGTGGCCCAGGACCACGGCACGGCCGTGGCCAATGTGAAGGCCACCGAGTTCCTGACCGGCTATCTGATCGAGAAGTCGCTCGCGGTCGACAACATTTTCGTCTTCCTGATGATCTTCACCTACTTCGCGGTGCCGCCGGCCTACCAGAAGCGGGTGCTGATGATCGGCATCATCGGGGCCATCGTGCTGCGCACGGTGATGATCCTGCTGGGCAGCTGGCTGGTGGCGCAGTTCCACTGGCTGCTGTATGTATTCGGCGCATTTTTGCTCGTCACCGGTATCAAGATGTGGTGGGCCTCGGGCCAGGAGCCGAACCTCGATGACAACCCCGCGCTCAAACTGCTGCGCCGCCTGATGCCGGTGTCGAAGCACTTCGACGGCGAGAAGTTCTTCACCATCGAAAACGGCAAGCGCATTGCCACGCCGCTGCTGCTGGTGGTGGCCCTGGTGGGCGTGATCGACGTGATCTTCGCGGTGGATTCCATCCCCGCGATCTTCGCGATCACGACCGACCCCTTCATCGTGCTCACGTCGAACATCTTCGCCATCCTGGGCCTGCGGGCGATGTACTTCCTGCTGGCGGCCATGGCAGCCAAGTTCCACCTGCTCAGCTACGGCCTGGCGGTGATCCTGGCTTTCATCGGCACCAAGATGCTGCTGATCGACGTCGTGAAGATCCCGGTCTTCGCCTCGCTCGGCGTGGTGGCCACCATCCTGGTGGTCACAATGGTGCTGAGCGTGCGCACGGCGCCAAAGTTGCCACAGCGCGAGACGTCCTGAGATCGGCCGCGCGCAAGCGGGTGCGCCAGTCGCACCCATCGGAAGGCGACGCCGAGCGAAACTCAATAAGAATCATTATCATTACGAAAAGTTTCGTTCCGAACACGGTCCCGCCAGCCCCAGGGGCCGGCTGAGGCCGGCCCTGCTTCTCGCCAGCCAAGACACTGTTCGGCTTGTGTCTTGAAACCCTCTGGAGAGAAGCCCACCATGGCCCGTTGCGTCCGCGCCAAGGCGCGCCTGCGCCCGTCCCGTTCCCTCACCCCCGCTGCGGTGCCCGCCCGCGTCGGCCCCGCTGCCGCCCTGATGGCCAGTCTGGCCGTGGGCGGCGCCTGGGCCCAGGCGCCGGCCGCTGCGTCCACCACCCAAAGCTCGGCCTTGCCTGAGGTGAAAGTGCAGGCCACCGCGGAATCCGAACCCCGTGACAGCCTGCGTGTGAACCGCAGCGGGATCGGCAAGGGCGATCAGGCCCTGCGCGACATCCCGCAATCGGTCACGGTGGTCACCGAGCGCCTGATGGACGATCGCAACCTGGACGATTTCCGCGAGGTGCTGCGCACGACCGCCGGCGTGACCTTCCAGGCCGGCGAGACGGGCGAGGAGGACATTCGCCTGCGCGGGTTCTCGCTGCTGCAGGCTGGCGACATCTACATCGACGGGCGTCGTGACCCCGGCCTGCAGGAGCGCGATACCTTCAATCTGGAGCGCATCGAAGTGCTCAAGGGCTCGGCATCGATGCTCTTTGGCCGCGGTTCCACCGGCGGGGTGGTCAACCAGGTGAGCAAGCGGCCTTTCCTGATGAACCGCCACGAGGTCAACGTCAGCGCCGGCTCTGGCGGGGACTGGCGTGTGACCGGCGACTTCAACCTTTTGACTGGCCCGGACGCCGCGCTGCGCATCAACACCGTGGTGCACCAGGCTGAGCGCTGGGGTGCTGAGATCGACAAGAAGGGCATCGCGCCCACCTACAACTGGGGCATCGGCACGGCCGACGAATTCCAAGTGGGCTTGTACCACCTCGAATACGACAACAAACCGCTCTACAACCATCCCTGGTTCCTGATCGACGGCAAGATCAAGCCCTCGCTGCCGGCCAAGAACTACTATGGACTGGACAGCGACTACAACAAGGGCCGCTCGACCTACGGCAGCTTCATGCACATCCACCGCTTCGGTGGCGGGGCCGAGCTCAAGACGGCCTTGCAGCATGGGCGCTTCGAGCGTGACTTGTGGGCCAGTGTGATCCGCTTCGCCGGAGCCGCCAGTCAGCCCGGCGGGGTGGCTGTCACGCCGGAGAACTTGGGGCCTGAGACGGTGCTGACGCGCACGGGCAAGGGGCGTGTCGGGGTGAGCGATATCACCACCTTGCAAAGTGACTTCAGCAACAGCTTTCAGGCCCTGGGCGTGCGCCACAGCGTGATCGCGGGGGTCGAGTTCACGCGGGAGGACGCGCTGCGCAACAACTCCGCGGCGGGCCCGGCACGACCGAACACGACCGTGGGTACCCCCAATGACGGCGCCAGCATCGACGACACCCGCGTCATCCCGATGAACGAGTTCGATGTGCGCAACATCAGCCTGTACGCCCAGGATACAGTGGAGCTGACCACGGCGCTCAAGCTGGTGGGCGGGCTGCGCGTGGACCGCTTCAAGGCGGACTTTCGCGATACGGCGGGCAACTCTTTCACCATGAAAGACATCCTGTGGAGCCCGCGGGTGGGCTTGTTGTTCCAGCCCAATGACTGGTCGTCCTACCACGTGTCTTACGGCACCTCTTACAACACGTCGGCCGATACCTACATGCACACCATCAATGCGGCATTGACCAACCCGGCCAATGCGCGGGTGCTGAACACGCCGCCGGAGAAAAGCCGCAACATCGAGCTGGGGGGCAAGTTCGATCTGCTCGACAACCGCCTGTGGGTGAGCTCGGCGTTGTTCTACTCGGAAAAGTACAACGAGCGAAACACGGATCCGGATTCTCCGCAGGATCTGCTGTCCGGCAAGCGTCATGCCACCGGTGTGGACCTGGACGTGGCCGGGCGCATCACGCCCAAGTGGGAGGCCTTCCTGTCGTACACCTGGATCCCCAGCGCCAAGATCGATCGCAGCAATGTCACCACCGGCAATGCGCAGCGGCAAGGCGACCGTCCCGGCTTGACTCCCAAGCACATGGCCAGCCTGTGGACGACGTACAGGGTGTTGCCGCCGCTGCGCGTGGGCGCTGGTCTGAACCATCGTGGCAAACAAAACCCCGAGGGCAATCGCGCGGTGACGGCGGCGAGTTTCACCACCTTGGACCTGATGGCCGAGTACGCGTTCAATGAAGCGCTGTCGCTCAAGGTCAACGTCAACAACGCCACCGACAAGCTGTACGCGGATTCGTTGTACCGGGGCTTTTACGCGCCGGGGGCACCGCGTACCATCCAGGCCACACTCAAAGCCGTGTTCTGAGGCAAGAGGTCCAGCCATGCTCGTGCACCTGCGCCAGGTTCTCACCCCGGAAGAACTGCACCAGGCCCGGCAATGGCTGGCTCAGGGCGAATGGATCGATGGCCGAGCGACGGCCGGCGCCCAGGCAGTGCAGGCCAAGCGCAACCACCAGTTGCGTCAGGATTGCGAGGCGTCGCGCCGCTTGCAGGCTTTGGTCTTGGCGGCCGTCGAGCGTCATGCGGTATTTTTCTCGGCCACGTTGCCCAAGAAGATCTTCAACCCGCTGTTCAATCGCTACGGCGGTCAGGCCAACACGTATGGGGCGCATGTGGACGGCGCGGTCATGCACTCGCGCGCCACGGGCCAACGGGTGCGCTCCGACGTGAGTTGCACCCTGTTCCTGTCCGACCCCGAAAGCTACGACGGGGGCGAGCTGGTGATCGACGACACCTATGGACGCCAGCGGGTGAAGTTGCCCGCCGGCGATGCGGTGATTTACCCGGGCACCAGTGTGCATGCGGTGAGCCCGGTCACGCGTGGCGAACGTTTGGCGAGCTTCTTCTGGATCGAAAGTATGGTGCGCAGCGATGAACAGCGACGCCTGCTTTTCGACATGGACCGTCACCTGAGCGCATTGCGCGATCTTGCCGGCACCGAGGAGGCCGTGGTGGGGCTGAGCGGCACTTATCACAACCTGCTGCGCCTGTGGGCCGACACATGAGTGCGGTGGCCGTGAGTCCGGCCGACTATGAGGCGCTGGCGCAAGCCCGCCTCGACGCAAACGCCTGGGCTTATTTCAGCGGGGGGGCCGGCGACGAGCACGCCGTGCGTGCCAATCGGGCGGCCTGGGAGGCGTTGCGGCTGCAGCCGCGGGTGTTGCGCCGCACGGCGGGTGGCCACACCCGCCGAACGCTGCTGGGCCGCACGCTGGCGCATCCCGTGCTGCTTGCGCCCGTGGCCCACCAGCGTCTGGCCCATCCCGATGGGGAGCTGGCCACCGCCTATGCCGCCGCCGCCCTCGCTGCGGGCATGGTGCTCAGCCTGCAGTCGAACACGCCGGTGGAGGCAGTGTCTCAGGCCATGCGTGGCGAACCCGAGGCCGGTCCGCTGTGGATGCAGCTCTATCCACAAGCCGACCGCGGCTTCTGGCGTGAGTTGGTGCAGCGCGCCGAGGCCGCGGGCTGCGAGGCGCTGGTGCTCACCGTGGATGCGCCGGTCAGCGGCGCGCGCGACCGCGAGCGGCGGGCCGGCTTCCGCCTGCCGCCGGGTGTCTCCGCAGTCCACCTGGCCGGCCGGCCGCCGGCGGTGGCAGCACCGGCGGCTGCGGGGCGCAGCGCGCTCTTCGACGACTTGCTGCGGGCGGCCCCCACCTGGGACGACGTCGACTGGCTGTGCGCCACGACCCGCCTGCCGGTGCTGATCAAGGGCGTGATGCACCCCGCCGACGCACGCGAGGCCCTGGGCCATGGCGTGGCGGGCCTCATCGTCTCCAACCACGGGGGGCGCACGCTGGATACGGCGGCTCCCACGGCGCAGGTGCTGCCGGCGGTGGTGGCCGCGGTCCAGGGGCGCCTGCCCGTGCTGGTCGATGGCGGCATCCGCCGCGGCACCGACGTTTTCAAGGCGCTGGCGCTGGGGGCCAGCGCCGTGCTGGTCGGCCGGCCCCAGGTGTGGGCGCTGGCGGCCGGCGGGGCGCAGGGGGTGGCGCATCTGCTGCGCCTGCTGCGCGACGAACTCGAGATCGCGATGGCGCTGTGCGGCTGCGCCACGCTGGACGCGATCACGCCCGAGCTGCTGCTCGATCCGCCCCGCGCCTGAACGTCAATGCGGGCGCGGGCCGGGGGAGGCCCAGCTCTCGGGCAGGCGTTCGAGCACTTGGCGCGCGTCGAGCGAGCGGATGGGCACCGACAGGTCGCTGGGAATGCGTTCGTGCAGTTGCAGCGCCAGGTAGCGCAGCGCGCTCACGCGCAGGAAGGAAGCGAAATTACCCACCTCCCCGCGTGCGGCCACCAGCTCGTCGTAGAGCTTCTCGATGAGCTGGGTCACCCCCAGGCCGTCGCGCTGGCCGATCTCGGTCAGCACCTCCCAGAAGAGGTTCTCCAGTCGGATGCTGGTGACCACTCCGTGCAGGCGCACCGAGCGGGTGCGCGAGTCGTAGGACTGGGGGTTGGCGCGAATGAAGATCTCGCACATCGGGGCCTCCTCGCCGCGCGAGCCGCGCGGACTGCTTCCACCATAGCCGCAAGGCGGTGGCCTTGCCAAGCTCAGGCCTCGATACGGGTGCCCAGCACCTTCAGGAACTGCGCGAGCCAGGCCGGGTGGGCCGGCCACGCGGGCGCGGTCACCAAGGTGCCGTCGGTCACGGCCTGGTCCACCGCGATCTCGGCATAGCTCGCGCCGGCCAGCTCCACCTCGGCGGCACAGGCCGGGTAGGCCGACACCCGCCGGCCGCGGATCACGCCGGCGGCGGCCAGCAGCTGGGCGCCATGGCAGATCGCGGCGATGGGTTTGCCCGCCTGGGCGAAGTGTTGCACGAGGGCGATCACCTCGCGGTTCATGCGCAGGTATTCGGGTGCGCGTCCGCCGGGGATCACCAGGGCGTCGTAGTCTTTGCCCTGGACCTCGGCAAAGCTGGCGTTGAGCGAAAAGCGGTGGCCGGGCTTTTCCGAGTAGGTCTGGTAGCCGTCGAAGTCGTGGATCGCGGTCATGACCCAGTCGCCGGCGCGCTTGTCCGGACACACGGCATGCACGGTGTGGCCCACCATCGTGAGGGCCTGGAAGGGCACCATTGTTTCGTAGTCTTCGCCGAAATCGCCGACGAGCATGAGGATCTTCTTGGTCATGGCTGTCTCCTGTCTGAACGGTTGAGAAAGGGGGTGGGAGAGGGGCGGCAGACCATTGTGGAAAGCGTCGCTGCGCGATGGGTAACAGCCCGTTGTTGCGTCGCTCGGGCCTTTCCAGAGGGAGGCACACCCCCTCGCAGTGACGTCCGGCCGCGACAAAACCGCATGAACACTGGGCCAAACGGTGGTTTTCCCTCTGAAAACCGCTTCTCAGGCCCAGGCGCACGCAGTACCATTCGCGACGCAGGCGTTCGGCAGGAACGAGGGCTCATGCGGCTCTCGCCCCGACCCGGCACATCAACCACTCATGATGGAGAGATTCGACATGGCAACTGCGAAGAAGGCTCCCGCCAAGAAGGCGGTAGCGAAGAAGGCCGCGCCGGCCAAGAAGGCCCCGGCCGCGAAGAAGGCCGCACCGGCCAAGAAGGCCGCCCCGGCCGCCAAGAAGGCGGCCCCGGCCAAGAAGGCCGCGCCGGCGAAGAAGGCGGCGGCCAAGAAGGTGGCCAAGCCCAAGGTCAAGCGCACGCCCAATGCGGCCTTCATGAAGGCCATGACCCCCAGCGCCGCGCTGGCTGCGATCATCGGTGACAAGGCCATGCCCCGCACCGAGGTGACCAAGAAGGTCTGGGACTACATCAAGAAGAACAAGCTCCAGGACGCGGTCAACAAGCGCATGATCAATGCCGACGCCAAGCTGAAGGAGATCTTCAAGAAGGCCCAGGTCTCCATGTTCGAGATGACCAAGCTGATCAGCAACCACCTCAAGTAAGTCGTTGCCTCGGCCTCACGGAAGCCCGGCCTCCAACGCCGGGCTTTTTCGTGTGCCCGCCCTACACTGTGCCCATGACCGCGCCTGACGCCGACGTTCTCGAACGTTTCTTCGCCCGTGTGGCGGCCGAGGTGGCAGCCGGCTCGGCGCAGCGGCTCGTGCTGGCCCGCTACGAGGGCGAGGAGCCCGGGCTGGAGCGTCTCATGGGCCGCCCGGTGGTGCTGCGCGGCCAGCCGCATTGGTCCTTCGTGTGGCGTTACCGCACCCGCGACATCACCCGGAACCTGCCGGCCGCCGAGGTGGCGGCGGCGCTGCGCGGTTGGCTCGCCCAGGGCTTTCGCAACGCCCACCTGTTCACGTCCACGCAGGAAGTGCAGCTTGCGTACAGCCGCAAGGGCAGGGCGAGCCTGCGCACCGGGCGTCTCCAAGGGGCGGTGGCCGAGGCCCCGCCGCCGGCAGGGCACAACCGCGAGAAGCACCGCTGGGTCGATCCGCAGGCGGACTTTCTGGTCGCCCTGGGCGTGATGGACGGTCAGCACCGCCTCGTGCCATCGATGGCGCGTAAGTGGAAGCAAATCAACAAGTTCGTCGAGATCTTCTCGCACGCCTTCACCGATTCGCCGCTGGCTACCCGTCCGGCCGACGAGCCGGTGCGTGTGCTCGATTTCGGCGCCGGCAAGGGCTATCTCACCTTCGCCGTGCACGACCACCTGCAGCAGCACCTGCAGCGCCGTGCCGACGTGGTGGGCGTGGAGCTGCGCGGCGACCTGGTGGCCTTGTGCAACGGCATCGTGGGGCGCCTGGGGCTGGACGGCCTGCGCTTCGACGAGGGCGACATCGCCCGGCGCGCACCCCAGCCCATCGACGTGATGATCGCGCTGCATGCCTGCGACACCGCCACCGACCTGGCCATCTACCAAGGTGTGCGTGGCGGGGCCTCGATCATTCTCTGTTCGCCGTGCTGCCACAAGCAGATCCGCCCGCAGCTGCTGTCGCCGCACCCGCTGCGGCCCATCCTCCAGCATGGCGTGCACCTGGGCCAGGAGGCCGAGATGCTCACCGACGGGTTGCGTGCCCTGCTGCTGGAAGCCAGCGGCTACGACACCCAGGTCTTCGAGTTCATCTCGCTGGAGCACACCAACAAGAACAAGATGATCCTGGCGGTCAAGCGCGCCAGCCCCAAGCCGGCCGATGAGGTGCTCGAGCAGATCCGCGAGATCAAGCGCTTCTACGGCATCCGTGAGCAGGCGCTGGAAACGCTGCTGGCGGCCGACGGCGCGATCCCTGCTGCTCGCTGACGGGGGTGTCAGCAGGCCCCGGTTAGGCTCGCGGCACACCGCGCCGCAAGGTGTTCAAGGGCTCCGATCTCGTGCTGGCCCCCGGCGAGAAGGCTGCCCTGGTCTTGCGTCGCGACTTCGTGCCGCGCAGCACGCGGGTGCTGTATCCCGGCGTGCACCAGGCCGAGGTGCTGGTGAATGGCCAGGTGGCGGCGAGCGCCAACTTCACGCTGGTTGGCTAGAACGCAAACGGCCCCGGGTAGTCGCCCACCGGCATCACGTGGCTGACGAGGTCGGTGCCGGTGGTCCACACGTGCAGGCCGAAGCCGGGGGGCTCGAAGGTGTAGCTGGCTGGGTGGTCGCCCACGAGGTCGAGCTCTACCTGATGGGCCGGCGAAGGCACGGTGATCGCCACCGTGTGGGCGATGCGGGCCTGGATGCAGCGGTGCAGGTGGCCGCAGGCGATGCGCTCCACCTGCGGGTGGCGGCGGATGATGGCTTCAAATTCCTCACGGCCTTCGAGCAGGCCCAGCGCGTCCATGTGCTCGATGTGCGTGAGGAAGGGTGGATGGTGCAGGGCCACCAGGGTGGGCTGTCCGGGCGCCTGGGCGAGTGTGGCGTCGAGCCAGTCCAGGCGCCGCTCGCACAGCACGCCGTGGCCGGCGCCGGGCACCACGGTGTCCAGCGTGACGAGGCGAAGGCCGGGCAGGTCCACCGTGTACTGGATGAACTCGCCACCCTCCATCTGCCCGAGGTAGGGGTGGTCGGTAAAGGCCGCGCGCAGGGCGCTGCGTTCGTCGTGGTTGCCCGGCATCAGGTAGACCGGCCGCGGCAGCGGCGCCAGCAGCGCGCGCAGGTGCGCGTACTCCTCAGGCGCCCCGGTATCGACCAGATCGCCGCTGAGCAGCACGGCCGCTGGAGCGGGCCGCAGGCGGCACACCGCCTGCACCGCACGGGCGAGCGCCGCGGCGGTGTCTATGCGGCCGTCCAACGAACGGCCAGGCACCGTGATATGGGTGTCCGAGAGCTGGACGAGCACCTGGGTCTGCAAGGCAGGCATGGGGATGGTGGTCAGGCACAGCGTACGCCATGCGATCTTCCCAGATCGCAACGCTGCTGGCTATCGGGCCTGCCTCATGACCGCGAAACGGTCGGCGCTGCGGCCCCACAGCAGATGGGCGAAGGCTGCGCAGCCCAGCCGGGCCGATGCCATCACAGTGACCGCTGCGGACAACCGAACCGACAGGGTGGTCTGGGCGAGCCCGGCACGGACTCGAGAGGACAGGCGTTGCAAACGGTGCAGGGGTTGGGCAGTCATCGCCATCGGAGCGACAAGGGGCGGCTCAATGCAGCGCAGGGCTGGGGGAGGCTGGATTCACAGTCTGGCCGGCAGGCGGGTCGAGCAGCACATACGTGCCGGTGGGTGAGGTTTTCGCTTGCCGCTTGGCGGCGGCGGCGGCCGAGGCCACGTCTTCAGAACGCCGGAACTGCCCCGGCCGCACCGGCAGGATGCCCAGGGCCAGGGTCACGAAGGGGTGGTGGCGTATCTGGCCGTAGCGATCTTCCACGCGAATCCCGCCTTGGGCACGGGCTTGCGCATCGTACAGCCTTGCCGATGCGGCGTTGAACGCCTCGACGATGGCCTGACAGCGTTCCAGCCAGTCGCTGCTTTGGAACAGCACCACGAAGTCGTCCCCTCCAACGTGGCCCACGAAATCGCGACGAGGGTCGCTGTGCGAGGAGATGGTGCTGGCTGCCAGACGGATCATTTCATCGCCGCGCCAGTAACCATAGTAGTCGTTGAAGGGCTTGAAGTGGTTGAGATCGGCATAGACAGCCGCGAAGTCGCTGCGGGCGTCAAGCAGCCGTTCGATGTGATCGCTGATGGGGATGTTGCCAGGCAGGAAGGTCAACGGGTTGGCGTGGCGAGCCGCTTCGATGCGCGCTTCGGTGACCGCCCTGACCAGGCGTTCGCCGGTACCGATGCCGACATACCGGCCCGACTCGGTCACCACGAAGCCATCGGTCAGGTAGCGTTGATCCTCGGACATGAGGATGGATGTGAGCGCCTCGATGGGGGTGCTCACATCCACGCAGTGGGGGGAGAGGTTGGCAAACACCGTGGCCGGATGCTTGCCGTACACCTCACGAAAAAATGGCTTGGCAAAGCGCGCGACGAACTGCTGGAGATTGAGCAGACCCACGGGGCGCCCGTCGTCGACGATGGCCAGCACAGGCACGTGGTCCAGACCGGCCAAGCGTTCATAGACTTCGTTGTGTGTGGTTCTGGGGTCGATGACAGGCGCTTCGATCATCAGGTGGGCGGCGGTCAACTCGTTGCGCACCGCTCGACGCAAGACGGGAAACACCGACACCTCCCGCCCGCGCAGCACCGCACAAGCTGCCTTCGAGGGAGACGCCGCCGCCGCAGGCTGGGGCAGGCCCAGCAGCCAACCCTGCCCGAAGCGGATCCCCAGATCGCGCAAGATGCGCAGTTCGTCTTCCAGTTCGATGCCTTCGGCCACCAACCGGGTGTCGAAGGTCTCGGCGATTTGCAGCAGTGCCCGGAAGGTCTGGAGCTTGTCCCCCTTGTGAGCCAGGCCTTGAGTGAAGTAGCGATCGATCTTGACAATGTCGGGTCTGAGCTCTGACCACAGCCTCAGGCTGGAGCGGCCGTCACCGAAATCGTCCAAGGCCAAACCGATGCCGGCGCGACGCAGCACTTCGGCCGCTTGAAGCAGCGCGTCGATGCTACGCACATGTTCATGCTCGGTCAGCTCGATGACGATGGCCGAGCCGGACAAGCCTGCTTGCCTGGCCGTGTCGATCAGATGCTGTCGGCCTGCCCCGCGCAGCGCACTGATCAGCGCGTGCGCGCTCAGGTTGATGAACAACCGGCCTTGGCCTCGGCCTTCGCTCCATGCGGTCATGGCCAGCCGTACGCATTCGATTTCCAGATCGATCGACAGGTTTTCTACTCGCGCCTGGGCAAACAAGGCCTCTGGCGTGGCCCAAGAACTGCCTTCGGGGCCGCGTACCAACGCCTCGTGGCCGTAGATACTGCACTCATGCAGGTCGACGATCGGCTGAAACACCACGTGCAGGGCGCGCCGATCGATCAACTCACGCAAGGAACTCGCAGGCGGCGACATGGGAGGCGAGGGGTGGTCGTGCACGGTCGGTTCGCACTGGGCCTTCAGCCGATCAGGCGCCCGTCGCGCCCCAGCAGCACCTGCGTCACATAACCGCTGCCCCGGGGTGTGCCGGCGTCGAAGCGGATGCTGTAGCCCCCCAACTCCAGCCCGGGCCGGCGCCGGGCGGCGTCGAGCACGCCGGCCCGGTTCAGCGCGCCTGGCTCCAGCGTGGCCAGCAGCGCTTGCGCATAACGCCCGGCGATGAAGCCGGCCAGACTCAGCGGCGAGGGTTGTTCCTCGTACAAGGCTTTCAGCGCGGCACGGTACTCGCGGGCGAACGGCGCAGTGTGGGTCTGCGGGTTGGGCACCACCTGGGTCAGCACCACCGGCACCGTGCCGGAGGCGCCCAGCTCGGCCAGCGTCGTCAGGTCGGTCTCGCCCAGCGTTACCACATAACGCTGCATCCGCCGCACGGCCAGACCTCGCACGAAGCGCGCCAGCTCGACCGCACCCCCGACGAACAAGAAGATCGCCGGAGGGTTGTCTGGCAGCGAGGCCACCAGCGCCTCGAGCTGCCCCGCAGGGGCCACGAACTCCCGCGGCTGCACGCCAATGCGCGCCAGCGCGGCCTGCACATCGGTGCGCACCTGCTGCTGAAGCTGCGGCGACGCATACACCAGGCCCAGCTCACGCACACCCACCGTCTCTAGGCTGCGCAGCGCGTGGCGGATCTGCGCCTCGCGCGAGGCGAACAGCTTCACCACTCCCGGCTCGTCGTCGAAGCGGGCATCGGCGATCCAGGGCCCCAAATGCGCCACCGCCAAGCCGGCCGCGCGGGTCGCCTCGATGCAACGCAGCGCCAGCCGCTCGCCCGCCGCGCCCACCAGGCCCACGATGGAGGGATCGCCGCGCAGCATGGTCAGCAGGCGCTGCAACGAAGCGTCCGAGCCGTCCATCGGCAAGGGCCGCAGCGCTGCGGCCACGCGCCCCGGCGTACCAGGGGAGGCGCCTTGCAGGCCCAACTGCACGCCGCTGGCATAGTCGCGCGAGATCTCCTGCTGGTCCGCGGAGGTATCGAAGCACTGCAAAAGCACCGGGACCGTGCGCGAAGGGCGCGAGGCAGAGCCCTGAGCCCTGACGGCCGCGGGCAGGGTCAGACTGGCAAAGGACATGGACAGCGCGGCGGCGAAGCGACGGCGCTCGAGAAGCGGGCAGGACACGGCGGAGAGACTCGATCAGGAACGTCCGCCAATGTAGTAACAGAATGTGAATTGCCTGTGACGGCTGTTGAAGCGCTGTCGAGAGGAGCCCAATGGTGGCATCCTATCGCGCTCGAACTCCAACTTCCTTGCGGGAGCATCCCGTCACACGACGGTGGCTTCCCCGCGCCGAGGCGTTGAAGCGAAGCGGCAGGGGGCTTGCATCCTGCCGCTCGTGGGTCGGGGCGTGCGCACGAGATCACGGCCCTGGGCTATCCTCCCCAGCCATGAACCTGCTTGCCCAAGTCTTTGCGCACCTCGCCCCGGAAAAGACCGTCCGCTACATGCTCGACACCCTGCGCGAACGCGCCGGGCTGCAGCGCCGGTCGATCACGCTGCCCGGCGGGCTGGAATATGTGTACCTCGAAGGCGGCCAGGGCGAGCCGCTGATGCTGCTGCACGGCTTTGGCGGCAACAAGGACAACTTCAACACCATCGCGCGCCACCTCACGCCGCACTACCGCGTGATCGTGCCCGACCACATCGGCTTCGGCGAATCGGCCAAGCCGCCCGAGGCCGACTACGGCACCGACGCCCAGGCCGAACGCCTGCTGGCCCTGGCCCAGGCCCTGGGGGCGCCTGCGCTGCACCTGGGCGGCAACTCGATGGGCGGGCACATCGCCCTGGCCTTGGCGGCGCGCTACCCGCAGGCGGTGAAGAGCCTGTGGCTGCTGGCCCCCGGCGGGGTGTGGAGCGCGCCGCCGAGCGAGCTGGCGCAGATGCTGAAGGCCGGGGGTGACAACCCGCTGCTGGTGCGCAGCGCCGAGGACTTCGCCCGCACGCTGGCCTTCACCGTGGCGAAGCTGCCCGAGGTGCCCATGCCCTACGTCCAGGTGATGGCCCGGGAGCGCATCGCCAACCATGCGCTCGAGCAGCGCGTGTACCGGCAGATCAAGGCCGACCCGATCGAGGACCGGGCCCGCACCGTCAAGGCGCCCAGCCTCATCGTCTGGGGCGAGGAAGATCGCGTGCTGCACCCCGGGGCCGGCCCCATTCTGCAGCGCCTGATGCCCCAGGCCGAACTGATCCGCATGCCCGGCGTGGGGCACCTGCCGATGATCGAGCGGCCGCAGGAGTGTGCGGCCGACTACCTGCGCTTCCGCGGGCGCGGGCCGGTCTGAGGCCCAGTGCCCGGGCGCCGGATCTCACTCCTGCTCGTCGTCCGGCTTGAGGTGCCCGGCCCGCTCGCGTTTGGTGGCCAGATACCGGGCGTTGTGCGCCGTGGGCGGCGCGTGCAGCGCAATGCGGTCCACCACGTCGATGCCGCCGCGTCGCAGCGCCTCGATCTTGCGCGGGTTGTTGGTCAGCAGCTGGATGCGGGTGATGCCCAGCGCCTTGAGCATGGCCACGGCGGCCTGGAAGTCGCGCTCGTCGGCGCGGAAGCCCAGGTAGTGGTCGGCGTCGATGGTGTCCAGGCCGCTGTCTTGCAGCCGGTAGGCGCGCAGTTTGCTGCCCAGGCCCGTGCCGCGGCCCTCCTGGGCGAGGTAGAGCAGCACGCCGCCGCGCTCGGCCAAGTGGGCGATGGCGCGCTGGAGCTGGTCGCCGCAGTCGCAGCGCAGGCTGCCCAGCAGGTCGCCGGTCAGGCACGACGAATGCAGGCGCACCGGCACCGGCTGGCTCAGGTCGGGCTGGCCCACCAGGATGGCCACATGCTCGGCATCGCCATTGAGTTCGCGGAAGAGCACCAGGGTGCAATCGTCGTGCGCGTCGATCGGCACATGGGCGTCGCTCACGCGGCGCAGGCTCAGGTGGCCCTGCTCGCGCACCTGGGTCACCTCGGCCTCGCTGACGATCTCGAGCTGGGCGGCTTCCAGGGTGTCGTCGCCCACCGCGCCGATCTCGGCCACCACCAGGGCGGGGATCAGGCGGGCCCGCTTGGCCAGGGCCAGGGCCGAGAGCATGACGGCCGTGGCCGGCGCGGGCATGCCCAGCGAGGCGGCATCGGGCAGGCCGGCAGGCAGGCGCGCACGGCCTTCGGGGCCGAACTCCAGCGTCACCGCGCCCAGGGCCTGCAACTGTTCGACGCTGGCACCGGCGGGCAGCGGCAGGCTCACGCTGCCGGCCACGCCCAGGCCCAGGGCCGTGGCCCGCTCGGCGGTGAAGAGCAGGCGCAGCGGCACGCCCAGGCCGCTCAGCCAGGCCAGACGGGGCGGGCTCAGGGTCTCGATCGTGGCGGCCAGCAGCACGGGGCCGGCGTCCGAGCGCAGCGCCAGCACGCGGCCATGCTTGAGTTCGGTCTGGGCCCGGTCCACGCGGATGGCGGCGCGTTCCGAGGCCACATCCTGCGCGGGCAGGGCCGCAAGAGGGGAGATCAGGGCATTCATCAGGCTGCTAGCATAGCCGCGATGGCGGGGCTGTAC
This sequence comes from Caldimonas sp., assembly GCF_046291045.1. Classification (GTDB taxonomy): domain Bacteria; phylum Pseudomonadota; class Gammaproteobacteria; order Burkholderiales; family Burkholderiaceae_C; genus Caldimonas. The sequence continues at coordinate 2,203 of NZ_JBKBSL010000033.1, read as the reverse complement.
CGGCGCAGGCCCATCCGGCGGGCCTCGCCGCCCCCGCAACCCCCCCTTCTGGAGGCCCTGGCTTGACCTTCGAGCTGCCGAACGGCCCGAATATCCTGGCGCTGGGCCGCACGGCGGCGCAGGCCTGCGAGGCACTGTGGCCGCTGCTGCTGCAGGCGGCCGACTGGCGCCGCCGCGGCCGCGGGTCGGCACCGCGTCTGACCGCCGCGCACGACCCCCGGCTGGGCATGCACCACCACGACGGCCAGTGGCAGCTCCACGGCGCCTGGCCCATGGCCGCGCACGAGCTGGCCGGCCCGCTGCTGCCGCTGGTGGCCGACGTGGCGGCCGGTGCCAGCCGCGTGGTGGGCCAGCTCGGCCAGAGCCTGGACGGCCAGGTGGCCACCGAGGGCGGCGACTCCGGCGCCCTCAACGGCCCCGAGGCCCTGACCCACCTGCACCGGCTGCGCGCGCTGTGCGATGCGGTGCTGGTGGGCACCGGCACCGCCGTGGCCGACAACCCGCGGCTGACCACCCGGCGCGTGAGCGGACCCCACCCCACGCGGGTGGTGCTGGACGTGCACCTGCGCGTGCCGCCCGAGGCCGGCCTGTTCACCGACGGGGTCGCCCCGACGCTGCTGGCCTGCGACGGACGCGACCGTGCCCGCGCAGCCGAGCGCGTGGGTGCGCACCAGGTGCTGGCCGTGCCAGGTCTGGTGGGCGCCTGCGGCCAGGTGGTCTGGCCGGCCCTGCTGGCGGGCCTGCGCGAGCGGGGGCTGGCCACGGTGCTGGTCGAAGGCGGGGGCGTGACGGTGTCGCGCTGCCTGGCCCAGGGGGTGCTCGACCGCCTGCACCTGATGGTGGCGCCGGTGCTGATCGGCCAGGGCCGGCCCGGTGTGCAACTGCCGCCGGTGCAACAGATGAGCCAGTGTCTGCGCCCCCGCGCCCGGGCCTACCGCCTGGGTGACGACGTGCTCTGGGACCTGGACCTGCGCGGCGGCTGAGCCCCTCACCGGCGGGGCGCGCACCGCCGGAACCGGCCTGTGGGAGGGCTTCTCGGCGTCTTTGTCACACCCTGTTTCCAAGAGCGGGTGGGCAGGGCGGTGGGGTGCTTGCTAGCATCGCTGCCCTCAGGGACAAGACCACAAGAGGCCCGCCATGCACGAGCCTGGAGCGGCGGCGCTGCGCGCGCTGCTGAGCGATACCGATCGACTGCACCGCCTGCGAGGCCCGGCCGTGGGCGGCTTGCTCGTCGAACGTTTCATGGGCCATGAAGCCCTGAACCGGCCCTACGAATGGCGCGTGCAGGTGCTGTGTGCCCAGGCCGACCTGCCGCTCGAAGTCTGGCTGGACACCCGAGCGGACCTGCTCACTGTGGGGGCCGACGGGCGTGTGAGCCGCGTGAGCGGCCTCATCGCCCAGGCCCGGGCGCTGGCCAGCGACGGCGGCCTGGCCTGGCACCCCAGCGCCAAGCGTGCCGTGGCCGCCCAGGTGCCCAGCCCCCAGGGCGAAGCCGGTGCCGCCCCGGCTGAGGACTACGACCCGGCCGGGGCGGCCGACCCGGCCGACACCGCCTGTGCGCAAGAGCGCACCCGGCTGCTGCGCCAAGCCGCCGAAGGCCAGGCGCTGCGCCAGCGCGGGCGCGCCACCGTGCGCGGCACCCGCGCCGGCCAGTGGTGGCGCCTGAGCGAACTGCCGGGCACGGGCAGCGCCGAGCTGCTGCTCACCGAACTCACCCATGTTGGCTTCAACAACCTGCCCAAGGACCTGCAGGCCGCTGCCGAACGGCTGCACGACGACTTCCCAGGTACCGAGCACCGTGTGGACCCCGCCGTGCTCGCCCAGGCCCGCAGCAGCGGCTATGCCCACCAATGGCAGGGCCAGCCGCGCACCCACCCCTGGCGCCCGGTGCACGACGACGGCACGGGCGCACGCTGGGCCCCCAAGCCCACCGCGGCCGGCCCCCAGAGCGCCCTCGTCGTCGGCCCCGACGGCCAGCCCCAGGCCCAGGGGGCCCAGGCCGTGTACACCGACCGGCTCGGGCGCATCCGCGTGCGCTTCCACTGGCAGTCCCAGCGCGACGAGCGCGACGCCAGCAGCGACCACAGCGTGTGGGTGCGCGTGGCCCAGCGCTGGGCTGGCGCCGGCATGGGCCAGCACTTCATCCCGCGCATCGGCCAAGAAGTGCTGGTTGACTTTCTCGACGGCGACCTGGACCGCCCCG
>NZ_JBKBSL010000071.1:0-4717 GCF_046291045.1 Caldimonas sp. | reverse complement strand
TGATCAAACACGCCTCGTGGACATGTGCACAGGCCGGCCAGCGGCCTGCACACATGCCCACCGGGCTCGACGACCAGGAGTCATTGTGACTGTTGGGTTCCACACGAAATGACGAAGAGCCTGCTGCTGGGTGTCATCGAGGCGCTGGGCATGCACTTCACCAACCCCTCGCTGAAGTCCCTGCTGAGCTACAGCGTGTTCATCGCCGTGCTGCTGCTGCGGCCGAACGGGCTGTTCAAGAAATGAACGATCGCACCCTTCTCACCCGGGATCTCCTGGTGCTCCTGGCCCTCACGGGCTGGGCCCTGGCCATTCCCCACTACGGCAGCGAGTTCGTGCTGTCGCTCGCGCTCACCTGCTTGATGTACATCGCGCTGTCATCGAGCTGGTCGCTGTTCTGCGGCACCACGCGCTACCTCTCGCTGGCCACCGCCGCCTTCTTCGGCATCGGGGCCTACACCAGCGCCCTGGTGCTGGAGCAGGCCTCGTGGCTGTCGGCCGTGGGCCTGGGTGCACTCATCGCCGCGGCCGTGGCCGTGGTGATGGGGGCAGCGGTGCTGCACCTGCGCGGCACCTACTTCGCCGTGCTCACCTTCGGCATGACCGAGCTGATCCGCCACGCCCTCACCTACTTCGAAAAGCAGGTGACCGGCACGGTGGGTCGCGTGCTCGTGGTGGTGCCCGAGGGCGACACGGTCTATCTCACCGTGCTGACGCTGGCCGTGCTGGCCCTGGCCACCTCCATCGTCGTGCGGCGCAGCCGCTTCGGGCTGGCGCTGGTGGGCATCGGTGCCGACGAGCAGCGCGCCCAGACCCTGGGCGTGAACACCCGGCTCGCGAAGATCGGCGGCTTTGCACTGACCGCGGCTTTCGCCGGCGCGGTGGGTGCGGCCATGTCGGTGCGCTGGACCTACATCGACCCCACCACCGTCTTCAACCCCTTCATCGGCTTCCAGACCGTGCTGATCGCGCTCATCGGCGGTGCCGCCACGCTGTGGGGGCCGCTGATCGCCGCCATCGTCTTCAGCCTGCTGGCCGAAACCCTGCGCCTGCAGCTGCCGCAGCTGTACATGATGTCGCTGGGCCTGCTGCTCATCCTGTGCGTGCTCTACCTGCCCGGCGGCCTGGCCTCACTGCGCTGGAGCACTTTCGGGGGCTGGTGGCGCGACAGCCGCGGGTGGTGGAAGGAGCAGCGACATGGCTGAACGCCTGCTCGAAGCCTGCGGCGTCACGGTGCGCTTTGGCGGCCTGGTGGCCGTCGACCAGGTCGATGCGAGCTTCCACGCCGGTGAGCTAGTGGGCATCATCGGCCCCAACGGTGCGGGCAAGACCACCTTCTTCAATGCCATCTCGGGGGTGATCGCCCCCACCAGCGGACGGCTCGTGGCTCAGGGGCATGACCTCACGGGCGCCAAGCCGCATGCCTATGCCCATCACGGCATCGCGCGCACCTTCCAGACGCCACGGGTGTTCGCCGAATTGCCGGTGGCCGCCAACATCGACTTCGGCCTGAAGTTTGCCGGTCGCCGTCGCACCGCCTCGTGGCTGCTGAAGGACGCGGGGAGCATCCTCCACGTGATCGGCCTGTCGGCCCAGGCCGCCCTGCCTGCCGCGGCCCTCACGCCTTCGCAGCAGCGCCTGCTGGAGATCGGCATGGCGCTGGCCACGCGGCCGCGCCTGCTGCTGCTCGACGAGGTGGCCGCCGGCCTCACCGAGGCCGAGGTGGAGAACATGGCCCGGCTCATCCGGCGGCTGCGTGACGAGCTCGACCTCACCGTGGTGTGGATCGAGCACGCGGTGACCACGCTGCTGCGCCATGTGGAACGCGTGCTGGTGCTGCACCAGGGCCGCAAGATCGCCGACGGCACGCCCAGCGAGGTCGTGCGCAATGCCGAGGTGATCGAGGCCTATCTGGGCGATGAAATGGCCGAGGCGGTGGCATGAAGAACGACATCGAACAAGCCTTGGGCGCGGGCCGCAAGCTCGCCCACCTGAAGGTGCAGGGCCTGAGCGCCGGCTATGGCGGCTTCCTCGTGCTGCGCGACCTGAAGCTCGAAGCCAAACCCGGCCTCACCGTGATCCTGGGCCCCAACGGTGCGGGCAAGAGCACGCTGCTCAAGGCCATCGCCGGGCTCATCCCACGCGCAGGCGAGGTGCTGCTCGATGACGAAGCCCTGCCCGCTGACAAGCCCGACGAGATCGTGCGCCGCGGCTTGAGCCTGGTGCCCGAGGGCCGCCAGCTCTTCGCCCAGATGACAGTGGCCGAGAACCTCGAACTCGGTGGCTGGCTGGTGGACAAGGCCGAACGGGCGCGGCGCCTGGCCCAGGCCTTCAAAGACTTTCCCAAGCTCGCCGAACGCGCCCAGCAGCTGGCCGGCACCATGAGCGGCGGCGAACAGCAGATGGTGGCCGTGGCCCGCGCGATGATGAGTGCCCCGCGCCTGTTGATGCTTGACGAGCCCTCGTTGGGCCTGGCGCCACGCATGGTCGATGAGCTGCTGGCCATCGCCCGTCGCATCGCCGATGCCGGCACCACGGTGCTGATGGTCGAACAGAACGTCCGCAAGGCCCTGGCGGTGGCCGACCGGGGCTATGTGCTCGAACGGGGCGTGCTCGTGGCCAGCGGCCCGGCCACGCTGCTGTCGCGCTCCACGGTGATCCGCCAGGCCTATCTGGGGGCCCCCTCGGGCGCGGCCTCCTCTTCCTCATCCTCTTCCACCGACACGAAGGAGAAGTCCATGTCCGACCTGTCCATGCTCATCAACGGCCTGGCCGTTTCCGCCGAAAAGGGCGCCACCTTCGAACGTCGCAACCCGCTCGACGGCAGCGTGGCCACGCGCGCCCCTGCGGCCAGCCCCGCCGACGCGGTGGCTGCGGTGGAAGCCGCCGCCGAAGCCTTCAAGACCTGGAGCCAGACGGGCCCCGGCGAACGCCGCGCCCTGCTGCTCAAGGCCGCCGACGCGCTGGAGGCCAAGACGCCCAAGTTCGTCGAGGCCGTGCCGGCCGAAACCGGCGCCACCGGCATGTGGGCCGGCTTCAACGTCTTCCTGGCCGCCGGCATGCTGCGCGAAGCGGCTGCGCTCACCACGCAGATCGCCGGCGAGGTCATCCCCTCCGACGTGCCCGGCTCGCTGGCCATGGGCGTGCGCCAACCCGCCGGCGTGGTGCTGGGCATCGCGCCGTGGAACGCGCCCATCATCCTGGGCGTGCGCGCCATCGCCACACCGCTGGCCTGCGGCAACACCGTCATCCTCAAGGGCTCGGAGAACTGCCCGCGCACCCACCAACTCATCATCGAGGCGCTGCAGGATGCGGGCTTCCCGCCTGGGGTGGTGAACTACATCACCAACGCCCCCGCCGACGCCGGCGCCGTGGTGGAGGCCATGGTGGCCCACCCGGCCGTCAGGCGTGTCAACTTCACCGGCTCCACCAAGGTGGGCAGGATCATCGCGATGACCTGCGCCAAGTACCTCAAGCCGGTGGTGCTGGAGCTCGGCGGCAAAGCTCCCCTCATCGTGCTCGACGACGCCGACCTGGACGACGCCGTGAACGCCACCGCTTTCGGCGCCTTCGCCAACTCGGGCCAGATCTGCATGAGCACCGAGCGCATCATCGTGGATGAGAAGGTCGCCGACGCCTTCATCGACAAGCTCGTCACCAAGGCCAAGGGCCTGCCCCTGGGCGACCCGCGCAAGCCCGATCCGGTGGTGCTGGGCTCGGTGATCGGCATGGGCACCGTGGAGCACTGCAACGCCCTCATCGACGACGCGCTGGCCAAGGGCGCCAAGCTGCTGTGCGGCGGCAAGGCCGAGAACACGCTGATGCCCGCCACACTGCTCGACCGCGTCACGCCCGACATGCGCATCTACCGCGAGGAAACCTTCGGCCCGGTGAAGTGCATCGTGCGCGTCAAGGGCGTGGAGGAAGCCATCGCCTGCGCCAACGACAACGAATACGGCCTGTCCTCGGCCGTGTTCGGCCGTGACATCGCGCGCGCCCTGCAGGTGGCGCGGCGCATCGAGTCGGGCATCTGCCACGTCAACGGCCCCACCGTGCACGACGAGGCGCAGATGCCCTTCGGCGGCGTGAAGGCCAGCGGCTATGGGCGCTTTGGCGGCAAGGCCGGCGTGGAGGAGTTCACCGAGCTGCGCTGGATCACGGTGCAGACGGCGCCGCGGCACTATCCTTTTTGATTCAGCGAACTCTCGATCTCGCATCGCGCGGTTGTAAACGTTCGTAATTCCTGCAAAGGAGGGGGTTGGCAGACTCTTGTGGGCCGCCATACTGCACGCGACTTGGCGAGGCTGCGTGCCAGGGTAGGGTGATGGAGTCCTTCACTGCAAACGACCGCAGCGCATGCCGGGTCGTACAAACAGATCGAACTCAGGAAGGAACCCATCGTGAACGCCGCCGCCCCTGCTGCCACCCCCCTCATCTGCGAAACCCCCTGTGAAACCTGCGCGAAAGAGGGCCTGCCCCTGCTGCTGGCACGCTATGCCCTGATGCCCGCAGACGCACAGGCGCCCAAGGTTTCAGGGCGCCTGGCACCTCCGGATCTCACACAGGTGGACCTGGGCGCCTCGGCCCACTACGGGTTGCGCCTGCTGCGCAGCGGCTATGTCTACGTGTACGATGAAGCCCGCAAACGCTGGGACGAATACTTCGTCACCGCCGATGGTTTCCTCACCAAGCTGCCTGAACGCATCCAAGCGTTCAA
>NZ_JBKBSL010000032.1:0-36349 GCF_046291045.1 Caldimonas sp. | reverse complement strand
TGGAAGGCCAGGCGGCGCTCACGCAGGTGCACGTCGGCAGCGGTCACGCGGTCGAAGCGCCGCAGGTGCTCGACCCAGGACTCGTCGATGAAGTACTCGGTGTACAGGCCCGGGTCGTTGACGTCGCGGAACAGCTCCCAGGCCAGGGCACCCTGGCGCAGGCGGCTGCGGCGGCTTTCCTGCATCACCTCACGGAAGGCGGCGGCCTGCGCCGGGTCGATGCGGTACTCGATCGTGACGAGCACCGGCCCGGCGTCGGGATCGACCGGCGTGGTGGTCACGGGAGGCTTCCAGGCCTGCGAGGGCGTGAGGTCCTCCTCGGCGCCGCCGTCGACCACCATGCGCCGCGCCCACAGAAGCAGCAGCATCCCGGTGGCGGCGGCGGCCAGCAGGCTGGCGGGCACGCTGGCGAGGCTGGCCACCTTGCCCCACAGCGCGGCCGACAGTCCGGCGCTGCCCATCAGGGCCATCTGGTAGATCGACATGCCGCGTGCGCGCACCCAGTCGGGCAGGGCGAGCTGGGCGGCCACCGTGAGGGTGTTGGCCACGGTGATCCAGGCCATGCCGCTGACGAACATGGCCGGCACGGCCAGCCAGGCCTGGGGCGCGAAGGCCACGACGACGGTCATGGCTGCCTGCACCACCGAACCGCGGTTGACGAGCTGGTCGCGGGTGTAGCGCGCGCGCAGCCTGGGCAGCTGGGCCGCCGCCACCACCGCGCCGCTGCCCATGGCCGCCAGCAGCAAGGTGAAGGTGCCCGCGCCGCCGTCGTCCAGGCCGCGCGCGATCACCGGCAGCAGGGCCAGCACGGCGGTGGACTGCAGGAAGAACAGCGCGATGCGCACCAGCACCGCCTGCATCCGGGTGGACTGGCGCACGTACTGCCAGCCCACGCGGATGGCGCCGACGAAGCGTTCCCCGGGCAGGGCGCTGACGGTGCGCTCGCGTTTCCAGCGCAGGATCACGAAGCCCGCCGCCACCGACAGCACGGCGTTGAGCACGAAAACATAGGCGCTGCCCAGGCCCGCGATGATGGCGCCGGCCAGCAGCGGGCCGATGATGCGCGAAGCGTTCATCGCGATGCCGTTGAGCGCCAGGGCGGCGGGCAACTGCAGGCGCGGCACCAGCTCGGGCACGATGGCGGCGAACACCGGCCAGCGCATGGCCAGGCCGATGCCGTTGGCGAAGGTGAGCACCAGCAGCAGGGCCGGCGTGACGGCACCGGTCAGCACGAGCACACAGGTCACCACCGCTACCGCGGCCACCCAGAACTGCGTGACGACGAAGAAGAGTCGCCGGTCGAGGATGTCGGCCAGGGCCCCACTGGGCAGCCCCAGCAGGAAGACCGGCAGCATCGAGGCCGTCTGCACCAAAGCCACCAGCGCCGGCGAGGTCGTCAGCGTGGTCATCAGCCAGGCCGCGGCCACATCGTTCATCCACATGCAGGTGTTGGCCACCAGCCAGGTGAGCCAGAGCATGCGGAAGACCGGCTGGGACAGCGGGGCCCAAGCGGAGGCAGACACCGCAGGAGCGGCCGGGCCGGCAGGAGGGGGAGGGACGTCAGACGGGTTCAAGGCAAGCCCGATGATGCCCCAAAACACGCCGGGCGTGCGTGGCCCGGGCGCGAGCCTCGCACGCCGTTTGCCGCAGGCTCAGCTCGTGCGGGCGTTCGCGTCGGCCACGGCCAGCGCGGTGATGTTGACGATGCGGCGTACCGTGGCCGAAGGGGTGAGGATGTGCGCCGGTGCCGCCGCCCCCAGCAAGACAGGGCCGACCGTCACGCCCTGGCCGCCGGTCATCTTCAGGACGTTGAAGAGAATGTTGGCGGCATCCAGATTGGGCAGCACCAGCACGTTGGCCGCGCCGCGCAGGGTCGAGCCGGGCAGGTAGGTTTCGCGCACCGTCTCGCTCAGGGCGGCATCGCCGTGCATCTCGCCGTCAGCCTCGACGTCGGGGCGGCGCTGCACGAAGAGGTCGCGTGCCGCACGCATCTTGCGCGCCGAGGGTCGCGTGCTGGAGCCGAACATCGAATGCGACAGGAAGGCCACGCGCGGCGGCAGGCCGAAGCGGCGTACCGCATCGGCGGCCTGCACGGCGATGTCGGCCAGTGTGGCGGCGTCCGGATCCTCGTTGACGAAGGTGTCGGCGATGAACAGCGTGTGCTTGTCCAGCATCAGCGCGTTCATCGCAGCGAAGCCGCTGGCGCCGGCCTTCAGGCCGATGAGGTCACGCACGTGCTCCAGGTGGGCCTCATAGCGCCCCACCAGGCCGCAGACCATGCCATCGGCATCACCCAGGTGCACCATCATGGCCGCGATCAACGTGTTGGAGCGGCGCAGGGCCACCTTGGCCATCTCGGGGGTCACGCCGTCGCGGGCCTTGAGGCGGTGGTAGGTCTCCCAGTACTGACGGAAGCGTGGGTCGTCCTCGGGGTTGACCACCTCGAAGTCGCGGCCCGGCTGCAGGCGCAACCCGGCGCGCTCCAACCGCATCTGGATCACGTGGGGCCGGCCCACGAGGATGGGTTTCACCATCTTTTCGTCCAGCGCGATCTGCACTGCGCGCAGCACACGTTCGTCCTCGCCTTCGGCGTAGGCGATGCGCCGGGGCGCGGCTTTGGCGGCCTGGAAGACCGGTCGCATGAACAATCCAGTGTGCGTCACGAAGCGCGTGAGCGACTCGCGGTAAGCGTCCAGGTCGGCGATCGGGCGGGTGGCCACGCCGGAGTCGGCTGCCGCTTGGGCCACGGCCGGGGCGATGCGCAGGATGAGACGGGCGTCGAAAGGGGTGGGGATGAGGTAGTCCGGGCCGAAACGCAATTCGCGCCCGGCGTAGGCCGAGGCCACCTCGTCGCTGATCTCGGCCTTGGCGAGGTCGGCGATCTCGCGCACGCAGGCCACCTTCATCGCCTCGGTGATGCGCGTGGCGCCGCTGTCGAGCGCGCCGCGGAAGATGTAGGGGAAGCACAGGACGTTGTTGACCTGGTTGGGGTAGTCCGAGCGGCCGGTGGCGATGATGCAATCGGGCCGTGCAGCCTTGGCCACCTCGGGGCGGATCTCCGGCTCGGGGTTGGCCAGGGCCAGGATGATGGGCCGGTCCGCCATGGTCTTCACCATCTCGGCCGTCAGTACCCCCGGGGCCGAACAGCCCAAAAAGACGTCGGCGCCGCGCACCGCGTCGGCCAGGGTACGCGCCTCGGTCTTTTGCACGTAGCGCTGCTTGGATTCGTCGAGCCGGTCCTCGCGGCGGTCGTGGATCACGCCCTTGGAGTCGCACACAAAGATGTGCTCGCGCTTCACGCCCAGCTCCACCATCAGATCCAGGCAGGCGATGGCAGCGGCCCCCGCGCCCGAGACGGCGAGCTTCACCTCCCCGATGCGCTTGCCCACCAGCTCCAGGCCGTTGAGCAGGGCGGCGGCCGAGATGATGGCCGTGCCATGCTGGTCGTCGTGGAAGACGGGGATGTTCATGCGCTCGCGCAAGCGCTTCTCGATGTAGAAGCACTCGGGCGCCTTGATGTCTTCGAGATTGACGCCGCCCAGCGTGGGTTCGAGCGCAGCGATGATCTCGATCAGCTTGTCGGGGTCCTTCTCGGCTAGCTCGATGTCGAAGACGTCGATCCCGGCGAACTTCTTGAACAGGCAGCCCTTGCCCTCCATGACCGGCTTGCCCGCTAGCGGGCCGATGTCGCCCAGCCCCAGCACGGCGGTGCCGTTGGTGACCACGCCGACGAGGTTGCCGCGCGAGGTGTAGTCGGCCGCCAGGCGAGGATCCTCCTCGATGGCCAGGCAGGCATAGGCCACGCCGGGCGAGTAGGCGAGCGAGAGGTCGCGCTGGTTGGACAGGGGCTTGGTGGGTGCCACGGCGATCTTGCCGCGCACCGGGCTGCGGTGGTATTCGAGGGCGGCGTCGCGCAGGGCCTGTTCGGCGGGCGACAACGGGGTCTTGGCGGCCATGAGGGTCTCCTTGAGGCTGGCGGGGCACCTTTGCGCGGTGCGCCACCAACCTCAAGCCTACGCTTTTGTGCGGCGCAGATTAATGGCGTGGGAAGTTGGGCAGCTTACGCTGCCGGCCAGGCCCGCCTCGGGGGCGTTCATCGCCACACGTCCACCACGGTGCGCCCGCGCACCTGGCCCGCCAGCAGTTTCGGACAGTATCCGATCACCTCGCTCAGGCCGATCTCGGAGGTCATCGCCTCCAGCCGTTGGGCTGGTACATGCTGCGCGAGCAAATCCCAGGCTTTGCGGCGCGTGTCGTTGTCGGTGAAGACGCTGTTGATGCCGTACAGCGTGACCCCGCGCAGGATGAAGGGCATCACCGTGCCGGGGAAGTCGGCCCCTTGGGCCAGGCCGCAGGCGGCCACCGCGCCGTTCCAGCGCGTGGCGGCGCAGGCATTGGCCAGCGTGTGGCTGCCCACCGTATCGATCACCCCGGCCCAGCGCTCGCTTTGCAGCGGCTTGCCGGGCTGGGTGAACTCTTGGCGGTCCACGCAGCGGGCGGCTCCCAGGCTGCGCAGGTAGTCGGCCTCCTGGGGCCGCCCGGTGGAAGCCACCACCGTGTAGCCCAGGCTGCCCAGTAGCGCCACCGCGACCGAGCCCACGCCCCCGGCCGCACCGGTGACGAGCACCTCGCCGTCGCCCGGCTGAAGACCATGACGCTGCAAGGCCATCACGCACAGCGCGGCGGTGAAGCCGGCGGTGGCGATGGCCATCGACTGCCGCGCGGTGTAGGCGGCCGGACGTCGCAGCAGCCAACCCGCCTTCAACCGAGCTTTCTGGGCCAGTCCTCCCCAGTGTGTCTCGCCCAGGCCCCAGCCAGTCACGACCACCGGGTCGCCCGCTCGCCAGGCCGCATCGGTGCTGGCCTCGACCGTGCCGGCCAGATCGATACCCGGCACCATCGGCCAGGCGCGCACGATGGCCCCACGGCCGGTCACGGCCAGCGCGTCCTTGTAGTTGAGAGTGGAGTACTCGACCTTCACGGTCACCTCCCCCTCGGGCAGCTGGGCGTCGTCCAGGTCGACCAGCGCGGCGCGGGTCTGGCGGTCTTCCTGGGTCAGCAGCACGGCTTTGAACATCGGGGTCTCCTTCCGGGATACCCGCGATCTTCCCCCAAAAAGCGGGTTCAGTGCCGCACAGGCTCCAGCGCGCCCACCAAGGCCAGGCGGCGGCGGTCGGCGTGCGAGCGCCAGCGGGCCCTGCAGGCGGGCACCTCCACCTCGACCGGTTCGGTCTGCGTCTGCCAGTCCAGGGCCTCCTCCAGCAGGCCGTGGCCACCGGCGGCCAGCGCCATCGCGCTGCGCCACAGCCGGGCCATGCGCTCGGCCGGTGCACAGCCATGCTGCGCGTGGTGGGCGCGTTCGTAGCGCTCGCGGCATGTGGGCGGCTCGGCATGGCAGTGCTCCCACCGGCCGGTGATCTCCGGGATCGGGCGCACCAGCGAGGGCAAGAGGCTGTCGGCTCGGGCGTCGTACAGCCCGAGCAGGGTGTGGCCATCCGGGAAGCGGATGCGGGCAAGGTACTGGCTCATGGCACCAAAGTCTTGTTCGAGTGGGAGCACTGCGCGGCCGCACAGCGCTTGCACGAGGATCGTTATGGGATCATGGATCCGAGCCTCCAGTGCCTCCCCCTGATGGGGGAATCGAGTGTTGCGCTGCACAATTTTCTTCGCAACCCGGGAAACGGTCACAATGCGAACATGACTGTGACGCTTGCTGCCTCGGAGACTGCCACCGAACGCCCCTTGGCGCTGACCCTGGGCGATCCGTGCGGCATCGGACCGGAGATCCTGGCCCGAGCTCTGGTCGCAGGGGCCATCCCCGGGGCCTTCGTGGTGGGGGACGCGGCCGTGATGCGCCGCGCCCTGGCTTGTCAGGGTCTAGAGGCGCCCGTGGTGGTGGTCGAGCGGCCCGGCGAGGCTGCTTCGGTGCCGGCCGGGGCCGTGGCCGTGGTCGAGCCCCCGGGCCTGCCCGCCGGCCTGGCCGCGCTACCGTGGGGCCGGGTGGACGCGCGCGCCGGTGCGGCGGCGGCTTGCTGTGTGCGCCAGGCCATCGTCTGGGCCCGTGCCGGCGAGATTGCCGGCATCGTCACCGCACCGCTGCACAAAGAGGCCCTGGCGGCTGCGGGCGAGCCCTACCCCGGCCACACCGAGTTGCTGGCCGCCGAGGCGGCCGGGCCGGGTGCGACGGTGCCGGCGGTGCGCATGATGCTGGCCAACGAAGAGCTGCGCACCGTGCTCGTGAGCATTCACCTGCCGCTGCGCGAGGCGATCGAGCAGGTGACATGCTCGTCGGTGCTGGAGACGATCCGCATCGCGCACCGCAGTGCGGCTTTGTGGGGTCAGCCGCGGCCATGCATCGCGGTGGCTGGGCTCAACCCGCATGCAGGCGAGGGCGGTTTGTTTGGTGACGAGGAGATCCGCCACATCGCGCCGGCCATCGAGGCGGCGCGCCGCGAAGGCATCGACGCCCGCGGCCCCTACGCGCCCGACACGGTCTTCATGCGGGCCCGCCATGCGCCGGGTCATCCGGGCGAGTTCGACCTGGTGGTGGCCATGTACCACGACCAGGGCTTGATCCCGGTGAAGTACTTGGGGGTGGAGCAGGGGGTGAACGTGACCCTGGGGCTGCCCTTCATTCGCACCAGCCCCGACCACGGCACCGCCTTCGACATCGCCGGCACCGGCCGGGCCGATCCATCCAGCCTGATTGCCGCGGCCCGCATGGCCCGCCGGCTCAGCGCTGGCTGTTCGCGGTGAGCTCGGCGAGCTGCTTGCGCGCGCGTGCCACGGCGCGCTCGATCAGGTAGGCCTGCTCGAAGGCGCGGAAGCGGCCCGTTTCGCACATTCGCGTCAGCATGCGCCCGGTCATCGAGACGATGGTCTGGTGCTTGCGGCCGTGGCTGAAGATGAAGAAGGTCCGCCCCGGGCTCACCCAGTTCAGCCGCACCTTCTTCCACTGGCCGTCTAGGTGCATCTGGTAGGCCACGCCGGGCTGAACGTGCTGCACCAGTGCCACCCCCTGCGTAGGCTGCTCGGGCCGCATCTCGGGCTCGAGTTCCTCCAGGTTGATGTCCACGTCGGTGCCGCCGGCCTCGCCGCCGCTGAGGTCGATGTCGATCCTGCCGTCCCAGTCGATCGCGGTCTCGGCCACCAGCCCGATGCGCTGGGCCTCGTCGGGTGAGAAGTTCGTCTCCGGTGCCGCGACCGCGGCCGGGGTCTCGGTGGGCGGCACCTCTTCGGCCGTGGGCACGACCAGCCGGTCCAGCCCCTGGAGCTGGGTGTCGAGCTGGCGCATTTGGAAGGCGGTCAGCGGCTGTCCCTTGAGCGACTGGGCGTGCAGCGGCAGCAGTTCGGCGAAGAAGGCCTTCTTCTGCTCTTCCGGATGGTGGATCAGCGCCAGCCCCTCGTTGAGCGTTTTCATCAGCTGGGGCAGGGCCAGGATGAACTGCTTGCGCTCGGCCGGCGTGGCCTTGGGCTGCACTGACATCACCAGCTCGCGAGCGGCGCGCCGGATGCGTCGGGTCGTTTCCGCCTGCGGCCCGTGGCGTAGCGTGGCTTCGACTTCGACCTGGCTCCACACCTTCACGAGAAAGTCGCGGATGAAGTCGTGCAGACCGATCGACGCCAGCACCCCCTGCACCTGCATCTCGTGCCGGTGCACGATACGCAGCTGTGCCTCCTTGCCGGCCAACAGCGCCACGGCCTGCGCATGGGCCTGGGCCTCGTCGTGCGCCTGCTCCTGCACGAAGGCCTCGAGGGCGCGCAGCTTGCCCTCGTAGAGGTCCATCTGGTCGAAGTCGCCCTCGACGACCTGCTGCACCAGTTCGCGCACCAGGCTCAGGAAGCGCTTGCCCGGGCCTTCGTCGAAATCCTCGAAGGCGCAGGCAATGGAGGCCATGCGGTTGACGAACTTGCGCACCGGATGGCTGCGCGAGGAGAAGAACTGCACGTCCTTGAGCGCTACCCGCAGCACCGGAAGTTGCAGCCGTGCGATCTGGCGTGCCATCTGGGGGGGCACCTTCGGGTCGGACAGGATCTGGTCGAACAGCGATGCGACGATGTCGATCACCATGTGATCGAGCGCACCGCTGCTGGCGCGCATCAGTTCCTCGCGGTGCGCGCGGATCAGGTTGACGGCCATCAGCCCGCTCAGCCCCGAGGGCAGACCGCCTGGGGCCGAATGCAGACTGCCCGGGGCGGAGGATGCCACTGCGACGCCGGCCCCACTGGGGCTCCAGGCGCCAGCGGGCGAACCAGTGCTCACGCCGTCCAGGGCGCCTGGGCCGCTGGTCAGGTAGGCCAGGCGGCGGATGAGATCCAGCATCTGCGCGTCGGCCCCGGCCGGTGCGCCCACGGGGCCCGTGCCACCGAGTGCACCGTGGCCGGACGGGCCGCCCGCCACGCCCAGGACCCCGGGGCCGCTGACCGGCAGGCCGCCTGCGCCGCTCGGGCCGGGGGCGGTGCTGCCCAGCGCCCCTGCACCGCTGGGCCCGAAGCCGGCCGGTGCGGGCACGCCGAACAGCGCGCTCAAGGCCTGCGCCGCCTGACGCTGGTCGGACAGGGCGCCGGCGCCGGTGTTGCGCAAGGGCACGGCCGGCGCCGTGACGCCGCCGGTGCCCGAGATGACGGCGCTGCGCACGGCCAGACCCACCGGCTGGATCCCCCGCGCGCTGAGATCGGCCACGATCGCCCCATAGCACTGGCGCATCGACTTGGCCAGGCCATGGCCCAGTTCACTGGCGAGCGTCTTGCGGACGGCCGCCTCGGGGCTCACCACCTCGATGCTGCGGAACAGCGCCTTGCCGATGACCTCAGGCCGGACGGGGTTGCGCTCCGGGTCGGGGCGGCCCAGGCCCAGCAGCGAGCCCATGTAGGCGTCCAGTTCGCGCAGTTCCCACTCGCACTCATGTTCGATCTCCAGGCCGAGACGATGGGCCGTCACCTGCTCCTCGACCTCGCTGTCGCCGACCAGGCTGAGCGAGGACCAGTCGGTGCTTGCCAGGCTGCGAGCGCCGCCCACGCGCGGCGTGATCTCCTGGGCCACCTTCTCGTTGAGCACCGAGGTGAAGGTCATGTTGAAGGCCGACAGCTTGCGCTGCAGGTCGAACTGGGCCGACATGTAAGCCTGGCGCTGCGCGTTGCTCTTGGCCGACAGCGCGAGCATGCCCAGCGCGTCGACCACGCGACTGGCGGTCGACGACGCGGTGTTCAAGATCTTCTGCACGGCCGCCTGCATGGCGGCGTGGAGTCGCGGGTCGGGCAGGGTCATGGCACTTGCAGTTGCAAGGGGAATCAGTATGGCCCGAAACCCTGTCTCAGGCTTCGCGGTGACACGCAAACAGATGCCAAATCAGGCACGCCCACCGCGAACGCCCCGCGTGGGAGGGCCTGAACGATCGGCGGTTGTAACGTCTTGTTACTTCTGCTTCAGCGCATCGCGGATTTCGCGCAGCAACACGATGTCCTCTGGCGGGGCGGCTGGGGCGGGTGCAGCCGCAGGGGCCTGGCGCTTGAGGCGATTGATCTGCTTGACCATCAGGAAGATGATGAAGGCCAGGATCAGGAAGTTGATCGCCACCGTGAGAAAGCTGCCGTAGGCGAACACTGCGCCGGCCTTCTTCGCTTCGGCCAGGGTCTGGGCAGTCTGGCCCGCCAGCGGGATGAAGTAGTTGGAGAAATCCAGACCGCCGAAGAGGGTGCTGATCACCGGCATGATCACGTCGCCCACCATCGAGTCGACGATCTTGCCGAACGCTCCGCCGATGATCACGCCCACGGCCAGATCGATGACGTTGCCCTTGACGGCAAACTCCTTGAATTCGCTCATGAAGCCCATGCGGTTCTCCTGGTGCTCGGCCAGCCCGTGGCGCCCCTCGCCTCCGGTTGGGCGCAGTATGCCCGTCGGGGCTGCTGCGGCCAAGCCGCCTGGCCGCGCGCGGCTGGCGCACAGCCGGGCGGCGCGTGTGCTGGCTGGGCGTCCCGGCTGTCCGCTAGAATCGCGGGTTGCCCCTAACCAAAGAAGTGCTTCTGAGGATCCCCCATGAGTGATCAGCAAGTGGACAAGAGCCGCCGCACCTGGGTCGCCATTGCCTGTGGCGCGGGCGCTGTCGGCGGCGTGGCCACCGCCATCCCCTTCGTCAGCACCTTCCAGCCGTCCGAGCGCGCCCGTGCCGCCGGTGCTGCGGTCGAGGTGGACATCAGCACGCTCAAGCCCGGCGAGATGATCACCGTGGAATGGCGGGGCAAGCCGGTGTGGATCCTGCGCCGCACCCCCGAGCAGCTCGAGTCGCTGGCCAAGACCGAGTCCCAAGTGGCCGACCCGAACTCCGAGCGCACCCAGTACCCCACCCCGGAGTACGCACGCAACCAGCATCGCTCGATCAAGCCCGAAATCTTCGTGGGTGTGGGCATTTGCTCGCACCTGGGCTGCTCGCCCGTCTCCAAGTTCACGCCGGGCGCCCAGCCCTCGCTGCCCGACGACTGGCAGGGCGGGTTCCTGTGCCCCTGCCATGGCTCCACGTTTGACATGGCCGGGCGTGTGTTCAAGAACAAGCCTGCACCGGACAACCTGGAAGTGCCGCCGCACATGTACCTGTCCGACACCAAGCTGTTGATCGGTGAGGACAAGCGGGCCTGACCCCCGACGGACGTACAAGCACAAGGTGACACCCCATGGCTGAATACAAAGAAGCTCCCGCCGACGCCACCGCAGGCCAGAAGCTGCTGACCTGGATCGACAACCGCTTCCCGCTCACCAAGCTCTACAACGAGCACATGGGCGAGTACTACGCGCCCAAGAACTTCAACTTCTGGTATGTCTTCGGCTCGCTGGCGCTGGTGGTTCTGGTGATCCAGATCGTCACCGGCATCTTCCTCGTGATGCACTACAAGCCCGACGCGAACCTCGCCTTCGCCTCGGTCGAGTACATCATGCGCGACGTGCCCTGGGGCTGGCTGATCCGCTACATGCATTCCACCGGGGCCTCGGCCTTCTTCATCGTCGTCTACCTGCACATGTTCCGCGGGCTGCTCTACGGCTCCTACCGCAAGCCGCGCGAGCTGGTGTGGATCTTCGGCTGCGCGATCTTCCTGTGCCTGATGGCCGAAGCCTTCTTCGGCTACCTGCTGCCGTGGGGCCAGATGTCCTACTGGGGCGCCCAGGTGATCGTGAACCTGTTCGCCGCCGTGCCCTTCATTGGTCCGGATCTGGCTCTGCTGATTCGCGGCGACTATGTCGTCTCCGATGCCACGCTGAACCGCTTCTTCAGCTTTCATGTGATCGCCATCCCGCTGGTGCTGTTGGGCCTGGTGGTGGCGCACATCATTGCGCTGCACGAGGTGGGCTCGAACAACCCCGACGGCGTGGAGATCAAGGCCAAGAAGGATGCTCAGGGCCGTCCGCTCGATGGCATTCCCTTCCACCCGTACTACACGGTGCACGACATCTATGCGCTGAGCGTTTTCCTGATGGCCTTCTCGGCGGTGGTGTTCTTCGCGCCGGAGTTCGGCGGCTACTTCCTGGAGTACAACAACTTCATCCCGGCTGACCCGCTGAAGACCCCGGCACACATTGCCCCGGTGTGGTACTTCACGCCGTATTACTCGATGCTGCGCGCCACCACCGATCTGATGGTCAACGTGCTGGTCGTGCTCATCGCGCTGGGCGCGATCCTGGCGGTGCTGCGTGGCGGTTTCGGTGCCAAGGGCAAGCTGGCCGTCATCGTCGGTGCTTTGGTGGCCGCCGGCCTGCTCAAGGCTTTCGATGCCAAGTTCTGGGGCGTGGTAGTGATGGGCGGTGCCGTCCTGATCATGTTCTTCCTGCCGTGGCTCGATCGCAGTCCGGTCAAGTCCATCCGCTACCGTCCCGACTGGCACAAGTACGTCTACGGCGCGTTCGTGCTCGTGTTCGTGGTGCTGGGCTACCTGGGCATCCAGCCTCCCTCGCCGACGGGTGAGTTGATCTCCCAGATCGGCACGCTGTTCTACTTCGGGTTCTTCCTGCTCATGCCCTGGTGGTCGCGACTGGGCGAGTTCAAGCCGGTGCCCGAGCGTGTGACCTTTGCCGCCCACTGAGCCCGCCGGAGTTCGCCCCATGAAAAAAATGATCCAAACACTGCTGGCCGCGCTGGCGCTGAGTGTCGGTCTGTCCACGGCCCATGCGGCGGCCGATGGCATTGCCTGGGACAAGTTCCCCAAGGAGCGGGTCACCGACCTGGCTGCGCTGCAACATGGCGCCAAGCTCTTCGTCAACTACTGCCTGAATTGCCACTCCGCGGCGTTCATGCGCTACAACCGACTGCGTGACATCGGTCTGACCGAGGAGCAGATCAAGAACAACCTGATGTTCACCACCGACAAGGTGGGTGAGACCATGAAGGTGGCCATCGACCCCAAGATGGCCAAGGAATGGTTTGGTGCCAACCCGCCGGACCTCACCGTCATTGCTCGTTCGCGCTCGGCGGCCGGTAAGGGCAGTGGGGCCGACTACCTCTACACTTACTTGCGCACCTACTACCGCGACGACACCAAGGCCACGGGCTGGAACAACCTGGCCTTCCCGAGCGTGGGCATGCCCCACGTGATGTGGGAACTGCAGGGTCAGCGCGTGGCGCGCTACACCCAGCAGCCCGATCCCCACGACCCGAGCAAGACCATCGAGGTGTTTGCCGGGTTCGAGCAGATCACGCCGGGCAAGATGAGCGAGACCGAGTTCAACTCGGCCGTGGCCGACCTGGTGGCCTTTCTGCAGTGGATGGGTGAGCCGGCCCAGAATCAGCGTGTGCGCTTGGGAGTCTGGGTGCTGATCTTCCTGGCAGGCTTCACTTTCATCGCCTGGCGTCTGAACGCCGCTTACTGGAAAGACGTGAAATGAGACGGGCGTGACGCGGGCCGCTGAAACAGCGGTGCGTCACCCCAAGCCGGAGTGGGCCCGCCGATGCGTCCCACTCCTTTCGTTTTTAGGATCTCTCGCCTCACGAGGAGCTCACCACCATGATGGTGCTTTACTCCGGAACCACCTGTCCCTACTCCCACCGCTGCCGCTTCGTGCTGTTCGAAAAGGGCATGGACTTCGAGATCCGCGATGTCGACCTCTTCGCCAAGCCCGAGGACATCGCGCTGATGAACCCGTACAACGAGGTGCCCATCTTGGTGGAGCGTGACCTCATCCTGTACGAGTCCAACATCATCAACGAATACATCGACGAGCGCTTCCCGCACCCGCAGCTCATGCCGGGCGACCCCGTGGCGCGGGCTCGCGTGCGGCTGTTCCTGCTCAACTTCGAAAAGGAACTGTTCGCGCACGTCAACGTGCTCGAGTCGCGTGGCATCAAGCCCACTGACAAGCAACTCGAGCGCGCGCGCGCCCAGATCCGCGACCGGCTGACCCAGTTGGCGCCCATCTTCCTGAAGAACAAGTACATGCTGGGTGAGGACTTCTCGATGCTGGACGTGGCCATCGCGCCCCTGCTGTGGCGCCTGGACTACTACGGCATCGACCTGTCCAAGAACGCCATGCCGCTGCTCAAGTACGCCGAGCGCATCTTCTCCCGCCCGGCCTACATCGAGGCGCTGACCCCGTCCGAGAAGGTCATGCGCAAGTAGCGGGGCTACCCCGGCGCGCCTTCGGGGGCGACACCGGCGGCCCGGCGCGGCCGGATCCACCGTGTCCACCGGCACTGTGCGCTGACTACCGCATCATGGAGCACTGAAAACGATGAGTGATCCGAAGGGCCCCGAAGGCACGACCGAAGTGGCGTCCACACGCCCCTACCTGATCCGTGCGCTGCACGACTGGTGCACCGACAACGGCTTCACGCCCTACTTGGCCGTGTACGTGGACGACTCGGTGCAAGTGCCGCACGAGTACGTGAAAAACCGCGAGATCGTGCTCAACGTCAGCTTCGATGCCACCAGCGGGCTCAAGCTCGGCAACGAGACCATCGAGTTCCGTGCCCGCTTTGGCGGCGTGGCGCGCGACATCGTGCTGCCGGTGGACCACGTGATCGCCATCTATGCCCGCGAGAATGGGCAAGGCATGGCTTTCCCTGTGCCGGCAGCCGCTGCCGGCGCGCCTGCTGCACCGGCCGATGGTCCGCAGGAGGCAGCGGCGCGCCCGGCTGGCGGCCCACTCAAACTCGCCCCGGGTCGCCCCACGAGTGGCCCGTCGGACCAGGAGCCGCCCGAACCCTCGCCGCCCACCGGCGGCCGCCCCGCGCTCAAGCGGGTGAAGTGAGCCCTTTACAATCCTGCGTGCATCTTGCCGCAGGCCAGGCTGCCGGCTTAGCTCAGTTGGTAGAGCAACCGCCTTGTAAGCGGTAGGTCATCCGTTCGAGTCGGATAGCCGGCACCACTCCTCTGGCCCTGCGGCCGCGGCCGCTTCGGCGACCTCGGCGTGCAGGCGGGGGGCGCTCGATCGGTGAGGTCTGAGCATAGAATCCGGACGATGATGACTCGGCTGTGGTCGTTGGTGGTGCTCATGATCCTGGCAGTGGCAGTCCAAGTGGCGCTGCCCGGTCCGGCTGCTGCCGCCGCCACGGCCGTCCATGACGCGATGGGCGAGCCGCCCGCTGACCCAGCGAGCCTGTCGGGTGGCGACACCGGACTGTCGGAGGATCCGTCGGCGGGAGCGGCGCCCATCGACCCGGCCGTCGAGTTTCATGCGGCCGGGGCCGCTGGCCCGTACCTGAGCCACCCGCCGGCCTCCCATGCCTGGATCCGTCGCATGGGGGCCCGTCTCTTGGCATCGCCCGTGCTCGACGGACTGCTGCGGCCGCCCACCCGTAGTGGACGGGCGGCCTGACTCGGACCGATTCCGGCCCGGGCCACGCTACCCTGGACTCCCGCCCCCACGTGGCCGCCCAGGTGCGGCCGCCTCGAAGCTTTCACCCTCACACCCTTTCGGAGCCCTTTCCATGAACGAAAACACGGTCCTCCCGTCCGCCCTGGGCGCATCGGTCCCTTCCGTCCAGGAGCGCAACCGCGTCCTGCGCAACACCTACTGGTTGCTGGCCCTGTCGATGGTGCCCACCGTGCTGGGCGCCTGGCTGGGACTGGCCACTGGCATCACCCGGGCCATGTCACCCATGGTGGGCCTGGTGGTGTTCCTGGCCGGCGCCTTTGGCTTCATGTTTGTGATCGAGCGCACCAAGAACTCGGCCGCGGGCGTGCCCGTACTGCTGGCCTTCACCTTCTTCATGGGCGTGATGCTGTCGCGTCTGGTGGGCGTGGTGCTCGGCTTGGCCAATGGGGCGAGCCTGATCATGACGGCCTTTGCCGGTACCGGCGCGATCTTCTTCGGCATGGCGGCCCTGTCATCGGTCATCAAGCGCGACCTGAGCTCGATGGGCAAGTTCCTGTTCGTCGGCGTCATCATGCTGCTGGTGGCCGGCATCGCCAACGTGTTCATCCAGTCCAGCGCCCTGATGATCACCCTGTCGGTGCTCGCGATCGGCATCTTCTCGGCTTTCATCCTGCATGACCTCAAGCGGGTGCAAGACGGCCTGGAGACCAACTACATCACGGCCACGCTGGGTGTCTATCTGAGCCTGTACAACGTCTTCCAGTCGCTGCTGGCCCTGCTGGGCCTCTTCGGCGGTCGCGAGGAATAAGGCCTTGCATGCGGCGGCGTCGAGCCGCCGCCCACCTCTCGGGGGTGACGGTGGCTCCCCCTGTCTGGCTTCACACGAAGCCGGGCATCCACCTGGCGGCCAGGCCCACCAAAGCGCAGCCGCCCAGCAACGGTATCACCCCCACCTTGAAGCGGAACAGCGCCAGGGCTGCGCCCGTGGCGATCAGGGCCGAGACCGCGTCGAAACGCCCGCTGAAACCCTGCGGCCACAGCACGTGGTAGGCAAAGAAGAGCGCCAGGTTCAGGATCACGCCTACCACCGCCGCGGTGATGGCCGACAGCGGCGCCGTGAAGCCCAGCTTGCCGTGCGTGGCCTCCACCGCCGGCCCGCCGGCCAGGATGAACACGAAGGACGGCAGGAAGGTGAAGAAGGTCACCACCGTGGCGGCGAGCGCCCCGCCCAGGAAGAGCGACTCGGCGCCCAGCACCTGGTGCAGCCAGCCGCCCACGAAGCCGACGAAGGCCACCACCATGATCAGCGGGCCGGGTGTGGTTTCGCCCAGGGCCAGGCCGTCGATCATCTGCGGGCCGCTCAGCCACTGGTGGTGCTCGACGGCCCCCTGGTACACATAGGGCAGCACCGCATAGGCGCCGCCGAAGGTCACGAGCGCGGCCTTGGTGAAGAACCAGCCCATCTGCGCGAGCGTGCTGTCCCAGCCCTGCCAGGCGATGAGCCCGGCCATCGCGGCCCCCCACAGCCCCAGGCCCGCGGCCAGCACCTTGGCCAGGTGAGCCCGCGAGAAGCGCGCGTGCGCCGGCGGCGGGGTGTGGTCGTCGATCAGCGCCGGGCCGTAGCCCGCCTGGGCCGTACCATGGCCGCCGCCCAGCGCAAAGACTGCCGGCCAGCGGCGCGCGCCGAACCAGCCCACCAGGGCTGCCGCGATCACGATGGCCGGGAAGGGCACGCCCCCTGCAAAGATGGCCACGAAGGCCGCGGCCGCGATGCCCCACATCCACCCGTTCTTCAAGGCGCGCGTGCCGATACGGTGGGCAGCATGCAGCACCAGCGCCGTCACCGCCGGCTTGATGCCGTAGAAGAGGCCCGCCACCACCGGCACATCGCCAAAGCGCAGGTAGACCCAGCTCAGCGCGATGAGGATGAAGAGCGAAGGCAGCACGAAGAGCGCCCCCGCCACGATGCCGCCCCAGGTGCGGTGCATCAGCCAGCCGATGTAGGTGGCCAGCTGCTGGGCCTCGGGGCCGGGCAGCAGCATGCAGTAGTTCAGCGCGTGAAGGAAGCGCTTCTCGCTGATCCAGCGGCGCCGCTCGACCAGCTCGCTGTGCATGATCGCGATCTGCCCGGCCGGGCCGCCGAAGCTGATGAAGCCGAGCTTGAGCCAGAAGCGCAAGGCCTCGCCGAAGCTCACCGGTGACGCGGCGGTGGTTTTGTCGGGGGACGGCACGGGGGCCTCAGGGGCGGAAGATGCGTTCATCGGGAGGTCTCGGGAGCGGCGTAAAGGGCATCGAACACCTGGGCCGCGGCCGCGGCCAGGCGGTCGTCGTCGGCATGCACCTGGCGCAGGCCGGCCAGCACCGCCTCGAGGCCGGCGGCTTCGGGGGCCGGGATGCCGCCCACGTCGAGGTAGTGCACGGCCGCGGCGATGCGCTGCAGGGGCGGGTCGGCGTCCAGCCCGAAGCTGGCCGCCAGCACCTCGAAGCTGACCCGCGCGCCCACGTGGGTGAAGCGCGCGCCGTCGTAGTCGAAACCCAGGGCGCCACGCGGCGGCGGGGTGGCGCCGGCCGGGTCGTCGAGCCAGAGGAAATCGGCTTGCGGGTCGATGAAGCGCCGGATCAGCCAGGCACAGGCCAGGCGATCGACCCAGGGCCGCTTGCGCGTGGCCCAGCGCTTGCCCTGGAAACGCCGCGCGTCCAGCCGCTCGATGCCATGCGCCGGCTGCGCCCTCGGTTCGCCACGCGAATGACGGGCATCGACGGCGGCGCGCAGGGCCTGCAGGTCGGCATCGGCCTGGGCGGCGGCGGCACCGGGGTAGTAGTCGATGGCCCGCAGGGCCGCCAGCGCTTCGGCCACGGCGCGCAGGCGCCGCCGGGCCTCGGCCTCGGCCAGGGTGTCGAGCTCAGCCTGAAGGGCCTGGGCCGTGTCGCGCCAGGCGACATAGGCCTCGCTGCGGTCGAACAGTGCCAGGATCTCGTCGCGCTGCGCCGCATCGCGCGGCGACAGTTCGAGCACATTGGCCGTGCCGCCGTGCCCGCGCACCTCGGCCGCCAGCGGGTCGAAGGCGGCGGCCCGCTCGGCCGGCAGCACATAGGCCCCGTCGCGCAGGGCCACGCAGCCCAGGGCCTTCAGCGCACGCCACACCCGCAGCCGCACGGCATTGGGCTGGGTGGGAAGGGTGACGAGGAGCAGGGCCCACATGGTGCTTGTAATATATATATCAAATCAAGAAATAACAATTCCACTTCCTGCCGGACGCCCGACCAGCGGGCCGGGGGGTGACAGGGGGGCTGCCCCGGGCGCGGCCGGGCGGGCCCGGGGCGCCGGCCTGCGGGACTGCCGATGCAGGGAGGGCGCAGGGGCGGGGCGGAGGACCACCGAGGACGGTGCGTCTGCGCAGGTCCGGGTGTCCGTGCGGATGTTCCGTGACACCTGCACGGTGGGTTACCGACGGTTTCCGTTCCCGGGGTCAGTTCGATTGAACCTTCACCCTGATTGCGCTAACCTGCCAACCCTGCTGGCGCAAGGCCGCTTCGAGGCGGGGCTGAAGCTGGCGCAGTTTGGCCGCAGCCGCTGCGTTGGGGGCCAGCAGCGTCCACCCCGCGTCATCGACGGGCCCGGCCTTGACATGGGCCGCGAGCGCCGGGGGCAGGAGGGGGCGGATGCCGTCGAGGCGCGACTGCGATTCGCGCATGAGTTGTTGAAGCCGCTCCAGCACGGTGTGGCGGTTCATGGCCTCTTGGATGGGCAGCGTGCGGTCCGCGCGGGCATTCATGGGGTGGGAGTGTACCGATGCAGATCATGATCACCCACAGCCGGTTCGCGCGCACGCGCGTGCTGACGCTCAACCGCTGGCAATTGGCCGCGGTGCTGGGGGGCGGCCTGGGTCTGCTGATGCTGCTGTCGGGGCTGGTCTACCACTTCATCTTCCTCAAGGCGGCACGCGAAGGGTGGCCGGTGGTCAGCCAGATCGTGCGCTTGGTGGTCAAGGACGAGTTCGCCCAGCGTGACCGCTTCCTGCGGGAGAACCTCGACGCCATGGCCCGCAGGGTGGGCGAGATGCAGGCCCGTCTGGTGCAACTCGAGGCCGTGGGCGAGCGCGTGTCCGACATGGTCGGGCTCAAGCCCGACCAGATCAAGGCGGCGGTGCCCGATGGCCCCAAGGGCGGCCCCTACGTGCCCACCGTGCAGCCCTCCTTCGAGCAGCTCCAGCGCCTGGTGGACGAGCTCGATCATGCTGCCGCCCTCCACGCGGACCTCTTCACGCTGATCGAATCCCAGCTCTTCGAGCAGCGCATGCAGGCTCTGATGATCCCGAACACGCGCCCGGTGGCGGCGCCCACCAGCTCCGGCTTCGGCTTTCGGGAGGACCCTTTCACCGGCCGTCAGGCCCTGCACACGGGGCTGGATTTTCCGGCTCCCGTGGGCACGCCCATCCAGGCGGCGGCCGGGGGGGTGGTGATCGCGGCTGAATACCATCCGGCCTACGGCCAGATGGTCGACATCGACCACGGCAACGAGCTGGTCACCCGCTATGCCCATGCGTCGAAGCTGCTGGTCCGTCAGGGGGACCTGGTCAAGCGCGGCCAGGTGATCGCCGAGGTCGGCTCCACCGGCCGCTCCACCGGACCGCACCTGCATTTCGAGGTGCTCGTCTCGGGCGTGCCTCAGAACCCGGCCCGCTTCCTCGCCGGCCAGGGCCCGCGACGCAGCCCGGCCGAGGTGTCTGCAGCCCGCCCGGCTGCGCCCTGAGCCCCGGCGCTTGGTCGCCCACGACTGGGCCACTGCGCTCCTGGCCTGAAGGCCCGGTGCTAAACTCGATCGCTTTGGAGCCTCGGGGCCGGCACAGGCTGTCGGGCCCGTGCCGAGCGACGCATCGAACCGGTGCATTCCCCTTCCTGATGTGTTTCCGACGGCCCGGTCCCCGAGGTCCGTCCACCGCTTCTGACGACCCCATCACGCATGTTGCCCAAGCTTCTCACCCAGATTTTCGGCAGTCGCAACGACCGGCTCCTCAAGCAGTACCGGCGCGTGGTGGAGCGCATCAATGCCCTGGAGCCGCAGTTCGAGGCCCTGGACGATGCGGCGCTACAGGCCAAGACCGGCGAGTTCCGTCAACGCCTGGCCCAGGGCGCCACACTTGACGACCTGCTGCCTGAAGCCTTTGCCGTGGTGCGCGAGGCGAGCAAGCGCGTGCTCAGGATGCGTCACTTCGACGTGCAACTGATCGGCGGCATGGCGCTGCACGACGGCAAGATCGCCGAGATGCGCACGGGCGAGGGCAAGACACTGACGGCCACGCTGCCCGTCTACCTGAACGCGCTGGCCGGCAGGGGCGTCCACGTGGTCACCGTGAACGATTACCTGGCCCGCCGTGATGCCGAGTGGATGGGTCGGCTCTATGGCTTCCTCGGCCTGACGGTGGGGGTGAACCTGCCCCAGATGTCGCGTGAGGACAAGCAGGCGGCCTACGGGGCCGACGTGACCTACGGCACCAACAACGAGTTCGGTTTCGACTACCTGCGCGACAACATGGTCTACGAGACGGCCGACCGGGTGCAGCGCGGCTTGCACTACGCGATCGTCGACGAGGTGGACTCCATCTTGATCGACGAGGCGCGAACTCCGCTGATCATCAGCGGCCAGGCGGAGGACCACACCGAGCTGTACATGCGCATCAATCAGGTCGTGCCGCTGCTCAAGCGCCAGATCGGCGAGGCTGATCCGCGCACTGGCGAAGGTGTGATCGAACCGGGCGACTTCACGATCGACGAGAAGAGCCGCCAGGTCTTCCTGACCGAGCAGGGCCACGAGAACGCCGAGCGCGTGCTGACCCAGGCCGGGCTGCTGGCCGAGGGGGCGAGCCTGTACGACCCGGCACACATCACCCTGGTGCATCACCTCTATGCCGCACTGCGTGCCCACCACCTCTTCCACCGCGACCAGCACTATGTGGTGCAAAACGGCGAGGTGATCATCGTTGACGAATTCACCGGCCGCTTGATGGCCGGGCGGCGCTGGTCCGATGGCCTGCACCAGGCGGTGGAGGCGAAGGAGGGCGTGGCCATTCAGGCCGAGAACCAGACCCTGGCATCGATCACCTTCCAGAACTATTTCCGCATGTACGGCAAGCTGGCCGGCATGACAGGCACGGCCGATACCGAGGCCTACGAGTTCCAGGAGATCTACGGCTTGGAGACGGTGGTCATCCCGCCGAACAAGCCGACGCAGCGCAAGGACGAGCTCGACCGTGTCTACAAGACCAGCCGCGAGCGCTACGAGGCGGTGATCGCCGACATCCGCGAATGCCATGAGCGCGGCCAGCCGGTGCTGGTGGGCACGACCTCGATCGAGAACTCTGAGCTGCTCTCGGACCTGCTCACCAAGGCCCGGCTGCCGCATCAGGTGCTCAACGCCAAGCAGCATGCCAAGGAGGCCGAGATCATCGCCCAGGCTGGGCGCCCCGGCATGATCACGATCGCCACGAACATGGCCGGCCGCGGCACCGACATCGTGCTGGGCGGCAACGTGGACAAGCAGGTGCAGCTCATCGAGGCCGACGAGTCGCTGAGCGACACCGAGAAGCGGCAGCGCATCGACAAGCTGCGCGCCGAGTGGCAGGGCCTGCACGAGCAGGTCAAGGCCCTGGGGGGGCTGCGCATCATCGCCACCGAACGCCACGAGTCGCGCCGTATCGACAACCAGCTGCGCGGCCGCTCGGGCCGTCAGGGCGACCCCGGCTCCTCGCGCTTTTACCTGTCGCTGGAAGATCCGCTGATGCGCATCTTCGCGGGCGACCGCGTCAAGGCCATCATGGACCGCCTGAAGATGCCCGACGGCGAGGCCATCGAGGCGGGCATCGTCACACGCTCCATCGAAAGCGCGCAGCGCAAGGTCGAGGCGCGCAACTTCGACATCCGCAAGCAACTGCTGGAGTACGACGACGTTGCCAACGACCAGCGCAAGGTCATCTACCAGCAGCGCAACGACATCCTGGACGCCACCGACATCAGCGCCCAGATCGCCCACCTGCGCGAGGGTGCGCTGACCGACGTGGTGCGCACTTACGTCCCGGCCGAAAGCGTCGAGGAACAATGGGATCTGGCGGGGCTGGAGAGTACGCTGCGCGACGAGTGGCAGCTCGAGGTCGACCTGCGCCAATGGGTCGAGTCCAGCGAGGCGGTGTCCGACGAGGACATCGTCGAGCGTGTGGTGCAGGCCGGCCATGCCGCCTACCAGGCCAAGGTGGAGCGCGTGGGCAAGGAGCAGTTTGCGCAGTTCGAGCGCATGGTGCTGTTGCAGTCCCTCGACACCCATTGGCGCGAGCACCTGGCGGCGCTGGACTATCTGCGGCAAGGCATCCACCTTCGCGGCTATGCGCAAAAGAATCCCAAGCAGGAGTACAAGCGTGAAGCCTTCGAGCTTTTCGCCCAACTGCTCGATGTGGTGAGGATGGAGGTCACGCGCATCTTGCTGACGGTGCGCATTCAGACGCAGGAGCAGGTTGCCCAGGCGGCCGAGGCCATCGGGGACAAAGCCGAGCACATCAGCAATGTGACCTACACCCACCCCAACGAGGATGGCACGGTGGCCAGCGAGACCGACCCGCGCACCGCCACTGTCCAGGTGCCCAAGGTGGGCCGCAACGACCCCTGCCCCTGTGGCAGCGGCAAGAAGTACAAGCACTGCCACGGCAAGTTGAACTGAGGTCTGCCATGCCCGTGAATCTCCAAGCCCCCGATCCCCGGACTCTGCATCCGGTGCCCGGCGTACGCATCGGCATCGCGATGGCCGGCGTGCGCAAGGCCCAGCGCAAGGATCTGTGCGTCTTCGTGCTCGACGAGGGCGCGGCGGTGGCCGGGGTCTTCACGCGCAACCGCTTCTGTGCAGCGCCGGTGCAGGTGGCCCGTGAGCATCTGGCCGCCGGGCAGGGCATCCGGGCGCTGGTGATCAACACCGGTAACGCCAATGCGGGCACGGGCGAGGAAGGTCTCGCCCGCT
Source organism: Caldimonas sp. (assembly GCF_046291045.1). GTDB lineage: Bacteria > Pseudomonadota > Gammaproteobacteria > Burkholderiales > Burkholderiaceae_C > Caldimonas. The sequence goes on along the minus strand of NZ_JBKBSL010000032.1, from coordinate 13,547 downwards.
CGCGCGCCACCTGTGAGGCCCTGGCGGGCCATCTCGGCGTGACCCCCACGCAGGTGCTACCGTTTTCCACCGGCGTGATCATGGAGCCGCTGCCGGTGGATCGCATCGTGGCGGGCCTGCCCCTGGCCCTGGCCGATCTGAAGGCCGACAACTGGGCGGATGCGGCGCAGGCCATCATGACGACCGACACGGTGCCCAAGGCCGTCTCGCGCCAGGTGAGCATCGGCGGCCGGACGGTCACGATCACCGGCATCAGCAAAGGCGCGGGCATGATCCGGCCCAACATGGCCACGATGCTGGGCTTCGTGGCCACGGATGCGGTCATCGATCCGGCCTTGCTGCCCGCCTTGGTGCGAGAGGCAGCCGACCAGTCCTTCAACCGCATCACCATCGACGGCGACACCTCCACCAACGATGCTTTCGTGGTGGTGGCCACCCGCCAGGCCGGTCATGCACCGATCACCCAGCTCGACTCGGCCGAGGGGGCGGTGCTGCGCGAGGCCGTGATCGGCGTGGCGCAGCAACTGGCCCAGGCCATCGTGCGCGACGGCGAGGGGGCCACCAAGTTCATCACGGTGCGTGTGGAAGGCGGAGCCACGAAGGACGAGTGCCGCAAGGTGGCCTATGCCATCGCTCACTCACCTCTCGTGAAGACGGCCTTCTATGCCAGCGATCCCAATCTCGGTCGCATCCTGGCCGCGGTGGGCTATGCAGGCATCGAGGATCTCGACCAGACGACGATCGACCTCTACCTTGACGATGTGCATGTGGCCCACCGGGGTGGCCGTCATCCGCAGTACCGGGAAGAGGACGGCCAGCGCGTGATGAAGCGCGCCGAGATCACCGTGAGGGTCTTGCTGGGCCGGGGCCAGGCCCATGCCACGGTGTGGACCTGCGATTTCTCGCACGACTACGTCAGCATCAACGCCGACTATCGAAGCTGAGCCGACCCCAGGTGACGCTCCAGGCGGTCGAGCGTGAGCTGCAGCGAGGCCATCGCCCGAGCGCTGCGCTCGCGGCGGCTGGCCGACTTCACGTCCAGCAGCGTGCGTGAGGTGTCGGCCAGTGCAGCAGTGTCCAGCGTGATCCCGTGACGGGCCAGGCGTGGCGCCAGATCGTCGCTGCGCGTGCGCAGCGCCTGGCGGGTGCTTTGGTACGCATGCTCGGCCAGGCGGCGGCGCTGGGCATAGCTGAAGGTGTTGGCCAGGAACATTTCGGCGTCGTGCGCTTCGGGCTCGAAGAGCACGATGTCGGTGTGCGGATAGGCCCGCTCGTAGCTGCGCAGCCCGAGTTCCAGCCGGGAGTGGATCATCGAGCGGAAGGTTTGCGACAGCACCACCGGCAGGCCGCCATCGGCGATGCGAGGGATGCGATGCGGGCCACGGTCATCGCCTTCGCGTGCCTCGAAGGGCACCAGCGGATTCAGGCAGATCATCAGATCCAGGCCTTGCTCCAGCAGCACCGAGGCATGCACCGTCTTCTTCAGTGCCCCGTCCACGTAGTGGCGGCCGTCGATTTCCACCGGCGGAAAGAGCCCGGGCAGGGCGGCACTGGCCTGCACGGCCCGCGAGATCGGGACATGATCCCAGCCCGGTTGGCCGAAGGGGGCAGCCGATCCGCTGTCGAGGTCGGTGGCCACCAGCACGAGCCGGCGGCCCAGGGTGCGGAAATCATTGCTGCGGCCTGGCCCGGAGAAGAGTTCGGCCAGCCGGGTGTGGATTTGCTCGTTCGAGAACAGGCCCGTGGGCAGCGCGCGCCCCAGGCGCTCGATGGCCCCCATCAGCGAGCGCCGCCCGAAGGCGTAGTGCCAGGCGGCCGATCCCAGCAGGCCCGGCAGGGTGGCGGCGCGCCGCGCGAACTCGCCCACGGCCGGACGCACCAGCAGCGAGGGCTCGAAGACCTCGCGCGCCGGCCCCAGGTTCTCGATGAAGGCGCGGCACAGCTCGCGTGGCGTGTAGCCGTTGGCCAGGCCTGCGGCGATGAAGCCGCCGGCCGAGACGCCCACATAGCCCTCGCATTGCGTGAGCGACAGGCCTTGCAGCGCCTCGTCCAGCGCGCACAGGGCGCCGATCTCGTAGATCGCACCCAGCGGGCCGCCGCCGGCCAGGGCCAGGCCGATGCGTGCTCGGGCGGTGCGGCTGGTCATCCTCAGGTGGCAGCCTTGCGGGCCGGGGTGCGCTTGGCGGCAGCCTTCTTGGCCGCCGCTGCCGTCTTGCGGGGGGCCTTGGCGGCACCGTCGGCCGGCTTGGCCGAGGCCTTGGAGAGCTTGTCCACCGCCTGGCTGAGGGCATCGATGCGTGCGATCAGGGCATCGACGTCCTTGTGGCTGGGCACGCCCAGTTTGTTCAGCGCGCGCGAGACGCGCTCTTCGAAGATGGTCTCGAGTTTGTCCCAGTGCTGGCCGGCGCGGCCGGTGATCTCGCCCGCCATCGCGCTCATCTTGCCGGTCACCTCGCCGATCTTGTCCTCGGCCACGGCTTGGGTCTTGCGCTGCAGGGACACCCCTTCCTTCACCAGCGCCTCGAAGACCTTGCCGCCTTCGGCCTGGGCCTTGGAGAACGCGCCCAGGCCGGCCAGCCAAATCTGCTGGGCCGATTCGCGCACGGTGGCCGCGAGCTGGGAATCGAACAGGCCAGCGGGGGAAGAGGCCTTCTTCTCGGCCATCTTCTGCAGTTTCTTGACCATGGGGGTTCCTTCCAGGTTGCGTGGAGACAGGGTCACTATAGGGGGGCGCCCTAGGCGCGACAGCCTAATTCTCTAGTGAGGCGCCTCTATGGCGATCCTGGGGAAAGTGCGCAGCGCAGGTGCGGCGATGCTCGTCAAGAATCGGGGCCATTCGTCTCCAGGAGGGCTGCCATGCGGTATTTCGTCACCGGTGCGACCGGCTTCATCGGCAAACGTCTCGTCAAGAAGTTGCTCGAGCGCCGCGGAGCGGTCGTGTATTTCCTGCTGCGCAAGGAAAGCCAGGCCAAGGTGCCGGAGCTGCTGGCGTACTGGGGCGTGAGCAAGGCACGCGCGATCCCCGTGCACGGCGACCTCACCCAGCGCAGGCTCGGTGTGGGGGCCGAGGACGTGAAGGCCCTGAAAGGCCAGATCGACCACTTCTACCACCTGGCGGCCGTCTACGACCTGGCCGCCGCGTCCGACACCCAGGTGGCGGTGAACGTCGACGGCACGCGCCACACGGTGGAATTCGCCAAGGCCATCGAGGCGGCGCACTTCCATCATGTGTCGTCGATCGCGGCGGCGGGGCTGTACGAGGGTGTGTTCCGCGAAGACATGTTCGAGGAGGCCGAGAACCTCGACCATCCCTACTTCTACACCAAGCACGAGAGCGAGAAGCTCGTGCGCAAGGAATGCAAGGTGCCCTGGACGGTGTACCGGCCGGCGATGGTGGTGGGTGACTCGCGCACCGGCGAGATGGACAAGATCGACGGGCCCTATTATTTCTTCAAACTCATCCAGCGCCTGCGCCAGGTGCTGCCGCCGTGGATGCCGATGGTGGGCCTCGAAGGTGGGCGAGTGAATATCGTGCCGGTGGACTTCGTGGTCGATGCAATCGATCACATCAGCCATCTCAAGGAGGCACCGTCGGGCAAGTGCTACCACCTCGTCGATCCCACGGGCTACCGCGTGGGCGACGTGCTGGACATCTTCAGCCAGGCCGCGCATGCGCCGAAGATGAACGTCTTCGTCAACGCCGCGCTGCTGGGCTTCATTCCGAAGGGGGTCAAGAAGAGCCTGATGGCGCTGGCCCCGGTGCGTCGCGTGCGCAACGCCGTGATGAAGGATCTGGGCCTGCCCGAGGACATCCTGACCTTCGTCAACTACCCCACGCGTTTCGACTGCCGAGAGACGCTGGCCGCACTCAAGGGCAGCGGCATTGCCTGCCCCAAGCTGCACGACTACGCCTGGCGCCTGTGGGACTACTGGGAACGCCATCTCGACCCCGATCTCTTCATCGACCGCTCGCTGAAGGGGGCAGTGGCTGGCAAGGTGGTGCTGGTGACGGGCGGCTCCTCTGGCATCGGCCTGGCCGCAGCCAAGAAGTTCGCCGAGGCCGGCGCGATCACGGTGATCTGCGCCCGAGACGAGGCCAAGCTGGCGCAGGCCAGAAAAGAGATTCTGGAATTCGCCGGGGCGCAGGCGCAGGTGCACGCCTACTCGGCCGACATCGCCGACGAGGCGAGCTGTGCCGCCTTGCTGGCCTGGCTCAACGGCGAGTTCGGCGGTGTGGACGTGCTGATCAACAACGCGGGCCGCTCGATCCGCCGCGCCATCGAGAACAGCTACGACCGCTTCCACGACTTCGAGCGCACCATGCAGCTCAACTACTTCGGCTGTCTGCGCGTGACCATGGGCCTGCTGCCGGGCATGGTGGCCAAAAAGAAGGGTCACGTGGTCAACATCAGCTCGATCGGCGTGTTGACCAATGCGCCGCGCTTCTCGGCCTATGTGGCCAGCAAGGCGGCGCTGGACGCCTGGACGCGCTGCGCGGCCAGCGAGTTCGCCGACGTGGGTGTGAGCTTCACGACGATCAACATGCCGTTGGTGCGCACGCCGATGATCGCGCCGACGAAGATCTACAACAACGTGCCCACACTCTCGCCCGAAGAGGCCGCTGAGATGATCGCCCAGGCCGTGGTCGACAAGCCGGTGCGCATCGCCACCCGTCTGGGCATCCTGGGTCAGGTGCTGCATGCCCTGGTGCCGCGCGTGGCGCAGATCATCATGAACACCAGCTTCCGCATGTTCCCCGACAGCGAGGCCGCCAAGGGCGACAAGACCGGCAAGCCCCAGCTCTCGGCCGAGGCGATCGCGCTGCAGCAGATGATGCGCGGCATCCATTTCTGATCCGGCCACCGAAGATGTAACGGGGGCGCCCGCCGGTTCGCGACGGTTGCGGCCGGAAGCGCTGCGTTTGCCGGAAACTTGTCGACAATTGAAGCCAACGGTGCGCATTCCGTGCCGTTCTTCTGCCTGGCGGAGGAGTTGATCGCCGGCGCACCGCTTGCGTACCATCCGGAGCCTTGTTTCGCACGACGGCCCGATGACGAACGACATCTCCTGCCCGGCCGCCCTGGCGTCCGGCGCCCGCGCGCACTGGGCGCAGCGCAGCCTCGCCCAGGTCTGGCACCCCTGCACGCAACTGCAGCGCTTGGCCGCGGCACCTCCCTTGCCTTTGGTGCGCGGTCAGGGGCCGTGGCTGTTCGACCACGACGGACGGCGCTATTTCGATGCGATCAGTTCGTGGTGGGTGAATCTCTTCGGCCATGCCGACGCACGCCTCGGCGCGGCCGTGAAGGACCAGCTCGACCGCCTGCCCCACGTGATGCTGGCCGGCTGCACGCACGAGCCCGCGGTGATGCTGGCCGAGCGTCTGTCGGCACGCACCGGCGGCGCGCTGGGGCATGCCTTCTTCGCCAGCGACGGGGCCAGCGCGGTGGAGATCGCGCTGAAGATGAGCTTCCATAGCTGGCGCAACCGCGGCCGCCCGGCCAAACGCGAGTTCGCCTGCCTGCGCGGCGGCTACCACGGCGAGACCCTGGGGGCGCTGGCCGTCACCGACGTGAAGGTGTTCCGAGATGCCTATGACCCGCTGCTGCTGCCCACCCACCAGGTGATGTCGCCCGATGCCCGTCAGGCCCGGCCCGGCGAGACGGCGGCTGAGGTGGCGCAGCGTGCGCTCGCGCAGATGCAGGCGCTGATGGAGTCCCGTCACGAGCACCTGGCGGCGGTCATCGTCGAGCCGCTCGTGCAAGGGGCGGCTGGCATGGCCATGCACGACGCCAGCTACCTGCGCGGCCTGCGTGCGTTGTGCGACCGCTACGATGTGCACCTGATCGCCGACGAGATCGCGGTGGGCTGCGGGCGCACCGGCAGCTTTTTGGCCTTCGAGCAGGCCGCCGGCCCGGGCCAGGCACCTGTGTGGCCGGATCTGCTGTGCCTGTCCAAGGGCATCAGCGGCGGCTACCTGCCGCTGTCGCTGGTGATGGTGCGCGAGCCGATCTACGCGTCCTTCCTGGACGAACGCAGCGAGCGGGCCTTCCTGCATTCGCATTCCTACACGGGCAACCCGCTGGCGTGTCGTGCGGCGCTGGCCGTGCTCGACCGCTTCGACCAGGAGCCGGTGCTCGAGCGCAACCGCCTGGCCGCGGCCCGCCTGGCTGCGGGGCTGGCCCCGCTGGCCGAGGATCCGCGCATCGAGCATCTGCGGCAATGCGGCACCATCCATGCCTTCGACGTGAAGGCCGAGGTGGCCGGTGCCGACTTTGCCGAGCGCTTCCACCGGGCGGGTCTGGCGCAGGAGTTGCTGATCCGTCCGATCGGCCGCAGCGTGTACCTGATGCCGCCTTATGTGCTCGACGAGACGCTGGCCGACTGGCTCGCACAGCGCGTGCGCCGGACCCTGGACGCCGTGGTGCCTGGAGCCGCCCATGCTGCTTGAGCATCTGCGCGCGCAACTGGCCGAGCGTGACGCACAGGCCCTTCGACGCCGACGCCGCACCGCGCACACGCCCTGCCAGCCCCGCCAGGTGCTGGCCGCCGAAGGTGCCCCGGCGCGCGAGCTGCTGACCTTCTGCAGCAACGACTACCTGGGATTGGCCGCCCATCCGGCGCTGCGCGAGGCCCTGGCCGAGGGCGCGGCCCGATTCGGCGCCGGCAGCGGCGCCTCGCACCTGATCAACGGCCACACGCTGGCCCATGAGCGGCTGGAGACCCGACTGGCCGAGATCCTGTCGCCCCATCTGCCCGAGTTGGGGGTGCTGTCCTTCTGCACCGGCTACATGGCCAACCTCGCGGTGCTGACGGCGCTGGGGCAGGCGCAGGCCACGCTGTTGTGCGAGACACTCAACCATGCCTCGCTGATCGACGGGGCGCGCCTGGCGCGCGCGACGGTGGTGAAGTACCCGCACAACGACGTGGCGGCACTGGAGGGCTTGCTGGCACGCTGCACCACGCCGTTGCGGCTGATCGTCACCGATGCGGTCTTCAGCATGGACGGCGACCTCGCTCCGCTGGACGCGCTGCTGGCCGTGGCCGAGCGCCATGACGCCTGGCTGATCGTGGACGACGCCCACGGCTTTGGCGTGCTGGGGCCGGCCGGGCGTGGCAGCCTGGACCACTTCGGCCTGTGCAGCCGGCGCATCGTCTACGTCGGCACGCTGGGCAAGGCCGCTGGCGTGGCCGGGGCCTTCGTGGCGGCGCACCGCACCGTGATCGAGTGGCTGGTGCAAAGCGCGCGCAGCTACATCTACACGACCGCCTCGCCTGCCGCGGTGGCGCATGCGGCCGCAGCCAGCCTCGCCCTGGTGTTCGGCGATGAAGGCGAGCGACGACGCGCTGCCTTGCGCGAGCGCATCGCACAGTGGCGCGGCGGGCTCGCGCACGGCCTGCCCGCCCCCTGGCGGCTCGCACCCTCGTCCACCGGCATCCAGCCGCTGATCGTCGGCGACAGCGAGGCGGCGCTGCGCGTGTCGGCCGCGCTGGAAGCCCGCGGCCTGTGGGTGCCGGCGATCCGCCCCCCCACGGTGCCGGAGGGCACCGCCCGGTTGCGCGTGGCGCTCAGCGCCGCCCATACGGCCGAGGACGTGGACCGCCTGGTCGATGCGCTACGCGCTGCCGCCACAGGAGATGTCGCATGAATCCTCTTCGCGGCTGGTTCGTCACCGGCACCGACACCGAGATCGGCAAAACCACCGTCAGCGCTGGCTTGCTGCAGGCGTTGGGCCGCCGCGGCCTGCGTGTGGCCGGCTACAAGCCGGTGGCCGCAGGCACCGAATGGCGCAACGGCCGGCGCGTGAACGACGACATCGAACGCTTGCGCCTTGCCGCCAACGTGCCGCTGGCCGCCGAGGAGGTCTGCGCCTGCCTGCTCGATGCGGCCTGCGCCCCGCACCTGGCGGCGCGCGAAGCTGGCGTGACGATCCCGATGGAGGCGCTGCTGGCCGGCGCGCAGCGCCTGGCCGGCCGCGTGGACCGGCTGGTCGTCGAAGGCGTGGGCGGCTTCCTCGTGCCCTTGGATGAGCAGCACGACACGGCCGAACTGGCCGTGCACCTGGGCCTGCCGGTGATCCTGGTGGTGGGACTGCGCCTGGGCTGCCTCAACCATGCGCTGCTCACCGCCGAGGCCGTGCGTGCACGCGGCCTGCGGCTGGCCGGCTGGGTGGGCAATGCGGTGGACCCCCGCATGCCCTGGCGCGACGCGAACGTCGAGACGCTGCGCGCACGCCTGGCCCGTCACTTCGAGGCGCCCTGCCTGGGGGTGGTTCCGCCGCTGGACGCGCCCGATGCCGCCGCAGTGGCCTCCCATCTGGACCTGTCGGTCCTGGGGCCGTTGTGAGTCGTCTCAGCGTTTGTCGATCGCGGTGACGGTGTAGGTGCCGCCCACTTTGGCGGCCTGGAAGCTCACCTTGTCGCCGACCTGTACCTTGTCGAGCAAGCTGGGTGGATCGGCGCGGAAGACCATGGTCATCGGCGGCATGTCCAGGCTCTTGATCTCGCCGTGCTTGATCGTGATCTTGCCGGCGGCCTTGTCGATCTTGCGGACCTCGCCCTCGGCAGCCTGGCCCAGGGCCAAGGTGCTCGCTGTCACCAGGGCGAGCGCGGTCATCCATCGTTTCAGCATCGGGGGCCTTTCATCAGGTGCGTGAGCCGGAGAGGGTAGTGTAGTGCTGGTAGACGCGGCCCTTGCGGTCGCGGCCCACGAGGATCACGTCATAGGCGTCGCGGCGGTCGCCCACCTCCATGCCGGGCGAGCCGACGGGCATACCCGGCACGGCCAGCCCGATCGCGGCGGGGCGCTCGGCCAGCAGTCGGCGGATCTCGCGTGCCGGCACATGGCCCTCGAGCACATAGCCTTGCACGACGGCGGTGTGACAAGAGCCGAACTCATCGGGCATGCCCAGCTTCTCGCGGTATTCGGCAGGGCCGCGCACGTTGTTCACCTTGACCTGGAAGCCATGGGCCTGCAGGTGCTCGACCCAGGCGCCGCAGCAACCGCAGCTCTCGGACTTCCAGACCTCGACCAGCGGCTGCCGCGCGGCACTGACCAGGCCCGGGATGGCGGCGGTGCCGGCCAGGGCACTCGCCCAGGTCAGCCACCGGCGGCGTGACATCGACACAGACATGAGATGGACCTCTCTCCAAAAATGCATCAGACCAGGCCCGGTCTCCGGGGGCGCTCGCCCGTGCCGTCGGGGCGGTGCGAGCTTGGAGCTTGGGTGGCGCGCCCCGGTTCCCTGTGCCGTTCGCACATCGAACGAAAGCGGCGCCGGTCTGCACGCTCCATGATGCCTGCGTTCGCATCTCCCGTCCCTTGACCGGGAACAAGGGGCGGTGTGTGCAGCCGCGAGGTGCTGCGCCGCACCAGCCGCCCTAGAATCCAGGGCGTTGTCCGGCGGCCCCTCACCGTCCGTTCCCGAAGCGTCCCGGAGTCTCCCCCGCATGAACACCCCTGCTGCGGCCCCAGTGGCCCCCCACGACCTGCAACACATCGCCCCGCGCGACCAGGCCGAGATCCTGGCCCAGGCCTTGCCCTACATCCGCAAGTTCCATGGCAAGACCATCGTCATCAAGTACGGCGGCAATGCCATGACCGACCCGGCGCTGCAGCAGGACTTCGCCGAGGACGTGGTGCTGCTCAAGCTCGTGGGCATGAACCCGGTGGTGGTGCACGGCGGCGGCCCGCAGATCGACGAGGCCCTGGCCAAGATCGGCAAGAAGGGCACCTTCATCCAGGGCATGCGCGTGACGGACGAAGAGACCATGGAAGTGGTCGAATGGGTGCTGGCCGGCCAGGTGCAACAGGACATCGTCGGCCTGATCAACGCCGCCGGCGGCAAGGCCGTGGGCCTGACGGGGCGCGACGGGGGGCTGATCCGCGCGCGCAAGCTGCGCATGAAGGACAAGACCGATCCGACCAAGGAACACGATGTGGGCCAGGTGGGTGACATCGTTGCGATCGACCCGAGCGTGGTGAAGGCTCTGCAGGACGACCAGTTCATCCCGGTCATCTCGCCCCTGGGTTTCGGCGAGCACAACGAGAACTACAACATCAACGCCGACGTGGTGGCCGGCAAGCTGGCCGAGGTGCTCAAGGCCGAGAAGCTGATGCTGCTGACCAACACCCCGGGCGTGCTGGACAAAAACGGCAACTTGCTGACCGACCTGACCGCACGCGAGATCGACGAGCTGTTCGCCGACGGCACCATCTCGGGCGGGATGCTGCCCAAGATCGCCTCCGCGCTGGACGCGGCCAAGAGCGGCGTGAACGCCGTGCACATCATCGACGGCCGCGTGCCGCATGCGATGCTGCTGGAGGTCCTCACCGAACAGGCCTTCGGCACGATGATCCGTTCGCACTGACCCGCCCGAGCGCATGAAGCGCCGCAGCGTCTGGCTGTTCGACCTGGACAACACGCTGCACGATGCCTCCCGGGCGGTGTTCCGGCACATCGATGGCTCGATGACCGGCTACATCGCCCGCGAGTTGAAGCTGTCGCACGAGCAGGCCGATGCCCTGCGACGCGACTACTGGCGGCGCTACGGGGCCACGCTGCTGGGCCTGGTCCATCACCATGGCATCCGCCCGGCCCACTTCCTGGAGCACACGCACGCGCTGCCCGGTCTGGAGGCGCGCCTTTTCTCGCATGCCCACGACAGGGCGGCGCTCAAGCGCCTGGGCGGGCGCAAATACGTGCTGACCAATGCCCCGCGGGGCTACGCCCGGCGGGTGCTGGGGGCGCTGGGCCTGGAGACGGTCTTCGACGGGATCATCCCCATCGAAGCCATGCGCATGTTCGGCCGATGGCGGCCCAAGCCTGACGCACGCATGCTGCGCCATGTGGCGGCCCGGCTGAAGGTGCCGCCCAGCCGCTGCGTCCTGGTCGAAGACACCCTGGCCCATCAGAAGGCCGCGCACGCCCTGGGCATGCGCACGGTGTGGATGCAGCGATATCTGCGACACAATGCACACGGCCCGGAAGTTGGTGTTTACCTGCACCGCAAGCCCGCGTACGTGTGTGCGAGAATCCGCTCGCTACAAAAGTTACATTTTTTGCGTGCACCGTGATGGCCGAGCCCTCCGTCCCTGCCGAGCCGACGTCTCCCGCCGCCGAGGCCGCTGGCGAAGCGGCGTCACGCAAGCGGCCCAAGCCCGGCGAGCGCCGGGTGCAGATCCTTCAGACCCTGGCCACGATGCTCGAACAGCCCGGGGCCGAGCGCATCACCACTGCGGCCCTGGCGGCGCGGCTGGCGGTGAGCGAGGCGGCCTTGTACCGCCATTTCGCCAGCAAGGCCCAGATGTTCGAGGGCCTGATCGAGTTCATCGAGCACAGCGTCTTCACGCTGATCAACCAGATCACCGAGCGCGAGGGCGCCGGGCAGGCTCAGGCGCACAAGATCGTCGCCGTGGTGCTGCAGTTCGCCGAGAAGAACCCGGGCATGACGCGCGTGATGGTGGGCGATGCCCTGGTGTTCGAGAACGAGCGCCTGCTGGTGCGCATGAACCAGTTCTTCGACCGCATCGAGGCCCAGTTGCGCCAGAGCCTGCGCCAGGCGGCCGAGGCCAATGGCTCGATCACGCCCTCGGTCGATGCCCAGGCCCAGGCCTCGGTGTTGACGGGCTTCGTCGTGGGGCGGCTGCACCGCTACGCCCGCTCGGGCTTCAAGCGCACGCCCACCGAGTTCCTCGACGCCAGCCTGCGTCTGCTGTCGGCCTGAGCGTTGCGGCTCGGCCATGCTGAGCATCACCTTGGCCGGCGAGCAGGCCGTCTTGCTGCCTGACAAGGCCCTGTGGCTGCCCGCACACGCCAGCCTGCTGGTGGCCGATGTGCACCTGGGCAAGGCGGCGAGCTTTCGCCGTCAGGGGGTGCCGGTGCCGCGCGGCAGCAGCAGTGCGGCCCTGCAGGGCCTGAGCGTCCTGATCGAGCGCCTGAGGCCTCGCCGCCTGGTCTTCCTGGGCGATTTCCTGCATGCCGCTCAGGCCCACAACCCCGCCACCTTGCAGGCCCTGTCGTGCTGGCGGCAGCAGCATCCCGAACTGGACCTCGTGCTGGTGCGCGGCAACCACGACGACCGGGCGGGCGACCCCCCTGCCGAGCTGCGCGTGTGCTGCGTGGACGAACCCTGGCCCCTGGGGCCTTGGGCCCTGTGTCACCACCCGGTGCCGCAGCCGCAGGGCTATGTGCTCGCGGGACATTGGCATCCCTGCGTGAGCCTGCTGGGCCGGGCGCACGACCGCCTGAGGCTGCCTTGCTTCTGGTTTGGCGCGCAGGTGGGGGTGCTGCCGGCCTATGGCCCCTTCACCGGCATGCATCCGATCGCACCGGCGGCAGGCGATCGGGTGTATGCCGTGGCCGATGACACGGTCGTGTCCGTGCCGGCCTGCGGTTGAGGCCACCGCTACACTGCGCTTGGACGACCTGTTGCTTGCCGTACTTGCCCATGTCTGCTGCTCTCGATGCCCTGTTGCTGCGCGCCGACGCCCTGCTGGCCCGGCTGGAGAAGGTGCTTCCCCAGGAAGCGCTGGCCGAACCCGACTGGTCGGCCTCCAGCGCATTCCGTTACCGCCGGCGCGGCCCGGTCAGCCGGCTCGAGCCGGTGCGCCACGTGTCGACCATCCGCCTGTCGGACCTGCGCGAGGTCGATACCCAGAAGGAGCGCTTGCTGCGCAACACCGCGCAGTTCGTCGCGGGCCGGGAGGCCAACAACGTGCTGCTCACCGGCGCGCGCGGCACTGGCAAGTCCTCGCTGGTCAAAGCCTGCCTGAACGAGTTCGCCGACCGCGGCCTGCGGCTCATCGAAGTCGATAAAGCCGACCTCGTGGACCTGCCCGACCTCATCGACCTGGTGGCCGATCGCCCGGAGCGCTTCATCGTGTTCTGCGATGACCTGAGCTTCGACGAGGGTGAGCTGGGCTACAAGGAGCTCAAGTCCATTCTCGACGGCTCGGTGGCTGCGGCCACGCCGAACGTGCTGATCTATGCGACCAGCAACCGCCGCCACCTGCTGCCCGAGTACATGAAGGAGAACCTCACCTACACCCACACCGAGGATGGCGAGGTCCATCCGGGCGAGGTGGTGGAAGAGAAGATCTCCCTGTCCGAGCGCTTCGGCCTGTGGATCAGCTTCTACCCCTTCAGCCAGGACGAGTACCTGGCCATCGTGGCCCAATGGCTGCGCAGCTTCGGCGTCGATGAGCCGGCCATCGAGGCAGCGCGCCAGGAATCGCTGGTGTGGGCCTTGGAGCGCGGCTCGCGCTCGGGCCGCGTGGCCTACCAGTTCGCACGCGACTACGCTGGGCGTAATGCCGGTGCCGCAGGCATGCGAAGCAACGCTTCGCAAGGCATGGAGCCGGCCACGCCTGCAAGCGTGGCCGTGGAACGTAATGCCGGTGCCGCAGGCATGCGAAGCAACGCTTCGCAAGGCATGGAGCCGGCCACGCCTGCAAGCGTGGCCGTGGAACGTAATGCCGGTGCCGCAGGCATGCGAAGCAACGCTTCGCAAGGCATGGAGCCGGCCACGCCTGCAAGCGTGGCCGTGGA
>NZ_JBKBSL010000031.1:0-38139 GCF_046291045.1 Caldimonas sp. | reverse complement strand
GCCTCCAACTTGAACTCCTGCGTGTACTGCGCACGCACCTGCTTTGCTGCTGTCATTCCTTGACTCCTTGTCGGCATTTTCAACAAGGACCAAGAACTCCACTTTTCAGGGGCAAGGTCAGTATCGGGAACGGCTGACCGGACTCGATCACACGAGCGCCGAGCAGCGCCGCGCCTGGATCGCATTCTTGGCTGCCGAAGGCGCGTTCATGCTGCGCCACTTCGGCTTGGTGAAGATGAACAAACAGCGATGGCGCGCGATCGCAGCCGAGTTGCGCGCGCTGCTGGCAAGCGCGTCATGAACGGACACCGGTCCTTTCTTGCAGCGAAGCGGTCTGTTGACTTTGGCGTGAAGAACTGGACATTTCGGGCGGCAGGTCAGACATGCATTTCGGGGGCACGCTCGCCGCTATTGTTCTTGGTGGAGCTGGTCCGGCAATCAGGGGTGCATCGACCACGGTGCCGCTTGTGAGCATCTGCTCATCGTTGAATGGGCCGTCACTGCCTGCGATGACCCGTCAATCCACGCCAGGCTCGTCCAGCGCCTCGGCGGCCGCGTCGGGTTCGGGGGGTTTGACGATGGTGACGGGCACGGGGGCGTCGTCGAGCACTGCGCGCGAGACGGAGCCGAAGAGGCCCGCGCGCAGGGCACCGATGCCTCGAGCGCCCATCACGATGGCCTGGCAGCCATGGGTCTCGGCCAGCTCGATGAGTGTGTGGGCCGGGTCGCCGCTGGCGATCTCGCTTTCGAAGGGCAGCCCAGCCTCGCGCAGCAGCGTTTCGGCGCCCTCCAAGGCATGGCGGCCCGCGCCCTGGGCCACGCCTTCGAGCACCTGCGCGTCATGCGCGGTGACCACTTCGTACAGGGTGGGCGGCTCCTGCACATTGGCCAGCACGAAGCGGGCCTGCAAGCCGCTGCGGGCCAGTTCGATGGCATGGCGCACGGCCCACAGCGAGAGCTCAGAGCCGTCCACTGGCAGCAGGATTTTCATGATGCGCTCCCGGGTGTTGTGGGTGTGTGTCGTTTCTACCCTAGAAGCCCTCGCCTGCCCAGAGGGGGATCAAGCAGGCCCCGGTCAGGCCTCGGGGCGGCGCCACAACCACAGGGCCACGCCCAGCAAGACGAGGTAAACCGCGCCGCGTATCCAGGGCGCCACGGGGCTCCACCAGAGGACGGTGGCGCTGCCTAGCATCATGGCCGTGGCCAGCCATTTGGCCCGGCGGGGCACGGCGCCGTGCTCGCGCCACTGGCGGATCACGGGGCCGTGCCGCGGGTGGGCCAGCAGCCGGGCCTCTAAGCTGGGCCAGCCCCGTCCGCCAGCCCAGGCAGCCAGCAGCAGGAAGGGGACGGTGGGCAGCACCGGCAGCACCACGCCCACCAACCCCAGCAGCAGCGACACGCCGGCCAGCGCGCGCCAGAGCAGGAGGCGGGTGTGTCGGATCATCGGCAGCGCTCACACGGGCGGAGGTGGGCCCGATGGTAGCCCGGACGGGGTGGGCTCACTTCATCCCCAGGCGGCGTGCGAGCTTGTGCAGGTTGCTGGCATCCAGACCGAGGGTGCGGGCGGCCGCGGCCCACTGGCCGCCATGGGCCTGGAGGGCCCGTGCGATCTGTTCACGTTCGAAGCACGCCACCGCTTCCCGCAGAGGGCGCAGCGGCTCGGCAGGCGCCGGGGCCGCCGGCGAGGGCGGGGCGCCCGGCGAGGCCGCCTCGGGGCCGTCGAGGTCGAGCAGTTCGGGGGGCAGGCTCACGATGTCCTGGCGTGCAGCACCGCGGCTCACGGCCTTGAGCGCGGCGCGGCCGATCACGTGCTCGAGTTCGCGCACGTTGCCGGGCCAGGGGTAGCGCAGCAGGGCGTCCTCGGCCGCGGGGGTGAGGCGCAGGCTGCGCAGGCCCAGGCGGGCGCGGTTGAGTTCGAGGAAGCGGCCGGCGAGCAGCAGCACGTCCTGCTCGCGCTCGCGCAGCGGCGGGATGGGCACCGGGTAGACGGACAGGCGGTGGTAGAGGTCGGCGCGGAAATGGCCGTCGCGCACCTGGTCGCGCAACTGGCGGTTGGTGGCGGCGATGATGCGCACGTCCACGCGGCGCGGGCGGTCGGTGCCCAGGCGCTGGATCTCGCCGTTTTGCAGGGCGCGCAGCAGCTTGGCCTGCACGGGCAGCGGCAGTTCGCCCACCTCGTCGAGGAAGAGGGTGCCGCCGTCAGCGGCCTCGAAGCGGCCCGGGCGGTCGGTGGTGGCGCCGGAGAAGGCACCGCGCACATGGCCGAAGAGTTCGCTCTCGGCCAGCGATTCGGGCAGGGCGGCGCAGTTCACATGCACCAGCGGCTTCTCGCGCCGGCGCGACAGGCGATGCAGGCGGCGCGCGAAGAGCTCCTTGCCCACACCGGTCTCGCCCAGCAGCAGCACGGGCAGCTCGGAATCGGCCACCACCTGCAGTTCGTGCAGCAGCGATTGCAAGGCGGCGCTCTGGCCGACGATCTCGGTGTCGTCGCGCTCGGGCGCGCTGTCGTCGGACGCGGGGCCGGGCGCGCGCGACAGGCGCAGGGCCTGGTTGTCCTGCTCCAGCCGGGTGATGCGCACGGCGGCTTCCACGAGCAGGCCGTAGCGGGCCAGGGACTCGCGCGCGGCGGCATCGAAGGTGCCGGTCTGCAGTGCATCCAGCGTGAGCACGCCCCAGGTGCGGCCCTCGACGTGCAGGCTCAGGCCCATGCAGTCGTGCACCGGCAGCGGCTCGCCCACCTGGCCGTCCACCAGGCCATCGTAGGGGTCGGGCAGGGTGCTGTCGTGGTCGAAGCTGGTGACCTCGCGCCGGGCCAGGATGGTGGCCAGGCGCGGGTGCTGGCTCACCGCAAAGCGCCGGCCCAGGGCCTCGCGCACCAGGCCGTCCACCGCCACCGGGCGCAGGTGATCGCCTTCCAGGCGCAGCAGGGCCACGGCGCCGCAGCGGAAATGTCCCCGCAAGGTGGACACGAGCCGCTGCAGGCGCACGGCAGCCGGCAGCTCGGTCACCAGATCGGCGAGCAAGAGAGCCTCCATCATGGTTAGAAAAACCCTTTGATGGTGAATAATACCCTTGCAGTTTAGGGTAAAAACGACCCGTATTGGCGCCAAGTCCTTGATCCGTCGAGGGCCAAGGGCGGGTCCGGGGTTTGCACCAGGGTGGGCAGTCCCACCCACGGAGCGACACGATGACCACCACCCCCCTGATCGACCAACCCCTGGGCCTGCTGGCCCGCACCCTCCCGGGCGCCACCCAGGTCTTCCACGAATTCCAGCTCGACTTCTGCTGCGGCGGCAAGCACAGCCTGCGCGAGGCGGCCGCCAGCAAGGGGCTGGACGCGCAGACCATCGCCGCACGGCTGGAGGCGCTCAAAGGGATCGAGGCCGGGGACGGGCGCGACTGGACACGCGTGCCGGTGGACGTCCTGATCGACCACATCCTGACCCGTTACCACGCCCGCCTGCGCGAACAGGTGCCCGAGCTGATCCGCCTGGCGCGCCGCGTGGAGCAGGTGCACGGCGACCGCCCCGAATGCCCGCGCGGCCTGGCCGACCACCTGGAGGCCATGCAGCAGGAGCTGGAGAGCCACATGCTCAAGGAAGAGCAGGTGCTCTTCCCGATGCTGCTGCGCGGCATGAGCGGCATGGCCGGCGGCCCGATCGCGGTGATGCGCGCCGAACACGACCAGCACGGGCAGGAGCTGCGCAGACTGGAGGAACTGACCGGTGGCATCACGTTGCCGCGCGGGGCCTGCAACACCTGGCGTGCGCTCTACCTGGGCCTGGCCACGCTGCGCGAGGAGCTGATGGAGCACATCCACCTGGAGAACAACATCCTCTTCGAGGGCCTGAACCCGGTGCGTGCAACGGAGGCGAGCCATGCGTGAATACCGCCGTTTGTGGTTCACGCTGATCGGCGTGCTGGCCATCACCTTCTCGCTGCTGGGCTTCTATGGGGCCGAGGTCTACCGCGCCGCCCCGCCCATCCCGCAGCACGTGGTCACCGACTCCGGTGAGCGCCTGTATTCGAAGGACGACATCCTTGATGGCCAGACGGCCTGGCAATCGGTGGGCGGCATGCAGCTCGGGTCGATCTGGGGCCATGGGGCTTACCAGGCACCGGACTGGAGCGCCGACTGGCTGCACCGCGAGCTGCTGGCCTGGCTGGAGCTGGCGGCGCAGGAGCTGCACGGGCTGCCGTACGGGCGGCTCGATGCGGCTGCACGGGCCAGCCTGCAGGCTGCGTTGAAGGCCGAGTACCGGCGCAACACCTTCGACGAGGCGAGCGCGACGGTGACGGTCTCTGAGCGCCGCGCCCGGGCGATCGCGCAAACCGCGTCCTACTACGACCGCCTGTTCGGCGACCACCCCGAATTGCAGGGCACGCGCGAGAGCTACGCGATGAAGGAGAACACCCTGCCCAGCGCGCAGCGGCGCGACAAGCTGGCGGCCTTCTTCTTCTGGACGGCCTGGGTCGCCTCGACCGAGCGCCCCGGCTCGGACGCGACCTACACCAACAACTGGCCGCACGAGCCGCTGATCGACAACCGCCCGACGGCCGAGAACCTGGTGTGGTCCGTCGTCAGCGTGGTGCTGCTGATCGCCGGCGTGGGCTTCCTGGTGTGGGCTTGGGCCTTCCTGCGCCAGCACGACGAGGACGAGCCCGAGGTGCCGAAGGCGGACCCGCTGGCGCGTTTTGCACTCACGCCCTCGCAGCGGGCGCTGGGCAAGTACCTCTTCCTGGTGGTGGCGCTCTTCGTCTTCCAGGTCTTGCTGGGCGGCTTCACCGCACACTACACCGTGGAGGGCCAGGCCTTCTATGGCATCGAGGTCTCGAAGTGGTTCCCCTACAGCCTGGTGCGCACCTGGCACATCCAGAGCGCGCTGTTCTGGATCGCCACCGGCTTCCTCGCGGCCGGCCTGTTCCTGGCACCGCTGATCCACGGCGGCAAGGACCCGAAGTACCAGAAGCTCGGGGTGGACGTCCTGTTCTGGGCGCTGGTGGTGGTGGTGGTCGGCTCCTTCGCCGGCAACTACTTCGCGATCGCGCAGATCATGCCGCCGCAGTGGAGTTTCTGGCTGGGCCACCAGGGCTATGAGTTCGTGGACCTGGGGCGCCTGTGGCAGATCGGCAAGTTCGTGGGCGTGGCCTTGTGGCTGGTGCTGATGCTGCGTGGCATCGTGCCGGCCCTGCGCCGGCCTGGCGACAAGAACCTGCTGGCGTTGCTGACGGCGTCGGTGGTGGCCATCGGCCTTTTCTACGGGGCAGGCTTCTTCTACGGCGAGCGCACCCACCTGTCGGTGATGGAGTACTGGCGCTGGTGGGTGGTGCACCTGTGGGTGGAGGGCTTCTTCGAGGTCTTTGCGACCACGGCCCTGGCCTTCGTCTTCTCGACGCTCGGCCTGGTGTCGGTGCGCATGGCCACCACGGCCAGCCTGGCCTCGGCGTCGCTGTTCATGCTGGGCGGCGTGCCGGGAACCTTCCACCACCTCTACTTCGCCGGCACCACCACGCCGGTGATGGCCGTGGGCGCGGCCTTCAGCGCGCTGGAAGTGGTGCCGTTGGTGGTGCTGGGCTACGAGGCCTGGGAGCACTGGCGCCTGAAGGCCCGCGCGGCCTGGATGGAAAACCTCAAGTGGCCGCTGATGTGCTTCGTGGCCGTGGCCTTCTGGAACATGCTGGGCGCGGGCGTCTTCGGCTTCATGATCAATCCGCCGATCTCGCTGTACTACGTGCAGGGCCTGAACACCACGCCGGTGCATGCCCATGCCGCGCTCTTCGGGGTCTATGGCTTCCTGGCGCTGGGCTTCACGCTGCTGGTGCTGCGCTACGTGCGCCCGCAGCTCGTGTTCAGCGAGGGCCTGATGAAGACCGGCTTCTGGTGGCTCAACGCCGGCCTGGTGCTGATGATCGCCACCAGCCTGCTGCCCATCGGTCTGTTCCAGTTCCACGCCAGCGTGAGCGAGGGCCTGTGGTATGCGCGCAGCGAGGAGTTCCTGCAGCAGCCCTTCCTCGAGACACTGCGCTGGGTGCGCACCTTCGGTGACGTGGTCTTCATCGTCGGTGCGGTGGCCGTGGCCTGGCAGGTCGTGATCGGCCTGTGGGGGCGGCATGCGCCGCTGGCCGGCAAGAAGGAGGCGCTCGCCGAGGCCCGCGCCTGATCAGAGAAAGCGATCCAGCAAGCGGCGGCTGGAGCGATCCAGCGCCGCCGGGTCGCGGATCAGGTAGCTCACGCCCTCTCGGTCGGCGATCAGCAGGCGGCCGCCCGGCAGTCGCCGGATGTCTTCCTCGCCCTTGAGCACGAGCTGCGTGGGGCCGCGATCGGTCTCGATGTGCCAGGTGCTGGGGGTGGCGAAGCTGGAGACGGCCCCCAGCCGCGTGATCTCGGGCATGAACTCGCGCTGGGCGAGTTCTTCCTCGATCAGTGCGCGTATGGGCGGTGCCAGGGCCTGCAGCCGGTCGATCCAGACGACCTCGTGGCCTTCGGGGGCCAGCAGCGACAGGCCTTCGTCGGGCGCGGTGATGGGGAAGGCGCGCACGGGCACGACGCCCACATGCACCTGCCCCTGAGCGTCGGTGCAGACGAGCTGGCCGTGCGGGTTGCGGTGAAGCTGGAACTCGGTCATGGCACAGGCTCCCTTCAGGCGCTGCGGGCTGGCTGGTCATGCCAGGTCTCGGGCGGGCTGCCTTCGCTGTCGACGTTGCGGGCCTGGGCCTCGTACAGGCGCCAGTAGGCGCCGCGGCGCTCCATCAGCTCCTCGTGCGGGCCCACCTCGACGATCTCGCCGCGGTCCATCACCACGAGGCGGTCGGCCTTGCGCAGGGTGGACAGCCGGTGGGCGATGGCGATCGTCGTGCGGCCCTGCACCAGGTTGTCCAGCGCCTTCTGGATCTCCTGCTCGGTCTCGGTGTCCACCGCCGAGGTCGCTTCGTCCAGGATCAGGATGCGCGGGTCGATCAGCAGTGCGCGGGCGATCGAGATGCGTTGGCGCTCGCCCCCCGACAGACCCTGCCCGCGTTCGCCCACCAGCGAGTCGTAGCCCTGGGGCAGACGCAGGATGAACTCATGCGCATGGGCGGCACGGGCCGCGGCGACGATCTCCTCGCGCGTGGCCTCGGGCTTGCCGTAGGCGATGTTCTCGGCGATGGTGCCGAAGAAGAGGAAGGGCTCCTGCAGCACCAGGCCGATGTGGCGGCGCCAGTCGGCCACGGCCACCTGGCGGATGTCGATGCCGTCCACGCGGATGGCGCCTTCGCTCACGTCGTGGAAGCGGCAGATCAGGTTGACCAGCGTGCTTTTGCCTGAGCCGCTGTGGCCCACCAGGCCGATCATCTCGCCCGGGCGGATGTCCAGGTTCAGGCCCTGGATCACACGACGGTGGCCGTAGCGGAAGCCCACATCTTCCAGTTGGATGCGCCCTTGCACCTGGGTGAGCGGCACCGGCTGCGCCGGCTCGGGCACGGACGAGACGTGGTCGAGGATGTCGAAGATGCGCTTGGCGCCGGCGGCCGCCTTCTGCGTGACCGAGACGATGCGGCTCATGGAGTCGAGCCGGGTGTAGAAGCGCCCGATGTAGGCCAGGAAGGCGGTGAGCGTGCCCACGGTGATGTCGCCGCGCGAGACCTGCCAGATGCCGAAGGCCCACACCACCAGCAGGCCGATCTCGGTGAGCAGCGACACCGTGGGCGTGAACAGCGACCACACGCGGTTGAGCCGGTCGTTGACCACCAGGTTGTGCCGGTTGGCCTCGCGGAAGCGGCGCGCCTCGCGGCCTTCCTGGGCAAAGGCCTTGACCACGCGGATGCCCGGGATGGTGTCGGCCAGCACGTTGGTGACCTCGCCCCAGACGCGGTCGATCTTCTCGAAGCCGGTGCGCAGCCGGTCGCGCACCACGTGGATCATCCAGGCGATGAAGGGCAGGGGCAGCAGGGTGACCAGCGCCAGCCAGGGGTTGATGGAAAAGAGGATGACCGAGGTCATCGCGATCATCAGCACGTCGGTGGCGAAGTCGAGCAGGTGCAGCGAGAGGAAGACGTTGATACGGTCCGTCTCGCTGCCGATGCGCGCCATGAGGTCGCCGGTGCGCTTGCCGCCGAAGTACTCTAGCGACAGCTTCAGCAGATGCTCGTAGGTGGTGGTGCGCAGATCGGCCCCGATGCGCTCGCTCACCAGGGCCAAGATGTAAGTGCGCGCCCACCCCAGGCCCCAGGCGACCAGCGCGGCCAGCAGCAGCCCGCCCAGCAGCCAGGCCACCAGCGCGGTGTCGATGGCCTGTCCGTTTTGGTAGGGGATCAGCACCCGGTCCATCAGCGGCATGGTCAGATAGGGCGGCACCAGCGTGGCGGCCGTCGAGGCCAGAGTCAGCACGAACCCGGCCAAGAGTTGGCCGCGGTAGGGCCGGGCGAAGCGCCACAGGCGCAACAAGGTCCATGCCGAAGGCGGGGTGGCTTCCGGGTCGGCCTCAGCGGCCTCGGGCGCTTCGGCCGGCGCACGGACCGGGCTAGGGGTCGTCTGGCCTTGCAGCAGGCCCTGTTGCGTCTGGAAACGCTCGACCAGGGCCTGGGCTGCAGGCTGGCGCCCAAGCGTCAGGTGCCACACCGCCAGCCGGCGCTGGGCGTCGTGCAGGGCGAGGTGGGCCACTCCGGCGTGGTCGCTCAGGCGCAGCTCCAGCGCCGGGCTCAAAGACCATGCCCGCCATGGGGCTTCAGGGTGGTCGCGGGCCAGCAGGCGGCGGTCGGTCAGCACCAGCCACTGGGGCGCAAACTGCAGCCGGTCGTCGAGGTCAACCTCCAGCGTGGCCAGAACGTTCTCGGCAGGAGCCAGTGCAGGGCGCAGCCCGGCCGGCCAGGGGCCGCAAGTGTGGCCAGCCAGGTCGGTTTGGAGGGAGACGGACAAGTTCATGGATTCGTGGACCCCGTCGGGCGGGGGGATGGGACGGGCGCCAGGGTCGGCCCGGACGGCCGCGCAACGCCCTGGAAGGGCTCACGCGCGAGCCCCTGCAAAGGTTGACATGCAAGCGCCGCAGGGGCGGCAGGATCGGGACAGAGGGTTGTCAGTCATGAGTCACAGAAGTATCGAATTCCTACGCATCGCCTACCTGCGCGGGCCCAATCTCTGGACCTACCGGCCGGTGATCGAGGCCTGGGTGGACATCGGCGAGCTGGAGGACCATCCCTCCAACACCCTGCCCGGCTTCTACGAACGCCTCTCGACCTGGCTGCCCGGCCTGGTCGAGCACCGCTGCGGCGTGGGCGAGCGCGGGGGCTTCCTGCTGCGTCTGCGCGAAGGCACCTGGCCGGCCCACATCATGGAACACGTGGCGATCGAGCTGCAGACCCTGGCGGGCATGCCCACCGGGTTCGGCAAGGCCCGCTCCACCGCCACCCGCGGGGTGTACAAGGTGGTGGTGCGCGCCCGCCAGGAAGATGTCGGCCGAGCCGCCATTGTCGCCGCCCGCGACCTGGTGATGGCGGCCATCGAGGATCGACCCTACGACGTGGCGGCCACCGTGGCCCACCTGCGCGAACTGGTCGATCGCCGCTGCCTGGGGCCCAGCACCGCCTGCATCGTCGATGCCGCGGCCGATCGCAAGATCCCGTCCATCCGCCTCACCCAGGGCAACCTGGTGCAGCTGGGCTACGGCCGGGCGCAGCGCCGCATCTGGACGGCCGAGACCGACCGCACCTCGGCGATCGCCGAAAGCATCGCCAGCGACAAGGAGCTCACCCGCCGGCTGCTGGCGGCCGCCGGCGTGTGCGTGCCCGAAGGCCGTGTGGCGCGGGATCCGGCCGACGCCTGGGAGGCGGCCCAGGAGATTGGCCTGCCGGTGGTGGTCAAGCCCTCGGACGCCAACCACGGCCGCGGCATCTCCATCGAGCTGCGCCGTCGCGAGGACATCGAGGCGGCGTTCCATGTGGCCGCGCGCGAGGGCAGCGAGGTGCTGGTCGAACGCTACATCCCCGGCGGCGAGCACCGCCTGCTGGTGGTGGGCAACCGGGTGGTGGCGGCCTCGCGGGGCGACGCCGCCTGGGTCACGGGCGATGGCCGCTCTACCGTGGCCCAGCTCGTCGAGACGCAGGTCAACAGCGACCCGCGCCGCGGCGAGGACGAAGCCTTTCCGCTGGACATCGTGCGCCTGCACGAGCCGGCCAACGTGCTGGAACTGGCCCGCCAGGGCTACACCGCCGAGGCCGTGCCGCCGGAAGGCCAGAAGGTGCGCGTGCAGCGCAACGGCAACCTGGCGATCGACGTGACCGATCGCGTGCACCCGGAGGTGGCCGAGATGGTGGCCCTGGCAGCGCGCGTGGTGGGCCTGGACATTGCCGGCGTGGACGTGGTGGCCGAGGACATCGGCCGTCCCCTGGCCGAGCAGGGCGGGGCCATCGTGGAAGTGAATGCCGGCCCCGGGCTGCTGATGCACTTGAAACCGGCCGAAGGCGAGCCACGCCCGGTGGGCCAGGCCATCGTCGATCACCTTTTTCCCGAGGGCGAGACGGGCCGCATCCCGGTGGTGGGTGTCACGGGCGCCCAGGGCACCACGCTCACGGCGCGCCTGCTGGCCTGGCTGCTGCACCTGGGCGGCCGTCACGTGGGTCTGGCCTGCGGCGAGGGCCTCTTCATCGACCGTCGCCGTGTCGAGGCGGGCGACCGCGCCACCTGGGCTGCCGGCCAGCGCGTGCTGATGAACCGCATGGTCGATGCCGCGGTGATCGAGAACGGCCCGGAAGCTATCGTGCGCGACGGCCTGGCCTATGACCGCTGCCAGGTGGGCATCGTCACCGGCGTGGCCGGGGCCGCCTCGCTGGCTCACTACCACATTCATGACGACGAGCAGCTCTACACCGTACTGCGCACCCAGGTGGACGTGGTGCTGCCCGAAGGGGTGGCCGTGCTCAACGCCGACGACCTGCTGGCCGCGCAGATGGCCCCGCTGTGCGACGGCGACGTGATCTTCTATGCCCGTGACGGCCAGCGCGAGGTGATCGAGACCCATCTGGCCGCCGGCCGCCGGGCAGTCTTCCTGCGCGGCCAACGGGTGCTGATGGTGCAGGGCGCGAAGGAGACCCCCTTGATCGAATGGCGCTGCCTGCCGGTCATCGACGGCCATGAGCCCGAGGCCGTGCTCGGCGCCGTGATGGCTGCCTCGGCGGCGGCCTGGGGCCTGGGCATGGAGATCGACCTGATCCGTGCCGGCATCAAGACCTTCGCCACCCAGTCGGCCCCGCCGGCCCCGGCGCCGCTGCCCGCGCTCGCTCACGCCGCCCCGACCACTGAGACCGCCGAGACCCCGGCCCTGGCCTCGGCTGCCTGACTCCGACCCAAAGATCAACACCATGGACGTTTCCCGCATCCGGGCCCTGCGCGGCCCCAACCTCTGGACACGCCGCACGGCCATCGAGGCGGTGGTGATCCTGCGCGATGACGAGCTCGATCTCGAAGCCCGGCCGGGCTTCGAAGCCCGCCTGCGTGCGCTTTTCCCCGAGATCGGCGCGCTGCGCTCCACGGGCCACACTGGCGCGGTGTCGATGGCCCATGCCCTGGCCGCCGCGGCGCTGGGCCTGCAGGCCCAGGCCGGCTGCCCGGTGACCTTCAGCCGCACCACGCCCACTCCCGAGGAGCGAGTGTTCCAGGTGGTGGTCGAATACAGCGAGGAGCCGGTGGGCCGCCTGGCCTTCGAACTGGCCCAGGCCCTGTGCGAGGCGGCGGCGCAGGACACGGCCTTCGACTTGGCCGACGCCCTGGCGCGCCTGCGCGAACTCGACGAGGATGTGCGCCTGGGTCCGAGCACCGGCAGCATCGTGCAGGCCGCGGTGGCGCGCGGCATTCCCTACCGCCGTCTCACCGAAGGCAGCCTGGTCCAGTTCGGTTGGGGCAGCAAGCAGCGTCGCATCCAGGCCGCCGAGATGGACCGCACCTCGGCGATCGCCGAATCCATCGCCCAGGACAAGGAGCTCACCAAAGAGCTGCTGCTGGCCGCCGGCGTGCCGGTGCCCCAGGGCCGGCCGGTGACGGACTTCGACGACGCCCGCCGCGCAGCGGCCGAGATCGGCTGGCCGGTGGTGGTCAAGCCGCGTGACGGCAACCAGGGCAAGGGCGTGACCGTCAACATCGTCAGCGACGAGCACTTGCGCATTGCCTACGACGCCGCGCGTGCGATCAGCGACGAGGTGCTGGTCGAGCGCTTCATCCCGGGCTACGACTTTCGCCTGCTGGTGGTGGGCGACCGCCTCGTCGCTGCCGCTCGGCGCGACCCGCCGCATGTGATCGGCGATGGCCTGCACAGCATCCGCGAACTGGTGGAGCAGGCCAACACCGATCCGCGCCGCGGTGACGGCCATGCCACACCGCTCACGCGCATGCGCATCGACGACATTGCCCTGGCCCGCCTGGCCCTGCAGGGCTTCGGACCGGACGACATTCCGCCCAAGGGCCGGCGCGTGGTGCTGCGCAACAATGCCAACCTCAGCACCGGCGGCACGGCCACCGACGTGACCGACGACGTCCACCCCGAGGTGGCGGCCCGCGCCGTCGATGCGGCGCGCATGATCGGCCTGGACATCTGCGGCGTCGACGTCGTGTGCGAGAGCCTGCAGCAGCCCCTGGAGGCCCAGGGTGGCGGCGTGGTGGAGGTCAATGCCGCGCCAGGCCTGCGCATGCACCTGAGCCCGTCCTACGGCAAGGGCCGCCCGGTCGGCGAGGCCATCATCGACACCATGTTCGCGCCTGGCGAGGACGGCCGCATCCCGGTCGTGGCCGTCACCGGCACCAACGGCAAGACCACGGTGGTGCGGCTGACCGCACACATCCTGTCGCGTCAGGGCTGGCGCGTGGGCATGACCAACACCGACGGTGTCTACATTCAGGGGCGGCGCATCGACACCGGCGACTGCAGCGGCCCGCGCAGCGCGCGCAACGTGCTGGCCCACCCGGACGTGGATGCCGCGGTGTTCGAGACCGCGCGCGGCGGCATCCTGCGTGAGGGCCTGGGCTTCGACCGTTGCCAAGTGGCCGTGGTCACCAACATCGGCTTGGGCGACCACCTGGGCCTGAACTACATCACCACGGTCGAGGATCTGGCCGTGCTCAAGCGTGTCATCGTCCAGAACGTTGCGCCCACCGGCATGGCGGTGCTGAATGCGGCCGACCCGATCGTCGTGGCCATGGCCGACAACTGCCCCGGGGAGGTCACCTACTTTGCGGCCGACCGCTTCCATCCAGTGATGGCCGCACACCGCGTGCAGGGCCACCGCGTGGTCTACGTGGATCGCGGCGACATCGTGGCCGAGCAGGCCGGTGCCAAGCACCGCTTCCCCCTGGCCGAGGTGCCGCTCACGCGCAACGGCACCATCGGCTTCCAGGTCGAGAATGCGATGGCTGCCGTGGCGGCGGCCTGGGCGGCCGGTGCCGGCTGGGATGCCATCCGCACCGGGCTGCTGACCTTCGAGAACGATGCCGACAATGCACCGGGGCGCTTCAACGTCTTCACCGTGCGCGGCGCCACCGTGATCGCCGACTACGGCCACAACCCCGACGCCATGGGCGCGCTGGTGCGCGCCGTCGATTCGATGCCGGGCAAGCGCCGCACCGTCGTGATCAGCGGTGCGGGCGATCGCCGCGACGAGGACATCCGGCAGCAAACGCGGATCCTGGGCGCCGCCTTCGACACCGTGATCCTCTACCAGGACCAATGCCAGCGCGGCCGCGCCGATGGCGAGGTGCTGGCGCTGCTGCGTGAGGGCTTGCAAGGGGCCAGTCGCACGCGCGACGTCCAGGAGATCCGCGGCGAGTTCGCCGCGATCGATGCGGCGCTGGCCAGCCTGCGCGAGGGCGACCTCTGCCTCATCCTCATCGACCAGGTCGACGAAGCTCTGGCCCACCTGAGCCGGCGCCTGGCCGAGGTTTGAACGTCAGCCCGCGGGGCGAGGCCGGTGTGTCTCGCCCTGGCGGGGCAGTGATGCGCTTCGACCGTGGGGTGATGGTGTTCCTCGTCACTATCACCAGGGTGTCACATCGAGCAGTGCCAGTCCCCCCAGGAGGGCAAAGATCACGGCGGCGGCGGCGTGGATGTGCCGGATGGGTAGGCGTCGCGTGATGCGCTCGCCCAGCAGCACTGCCGGGGCGTTCGCGATCATCATGCCCAAGGTGGTGCCCAGCACCACCGCGGTGAAGGCCGCGTACTGGGCCGCCAGCGCCACGGTGGCGACCTGGGTCTTGTCGCCCATCTCGGCCAGGAAAAAGGCCAGCACCGTGGTGCCGAAGACGCCGAAGCGTGCACGCTGCGCCCCTTCGGTTTCGTCCAGCGTGTCCGGGATGAGCATCCACACCGCCATCACGAGGAAGGACAGGCCCAGCACCCAGCGCATCACGTCGGCGCCCACCGCCGAGGTGATCCAGGCGCCCAGCGCGCCGGCTCCTGCATGGTTGGCCAAGGTGGCGACGAAGATGCCGAGCAGGATGGGCACTGGGCGGCGGTAGCGCGCGGCCAGCAGCAACGAGAGCAACTGCGTCTTGTCGCCCATTTCCGCAAGAGCGACGAGGCTGGTCGAGACGAGAAAGGCTTCCACGGGACAAGATGCTCCGGCCGGCGTTGACACCCATGACCGCGCACGCCCCCGGCACGCGGGCGGGCACGGTCAAAGGTCTCGCCAAGTCCGGTCGACCCCCTGTGCCATGCCCGCAAGCGGGCAAGCCTGTTGACACAGAACCCTCTCGTCGCGCCGATGCCGCGAAGGAGGGAGGCTACTCCCCAATGACGGGTTCGCATTGTAGCGGCCGGCGGCATACTGGGGCCCTTGCGCATTCCAATTCCAGGAGCCCGCCTTGTCCCCGCACACCAACCTGCCCCACGCCCAGCACCTGCGCGCCGCCGAGTCCGGCGACCTGCCGGCCATCGAGGCCTTGCTGCGCGAGCATGCACTGCCCACCGCGGGTGTGGCCGAACATCTGGCGGACTTCCTCGTGGCGTGCGATGCCAGCGGGTTGCTGGGTTGCGCCGGCCTGGAGTTTCATGGCGAGGGCGTGCTGCTGCGTTCAGTGGCGGTGCGCACCGGCCACCAGGGCCTGGGCGGACAGATGGTGCGAGCGGCTCTGCGCCAGGCCCGTCGGCGCGGCGCCCAGTGGGCCGCGCTGCGCACCACCACGGCCGAGGGCTTCTTCGCCCAACAGGGCTTCCGTCGCGTCGAACCGACCGCAGTACCCGGCGCGGTGAAAGCCTCCATCGAGTTCTGCGGAGCCTGCCCAGAGGGCAGCACCACGATGCTCAGGGACCTGCGCTCGGGCGTGAGCGTGCGAGCGGCCCGCGAGGACGACATGCCGGCCGTGCTCGAGATCTACAACGAGGAGGTGCGCCACAGCACGGCCACCTACCAGTACGCCGAGCGCACGCTCGACGAACAAGTGGCGCAATGGCTGGCCAAGCGCGCCGACGGCCACCGCTTCTTCGTGGCCGTCACCGACGACGACCAGGTGGTGGGCTACGCCAACTATGGCCTGTTCCGCCCCCGCGAGGGCTGGCGCTTCACTTGCGAGCACTCGGTTTATCTGCATCGCGATTGGCGCGGCCGTGGCCTGGGCAAGCTGCTGCTGCCGGCGGTGATGGCCCATGCGCGCGAGCGGGGCTTCCACAGCATGGTGGGCGTGGTCGATGCCGCCAATGCGGCCTCGATACGGCTGCATGAGTCCATGGGCTTCTCGGTGGCCGGCGTGATCCGCCACGGCGGCTACAAATTCGACCGTTGGCTCGATGTGGCCTTTGTCCAGGCCATGCTTTGAGCTCTTCAGCGGCTGGCCGAGACGGCCCAGCGTTCCAGCCGCGGTGCGTAAGCGGGCAGCAGAACCAAAAAGAGCGTACTGCTCACCAAGTTGAACACGAGATGAGCGGCGGCCACCGCCATGTCCGGCGTGGGCGTACGCTCCACGACCGCTTGCGCGAACAACACCAGCACGGGCGCGAACATCAAAGCGCCCGCCAGCTTGAAGCCGGTGTTGATGATCGCCGTATGGCGAGCCAGCGAGCCCATCGACAGGGAAGCCAGTAGGCCGGTGACCGTGGTGCCCACGTTCGACCCCACGACGAGATAGACAGCTGCCTGTGCGGTGAGCACCTGCTGCTGCACCAGGACCACCGCCAGTCCCGTGGTGACCGACGAACTTTGCAGCGCTGCCGTGATGACGATCCCGGCCATCACGCCGATCCAAGGGTTGCTCGCCTGAGCCAGCACGTCCAGCACCGCCGGCGTGTTGCGCAGCGGGGCCAGCGCCACGCCGATGAGGTCGAGTGCAAAGAGCACGAAGCCGAAGTAAAAGATCACTTTGCCTGCAGGCTTCCAGCGCCCCGGCGCAATAGCCGAGACCACAGCCCCCAAAGTCAGAGCCATCGGGCCCAAGGCCGTGAGCTTGAGCGACACCAGCCAGGCCGTGGCCGTGGTACCGACGTTGGCCCCCAGCAGCACGGCCAAGGCGTTACGGAAGCCCAGCACGCCGGCGTCCACCAGCGCAATGGCCAACGACGTGACGGCCGACGATGACTGGATGAAGGCCGTGAAGCCCGCTCCGAGCAAGGCGGCGCCGTAGCGGTTGGCCGTGGCACGGCCCAGCCACGCGCGCAGCCGTTCACCGCCGGCGGTCATCAACTCATGAGAGAACCCCGACAGACCGAAGAGGAAGAGCACCACGGCACTGAGGGCCGAGAAAATCCATTGCCATTCGGTCATGTTGGTGTCTGCCAGTCAGGCGTGAGCCTTCACGTGGATGCGCAGGTCGTCGATCGCGACGACCTGGCCGGCACGGATCTTGGCGCTCTTGCGCGTCTCGGGCCGGCCGTCCACCTCGACGCGGCCCGCGGCCACCTGGGCCTTGCCCTGGCCGCCGCTGCCGGCAGCGCCGACGAGCTTGAGCAGGGCATGCAGTGCGATGTGGTCGCCGCGCAGCTCGAAATCGATCTCGGTCACGTCAGACGGCCAGCAGCTCCACCTCGAACAGCAGCGTCGCGTTCGGCGGGATCACGCCACCCGCGCCGCGTGCGCCATAGCCGAGCTGCGGCGGGATGACCAGGCGGCGTGTGCCGCCCACCCTCATGCCCTGCACGCCCTCGTCCCAGCCGCGGATCACCATGCCAGCGCCCAGCGGGAAGACGAAGGGGTCGTTGCGGTCCTTGCTGGAGTCGAACTTGGCGCCCGGCTGGCCGTTGTCATAGAGCCAGCCGGTGTAATGCACCGTGACGTGCCGGCCGGCGCGAGCCTCGTCGCCCTGGCCGGTCACGGTGTCTTCGTACTGTAGCCCGGAGGCGGTGGTGATCATGTGGATCCTTTCTGTGAAGTGTCAGCCCTGAGACCCGGCTCGTGGAGCAGACGACCAGACAGGGCGGGGGACGGGGCGCCACGGTAGCACAGCTTCACGAACGCAGGCGCGCGACGATCCGCCGCGGCGGGATTTCTCGGCCACAATGGGCGTATCGCTTCGCCCAGCCTTCGTTCGTGGACCCGTCGCCATCCATCGATCCGTCACCTGCCTCGCCGGCCGATGAGGCTGTGCTGGCCCTGCTGGCTGCCGGCCAGCGGCTGGAGGACGGGCGCTGGACGGTCCAGCACGGCCCCTACCGTCTGCATTCGCAGTTCCAGCCGATCTACAGTCTGTCTCACCACCGGGCCGTCGGGCATGAGGCGCTGCTGCGCGCGGTGGATGAGCACGGCCGCGCCGTGGCGCCGTCCTCGGTGCTGGCAAGCGCCGCCTCGCTCGACGACCTCGTGCGGCTGGATCGGCTGTGCCGTTTGGTGCATGTGGGCAACTTCAGCGCGCTGGCGGGACAAGACCACTCGTGGCTCTTCCTGAACATCCATCCCGGGGTGTTCGTGCGCGGCCCCGACCTGGGCGGGCAGCGTTTCATGCGCGCCCTGCTCGAACGTTTCGGGTTGAAGCCCACCCAGTTGGTGCTGGAGGTCACCGAGGACATGGTCGGGCGCGACCAGGGTTTCGAGCGCGCGGTGGCCGAGGCCCGGGAGCTGGGCTGCCTGCTGGCGCTGGACGACTTCGGTGCGGGCCACTCGAATTTCGACCGGGTCTGGCGCATCCGCCCCGAGATCGTCAAGCTCGATCGCAGCCTGGTGCGTCGCGCGGCCACCGAGCCGCGCATCGGCCGCATCGCCACCCAAATGGTCTCGCTGCTTCACGCCTGCGGGGCCATGGTGCTGATGGAAGGCATCGAGACGATGGACGAGGCCTACCTCGCGCTGCAGGCCGATGTGGATTTCGTGCAGGGCTATCTGTTCTCACGCCCGGCGCCGGTGCTGGTGGGCCATGACGAACCTCGGCGGGTGATCGACGCGGTGTGGCAGCGTTTCGATGCCCGTTTCGATGCCGAAAAGCGTGCCGAGCGCGAGCGCGTGGCGCCGTACATGAACGCCATCGGTCATGCCGCCGCCTCGCTGCAGGCCGGCTTGCCGCTGGAGGTGTGCTGCCAAGAGTTCCTGGCCTTGCCCGGGGCCGAGCTGTGCTACCTGATCGACGAGCACG
Organism: Caldimonas sp.; assembly: GCF_046291045.1. Classification (GTDB taxonomy): domain Bacteria; phylum Pseudomonadota; class Gammaproteobacteria; order Burkholderiales; family Burkholderiaceae_C; genus Caldimonas. Next base: position 19,628 of record NZ_JBKBSL010000031.1, on the reverse strand, counting down.
GTCTGCAAATCGGCCACAACGTCACCTCGCCAAGCTTCGAGGCCAAGCGGTCCGCCCAGTTCGCGCCGCTGCGTGACGCCAGCGGCGCGCGCTGGGCGCGCAGGCCCTACTTCCGCCGCGCGCTGGATCATTTCGGGCGCGTGCAGGTCACCCGCCCGTACCTGACCGTTCATGGTGCCCACCTGTGCGTCACCGTCTCGATCAGCCTGCGCTGGCAGGGCCGGGTGGCGGTGCTGGGAGGCGACATCGACTGGGACATCCACCCTGCACTGGGGTAAGCTTTGTCCGCGTGAACGAGGCTTGCGGCCGCCTGCCACTCCCTCCACTCTTTCAGCCCGCATGTCCACGCCCCCGCTGCCCGTCTCCAGGGACACCGATGCCGCCACCGCGCCGGCCGTCGCCGCTGAAGGCGAAAGCGCCGACGCTCGGCCGGACCCGGCCCACCCCTGGCGAAGGCCGCAGGTGCTCGATCCCGCGCAGATCGAAGCGCGTCTGCGCGATCGCCTGTTCTGGTTCACGGTGGTCGTCAGCTTGGCTGGGGCCCTGGGTGCGGGGGGGTACTTCTGGTGGCTGCAGCAGCCCTTGCTGGTCGGGGTGATCGCCTCTTACGCACCGCTGGCTCTGGCCGTGTCGGCCTATGTGGCCCGCACCGGGCGCACCCGACGGGGCATCGCCGCGCTCATGGTGTCGATCACGTTCGTGTTGACGGCGCTCACCTGGCTGCTGGGGGGCTGGACTTCACCCACCCTTTGGTGGTTGGTGCTGCTGCCGATGATGTGGATGCTGACCGGTGCTCGGCGCGAGGGCCTGATGCTCGGTGGGGCCATCTTGGTGGTGCTGGCGGTGACGCCCTGGGTCGTTGACGCTCTGGGGCTGCCCGACCTGTCGCCCACCGCGGCGGCGCAGCGTGCCCTCAACGGGGGGGCCTGGGCGGCTGCCGGTCTGGTGCTGTTCGGCTGTTTCGTGCTGTACGCCCTCAATCTGCGCCGCGGGTTGCGCCGCGAGCTGACCCTGGCCCTGCGCGAGCTGCGGCGCTCGCGCGACGAGGCCCTGGCCGCCTCGCAGGTCAAGGCTCGCTTCCTGGCCAACATGAGCCACGAGGTGCGCACCCCCATCAACGGCATTTTGGGCGCGATCGAGTTGCTGCGTGCCACACCGCTCGATGCCCGCCAGCAGCAGATCGTGGCCTTGCAGCGGCAGAGCCTGGACACGCTGATGGCCCTGGTCAACGACGTGCTCGACTACACCAAGATCGAGTCCGGGCGCATGGAACTCGAGCCCGTGGAGACCGATCTGCGCGAACTGGCCTTCGATGCGCTGGAGCTGCACGCGGCCGCGGCGCACGAGAAGGGCTTGGAGCTGACCCTGGGCTGGGCGCCCGAGGTGCCGGCCGTCGTGCGGGTGGACCCGACCCGGCTGCGCCAGGTGCTGGGCCACCTGGTGGCCAACGCCGTGCGTTACACCATCCGTGGCGGGGTGCACATCCAGGTCGGCGTCGAGCCCGAGGGCCTGTGTGAGGGCCAGGCTCGCCTGCGCATCGAGGTGCACGACACCGGCGTGGGTATCGCGCCCGAACTGCTGCCCCGGCTCTTCGAAGCCTTTCCGCGCAGCGACGAGTCCACGGCCCGTGCCCCCGGGGGCACGGGCCTGGGGCTGGCGATCTGCCGCGAGCTGGTTCAGCTCATGGGGGGGCAGATCTCGGCGCGCAGCGAACCGCACAAGGGCTCGGTCTTTACCCTGGAGCTGACGCTGGACCACATCGAGCAGCCGAGCGCCGGCCTGCCGCCCGGCGTGCCCCTGCATGTGCTGGTGGTGGCCAACTACCTGCGGCTGGTGCAGCATGTGCAGGCCGGTTTGCGCGAGTTCGGTGTCAGCTACGAGGTCAAGCCGGTGCCGCCCACCCAGGCCGAGCTGCTCGTGCTGCGCGACCGAGGCGTCAACGCCATCTTGCTGGACGAGAAGCTGCTGGGCGCGCGCGGGCACGACCGCCTGGAGCAAATGGCCCGCGAGGCCGGCCTGCCGGTGCTGCTGATGCGCGGGGTGTCCAGCGACACCACGATGGGCATGCTCGATGGCGTGTTCGTACTGTCCAAGCCGGTGCGTCCGCACGCGCTGCACGACGGCTTGCGCTGGGCCTTGCATGCCCGCCGCCAGAGCGGTCGCCCCACACCCGGGCCGACGCCGCCGGCGCCGCCGGCGGCCGAGCGGCCGGCGCTGGCCGGCCGTGTCCTGCTGGTGGACGACAACCCGGTCAATCAGGTCATGACCCAGGCCATGCTCGAACGCTTGGGCTTGGCCGTGGTGGTGGCCGGCGACGGACACGAGGCACTCAGCCGCTTTGCCGAGCAGACCTTCGACGTCGTGCTCATGGACGTGCAGATGCCCGGGATGGACGGCCTCACCGCCACCGAGAAGCTGCGCGCGATCGAACGTCAGGCGGGCCGCGGCCGCACCCCCGTCTTGGCCGTCACGGGCAACCCCGAGCCCGAGGTGCGCCAGCGCGGGCAGCTGGCCGGCATGGACGACTTCCTGGGCAAACCCTTCACGCTGGAGCAGTTACAGCGCATGCTGCTGCGCTGGCAGCCCGAACTGCTTCCCGGTTCGACCACGGCGTGGACCGTCGGCCCGACCGCCGGGGACGGCCCGCCCTGAGGGACGGCGCTTGGCCGCCGGGAGGGCCATGAGGCCCGGCGCCGCAACGCCTCAGAAGCCCGCGTCCGGCCGGGCCAGGTAGGCTGCCTCCTCGGAGGTGCTGGCCCGGCCCAACACCGCATTGCGGTGCGGAAAACGCCCGAACCGCAGGATCACCTCGCGATGGCGGTGGGCATAGTCCAGCGCATCGACCAGGCGGGCATCCTCGGTGGCCAAGGCGGTGAACAGGCGCACGCTCTCGTCCTGTGCGGCCGTGTCCTCCGCGTGCTCGAACGGCAGGTACACGAACCAGCGTTGCAGGCTCGACAGGTGCCGGTCCTCGCCGGCGGACACCAGGCCCCGGGCGAGCGCCAGGGCCCGGGCGTCGCCGGCAAACGCTCGGGGGCTGCCCCGGTGGACGTTGCGGCTGAACTGGTCGAGCACCAGGATGAGCGCGAGTGTGCCGGTCGGCGTGGCCGCCCAGTCCTGCAGCCCACCTGCGAGGGCCTGCTCCAGCCAGGGGCCGAAGCGCGAGGCGATCCGATGGTCGAAGCCCCGGTCCTTGCGGAACCACTCGGCCCGCGGCTGCCCGCGCGACCGGCCATCATCGCCGTCGAACCAGAAGTCGAGCACCGCCTGCGCAGGCGGCGGCAGGGCGGGGCTCACCGCGCCCACAGCGCCTGGGTCTCAGGGTGGCGCTGCATGTAGGCCCGCACATAGGAGCACAGCGGATTGACCTTGAACCCATGGGCACGCGCATGGTCGAGCGCGGCTCGCACGAGCTGCGCCGCGATGCCCTGCCCGCGCAGGGCCAGCGGTACGCCGGTGTGGGTCATGTGCATGATGCCGTCGCGCAGTTCATAGTCCGCGACGCTGAGCTGACCATCGAGCGCAGCCTCGAAGCGCTGCGCAGCAGGGTTGTGGGTGACTTCGACGGGCATGGGCCGGGCTCCGGGACGGGTGCTGAAGCGCCGATGGTGCCATGTCCAGGCCCGTCCTGTCCCGGGTCAGGTCAAGGCCGCAGCGTGCCGAGGCGACACCGCCGGGCCTGGCCCGCCCGTCCATGGGGGAGGGCATGGACACCGCCCCGACCTCGGCGCACCATGTCAGCCTGAGGCTGGGCGTGCGCCCGCCTGCGCGCGCCGGCCACGGAGGTTTGCGATGAACGAGCTGACGATGCCACCTGCCCCGCCAGCCCTGCGGTTTCGCACCTTGCTATACCGCTACTGGTTTTTCGCTTGGCTGTTCCGCGACGTCGGCCGCGGAACAGTGTTCGAGCGTTCCGCCGCCTGGCGTCACAACCGCGAACAGGCCCGCTGGCTGCCCACCTATCTGCGCCGCTGGTCCACGCTGGGGGCCGTCCTTTTCGTGCTGGGGGCGTTGGTCGAACTGGCCGGCGGCGCAGCGCTGCTGGCGGCCCTGTTCTTCGTGCCCTCGGTGATCAGCGTGCCGGTCAATGCGGTGATCAGCGTGGCCTGGCTGGGGTTGAAGCTGTTGCCTGGCCCGCTGTAGGGCGCGGGGGCCGATCCTGGCCCACCCGTAGCGAGGCGACCCGCTACGAGGGCCGCCGTGCAGGCCGCTCGGCGCTTTGGCACACTTGCGGGATGAACCCTTCGATGCCCCTGCGCACCCTGGGCCACAGCGGCCTGCAAGTCACGCCCGTCTGCCTGGGCACCATGACCTTCGGCCAGCAGGTCGATGAAGCCACCTCGCACCGCATCCTCGATCGGGCGCTGGAGTTGGGCCTCAACTTTCTCGACACGGCCGAGATGTACCCTGTGCCGCCCTCGGCCGAACGCTACGGCGACACCGAACGCATCCTGGGCCGATGGCTCGCCGCGCGTCCCGGTGTGCGCGACCGGCTGGTGCTGGCCACGAAGGTCGCCGGCCCGGTGCGCGGCTATGGATGGATCCGCCAGGGCAGCGCCGACCTCAAGGCACACGACATCCTCAAAGCCTGCGACGACAGCCTGCAGCGGCTGCGTACCGATGTCATCGACCTCTATCAGATCCACTGGCCGGTGCGCAACGTGCCAATGTTCGGGGCGCTGTACTTCGACCCTTCGCGTGACCGGCCCGTGTCGTCGATCCACGAGCAGCTCGATGCTTTGGGGCGTTTGGTGCGCGAGGGCAAGGTGCGCGCGGTGGGTCTGTCCAACGAGACGCCCTATGGCGTGGCCGAGTTCGTGCGCGTGGCCGAACAGCACGGCCTGCCGTACGTGGCCACCGTGCAAAACCCGTACAGCCTGGTCAACCGTTCGGTCGAGAACGGCCTGGACGAGGTGATGCACCGCTACGGCGTCTCGCTGCTGGCCTATTCGCCGCTGGCCTTCGGGCTGCTGACCGGCAAGTACGACGACGGCGGGCTGACGGGTGGCGCCGCGGGCCGGCTCGCGCAGTTCGAATCCATGCGCCAGCAGCGCTGGGGCCGCCCCGAGGCTCTGGCGGCGGCACGGCGCTACAACGCCCTGGCGCGCGAGCACGGGCTGACGCCGACCCGGATGGCCCTGGCCTTTTGCTACACCAAGTGGCAGGTGACGAGCACGATCATCGGCGTGACCAGCGTCACCCAGCTCGAGGAGGACGTGGCCGCCTGGGGCACCAGGCTGTCGCCCGAACTGCTCGAAGCCATCGACCGCATCCGTTGGGAGATGCGCGATCCGGCGCAGTGACCCCGGCGCCATGGCCCGAACGCCGCACGTCAGCGAGACCCCGGCCACGCAGTGGCTGCGCCGTCAGGGAGTGTCTTTCAGCGAACACGTCTACGACTACGTCGAGCATGGCGGCACGGCCGAGTCGGCGCGTCAGCTCGGGCTGGACGAGCATCTGATCGTCAAGACCCTGGTGATGCAGGATCAGGACGGACGGCCGCTTATCGTGCTGATGCACGGCGACCGGCAGGTGAGCCTCAAGGCCCTGGCGCGCGACATCGGCGCCAAGAAGGTCGAGCCGTGCAGGCCCGAGGTGGCCGAGCGCCACAGCGGCTACAAGGTGGGGGGCACCTCGCCCTTCGGCACCCGCAAGGCCATGCCCGTCTATGTGGAAGCCGGCATCCTGGAGCTGCCGCGCATCTGCATCAACGGTGGCCGTCGCGGCTACCTCGTCGGCTTGGAGCCCGCGGTGCTGACCCAGCGGCTGGGGGCGAGGCCGGTGCGGTGCGCCAGTGCAGAATAAGCGTCTCACGCACTTCATCCACCTCGCCAAGACCTTCCATGGAGACTGCCTACGCCCTGGCCGCCATTGCCGTTGGCTACCTGCTCGGCTCGCTGTCGTTTGCCGTGATCATCAGCCGGCTCATGGGCCTGCACGATCCACGCACCTATGGCTCGGGCAACCCCGGCGCCACCAACGTACTGCGTTCGGGCAACAAGGCCGCGGCCATTCTGACCCTGGTCTTCGACGCCCTCAAGGGCTATGTGCCGGTGGTGCTCGTGCTGCTGTTCGGCGAGCCTTACGGCCTGGGCGCAGGCACGGCGGCGCTGGTGGGGGTGGCGGCCTTCATCGGCCACCTCTGGCCGGTGTTCTTCCGCTTCCAGGGAGGCAAGGGGGTGGCCACCGCGGCGGGCGTTCTCCTGGGCATCAACCCCTGGCTCGGACTGGCGACGCTGCTGACCTGGCTCGTCATCGCCGCCTTCTTCCGCTACGCCTCGCTCGCCTCGATCACCGCGGCGGTCTTCGCGCCTTTCTACCAGATGCTCATCTGGGGGGCAGGGCCGGTGGCTGGTGCCATCTTGCTCATGAGCCTGTTGCTCGTGTGGCGCCACAGTGCGAACATCCAAAAGCTGATTGCCGGCACCGAGAGCCGCATCGGCCAGAAGGCCGCGCCGCCGGCGCCGGCGGCATCCCATCGACCCCCTCGTCAACGACGCTGAAGGACACCCCATGGTGCAACGTTTCCACCCCGGAGCGCGCCTGTCCGAGATGGCGGTGCACAATGGCACGGTCTACCTGGCCGGCCAGGTGCCCGAGGACGGCACGCAGGACATTCGCGGGCAGACGGCCCAGGTGCTGGCCGCGATCGATCGGTTGCTGGCCGAGGCCGGCAGCGGCAAGGACCGCATCCTGATGGCGCAGATCTTCCTGGCCGACCTGGCCGATTTCGACGGCATGAATGAAGTCTGGGACGCCTGGATCGGCGAGGTGCCGGGCCAGGCTCCACCGCGGGCCACGGTGCAGGCACGGCTCGCGCGGCCCGAGTGGCGCATCGAGGTCGTGGTGACGGCGGCGGTGTGACCGCCCGAGCCGGCGGACGTGCTCCGACCATGACTGGACGTGATTTCCCTCGGTCCGCGTCCGGCGGCAATCCGCAGCGTCGTCACAATGCGTTGACCCGATCGCCGGAGTTGCTGCGCCACGTGGTCGAGACCAGCCCGGACTGCATCACCCTCACCGAGCTGGCCACGGGCCGCTACGTGATGGTCAACGCGGAGTTCACGCGCATCACTGGGTACGCCCCCGAGGAGGTGATCGGAAGATCCTCCGCCGAGTTGGGGGTCTGGGCCGATGCCGGCGATCGCCAAAGGCTTGTGGAGGCGATCGCGCGCGACCGCGCGGTGCGCAACATGCCCGTTCACTTTCGCATCAAGAGCGGGGAAGTGCTCAAGATGCTGGTCTCGGGCTCGTGCTTCGATTGACAAGGCTTGTCCTATCTCGTGCTCAACGTGCGCGACGTCTCGGAAATGGAGCGCGTGCGCTTGCAGCAGGAAGCCATCTTGCAAAACGCCTCCATCGGTATCGCCTTCACGCGTGACCGTGTCTTTTTGCATGCCAACCCGCGCATGGAGGAGATCTTCGGCTGGCCCCCCGGCACGCTGACCGGACAATCTGGCTCGGTGGTGTGGTGCAGCGCACAGGATTACCAGCGCATCGGCCGCGAGGCGGGCCCGGTGCTGTCGCGTGGCGAGCCCTTCGAGACCGAGTCGTTGATGGCTCGTCGCGATGGCAGCGCGCTGTGGTGCAAGGTGCGCGGCCGCGCGATCGATCGTTTCGCCCCCGCCGAGGGCGGCACCATCTGGATCGTCGAGGACATCACCGAGCGCAAGCGATTCGAGCAGGAGCTATCGGCCGCACGGGATGCCGCCGAGGCGGCCAGCCGCGCCAAGAGCGCTTTCCTGGCCAACACGAGCCACGAGCTGCGCACGCCGCTGCACGGCCTGCTGGGCTTGGCGCGCCTGGCACTGCGCAGCGACATCGACGAACGTCAGCGCCTGGATTACTTGCAGCGCATTCTGGAAAGTGCCCAGGTGCTGCGTGACATCATCAGCGACATCCTCGACCTGTCCAAGATCGAAGCGGGCCAGCTTGCGATCGAATCGGCCCCTTTCGACTTGCACTGCTTGCTGCAGGATCTGCAGCGTACGCACGAGGAGGCGGCCCAGGCCAAGGGTTTGGCGCTGCGGCTGGAAATGGCGAGCGACCTGCCGACCAGGGTGCGCGGGGATGCCCTGCGCGTGCGCCAGATCGTGGGTAACTACCTGTCCAATGCCCTGAAGTTCACCGAGCACGGCGAGGTGGTGCTCAGGGCCGGCTGCGCCGGGGGCGGGCGTGTGCACCTGAGCGTGAGCGACACGGGTCCGGGCATCCCGGCCGAGCAGCAGGCGCGCTTGTTCCGCCCGTTCAGTCAGGCCGACACCTCCGCGACACGCCGCCATGGAGGCACCGGCCTGGGGCTGTCGATTTGTCGCGAACTGGCGCAGCTCATGGGGGGCGAGGTCGGACTGGACAGCCGGCCGGGCCGCGGCAGCACCTTCTGGGTCGAGCTGCCGCTGCCGTGGACCGACGAGGAGGCCATCACCCAGGCGCCTGCGGATGAGTCCGTCTGCCTGCAGGGCCTGCGCGTGCTGCTGGTCGAGGACAATCCGGTCAACCTGCTCATCGGGGTGGCCATGCTCGAACAATGGGGCATCGACGTGACGCACTGCGGCGACGGACGTTCGGCCATCGAAGCCGTGCGAGCGGCCGCCAACGAGCACCGCCCCTATGCCTTGGTGCTGATGGACTTGCAGATGCCGGAGATGGGCGGGATCGAGGCGGCGCGGGAACTGCGGCGCCAGTTCGGGCCTCAGGAGCTGCCCGTCATCGCACTGACGGCCGCGGCCTTGGTGTCCGAGCGCGAATCGGCGCTCGAGGCTGGGATGAACGATTTCCTCACCAAGCCTCTGGAGGCGGCTGTGCTGCATCGCATGTTGTGCCGCTGGGCGCCTGCACGTCGCGGCGCGGCGCCGCCTGCACCTCACACCACCGGCGCGTGAGGTTCACTGCGGCGACAGCCCTAGCGAAAGCGGGTCACCACGGCCCATCCGCACCAGCACTGGCTCGTCGCCGCTGAAGTCGATCACCGTGGTGGCCTGGCGTGGACAGGCGCCGGCGTCGATCACCGCCTGGATCTGCCGTTGCAGCCGCTCGCGGATTTCTCGCGGATCGTTCATCGGGTCGCTTTCGCCGGGGGCGATCAGCGTGGTGCCCAGCAGGGGCTGGCCGAACACTTCCAGCAGCGCCTGCGTGACGCGGTGGTCGGGTACGCGCAGGCCGATCGTGCGCCGCGAGGGATGCGACACCCGCCTGGGCACCTCCTTGGTGGCTTCGAGAATGAAGGTGTAGGGGCCGGGCGTGGCCAACTTGAGCAGGCGGTATTGCCGATTGTCCACGCGCGCGTGGCTGGCCAGCTCGGACAGATCGCGGCACAGCAGCGTGAGGTGGTGCTTCTCGTCCACGCCGCGGATGCGGCGCAGCGCTTCGGCGGCGACCTTGTCGTCCAGGTGGCAGACCAGGGCGTAGCTCGAATCGGTGGGAATCGCGATGACTCCCCCGCCGTGCAGGATCTGCGCGGCCTGCTTCAACAGGCGCGGCTGCGGGTTGTCGGGATGGACTTCGAAGTACTGGGCCATGCAGCCATTGTCGCCGCAGTGGCGGCCCGCCGGCCGCAGCGTCGCTCCAGCCCGGGCTCAAAACCCTGCGCCCGGGATCGCCTCGCGCGCGCGCTCCAGCGCAGCGCGGGCCTGTGCATAGCCCATCGCGATCATCCGATCGGCGCAATGGAAATCGAGCAAGCCGCAAGCGTTGGCGGGGATCTCCACCAGGATGTCAGGCCGGTAAGCTGCAATCTGGTAGCGCGTGATGCGGTCTTGCATCGCCTCCAGCGAACGGCCGATGATGTCGAAGACGTCGTCCGAGGGCTCGTCGCTGCCACGCGCAAGTCCCAGGGTGTCGCGGGTGCGTTCGATCCAGCGCTGCAAGGCCGTGCGCGGCGGTGCTTCGGTCGTTGGGCCCGGGCCGGCGCCGTTGCGCGACCGGGGCAGCGGCGGACCGTTGAGCGAGACGGCGACGATGCGCTCGGCGCCGTGGCGCAGGCTGGGCGCGATCGGCAAGGGGCTGAGCAGGCCGCCATCCACCAGGGTCACGCCGCGGCGCTCCAGCGGGGTGAACAAGCCCGGCACCGCGATCGAGGCACGGATGGCCTCGAACAGCGATCCTTCGTTCAGCCAGACCTCGCGCCGGCGCCGGATGTCCGAGGCCACGGCCGTGAAGGGCAGGGGCAGCGCCTCGATGCGATCGTCGCCCACCAGTTCGGCGAGCTTGTTCATCAAGCGCTCGCCCTCGATCAGCCCGCGCCGGGTGAACGAGAAGTCCATCAGGGCCCACACGTCGGTGCGCGACAGGCCGCACACCCAGTCGGTGTAGGCGTCGAGCTTGCCGGCGGCGTACAGCCCGCCCACCAGTGCACCCATCGAACTGCCGGTGATGGAGCGGATGCTGTAGGCTCCGTCTTCGCGCAAGGCGCGGATCACACCGATGTGGGCCAGGCCGCGGGCGCCGCCGCTGCCCAGCACCAGGGCCACGGGGATGGACGGATCGACCATGGATTTCCTCCTCGCAATGGCGGTCAACTGCCGGATCGAGGCTCAATGCTTGTGATGACTGTCGCCGTCGGGGTTCTTCGCGGACGCTGCGCTGGCGGCTTGCACATGCACCTCCACGGTGATCGTCCCGGACCTTTCGAAGGTGAGCACCACCGGCAGCTTCTCGCCAGCTTTCAGCGGAGCCGTCAGACCCATGAACATGAGATGCAAACCGCCGGGCTTGAGCGTCACGGTCTGGCCGGCCGGGATGTCGATGGCGTCGATCTCCCGCATGCGCATGACATTGCCTTCCATGCGCATGCTGTGCATCTCGGTGCGGCCGACGCGCTCGGTCGGCGCAGCCGCCGACAGCAGCCGGTCGGCCTGGCCGCCACGGTTCTCGATCGTCAGGAAAGCCCCCCCGGCCTTCTGACCGGGCACCGTGGCGCGGGCCCAGGGATGGTCGATGACGAGGTCGCCCACGCGGTAATCGTGGGCCAGGGCGGGCGCCGCCACCGCGCAGGCTGCGATCAGCAGGGCACGTCGGGACAGGGTTTTCATCATCATGAGGCTCCTTCAGGTTGGAAAGGATTTTGATTCATGCCACCGTGGAAACGCGGCGGCGATGGACGACGGCCGCCACGCCCTCGGCGAGGCCATAGGCGAGCAGGCTCCAGGCAAAAACGGGTTGAGCCCAGGCCAAGGCGGCCAGCAGCAGCCACAGCCCGAGCGGCGCGGCCCGCCAGCCCGACGCTGGCAGCGCCGGTGCCTGCGGGCCGCCGCCCGAAGGGCGCCGCAGCCACGCCATGCGCAGACCCGAGACGACTGCACCGATGCAGGCCAAGGCCACGCCGATCAGCAGGGCTTGGTTCCACCACCCGAACTCGCCGCGGTGGAAAGGAATCCCCACGGCGGTGGCGCGTGCCAGCAGGGGCATCTCGTCCCAGCCGGCAAAGAACAACGGCTGGGCACGATAGGCGTCCAAGACCAGCACGAAACGTCGAGTGGGCTGGCTGCGGTCGAAGTTTTCGGCGCGCCAGACGCCTTCGGGGCCCCGAGGCGCAGTGAGCATCATCGCGATGTCGGGGGACAGCGCTCGTGCGGCCTCGTAGGCGGCCTGCCACGTCAAGGGGGCGCGGCCGTCTGCCGGCACGGCGCTGACCAAGTCCGCCGCAGGGCGCGGTGCCGACTGCCCCAGGGCTTGCTGCGCCGCACGGAAGCGCTCACCGGTGTGGGCCGACCAGGTCAGGCCGGTGACGACGATCACGGCCAAGACCCCCGTCATCAGCACACCGCCGGTGGTGTGCCAGCGCCGCCAGCGAGCGCGCAGCGGTCCTGGCCCACGCCAGCGCAGCGAGCCGCCCAGTGCACGCAGCCCGCCGCGCGGCCACCACATGATCCAGCCCGTGATCAGCATCACCAGCAGCCAACTGGCGGCCAACTCGATCGGCCAGCGCCACCGTTCGCCCTGCAAGAACGACGCGTGCAGCTTACGGGCCCAATGCCGGTAGCGTTGCAACTCGTCCAGCGTCCCCACCACCTCGGCGGTATAGGGGTTGACATACACGATGAGCCCGGACGGCAGCCCATCGACGGCCTTCGGGCCGGCCGGGTCAGGCCCGAAATGCACCTGGGTCGTCTGCCCCGGCTGGTGAGCCGGCACGACAAAGCGCAAGGGACGGTCGGGGTGCGCAGAGCGGGCGGAGGCCACCTGCGCGTCCAAGGCTTGAAGGTTCTGGCCGACGGCCACGCGGTCCACCTGCGCGTGGCGCCAGGCCTCCATTTGTGGTGTGACGACGTAAATCAAGCCGGTGATCGACGCGGCGATCACGAGCGGCGCCGTGATCAGGCCGGCCCAGAAGTGCAATCGCCAAAACAGCCGGTACAGCGCGGCGCGCACCGTCACAGGGGGACGAACGTCAGTCCTCATGGCCGTGTGGCCTCAATGCACCCAGCGCAGCTCGGTGTGGAGCGTGCGGCCCGGGTAGGGGTGGAACTGCCAAGCGCGCTGATCGGTGAGGTTGTCGATGCCCACGGCCCATTCGAGCTTGGGTTGCAATTTGACGCTGGCACGCCAGTCGAGCTGCTTGACGCGCGAGACGCCGCCGTAAACATCGGGGTCGATGTCCCGGTTGTAGACATCGTTGTATGCGCGGCCGCTGTAGCGCAGACCCAGACTGGTGCGCCATTGATCATTGGGGCGCCATGTGGCCAGCAACGCCCCGCGGGATTTGGGCACACGCAGCCAGTATGCGCCCACGCTGCCGGGGTCGCGGGTGTTGGCCATGACGATGCTGCGCGTGAAGGCGATGTGTCCTTCCAGGTCGACGCCTCGCATGAACAGGTCTTGCTGCGTCCACACGAACTCGATGCCGCGCGTGCGTACCCGATCGACGTTGGACACCCGCGTGACATTGGGCACGACAGTGGCGTCGGTTTGCCGCAAGATGGCGTCCTTGACCATGTCTTGAAAGACAGACACCCGCACGCGGTGCGCTGGTCCACTGTGCTCGGTGGACAGTTCCACGGCCGTGGAGCGCTCGGGCTGCAAATTGGGGTCGCTGACGATCACGCTGCTGCCCGTGGCCGTGCCGTTGTAGAGCTCTTCCACGTTGGGAAAACGCACGCCGTGGCCCGCACTGAGCTTGAGCAGCCACTCGGGCGTGGCCCACCACGCCAGGGAGGCTTTGGGCGAGCGGCCATTCAGACTGCGCTGGCCGTAAACCGTGGTCACACCGTTGGAGGTGAGCTGCTCGCCGTCATGGGCCCGGAAATGTTCGACGCGCAGACCCAGCGTGAGCTGCAAGTCCTCCCGCAGCGACCAGACGTCTTGGGCATAGGCGGCGGTGATGTCGGTGCGGCCCCGGTAGTACTGCGACAAGGTTCCTGCGCCTTCTTGCCAATCACTCACGTTGTCGACGGTTTGCGTCAGACGGTATCCGTTGCGGTGCACCCCCAGTGTCAGCGCGTGGCGGCCATTGCCGAAATCGCCGGCCGTGGGCGTGTAGGCCGCCTGGAGTTCCACCGTGTGCCAGCCCGTGCCATGGCGACGGGTGAGGGTTCCTGGCCCACCCGAGGCAGCGACGGGATCGGGCTGCTGGGCTTGACGAGCGTCGTCTCGGCCGATCCGGTACAGCGATGCCACGAGCGAACCGTTCCAGCCGGCGGCGTGGCGTGTTTTCACTGTGAATCCGGATTGCCAGTGAGCTTCATCGCGCTGAGACGGTGCAAACGCCGAAGCGGGGATCGTGTACTGGTACGTGCCATCGTTCACGACGCCCGACCACACGGGGTTGCCGCCGGCATCTCGCAAGAAGGTGCGGTTGCGGGCGGTCGAGTCATTCACCCAATGAGCCACGAACGCGCTGGCTTGCAGCGTGGGCGTGAAGTCCTGACCGATCTGAAGCTTGATCGTGCGTTGCTGTGTGCGGTCGATGGCGCCGTTGTTCGGGCCAAACACGGCACGGGTTCGGCCCTGAGGGTCCGTGTCATAGCGGATGCCCGTCACAGGCGTGCCGGCAGTGCCTGGCGTGAGCGTGGTCGTCGTGTAGTACTGCATCGGCTGCGACGTGCTGTCCTGATGGTTCAGGTTCAGCGCATACCACTGACCGCTGTCCAGGCGCGCGGCGATGCGCGCGCTGAACTGGTGCCCGTCGTAGCGGTCGCTGTCGGCATAGGCGGAGTACCACTGGCGGTGTCCACCCAGCCTTGCGGAAGCCTCGAACTGCCGGGGCGTACGCTCACGCACCACCACCGTGGTGCCGATGGAGTTACCCGGGTACAACGCCGAGTACGGGCCGTATAGCATGTCCACACGCTCGATGGATTCGGGCGTGAGCATGTTCCACCGCGGCGCATCGAAGCGACCCAGGAAGTTCGACAGCAGATAGCCATCCACATAGACCAGCGCCCGCGAAGGCTGCAGGGTGCCGAAGTTGCGGCCGCCGATCAGCGCGTTGCGGTCGCCGATGTAGCGCTTGCGTATCGTGGTGGCGGGCAGGTAGCGCAGCGCGTCTTCGGGGTTGATGAGGTTCTGATCGCGCAACTGTTCGCCGGTCCGGCTGGCGGTGGTGTGCGGCAGTGTCGGGTCGAGTTCCGTGTGTTGGCCGGTCACGACCACCGTTGCGAGCGAGGCTTCGGTGGCGACGCCCTGTGCGTGGGCAGGAGTGCCCATGGCGGCCGCAGCGACGGCCACGGCAGTCCAAGCAAGAGATTTCACAACGATCCTGAAAGATGAAGGCCGACGCCGGCGGCGCCGGCCAAAGCGAAAGCGAACGCTGGCGATGCGCATGCGCGCAGGCCAGCGCAACGGCTGAGGGCGGGTCAGTGCCGCATCAGCTCAGGATCGGGGGGGCGTGGTGCACACGCGCGGCCCAACGAGCCGCAGCGTCCAAGCAGGCGCGCGGCGGCGCGGTGGCCGGTGGGCGCAGGTCGGGATGAGAGGAGGGTACAGCCCCGTGTGCCGGCGTGCGAGCCGGGGCGGCGTGGCCGACGGCGTTGACGAGAGGGCAATGATCTGCGCCCGGGGAGGCCGTGTCGGAATGACTGCCTTTGCTCTCATCTGAGGCATCGCCAAGCACTTGGCCGGCGGCATCCAGCACCACGGTCTTCACACCATAGACCGTGCACACCTCCACCAGCGTCCTGCCCTGGGCCTGGGCGGCCCCAGCAGCCAGCAAGGGCAGCGCAGCCTTGAGCAACAGCATCAAGGCCAGCCAGCACAGGCTCAGACGGCGGGGCGAGGACATGGGGCGCAATTGTGCCTCAGGTGCTCAAGGCGTGGTTGTGGGCAACTGCAGGCGGGAGCGGGCCAGTTCGTCTTTCAGCCAGCAGCGCAAGGCCTGCAGGGGCGGCCAGTCGTGCAGCGCAGGAGGATGGACCAGGTGCAAGGTCTGGGCGCCTTGCGCACTCAGGCTGAGCGGCGATAGGCGCACCAGCTGGCCCGCTTTCAGTGCATCGGCGGCCAGCAGCTCGCGCGCCAGCGTAATGCCCAGGCCTTGCTCGGCCGCCTGCAGCATCAGGCCGGCATCGTTGAACGTCGCCACCTCCTGAACCTTGACCGACACGCCGGCCTGCGCAAACCAGCGCCGCCACAGATTGCCGCTGCCCAGCAAGGGTTCTTGCGCGAGCGCCTGCGGGCCCCGGCCGTGCAGCCGCCGCGCGGCGTCCGGCGCGCCCACGGCGATCAACGGCGAATCGATCAGCACTTCCGAGGCCAGGCCGCGCCAGGGGCCTCCCCCCTGCCGCAGTGCGGCATGGAAGCCCTCGCCCACGAGGTCCACCACCGCCTGCGAGGTGTGCAGCTCCATCAGGATGTCGGGGTGTCGTTCTCGCCACAGGGCCATGCGCGGCAGCAGCCAGCGCTGAGCGAACGAGGGCACCAGGGTTACGCGGATGCGCTGCTGCTCGCCGGTGGCTGCCACGGCCGCTGCACGCACACCTTCATCCAACTGCGCCAGGGCCGGCTCGACCGAGCGCAGCAGGGCCATTCCGGCTGCATTGAGCACGATGCGCCGGCCCCGCCGGTCAAACAGGGGGTGCCCGAGTTGCTCCTCCAGCAACTTGATCTGCTGGCTGACGGCACTGTGAGTCAGGTGCAGCGACTCGGCCGCTGCGCGCAGGTTGCCGAGCCGGGCCACGACACGAAACGTGGGCAGCACCTGCAAAGGGAGTCGAGCCATGCTGGTCAGCATAACTGACCAAATTGGCGAAAACAAATCAATTTTCAGGCGGTCGTTTGACGGCTACGCTGACCAGCAAAGACGTGCGAGTTGTTCCACCCACCGACGGAGACCCTGATGAGCCCGACTTGCCCGCCCGCGGCCACCCACCGCCCGGCTTGTGCCCAAGTCCTGGAACTCCTGAGGCGCTGTCAGGCGCTCTGGGCCGCTTGGCGAGCGATCCGAAGGCAGCGTCGGGCGCAGGAGGAGCTGCTGGCGTTGGACACGCGCACGCTCGCCGACATCGGGGTGCCCGAGGATTGGCTCGGGCAGGCCCGGGCTCGCCGCCGCAGCTGCCGGGAGCATCTCGGCCTGGAACGCCAGGGCCTGGGTTCGCGCGTCGCCTGGTGGTGAGCCGCGGGCGAGGGCCACCCGATGGAGGCTCAGTGCGCCATCGGCTTGCAGATATGGCCGTGGGGCTGGCCGCTCATGAGCTCGTGGAACGCTTGGTGGCTCAGGCGCAGCAGGCGCTCATGGTCGCCGCCTTCCATCCACACCTCGTCCAACTGCTCCAGGTCGTCGTCGACCACCGTGGGCAGGCCCCAGGCCATGCCCACCGGGGGCAGGGCACCACGGTCGCAGTCGTCGAAAAGCTCGGCGATGCGGGCCTCGTCCGCCAGATGGAGATCGTGGCGGCCCAGCATGCGCGCGAGCGTGCCCACCATCACCTGGCGATCGGCTGGCACCACGGCCATCACGCACCCCTCGTCGTCTTCAAGCAGCACCGGTTTGGCCAGGTGGTGGGCAGGCACCTGAGCGCTACGCGCTGTCTCGGCGCTCGAGCGGCTGCGGGCATGGGCGAGCACCTCGTAACGGGTGCCACGCTGCTCGAGGTAGTGGTACAGGCGGGTAGGGATGGGCATGGCGGCCTCCGTGGCGATGGAACCAGTGGCCGGGGCCGGGCGGACTGCCCCGGCACAACAGGCAGTGTGCGCCGGTCGCTGCGGGGCCGAAAGTCAAAGCCCTGTCCTGCACCCGGTTTTCGGGGCCCCTCACCAGCGTCCGCCTTGTCACAGTTTGCAACCGTCTGGCCAGGCCGATTCGTGCCATAGTGCGTCCCTCGTTCCCCGCCGGCCTTGGCGGGGGGATGACTTTGACCGAAGGAATTGATTGATGACGAAATCCGATCTGATCGATGCGATCGCCACCGATGCCGACGTGAGCAAAGCTGCGGCTCAGCGCATGCTCGACGCCGCAGCCCAGCACATCACACGCGCCCTGGCCCAGGGAGAGACGGTGGCCTGGGCCGGGTTCGGCACCTTTGCCGTGTCCGAGCGCGCGGCGCGCACGGGCCGCAATCCACGCACCGGCGAAGAGATTCGCATCGAAGCCTCCAAGGCGGCCAAGTTCAGCGCCGGCAAGGCCCTGAAGGACGCGCTCAACGGTCGTTGAACCGTTCTCCCTGTCCGATCGCGCGGCCGGCTCTGCCGGCCGTCGGTCGTTTGGGGGCGTGACGAAGTGGACACGTCGCCGCGCCGCTGGCACGCCGGGGGCGCCCGATCGTCGGCGAGGCCTTCGCGGCGGCCTGGCGCTTCCTATACTGGGCTCCCGGACGCTGCGCCGTCATGGCGTGCGGCCCGCGTCCCAGAACCGACGGCGCCCCGGGCGCCGATGTGCGCCGATGGACCATGTGGATTTCATGCACCTGCTGCGCCTGAGCGAGCAGGCCTGCGAGTCCGATGCCAAGGGCTACCGCCGCAGCGTCTGGTGGTTTGCGGTGCTGGGCTATGCCGTGGTCCTTGTGCTGGCCCTGGCGGCGGTGGGCCTGCTTGCGGCCGCGATCTGGGCTGCTGTCACCGGCCGCTCGGGCGGCTGGATGCTCTGGCCGGCCCCGGTGGCCTTGGCACTGCTGTGGGTCACGGCACGCGCGCTGGTGACGCGCTTCCCCCCTCCCGAGGGGTTTCGCATCACGCCGGCCGATGCCCCGGCCCTGTTCGAGGCCATCGAGCGACTGCGCTGCGCCGTCAAAGGGCCGCCCCTCGATGAAGTGCTGATCGACGCCAGCTTCAACGCTGCGATCTTGCAGCGTCCCTGCCTCGGCGGGCTCTCACACACCAACCATCTCATCATCGGCTGGCCGCTGATGTGCGCCTTGGAGCCGCGCCGGTTGCTGGCCGTGATCGCGCATGAATACGGACACCTGCGCGGCGAGCATGGCAAGTTCTCGGCCTGGATCTACCGCACCCGCTCGGCCTGGTGGCGCCTGCAGCGCAGCTACGAAACCGACAAAGGGCCGGTGCCCTGGCTGGTCCGGGGATTCCTTGCGTGGTATGTGCCACGCTTCAATGCACGCACTTTTGCGCTGGCCCGCCAAGACGAATTCGAGGCCGACCGCGTGGCCGCCCGGCTGTGCCGTCCCGAGGTGGTGGCGCAAGCCTGGATGGAAGTCGAGATCAAGTCCCGGTGGTACCACGAGGTCTACTGGCCCCGCCAATGGCAGCGCGCCCTGAAAGAGGAGCGCCCCGACCCCATGCCGCACGCCGACATGGCCAGTGCCTTGCTGCACGGGCCCGACGTGGCTTATGCCAGGCGCGTGCTGCGCGAAGCCCTGGCGCGCCTGCCCAGCTACGACGACACCCACCCTGTGCCACGCGACCGCCTGGCTGCGCTGGGCGTGCACCCGGCTGTGCCGGCTTGGTCCAGGACTCCCTCGATCGCGCTGCTGGGCCGTGCCGCGCCGCCGGCCGCACGCCACCTTGACCAGCGCTGGTGGCAGGACACGCGGCGCGACTGGGAGCACCATCGCCGCCACCTCGTGAACTGCCGGGCCCGGGCGCGCGACTATCGTGCCCGGGCCACCGGTCTGCGTGCCGACGAGTGGGTGGAATGGGCCGAGTGTCTGGAACAACTGGGCCGTGACGATCACGCTGCGCTGTACGAGCAGGCCCTGGAGCGCGACCCGGGCCATGCACGCGCGCTGCTGCGCCTGACCATCGCTCGCCAGGCTGCCGCCCATCCCGAAACCCTGGTGCTGGCCGAGCGATTGCAGGCCTTGCACCCCCAGCACGGCTACGCAGCCTGCCGGCTGGCACTGGAGCACCTCGACCACCTGGAGCATGGCCGCCGCGACGCCGGCCCGAGCGACCCCGCTGTGCGCCGCACCTGGCGCGAGCGCCTGACCCACTTCGAGCAGCTCGAAGCCCGCGCCTGGGCCTCGCTGACAGCCACGCACCCTTGCGAGCACCTGGTGTCACCCGACTGGACCGAACTGGAGCGCCGCTACGTGATCGACACGCTGATCCGCCGGCGTGACATCCTGGCCGCCTGGATTGGCGGCAAGACCGTGCCCGAACTGCCCGGGCGGGTGTTCCTCGTGCTGTTCATCCAGATGCGCCGCCCCGACGAGGCCCGCGGCCACGAGCTCGTCCAGCAACTCATGGAAAGCCTGCCCTTCCCGGGGCGGCTGCTGGTGACGGTGGTGGGCCTCTTCGTGCGCGAG
>NZ_JBKBSL010000030.1:0-39989 GCF_046291045.1 Caldimonas sp. | reverse complement strand
AAGCCACAGCCAAGCACCTTCGCAGCGTGCAACGCCAGCCCGAGCGCATCCGCAAGTACTTCGAGCACGCCACGGTACGCTATGCGGCTTGAGTCAAGTTCATTGAGGCCGGATCAATAAGCCAGCCAGCCCTCGATCTGGTCGAGCCGATCGAGGTGGGCCAGCGCCGGCACGGCGCGGACGTCTTCGCCGTGGTTGTAGCCGTAGGTGACCAACACCACCGGGCAGCCCGCGGCGTGGGCCGCCTGGGCATCGTTGCTCGAGTCCCCGATCATCAACGTGCGCGACGGTTCGCTGCCCAGTGCCTCGCAGGTGCGCAGCAGGGGCAGCGGATCGGGCTTGCGCCGCTCGAAGGCGTCGCCGCCGAAGACCTGCTCGAAATGCGCGGCCAGTCCCTTGCGTGCCAGCAAGGGCTCGGCGAAGGCCGTGGGCTTGTTCGTGAGGCAAGCCAGCCGCAGGCCGCGCGAGCGCAGCCAGGCCAGCCCCCGCGTCACTCCCGGGAAGACCTTCGCATGGTCCCCATTGACGGCCCGATAGTGCACCTGGTAGCGGGCCCAGGCCGCCTCGTACAGGCCGGCATCGGCCCCAAGATGAGCCAGGGTGCTGCGCAGCAGGTGCTCCGACCCCTTGCCGACCGTGCGTTCGACAAAGCTGCGCTCGATGGACGGCAGGCCCAGGTCACCCAGGCAACGGTTGAGGGCGACGACAAAGTCGCCCAGGGTGTCGACCATCGTGCCGTCGAGGTCAACGATGGCGGCGTGCAGTGGCAGCGACTGGGGCATCGGATCCATGAAGAAGTAGCAGCCCATGCGCAGCATCGCCGGAGAAGCGTCGGCTGATCCGCGCTAAGCTTGCGCCAATTTTGCCCAGAGTCAGAACAACATGGCAGACGTATCAGAAGGTTGGCGGCGTCACGTCATCCGTTGGCGGCGATCCCTGAACAAGCCCTGGCGCCACAAGCTGGCGTCGGTGGCACATGGCCTGCGACGGCTGGCAGCCCCGGCCTTGCTGCACTGGCGCTGGCGGGCGGGGCACCGCCTCCCACCCCGCACGCACGGCCTGAGGGGAGAGCTGGTACTCAGCCTGACCTCGTTCCCCGGGCGCTTCCCACTGCTGCACCTCACCCTCATGAGCCTGCTGCACCAGACGGTCAGGCCCGACCGCGTGGTGCTTTGGGTGGATGAGAAATACGCCGGGCTCGTACCGACCCGGGTGCGTGCTCTCGAGGCGCACGGCCTGAGCATCCGGACCTGGCCGGATGACATCAAGAGCTACATGAAGATCGTCCCCACCCTCACCTGCTGGCCCGAGGCCACCATCGTGACGGCCGATGACGACATCCACTACTGGCCAACCTGGCTAGAGGAGCTGCTCGCTGCATCCGCACACGCTCCGGGCAGCGTGGTGTGCCATCGCGCGCACCGGATCGTGCGTGACGAGGCCGGGCGCCTCCGCCCTTACCGGCAATGGCGATGGGGCGTAGATGTGCCGGCCCGAGGCAACGACTTGTTCTTCACCGGAGTGGGCGGCGTGCTCTATCCCCCCGGAGCGTTGACACGCTGCGCGGCGGAGGGGGACCGCTACAAGCATCTCTCACCCCACGGGGATGACATCTGGCTGAACTGGATGACGCGCCTGCAGGGCTGGGACGTGACCACGACCGGACGGGGCCGCCGACTGGTGGGCTGGCTGGGCGGCCAGCGCTCGGGGCTGTACCGCCACAACGTGCGCGGCCACGGCAACGACGAGGCTCTGCAGCGCATGGTCGAGAGTTATGGCGACGTGCTGTTGCAGTCATCCGCCACCCCATCGACAGCCCATCAGGCGGACAGCCGCGTGCGCATCGCGTCGATGACCGCCTTGTAGTCAGGCTGGCCGAAGATGGCGCTGCCGGCCACGAAGGTGTCGGCGCCGGCGTCGGCCACTTGGCGGATGTTGTCCACCTTGATGCCGCCGTCCACTTCCAGGCGGATGTCGCGGCCGCTGGCGTCGATGAGCTGGCGCGCCCGCTCGATCTTGCGCAGCGCCGAGGGGATGAAGCTCTGCCCGCCGAAGCCGGGGTTGACACTCATGATGAGTACCAGATCGATCTTGTCGAGCACCCATTCCAGCACGTCCAGCGGGGTGGCCGGGTTGAAGACCAGGCCGGCTTGGCAGCCTTCGGCCTGAATGAGCTGCAAGGTGCGGTCGATGTGGGTGCTGGCTTCGGGGTGGAAGCTGATCAGGTCGGCGCCGGCCTTGGCGAAGGCCTGGGCCAGGGCATCGACCGGTTGCACCATCAGGTGCACGTCGATGGGCACGGGCCGGCCGTCGGGCGTCTTCGCGTGGGGCTTGAGGGCCTGGCAGACCATGGGCCCGAAGGTCAGGTTGGGGACGTAGTGGTTGTCCATCACGTCGAAGTGGATCCAGTCCGCACCGGCGGCGATGACGTGGCGCACTTCCTCGCCCAGGCGGGCGAAGTCGGCAGACAGGATGGACGGGGCGATACGGTAGGTCATGGGGCACTCCAGGGCTGCCGGATTGTAGAAGTCCGGTGCATGCCGGGGTGGGCTCGGGGTTGCTACCATCGTGCGCATGAGCGCCTACGAATTCAGCGTGGAGGTCCAGCCGCGCTACCTGCCGGAACAGTCCGACCCCGAGCAGGGGGTCTATGCCTTCGCGTACACGGTCACCATCCGCAACACGGGCCGGGTGGCGGCGCAATTGATCTCGCGGCACTGGATCATCACCGACGCCAATGGGCGCGTCGAGGAGGTCAAGGGCCTGGGCGTGGTGGGCCACCAGCCGCTGCTCAAGCCGGGCGAAGGTTTCGAGTACACGAGCTGGACCCGCCTGGCCACGCCCCGCGGCACCATGGGCGGCAGCTACTTCTGCGTGGCCGAGGACGGTGAACGCTTCGAAGCGCCGATCCCCGCCTTCTCGCTGGCCGCCCAGCGCAACAACCTGCACTGAGACGGTGGGCCGCATGGTCAACCCTCGGCCGGCTGCGGCGGCGTGGGATCTGAACTCCTTGCTCGCCGCCCTGGACCCCAAGGCCGAGCGGGCTGAACGCAATCTCTGGCTGGTGCGCCTGGCGGAATGGTTGCGTCATGCGCGACTGGCACCGAAGCTCGCTGACGACGGCGCGCAGCCCCCCCGCGCCACGCCCCGCCCGGTGCTCAAGCTGCGCCACCTGCTCAACCTGCTGGACCGCGAACCCGAGTACCGGGCGAAACTGGTCGAGCTGCTGGCCCGCACCCTGGTGGACATGGACGCCACGCTGTTGCTGGCCGACTTCGGCTTTGCCTCGCAGATGGCCTTTTTCAGCGAGGTGTTGGAGCGCATCCAGCGCAAGCTGCTGCCGGGCACCCCAGACACGGACGATCTGTCCGAGCTGTTCCAGCTGATGCTGTCTGACGCCGACGATGCCGTTTGGCTGCAGGCCCTGGACGACGAGACCCTCGAACGCCTGGCCGTCCTGCTGCGCGAGGCCGTGGCCGCCAGCCGCCACCCCAAGGCCGCCGAGAGCTGGCGCACGGCGCTGCTCGATGCCACGGTCTTCTGCCTGACCCAGGCCCGGGCCCTGGCCTTCTCGGCCGACATCCGCAGTCGCTTGAGCGGCGAGGCGCGCGCGCTCGCGCCCTTTCACCAGTTGTTGCGGGCGTTCCAGGCCGTGCGCCACGAGCTGGAATCGGACGAGCGCCGCGAGGAGGTACTGGGGCCTGCGTTGCGCTACTTCCACACCCTGCTCGATGCCTGCCGGCGTGATGCCGCCACGGTGTACGACACGCTGGAGGACACCGGCATCTCGGTGGACATCGTGTTTGCAGTCCAACAGCTCCAGGCCCGGCTGGAACGCGCGGGCCAGTTGCTGGACTGCCTGCTCAGCGATGCGCCGGCACGCGCCGTGCGCGACTTGGTGGTGCAACTGGCTGAGACGGCCCAGCGCCGGCGCAGCGTGCGCGCGCTGCTGGCGCGCAACTACTCGCTGCTGGCGCGCAAGATGGCCGAGCGCAGCGCCGAAACCGGCGAGCACTACATCACCCGCGACCGGCGCGAATACCTGCAGATGTTCTGGCGCGCCGCGGGTGGCGGCGCCGTCACGACGATCACCGTCTTCCTCAAGTTCCTCATCGGCCTGCTGGGCTTCTCTGGCTTTTTCGCGGGCTTTGCTGCCGGCTTGAACTATGCCGCCAGCTTCGTGGTGATCCAGCTCGCCCACTTCACGCTGGCCACCAAGCAGCCGGCGATGACGGCGCCGGCGATGGCGCGCAAGCTGGGCGACGTGGCCAGCGACGAGGCCGTGGAGGACTTCGTCGACGAGGTGAGCCACCTCATCCGCACCCAGGTCGCTGGCATCCTCGGCAACGTGAGCGTGGTGCTGCCCTGTGCGCTGGCGGTGCAGTGGCTGTGGGCCCTGGCCTTCGGCTCGCCGCTGATCGGGACCGACAAGGCGCAGTACGCGGTCGATTCGCTCAGCGCCCTGGGGTGGACGCCGATCTATGCCGCCTGTACGGGCGTGCTGCTGTTCGCTTCCAGCCTGATCGCCGGCTGGGCCGAGAACTGGTTCGTGCTGCACCGCCTGGGCAGTGCGCTGCGCTGGAACCCGGGCATCGTGGCCCGGCTGGGGGCGAACCGCGCGGCCCGGTGGTCGGACTGGCTGCAGGCCAATGTCTCAGGCCTGGCGGGCAACATCTCGCTGGGCATGATGCTGGGCCTGGTGCCGGCGGTGGCCGGCTTCTTCGGCATCGGCTTCGACGTGCGCCACGTGACCCTGGCCAGCGGCCAGCTCGGGGTGGCGCTGGGTGCTCTCGGCTGGGAATTGCTGTCCACGCCGGGCTTCTGGCTCGCCGTCTTGGGCGTGATGCTGACGGGCGTGCTCAACGTCACCGTGAGCTTCGTGTGCGCCTTCCGGCTGGCGCTGCGCTCACGCAACATCCGCCTGAAGGACCGGGGGCGGATTTACGCTGCCGTGCGCCTGCGGTTGCGCCAGCGCCCTGCGAGTTTTCTTTGGCCCAGCCGTGAACCCGCACCCCCCGCAACGGTCTGAGCGGGGTCAGCGGGGCGGCGGCTCGCCCTCGTCGGTGCGCTCACCTTTGCGGCGGCCCGAAAACATCGTCCACCACACGATGAAGATCAACAAGACCAGGGCGCCCAGCGCCTCCAGCAAAATCAACCACATGTCCTTGTCCTGTCAGGTCAGGCCTGCTCGGCCATCGAGGCCCTGGCGCTCGGCGACGGTCGCGTCGATTGTAGGGATGCTGGCCGCCTGCAGCACCGTATCTCCCCCGCCGATTCCGTCCGAACCGCCGGCACCGGCGACCCTCGTCATCGAGCAGCCCAAGTCTCGTTGGGTTCCCGTGGACTGGGACGCCCTGCCCGGCTGGGCCGACGACCAACTCGTGCTGGCCTGGCCGGCCCTGCTGCGCAGCTGCACCCGAGCGGCCGCTGGCTGGGAAGCGGTCTGCGCCCAGGCCCAGGCTTTGAACGAACCCAACGAGGCGGCGGTGCGTGCCTGGCTGCAGCGGTATCTGTCGCCCTACCGCGTCGAGCCGCTAGACGGCTCTTCCGCCGATGGACTGCTGACGGCCTACTACGAGCCCCTGATCGAGGCTCGCCGCCTGCCTGACACCCGCTTCCGGGTGCCGCTGTACCGTGCACCGGCCGACCTGGCCCAGCGCCGCCCGTACTGGACGCGCGCGCAGCTCGAAACCCTGCCAGCGGCGAAGTCCGCGCTCAAGGGCCTGGAAATCGCCTACGTGGCCGACCCGCTGGATGCACTGATCCTGCAAATCCAGGGCTCAGGGCGGCTGCTGCTCACGGAGGCCGACGGTCGGCGGCGCCTGGTGCGTGTGGCCTTTGCGGGCCACAACGACCAGCCCTACCGTTCGGTGGGGCGCTGGCTGGTGGACCAGGGCGCGTTCCCGCTGGAGCAGGCCTCCTGGCCCGCCATCAAACAATGGGCGCGCGCCCATCCCCAGCGCGTGACCGAGATGCTTCACGCCAATCCGCGTTACGTCTTCTTCCGCGAAGAGCCCGTGCTCGACCCCAGCGTCGGCCCGGTGGGCGCGCAGGGGGTTCCGCTCACGCCGGGCCGCTCGATCGCGGTGGACCGCGGCTCCATCCCCTACGGCACGCCGGTGTGGATCGCCAGCAGCGAACCGCCGCTGCAGCCCGGCGGCGAGCCGCGGCCCCTGCGGCGCCTGACCGTGGCCCAGGACACCGGGGGGGCCATCGTCGGCGCGGTGCGCGGTGACTTCTTCTGGGGCTGGGGGGAGGGTGCCGAGGAACTGGCCGGTCGGATGAAGCAGCCGCTCAAGATGTGGGTGCTGTGGCCGCGCCGGGCGGTGCCTTAGGGCCATCCCCCCGGGCCGGCCCTGTCGGCGCAACCGGCCGCCCGGGCGTTGTGGGGACATGCGGGCCCTGGCCGCTGCCTGCGGCGGGGCTTTACAAACGTTCACTCACACGATGCACGGCAGACGCACGACACTTGCACGATGGCGCCCATGAAGCCTGCCCCTGCCGCATCCTTCCTGCCGTCACCGCGGCGCGTTGCCGGCCCAGTGCTGGCCGCCGTCCTCGCGGCGATCCTGGCCGGCTGCGCCACGCCGCAGGCCGTGCCAGTGCACACCCCCATGCCGGCGGCCGTGACCCAGCCGCTGTACTTCTATCCGATGCGAGGCCAGGACGAGCGCAGCCAGCATCGCGACCGCTACGAGTGTTACCGCTGGGCGACCCAGCAAACCGGGCGCGACCCCGGCATGACTCCATTGCGCCACCCTGTGGGCGTACCACCCCCGGCCGTCTACCACGACCCGCAGCCCGGGCGCGACACAGCGCTGGGGGCGGCCGCCGGCGCCATCGTCGGCGGGATGACGGCTTCCTCCCCACGCCATGCCGGGGAAGCGGCGGCGGTGGGCCTGGTGCTGGGGGCCCTCATCGGCGCCGTGTCCGACCAGGCGCGCGCCGAGGAAGCCCGGCGACTCAACGCGCAGGCCGCCGCCTCGATCGCATCGCCGAACCCGGCGCACCATGACGTCCGCCGCGCGATGGCCGCCTGCATGAGCGGCCGGGGCTACGCGGTGCGCTGAACCCCTTCACTCGGAGGCCATCATGCCCACCCTGCCCGCCCCCCTGCGCCGCCCCCTGCCCTGGCTGCTGGCCGCCCTGTGGGCAGTAGCCCCTGTGGCCTGGGCTCAAGAGGGCTGGCGCTCCCCGGACGGCCGAGGACGCAACGAACCCTCAGGCCATTGGCGCCAGGCCGGCGGCGGCTGGCAGGGTGGCCCGCGCGTGGGCGAGCGTTATGGCGAGGGGCAACGCCCGCCCCGCGTGGGCGAGTCGCGCCTGTCAGGCGACGGGCCCGAACCGGACCGCCGCGGTGAACGGCCGGCCCGGCTGCGCGACGGCGGGCGCGACGAAGGCTGGCAGTCCCGGCCGGACCGGCACCGGGACTGGGATCGAGACAGGGACGACGGGCGACGCTGGCACGGCGACCGCTCCTACCACTCGGGTGGTGCCGGCTGGCAGCCGCTGCCGCGGTCCCGCCCGCCGCGCCCGGGCCATGTCGTCCACCACCTGCCCCCGGCGAGCCACCACACCGTCTACCTCGGCACCCCCTACTGGTTTTACCAGGGCGCCTGGTACAGCCGCAGCGGCAGCGCCTATGTGGTGGTGCGCCCGCCGGTGGGCCTGTACGTGACCACGCTACCCTACTATCACCGCGTGGTCTATTGGGGCCCGACGGTGTATTACGTGCTCGATGACGTGTACTACGCCCCGGTGTCCACCGGGGGATACCAGGTGGTGGAGCCGCCCCAGGCCGCCGACGCCCGCTTCGACTACCCCATCGCGTACCCCGCGCGCCACCAGAGCGCCCAACAGCAGGCGGACGACCAGTTCCAGTGCCATGAGTGGGCGGTGTCGCTGAGCCACTTCGACCCCAGCCTGCTGGGCACCGGCCAGCCGATGAACGACAGCCCCACGCTGCGTGACAACTACGTGCGCGCCTGGTCGGCCTGCATGGAAGGCCGCGGCTACACCGTGCGGTAGACCGTGCCCCGCCGGGCCGTGCAGCGCGCCGGCGGCCGGGAGCTTCAGCGCCGGCCGCGCACCAGGTGGTTCAGCGGCAGTGCCCGGCTGGACTTCACCTCGCCCAGCGAGAAGCTGGTGTGCAGATCCTTCACGTTGGGCAGGCGAAACAAGGTGTCCATCGCCCAGCGCGAGTAGGCCTCCAGGTCGGTGGCCATGACCTGCAGCTCGAACGTGCCCGTGCCGGAGATGTAGTGGCACGAGATCACCTCGGGCAGGGCGCGAATCGCGTCCTCCAGGGCCTGTGTGGCGGCCGCGTTGTTGCGCTCGGCGTCCACGCGCACGAAGGCCAGCACCCCCAGGCCGATCTTGTGCCGGTCGATCTCGGCGCGGTAGCCCTTGATATAGCCCTGCTCCTCCAGCCACTTCACGCGCCGCCAGCAGGGCGTGGGCGACAGGCCGATGCGCGAGGCCAGCTCGGCATTGCTCAGGCGCGCGTCTTGCTGCAGCTCGGCCAGGATGGCCACGTCGTAGCGGTCCAGGCCCTCGTGCGGCTCGGCACGGCCCGGCGGCTCGGCAGCCGGAGAGCCTCGGGTTTTCCCTGATTCTGCGGGTTTGTAGGGCACTTGTTTCTCAGAATGGGTATCGAAGAGTCAATTATTCCTTGAAAGACGGTTGAGCGGGCAAAGAAAGGAAAGACTTGTCGGCCCAAGCTTTCTACACTGTGAGGCATTCTCTGGGCCTGCGGGCGGGCCACAAGCGCGCTCGCGGGCCGGCCACCCAGGACCACCACAAGGAGTCCCGCGATGAACGCCCCCCTGCCCGACGCCATCCGCAAGGCGCTCGAATCCGTCACCCTGGACGACAAGTACACGCTCGAGCACGGCCGCGCCTTCATGAGCGGCATCCAGGCCCTGGTGCGCCTGCCGATGCTGCAGCGCGAGCGCGACGCCCGGGCCGGGCTGAACACCGCCGGCTTCATCAGCGGCTATCGCGGCTCGCCGCTGGGCGGCTATGACCAGGCCCTGTGGGCCGCCAAGAAGCACCTGGCCGCACACCACATCGTCTTTCAGCCCGGTGTGAACGAGGAGCTGGCGGCCACCGCGGTATGGGGCACCCAGCAGCTCGACCTCTACCCCGAGCACAAGAAGTACGACGGCGTGTTCGGCATTTGGTACGGCAAGGGCCCGGGCGTGGACCGCTGCCTAGACGTCTTCAAGCACGCCAACATGGCCGGCACGGCCCGCCACGGCGGAGTGATCGCGATCGCTGGCGACGACCACATCGCCAAGAGCTCGACCGCCGCCCACCAGAGCGACCACGTGTTCAAGGCCGTGGGCTTCCCGGTGTTCTTCCCCACCAGCGTGCAGGAGATTCTCGACCTGGGGTTGCATGCCTTTGCAATGAGCCGCTTCGCGGGCGTGTGGGCGGGCATGAAGACCATCCAGGAAATCGTGGAGTCGGCTGCCAGCGTGGACATCGACCCCGATCGCGTGCGCATTGCGCTGCCCGAGGACTTCCTCATGCCCGAGGGCGGGGTGCACATCCGCTGGCCCGATGCGCCGCTGGAACAGGAGGCGCGGCTGATGAACTACAAGTGGTATGCCGCGTTGGCCTATGTGCGTGCCAACCGGCTCAACCACACGGTCATCGACTCCCCCCATGCCCGGCTGGGCCTGATCGCCTCGGGCAAGGCTTACAACGACACCCGCCAGGCGCTGCACGACCTGGGCCTGACCGACGACCTGTGCCGCGCCGTCGGCATCCGGCTGCACAAGGTCACTGTGGTGTGGCCGCTGGAAGCCACCATCACGCGCGAATTCGCCACCGGCCTGGACGAGATCCTCGTCATCGAGGAAAAGCGCCAGGTCATCGAGTACCAGCTCAAGGAAGAGCTCTACAACTGGCGTGAGGACGTGCGTCCCAACGTGCTGGGCAAGTTCAACGAGCCCGAGGGGGACCACTCCGGCGGAGAATGGTCGATGCCCAACCCGGCGTCGAACTGGCTGCTTCGCGCCCAAGCCGACCTGAACCCCGCGTTGATCGCCAAGGCCATCGCGCAGCGCCTGGAGAAGACCGGCCTGATGCAGCGCCTGAGCGCCGACCATCAGGCACAGGTGCGCGCCCGCGTCGCGCTCATCGAGGCCAAGGAGCGCAGTGAGCAGACCCTGGTGGCCGCCACCGACCGACTGCCGTGGTTCTGCAGCGGCTGCCCGCACAACACCAGCACGCGCGTGCCCGAGGGCTCGCGCGCGGTGGCCGGCATCGGCTGCCACTACATGACGGTGTGGATGGACCGCAGCACCTCCACCTTCACGCAGATGGGCGGCGAGGGTGTGCCTTGGGTGGGGCAGGCCCCGTTCACGAAGGAGCGGCACATCTTCGCCAACCTGGGCGACGGCACCTACTTCCACAGCGGGCTGCTGGCGATCCGCCAGAGCATCGCCGCGGGCGTGAACATCACTTACAAGATTCTCTACAACGATGCCGTGGCGATGACCGGCGGCCAGCGCGTGGGTGAGCGCCCCGAGGGTCACTCGGTGATGCAGATCATGCAAAGCCTCATGGCCGAAGGCGTGGCCAAGCTCGTGATCGTCACCGACGAACCCGAGAAGTACCGCGGCGCACCGCTGCTGCCCGGCGTGACGGTGCACCACCGTGACGAGCTCGACCGCCTCCAGCGCGAGTTCCGTGAGATCCCCGGCTGCACGGCCATCATCTACGACCAGACCTGCGCCACCGAAAAGCGCCGCCGCCGCAAGCGCGGCACGATGGCCGACCCAGCCCAGCGCGTGGTGATCAACGAGCTGGTGTGCGAGGGCTGCGGCGACTGCTCCGAGCAGAGCAACTGTCTGAGCGTGGAGCCGGTGGACACCGAATTCGGCCGCAAGCGCCGCATCAACCAGAGCACCTGCAACAAGGACTTCTCCTGTGTGAAGGGTTTCTGCCCGAGCTTCGTGACCGTCGAGGGCGGCCAGCTCCGATCGGCCCGCAAGGCCTCGACCCAGCCCGATCCATCGCGTCTGCCCGCCCTGCCCGAGCCGGCGCTGCCGCTGGCCGAGACGGCCTACGGGATCATCGTGGCCGGCGTGGGCGGCACCGGCGTCATCACGATCGGCCAGTTGCTGGGCATGGCCGCCCACCTGGAGGGCAAGGGCGTGGTCACGCAAGACGCCGCGGGCCTGGCCCAAAAGGGCGGCAGCACCTGGAGCCACATCCAGATCGCCAACCGGCCCGACGCCATCCTGACCACCAAGGTGGGCACGGCCGAAGCCGACCTCGTCATCGGCTGCGACCCCATCGTGACAGCCACCAAGACCACGCTGGCGGCCATGCGCGAGGGCCGCACCCGCGTGGCGCTGAACGTGCACGGCACACCCACCGCGGCCTTCGTGCACGACCCGAACTGGCAGTTCCCCGCCGGCACCTGCGACACCGCCATCGCCCAGGCCGTGGGCGAGGCCAACGTGGGCCGCCTCGATGCCGAACAGCTCGCCGTGCGGCTGCTGGGCGACTCGATCTACACCAACCCGATGATGCTGGGCTATGCATGGCAAAAGGGCTGGATCCCGCTGACGCATGCCGCGCTGATGCGCGCCATCGAGCTCAACGGCGTGCAAATCGAGAACAACAAGGCCGCCTTCGAATGGGGCCGTCGCGCCGCGCACGACTTGGCTGCGGTGATGGCCCTGGCCCAGCCGCAGGGCCAGGTGGTGCAGTTCATCCGCAGAAACGCCACCAACCTCGACGAGATCGTCGAGCGGCGGGTGGATTTCCTCAACGGCTACCAGAACGCGGCCTATGCGAAGCAGTACCAGGCTTTCGTCGAGAGGGTGCGCACGGCCGAGGCCCGGCTGGGCAGCACCCGGCTGACCGAGACGGTGGCCCGCTACCTCTTCAAGCTGATGGCCTACAAGGACGAGTACGAGGTTGCCCGCCTGCACACCGACCGGACCTTCCTCGACAAAATCGCCCAGCAGTTCGAGGGCGAGTACCGCCTGCGCTACCACCTCGCACCGCCCCTGCTGGCCAAGCGCAACGAGCGCGGCGAGCTGGTCAAACAGTCCTTTGGCCCCTGGATGCTCAAGGCCTTCGGCCTGCTAGCGCGCCTCAAGGGCCTGCGCGGCACGCCTTTCGACCCCTTCGGTCACACCGAGGAGCGCAAGATGGAGCGCGCCCTGATCGGTCGCTACAAAGACACCATCGAGGAACTGCTGGCTGGGCTGAACGCCGGCAACCTGGCCCTGGCCGTCGAGATCGCGCGCCTTCCCGAACAGATCCGCGGCTACGGCCATGTGAAGGAACGCCACCTCAAGACCGTGCTGCCCCGGTGGGAGGCGCTGATGACCCAGTGGCGCAGCGGCGCCGCCGTGTCGAAGGCGGCCTGAGACTCTGCGATGCCGAACGGCCAGCGAGGGCACGGCCTTGCTGCCCGGTGGCCCTTCGGTGAACTGCAGGCCGGCCGCTACCGCCGGACACCGCGCTGGGCCTTGCGCAGAAGACGCTGCTGGACGACCAGCGCGCCTGCGCGGCCCTGCTGCCGACACCCGACACGGGAGACGCGACCTCACGCCTGCGACGCCACCAGTGCTACGCCTCCTGAGACAGCGGCGGATTCAAGCCCTTGCCAGAGCCACGCTCAAACCCTCGCGCACCAGCGGTGGCAGCGACGGGAAGTCGATGAGTGATCGCGCGCCGATCGAGTCCAGCCAGGTGTCGGCGCGCTGGCGATCCTCGCCCTGCAAGGCCTGCCGGGCGCGCTGCACGCGCTGCAACATCCACAGGCTGTAGGGGCGCACGATGCGTTCGCCAATTTGACCGTTCAGCGCATAGCGGTGCTTGCCGAGCGCGCGGGGAATGGGCTCTCCCTCGTGTTCCCGCAGCCAGTCGTTCAACACACGGGCCGTGTCCACCAGCACCGGCAGTTGCTCGCGCGCCATGCGCTGCAGCACCGGCACCAGAGAGTCGGGCACGGCGTCGGCCGGCAGGAAGTCTCCGGCGAGGGGAGCATCAGGCAGGTTCATGCGCTCGACCCAGCGCACCACGTTCGGTGCGAGCCGACGCATCAGCGCCCCGCTGGCCGGATCGCGGTACTGGTGGGCATACAGCGGCCCGAACAAGCCGAAGTCGCCGAACGACGGACGGGTACCAAGCAGGTAGGGATGCACGGCCAAGTGGGCATCGAGTTCGGCAAGCAAGGCTTCGTAGGAGCGTTCGATGGCGGCATGCATCGAAGGCTCGGCCCCCAGCAGCACCGCGGCCTGGGCGAAGGGCCGTGCCAGCCGTTCGCCGGCGGCCTCCTGCTCCGCGGCCGTGCCATGCGGCAGGCTCAGGGCGCCGAATTCGCGCTGGGCCCAGGCCCGGTTGTGATGCCAGCGGTAGTGCATCGCCGGCAGCAGCAGCCACTCGTCGCCGTAGAGTTCGAGCAACAAGGCCGCCAAGCGCTGACGCGGGGTGTCGGGCAGGACGAAGGGCTGGCCGTGGCGTGCTTCGAGCGATTCGAGGATGTCGGTCGAGTCCTGCAGGGTCTGGCCGTCGGGCGTGAGCACGACCGGGATCACCGGAAAGCCCACACGCGGCACGATGATCTCGCGGTAGACCTCGGCCGTCGCGGGCACTTCGGTGAAGGGCAGGCCTTTCCACCGCAGGTAGGCGCGCACCTTGCCGGTGTAGTAGCTGATCTCGGCACCGTAGAGCGTGTAGGCTGGCGTCATGCCTTCATTGGACGCCAGGCCCGCCCTGTGCGGCGTCACCCGGGTGACAAGGTGGCGAACCTGGCGGCCAGCCGCGCCGTCACGCCAGGGGCAGGCGCTGCCACAGCGCGAAGTTCTCATCCGGTGAGGCCTGCACACACACGGCCAGATCCTCGCACCACAGGGGCTGGGACAGGGCCCTCTCGAAATGCGAGCGCGCCTGACGCGACAGTGCATCCAGCACGTCCGGCGGCACGGCATCACTCAGCGTCATGTGGAAACGCCACTCGTCCAGCACATAGGGATAGCCATGGCGGTCGAGCAGCACGCGCTGTCGTTCACTCAAGGCCTCGGGCCGGCGCCGTGCCGTCTCGGCCGGCGTGGGCGGAGCGCGCCAGGGGTCCAGGGCCAGCACCACATCGGCCGCCAGGCAGCTCAGGGCATGGCCTTCATCCAGCGTCGCCCCGGGTTGCAGGGCCAGGAACGCCCCCAGTGGAGCCACCTGCAGCGGTGGCATCTCAAACTTGCTGTGGCGCTGCGCCACCACCGCCACGGCCGCGATGAAATCATCGGGATGGCATCCAGCCGCCAGGCGCATCGGTGCCTTCAGCGTGGCATGGAAACCATAGCGACGCGGCTCGGCGGTGTGAGGCCGATCCGGCCGGAGCCACTCCCGCCCAGATTGCATCAACGCATGTCCCTCGGGCGGCAGAAAGTAGACCGCATAGCGCGCCTGGCTCACGGCTGCCCCTCTTCCGGCGTCACCACCAGCTGCACTGCATCGGCCGCAAACAGAGTCTGCCCCGCCTCCACCGGGCGGCCTTCGCGATCGACGTTCACGTAGTCCACCACCAGCACCGGCGCACTGGCCGGCCGCGCCAGGGCATCGGCCTCGTCGGGCGTGGGCATGCGGGTGGACACCACGCTGCGCGCGCGGGTGTAGTCGTCCACGCCAAACTGCCGCAGCGCCTCGGTGACCGACAGGCAGCGTGCAAAGACCCCGCCCATGCCGGCAAAGCGGTTGCTCGGGAAGGCCGATCGGCTGATGCCCACCACCCGCCCGCGCACCGAGGCGCGGGTGAAGAGCAGCTCGATGGGGTCGCCGGCGCGCAGCTTGAGCGCAGGGGCCCAGGGGCCGGCCGTCTCGACCACCGCACCACGCAGCTCGCGCTGCGCCTGTTCGCCGCAGTCGGCCAGGTTCTGCGTGAGCCGCGTGCGCCGCTGCAAGGCGTAGTCGAGCACCAGTTCGCGCACGAAGGTGCCACGGCCATGCACCACCCGCACATAGCCGCTTTCGGCCAGCGAACGCATGGCCTGGCGTAGGGTGTGGCGGTGCACGCCGAAGCGCTCGGCCAGCACCGTCTCATTGGGCAGGCGCTCACCAGGCTGGAAGCGGCCGGCGGCAATGTCCTCGCGCAGGGCCTGGGCAATGCGCTCCCAGCGACGAGCCGCCGGCGCCACCTCCAAAGCCAGGTCTTGCAGGGTCATCGCGGTATCGTGATCGTGGGCCATCGTGTTCAACAAAGTGTCATTCAGCGGGAGCACACTGGTCCCATCATAGAGACGTCTAGATGACACTCTCATGTCAGACACTGCTTTGCCCCCCGCACACCACACACGCCAGCAATGGTTGCGCGTTCTGGCACAGGCCCGCCGCGAAGACTTGTCCGAGCTGGCGCCGCCAGTGCTGGCCCCCCATGTCTTCGAGGCCTTGCGCGCGCCCGAGGTCGGCCTGGTGATGCTGCGCGGGCGCATCGGCAACACCGGCGACCGCTTTAACCTGGGGGAAGCCACGGTGACGCGCTGCGTGACGCGGCTGCATTTTGGCGGGCTCACTGTAGCCGGCGTGGGGATGGTGCTGGGCCGTGATACCGAACGGGCGCAGTGGGTGGCCGGCCTGGATGCCCTGCTGCAGCTCGAGGCCTGCCATGGCGATGTGATGGAGCGCGTGATCGCCCCGCTCGCGCAGCGTCGCCAGGCCCGCATTGCCGTCGAGGCGGCTCGCACCAACACCAGCCGTGTGCAGTTCTACACCCTGCAAGCCGAAGCGACGGAGCCGACCCCATGATTGCGACGCCTGCTCCTGTGGCCCTGGCCGATCTGCCGCGCGGCTTCGCTCACACGGCCCATGACAGCCAGGCCTGCTTCCGCGCCGTGCTCGAAGCCATGGCGCGCCCGGGGCGGGTGCAGGTGCTGCCGGCCGAACTGCTGCGGGGCCTGCGTCATCCCGACGGCCTGAGTCCTGCCCTGGCCGCTGTGCTGCTCACGCTCACCGATGCCGACACGCGGGTGCACTGGGGCGAGGGCCTGTGCCCGCCCACCACGCTGGCCGCCTGGCGAGCCTTCGGCCGCTTCCACACCGGTCTGGTCGAAGCCGCTACCCCCGCCGACGCGGACTTTGCCTTCACCCTAGCCGCACAGCGGCCTGAAGCCCTGCTGGCCGCCCTGCCGCTGGGGGAAGACGAAACACCACACCACGGCGCCACCCTGGTGATCGAGGCCGCCACGCTGCGAGCCTTGGAAGAAGACGCGCAAGGATTCGTGAACCAGCCCCTGTCCCGCCCCGAGGCCGATCCCACACCCTGGGTGCGCTTGACGGGCCCGGGCATCCAGTTTGCCCACGGTCTGGCCGTGGGCGGCCTCAGCCGCGCGTTCTGGCTCGCACGCCAGGCCCTGGAGGAGCACTTCCCCCGCGGCATCGACGTCCTCTTCACCTGCGGCGACCGCATGGCTGCACTGCCACGCTCCACCCGCATCGAAATCGACCCGGGCTGGGCGCCGGTCGACCCGAGGAGCTGAAGCGTGTACATCGCCGTCAAGGGAGGTGAACGCGCCATCGAGGCCTCCTATCGCCTGCTGGAGGCTGCCCGACGCGGCGACCCGGCAGTGCCGGGCCTGTCGCTGGCACAGATCCGCGAACAGCTCGGCCTGTTGGTCGATCGCACCATGGCCGAGGCTTCGTTGTGGGACCCGGAGCTGGCGGCCCTGGCGCTCAAGCAGGCCCAAGGCGATGTGATCGAGGCGGTCTTCCTGCTGCGGGCCTATCGCACCACGCTGCCGCGCGTGGCCCACAGCGAACCGCTGGACACCGCGCGCATGCGCCTCGTGCGCCGCGTCTCGGCCATCTTCAAGCACGTGCCCGGCGGCCAAGTGCTGGGCCCCACTTATGACTACACCCAGCGCATGCTGGACTTCAGCCTCGCCCACGCCGAACCTGCACAGCCTGAGGCCGGGGAAGCCCACACGGCCACCCCGGCCGCCCTGGACACCGTCCCGAGCGCGCTCGTGCAGTTGGAGGCGCAAGGCCTCATCGAGCCGGCCCACCCCTCGCCCGGCGACCCCGAGCCGCCCGACATCACCCGCACGCCGCCGAGCTACCCGCTGCCGCGCACGGCCCGGTTGCAGATGCTGGCACGGGGCGATGAAGGCTGGGTGCTGGGCATGGGCTACTCCACCCAGAGGGGCTATGCGCACACCCATCCCTTTGCCGGGGAGATCCGCATCGGCCATGTGGCGGTGGAAGTGGTGCCCGACGAACTCGGCTTCGCGATCGAGATCGGCGAGGTCGAGCTGACCGAGTGCCAGATGATCAACCAGTTCACCGGCAGCGCCGAAGTAGCGCCGCAGTTCACGCGCGGCTACGGTCTCACGCTGGGCCACAACGAACGCAAGGCCATGGCGATGTCGCTGGTGGATCGGGCCATGCGCGCCGACGAGTTCGGCGAGAACGCTTCCAGCCCGGTGCAGGATCAGGAGTTCGCGCTGGCGCATTCCGACAACCTAGAAGCCTCCGGCTTCGTGCAGCACCTGAAGCTGCCGCACTATGTGACCTTCGAAAGCGAACTGCAGCTCATCCGCGCCCTGCGCCAGGCCCAGGCAACACACACCGCAGCCGAGCCGGCGCCCGAGCCCCTGTCTCGGACCGATGCCGAGGTCGTCGCTCCATGAACGCCCGCACCCTGCCCCCGACTACCGAGCCGCTGGTCGGCTACAGCTTTGCCTACCTCGACGAAGCCACCAAGCGCATGATCCGCCGCGCCCTGCTCAAGGCCGTGGCCCTTCCCGGCCACCAGGTGCCCTTCGGCTCGCGCGAGATGCCGCTGGCCTATGGCTGGGGTACCGGCGGCATCCAGGTGACGGCCGCCATCATCGGCCGCTCCGATGTGCTCAAGGTCATCGACCAAGGCAGCGACGACACCACCAACGCGGTCAACATCCGCCGCTTCTTCGCGCGCACCACCGGCGTGGCCACCACCGAGCGCACCCGCGAAGCCACGATCATCCAGACCCGCCACCGCATCCCTGAGGCCCCGCTCACCGAATCCCAGATCCTCGTCTACCAGGTGCCCCAGCCCGAGCCGCTGTACCGTCTAGAGGCCAACCGCGGCGAGACGCTCAAGCTGCACGCCCACCAGGAGTACGGCCTGATGAACGTGAAGCTCTACGAGGACATCGCGCACTGGGGCCGCATCGAGACCACCTACGACTATCCCGTCCTGGTGAACGGCCGCTACGTGATGTCGCCCTCGCCCATCCCCAAGTTCGACAACCCCAAGATGGACCGCTGCCCGGCGCTGCAGCTCTTCGGCGCCGGGCGAGAAAAGCGCCTGTACGCCGTGCCGCCCTACACCTGCGTGAAGAGCCTGGACTTCGAGGACCACCCCTTCCGCGTGGAACACCCCGGCCACGCCTGCGCGCAGTGCGGCTGCACCACCAGCTACCTTGACGAGGTGGTGCTGGACGATGGTCAGACGATGTGGACCTGCTCCGACACCGACTGGTGCCGTGAACAGAAGGAAAGGCCCGCATGATCCGGATCCGCTCTGCCAACGAGGACGACCTGCCCGACATTCTCGGCCTGTATGAAGCCGCCGGCCTCGATACCCCGGGCGACAACGACCTCGCTCTCGCCTGCGCCACCTTCGCGCGCATGGCCACTTACCCCGACTACCGCGTGCTCGTGGCCCTCGAAGGCGATCGAGTGCTGGGCACCCTGGCAGTGGCCGTGCTCGACAACCTCGCCCATGGCTGCGCGCCCTCGGCCCTGGTGGAAGACGTGGCCGTTCACCCCGAGGCCCAGGGCCGCGGCATCGGCCGCGCCCTCATCCACCACGCGATGGACCACGCCCGGGCCCGCGGCTGCTACAAGCTCGCGCTGTCGGCCAACGCCATACGCGAAAAGGCCCATGCCTTCTACGAGAGCCTGGGACTCCAGCGCCATGGCTACAGCTTTTCGGTGACCCTCGATGACTGACCCGCACACCGACCATCCCCTGCTGCGCGTGCAGGCCCTGGGCCGCCGTTTCGACCGCCTGTGGGCCGTGCGCGAGGCCAGCTTCGAACTCCATCCCGGCGAAGTGCTGGCCATCGTGGGCGAATCCGGCTCGGGCAAATCGACCCTGCTGCGCCTGCTGGCCGGCCAGCTGGCGCCCAATGAAGGCCAGGTGCACTACCGCTGCGCCGGGGGCGACTGGGTGGACGTGCACGCGCTGAGCGAAGCCCGCCTGCGCCGCCTGGCGCGCACCGAATGGGGCTTCGTGGAACAAGACCCCACCCGCGGCCTGCGCATGGGTGTGAGCGCCGGCGCCAACATCGGCGAGCGGCTGATGGGACTGGGGACACGGCACTACGGCCATCTTCGCGAACAGGCCACGCAGTGGATGGGCCGGGTGGAGCTGGACGCCACCCGCCTGGACGACCTGCCGCGCGAGTTCTCGGGCGGCATGCGCCAGCGCCTGCAGATCGCCCGCAACCTCGTCACCCGCCCGCGCCTGGTGCTGATGGACGAGCCCACCTCGGGGCTGGACGTGTCGGTCCAGGCCCGCCTGCTGGACCTCATCCGCCTGCTGGTGGGGCGGCTGCACCTGGCGGCCATCATCGTGACGCACGACCTGGGCGTGGCCCGCCTGCTGGCCCACCGCACGCTGGTGATGCGCGGCGGCCGCGTGGTGGAGCACGGCCTGACCGACCG
Organism: Caldimonas sp.; assembly: GCF_046291045.1. GTDB lineage: Bacteria > Pseudomonadota > Gammaproteobacteria > Burkholderiales > Burkholderiaceae_C > Caldimonas. The sequence goes on along the minus strand of NZ_JBKBSL010000030.1, from coordinate 20,318 downwards.
TGTGCTCGACGACCCCCAGCACGCCTACACCCAGCTGCTGGTGTCCTCGGTGGTCGCGCCTTGATCTGTGGAGCCAAGGATGAAGCACGACCCCCACCCCCTGCCCGTCATCGAAGTGCGCGCGCTGCGCAAGACCTTCACCCTGCACCTGCGCGACGGCGTGCAGCTGCCCGTGCTCGACGGCCTCGACCTCGAAGTCTTTGCCGGCGAATGCGTGGCCCTGGTCGGCGCCTCAGGGCGCGGCAAGTCCACGCTCATGAAATGCCTGCACGGCAACTACGGCTGCGAGGCCGGCGAAATCCACCTGCGCGCGGGCGGACGCGAGCACTGCCTCACGACGGCCGCCCCGCGCACCGTGCAGGCCCTGCGGCGCGAATCCGTCAGCTACGTGAGCCAGTTCCTGCGCGCCGTGCCGCGGGTCAGTGCGCTCGACGTGGTGGCCGAGCGTGCACTCGAGGCCCAGTGGGCCCGCACGCCGCCCCCCACCGACGACGACCCGCTGGACGACCGCCGCTTCGAGGCCCAGGTCCGCCAGGCCCGCGAGCAGGCCGCCGCCCTGCTCGCACGGCTACGCCTTCCCGAAAGCCTCTGGCCTTTGCCGCCGGCCACCTTCTCGGGGGGCGAGCAGCAGCGCGTGAACATCGCGCGCGGCTTCATCCTGCCCACGCCGGTGCTGCTGCTCGACGAGCCGACGGCCTCGCTCGATGCGGCCAACCGCCAGGTTGTGGTCGAATTGATCCGCGAGGCCCGCCAGCGCGGCGCAGCCATCGTCGGCATCTTCCATGACGAAGAGGTGCGCGACGCCGTCGCCACCCGCCAGATCGCCTTCTGAACCCGAACCTGCCCATGCGTGAACAGACCTTCACCAACGCCCGCCTGGTGCTGCTCGGCGAAGTGCTGCACGGCAGCGTGCAGGTGCGCGACGGCCGCATCACCGCCGTGGAGGCGGGCGCCACGGCCGTGCCCGGGGCCCTCGACTGCGAAGGCGACCTCCTGCTGCCCGGCCTGGTGGAGGTGCACACCGACAACCTCGAGCGCCACCTGATGCCCCGGCCCAAGGTGCATTTCCCGGCGCAGCCCGCCGTGCTGGCGCACGACGCCGAAGTGGCCGCCGCCGGCATCACCACCGTCTTCGATGCGCTCGGGGTGGGCGACGCCCACGACGAAAGCTTCCGCGCCCGCGACCAGCGCGAACTGCTGGACACCCTCGACCGGCTCGAAGCCGCCGGCGCGCTGCGCGCCCAGCACTTCCTGCACGTGCGCTGCGAGCTGCCAGCGCACAACACGCGCAGCCTCTTCGAGCCCTTCATGGACCATGCGCGCCTGAAACTCATCTCCCTGATGGACCACACCCCTGGCCAGCGCCAGTGGACCGACGTCGAGCAAGCCCGCATCTACTACACCGGCAAGCGCGGTTGGAGCAATGCGCGCTTCGAAGAGGAGGTTCGCCGCGCCCCCGAACGCCAGGCCCTTTATGCCCGCCCCCACCGCGACTGGTTTGCGGCCTATGCGCGCGAGCGTGGCATCGCCTTGGCCACTCACGACGACACCCTGGAAGACCACGTCGATGAAGCCGCCGCGCTGGGCGCCACGATGAGCGAGTTCCCCACCACCCTGGCCGCCGCCCGGCGCGCGCACGGCCTCGGTCTGGTCACCGTGGCCGGCGCACCCAACGTCGTGCGTGGCGGCTCGCACTCGGGCAACGTAGCCGCGCTGGACCTGGCCCGCGAAGGCGTGCTGGACGCGCTGTCGTCCGACTACGTGCCCGCCAGCCTGCTGCATGCGGCCTGGTGCCTGCAACGCAACGGCGGCTTTTCGCTGCCCGAAGCCGTGGCCGTGGTGAGCGACGGCCCAGCCCGCGCCTGCGGCCTGCACGACCGCGGCCAGATCGCCATCGGCCACCGCGGCGACCTGGTGCGCGTGGCCGAGGTGAACGGCCAGCCCTGGGTTCGCGAGGTCTACCGCGAAGGCCGCCGGGTCGCCTGACCCGGTTGCCGCCAGTCACCCCTTGTTGCAACCGGCCGACGAGCGGTCACCGCAGCCTCTTGGGGCAGGTCCGCTTGGACCAGTAGGCTGGCATGATGCACATCTTCAGATTCCAGAGGAACCAGACGTGAATCATGGGAAATTTTCCAGGCGCCAGGCGCTGAGAGTGGGTCTGATCGCTACAGCGGCCGCCGGCGCCTTGGGGCTGGCGGCTTGCGGTGGAGGCATGGAAACCGATGTGTCCACGTTGCGCTTTGCCAATGCGTCGCCGGACACGCTGAACTTCCGCATCGATGGGGCATCGGCCTACGTAGGACTGGAACCCTATGGCCGGGTCAGCAGCTACAACGACTTGACGACCGGCTCGGCCACCTTCGCTTCGCGCGCGCAGTCTGGGACCACCGACCTGGCCACTGCCACAGCCACCTTGGTCAAGGACCGCTTCTACTCGGTCCTGGCCTATGGCACTGTGGGTCAGGCGCGGCTGCGGGTCTTCGAGGAAACCAATGATCGCCCGACCGCTGGCATCCGCGTGCGGGTTTTCCACGCCGCGCCGGGCGTGGGCAGTCTGAACGTCTACTTCACCCCCGCATCGACCACCACGCTGCCCGCGACCCCGACGTTCACCATCGCCGCCTATGAAACCCTGAGCGCTCTTGCGGACTTGGCCGAGCTGAGCCATCGCATCCGCATCACACCATCCAACAACACAAGCACCGTGCTGTACGACTCTGGGAATGTCGCCGTTGGCTTCGGTTCGCGTGCCGTGGCCACCCTGGTGGTATTGCCCTCCAACAGCGGCTCGTACCTGAACCTCTCGGCGTTGCCAGAGCGCTCCAGCTCCGGCCGCGGCCCCATCGACAACGCCCTGTTCTGATCAGGCCGCATCCAGCAGATACGAGTCCGGCCGCGTGCCGGACGGCTCGCGGGACAGCAACGATTCGAGCAGCCCCAGGTAGTAGCCCAGCGGCGGGGTGCGCTGGCCCGGCGTCTTGGCCAGGTCGTCCCAGCGTCGCAGTTGGACGGCCGCTATCGCATGCGGACAGGTTTCAAAGGCCCGGGCCTCGTCATCGGTCATCACGCCGCCTTGCAGCAGCAGAGAGTGGCGCGAAGCCGGCGACAGGCCCAACAGATAGGCGGAGTCGCGCGCGCACAGGTAGCGCTTGGCAGCCACGTGCAGGCGGATGGGTTCGGTCACCGCCGCGCCAAAGTCCGGGTGCAGCAGTTCCAGCGCACGCAGCTCGTGCTGGTCGTCCTCGTGGTCGGGCACCGGGTCGTCTCGCAACAGGTGGCCCACGTCATGCAGGAAGGCTGCTGCCACGAGGCTTTCGTCGGCGTTGGCCCATTCCGCGAGCTCGGCACATTGCAGCGCATGTTCCAGCGCCGTCACGCGCTCGGCGTGTGCGCCGGCGTACAGGCGCTGGCCGCGGGTGAGGTAAAGCTTTTCCAGGCGTTCGATCAGGGGTGGGTCGGGGTGGTCCATGGCAGGCTCACGAAAGCGGTCGTGCCGCTATCAGATCAGGCGCTTGCGCAACTGTGATGACAGCAGGTCGATGACCGACACCGACACGATGAGCATGAGCAGGACGGCCGCCGTCTGGCCGTACTGGAAGCCGCGGATCACCTCCCACAGCACCATGCCGATGCCCCCGGCGCCCACCATGCCCACCACCGAGGCCGAGCGCACGTTGGCCTCGAAGCGGTAGAGCGAATACGAGATCCACAGAGGCATCACCTGGGGCAGCACACCGTAGACAATTTCCTCCAGCGCGTTGGCGCCGGTGGCGCGGATTCCTTCCACCGGCTGCGGGTCGATGGCCTCCACCGCCTCGCTGAAGAGCTTGGCCAGCGTGCCCGTGGTGTGGACCCACAGCGCCAGCACCCCGGCAAAGGGCCCCAGGCCCACGGCCACCACGAAGAGCAGCGCGAACACCATCTCGTTGATAGCGCGGCAGCCGTCCATCAGGCGACGCACCGGCTGGTGCACCCACGCCGGGGCGATGTTGCTGGACGCCAGCAGACCCAGCGGCACGGCGCAGGCGATCGCCAGCGCCGTGCCCCACACGGCGATCTGCAGCGTGACGATGAGCTCCTGCAGGTAGTGGCGCCACTCGCTGAAGTCGGGCGGGAAGAAGCCCCGCAGGTACTCGGCCATGTTGCCCGAGTCGCGCACCAGGTCCATCGGGCGCATGTCGGCGCCCCGCCAGGAGGCGGCCAGCACCGCCAGCAGGCCGCCCCACATCAGCAGGTTGAACCACGTGCGGCGCGGGGCCGGCGGCGGCAGGGTGTTGGCGGCACTCATCGTCCACCCATCGGTTGACCGCAATCAGTTGGCCGCAGCCACCTGGCGGCCCAGCTCAGCCAGCTTGCCGTCGATCTCCTGCAGCTTCTTCGCCTTGTCGGCCGGCAACATCGCCGTGTCGGCCTCGATGCGGCTGCGCTCGCGGGCCAGCTCCAGCTGGCGGATGGGAATGAGCTGGGCGTTGCTCGAGGGCTTGAAGCCGCCGAAGCCGATGGTCTTGAGGATGCTCAGCTCGCGCTCGCTGTTCTTTCCATAGGCCAGGAAGAACTCGCGCACTTTGGCCTTGGTGGTGGCGTCCAAGTCGGTGCGCCACACCAGGGGGTCGGACGGGATCACCGGCGACTGCCAGATCACCTTGATGTCCTTGGCCTTGGCCGGCTGGGTCTTGAACAGGCGCTCCATGTTCTCGTTGTTGTTGGTGGCCACGTCGACCTGCTTGTTGGCCGCAGCCAGGAGGTTGGTCTCGTGGTTGGCACGCACCACCCGCTTGAAGTCCTTCATCGGGTCCACGCCGTTGCGGGCAAAGGCGTAGTAGCCCGGCACCAGAGTGCCCGAGGTGGAGTTGGGGTCGCCAAAGCCCAACGTGAGGTTGGCGCGCTGCTTGATCACGTCGTCCAGCGAGTTCAGCGGGCTGTCCTTGTGCGTCACGAGCGTCGAGTAGTAGCCGGCGCTGCCGTCCACCGCGATGGTCTGCACGAAGACTTCACCCTGGGCGCGGTCCACCGCTTCCATGGCCGACTTGTTGCCGTACCAGGCCACCTGGACCTTGTTGAAGCGCATGGCTTCGATGATGCCGGCGTAGTCGGTGGCGAAGAAGGCGGTGACCTTCATCCCCAGGCGCTGGCCCATGTCATCGAGCAAGGGCTGCCAAGCCTGGCGCAGGTTCTGCGACGACTCGGTGGAAATGATGCCAAAGGCGAGTTCCTGGGTCTGGGCCTGGGCGGCGGTGGTGAGAGCCAGGGCGGCGGCCAGGGTGGTGAGGGCCAAGTGGCGGCGGGTCAGCATGGTGGGGTCTCCTCGGTCAAGGGGGTAGGTTCAGGCCGCCTGCAGCGCAGGCGCCGTGCCCAGCGGGCGATGGGGTTCGGTCGGCGCGGCCTGCGGCGGCACCGCGCGCTCGAAGAGCTCGTCGCTCTGCGTGCCGTAGAGGTCCTTCAGTCGCTCGCGGCTCAGAGCGGCCGTGGGGCCGTCATAGACCACCTCGCCGCGGCGCAGTCCGATGGTGCGCGGGCAGTAGGCAAAGGCATAGTCCACCTGGTGCAGGCTCACCAGCACGGTCACGCCGGCCTCGCGGTTCAGCTCGGCCAGCAACTCCATCACGCGGCGGCTGGACTCGGGGTCGAGCGAAGCGATAGGTTCGTCGGCCAGGATCGTGCGGGCGCGCTGCACGATGGCCCGCGAGATGGCTGCACGCTGCTGCTGGCCGCCCGACAGCGTGCTGGCGCGCTGCCAGGCGCAGCACTCGATGCCCACGCGCTGCAGGGCCTGCCAGGCCAGGGCCAGCTCCTCGGCCGGAAAGCGCTTGGTCAGAGTGCGCCACAGCGGCAGTCGGTAAAGGGCGCCGGCCAGCACGTTGTGCATCACCGGCAGACGATCGACGAGGTTGAACTGCTGGAAGATGGTGGCCACGCCGGCCCGGATGGCACGCACCTCGGCGCTGCAGCGCCCTCCTTCCTGCACCACACAGCCGTGCAGGGCGATGCGCGAGACACTGCCGGCGTCGCCCCGCTGCAGGCCCGAGAGGTGGCGCATCATCGTGGACTTGCCCGAGCCCGAGGCGCCCAGCAAGGCCACCATCTCGCCTTCGCGCACACTCAGGCTCACGCCCTTGAGAGCCTCGTGAGGACCGAAGGTCTTGCGCAGCTCGCGCACATCGATGGCCAGAGCGGTCATGAGGCTCTCCTTGCGAGCGGCTTGGGCCGCGACAGGAACGATCATCTAGACGACTCATGACCAAGCGGTGACCCCTGCGTGACGGTTTGGCGACCATCCCCGGGGCGCGGGGTGCGGGGGCCCCGGTTGGCGCTCTACACTCGAGAGGTGATGACCGTCTCCATCCGGTGCCCCGCCATCGAGGCAGCACGCGCGCTGCGTCCCGGCCAACGCCTGCCCTTCTTCATCTACCGCGAGCCGGTGGGCTCGGTGGCTCGCGCGCTGCTGCCGGTGCTGGCCACCTGTGCGCCCTGGCTGAAGGTGGGTGAACATGCCGTGCAGATGGACGACCGGCTCTACAGCGTGGAGCAGCGCTCCCTCGCCCTGGCGCGCACCAACGCGGTCTTGCGCCAGCATGGTCTGGTGCCGGGCTGGCGCGACGAGACCTACGGCGTGAGCGTGGCGGCCGACGAGCCGCCGCTGGCCCGCATCGAACGGGCGGCCGCCCGCGTGTGGGGCACCCTGACCTTCGCGGCCCACCTCAACGGCTATGTACGCGCTCCGGGCGGCGCGATCACTCACCTGTGGATCGCCCGCAGGGCCTGGACCAAGCCCACCGACCCGGGCAAGCTCGACAACCTGGTGGCCGGTGGCGTGCCCTATGGACAGACCCCCTTCCGGGCGCTGGTGCGCGAATGCTGGGAGGAGTCAGGCCTGCCCGAGGCCACCGCGCGGCGCGCCACGCCCGGGCGCATCGTGCACCTGCTGCGCGACGTGCCCGAAGGGGTGCAAAACGAACAAGTCTATGTCTACGACCTGGAGCTGCCGCGGGGCCTGGTGCCACACAACTTGGACGGCGAGGTGGCCGAGCACCGGCTGATGCCCCTGGACGAGGTGGTGGATCTGCTCGGCACCGAGGCGATGACCACTGACGCCGCCCTGGTCACGCTCGACTTTCTGCTGCGCCGCCGCCTGCTGCCGGCTGGTTTGCACGACACCTGGGACGCCGCGGCCCGGCCGTTGTGGCAGCCGCCTCCTGCCGGCACCCAAGTCTGACCCCACGACGGCCCCCATCGGCAACGCCCCACCCAGCCCGTCAGAACTCGAACAGCGTCAGCCCCAGACCCAGGCTGGTTTGGCGCACGTTGTAGTCCAGCAGCGTCTCGCCGTAGCCGTGGAAGAGCTGCACGTACCAGCGCAAGCCCCTCGGGTTCGAGGGGTCCACCGGGTAGGTCCAGTCCAGTTGCAGCGCGCCGCGGTCGATCTCGCGCAGGTTGCTGCGGTACAGCAGCGAGGCCGTCGCCCGGCCGGGCACCCAGGTCAGGGCCAGGTCGGCGCGGCCGCGGTAGCGCGTGAGGTCGGGGTTGTCGTCGTCGTCCGACGACTCGGGCAGGCGGCGCAGCACACGCGCCAGCAGGCCAACCTCGCCGCGCTCCAGGCCGGCGCCCAGGTAGACGCGGTTCCACGAACGTGACAGCGGTTCGGCCTGCCCGTTCGACTGGTGTGACAGGCCCAGTTGCGCCATGCGCCACTGCCAGCCCCCGGGCAGGTGGCGCAGCGGCCCGGGCACCGGGGCCACGTAGATCAGCTCGGGTTCATAGTCCGTGCTGCGAAAGGGGGCCGACTCGCGCGGGTTCCACACTTGCCACAGCGACTGCTGCGTGTAGCCGAACCACAGGTCGCCTTCGGGCAGCAGCAGTCCTTCGAACAGCTTGGTGCGGATCGACAGTTGCAGCTTCGCGCCCAGGTGTCGGTAGTCCGGCAGGTTGTCGGGGCTGGGACGTGTGGGGCTGGAAGGGTTCTGGTTGACGCGGCTGGTGTGGTGCACTGGCAGCAAGAAGTTGGGGCGGTAGGTCTGGAAGCGGAAGGTGCCGCGTTTGTCGGCGCGCTCGAGCTCCCAGTAGCGGGACCACAGGCCCGTGCCCGGCGTGGCCGACGCAGATGCACCGCTGAGCGCAGCCTCGGCAGCGCTCCCCCCTGCGGACGGCGCGGCCGCCGGTGCGGCGCTGGGCAGGGTCTGCCCGGCCGGCAGGGGACGCCCGGCCCAGCGGTCGTAACAGGCCAGACGCTCGCGGTCGTCGGACAACGCGGCACAGGCCGCCAGCCCCGAGGCCGGCGACTCGGGCGAGACCAAGGGGGTGTCGGCCACCGCACCGCCGGCCGCCAGCCAGGCCACTGCAGCCAAGCCACCACGCCACCTCGCAGACTTCATGCGTTCCATGGGCCGCGATTGTCGCCCGGCCCAGGCGCAGCGGGCGCAGGGAAGACACGATTCGTTTCAAAGCCTTCGAACGTTGCCGTGAAGCTCGGTGAACCTCCGGCCCAGCTTGCGCTCTATGCTTCACGCTCATTGCCTGGTGTCTTGCGCCGCCCTCGACCCACCCCCATGCCTGCCGCTTCGGACCGCTACACCGCCACTGCCGTCACCTTGCACTGGGTGCTGGCCCTGGGCCTGCTGGGCATGCTCGCCTTGGGCCTGTACATGACCGGCCTGCCGATGTCGCCGTCGCGGCTCAAGCTGTACAACTGGCACAAGTGGGCGGGCATCGTCATCTTGGCCCTGTCGGCGCTGCGCCTGTGGTGGCGCCTGACCCACCGCCCGCCCGCCCTGCCACCGCAGGTGCTGCGCCACATGCCGGCCTGGCAGCGCGTCGCGCACCATGGCACGCACCTCGCGCTGTACCTGCTGTTCTTCGCGGTGCCGCTGATGGGCTGGGCCTACAGCTCGGCGGCGGGCTTCCCCGTCGTGCTCTTCGGCGTCCTGCCCCTGCCCGACTTCGTGCCGACCGACCGCGCACTGGCCGAGACGCTCAAGCCCTGGCACGGTGCCCTGGCCTACACCCTGGCCGCCTTGATCGTGCTGCACGTGCTGGGTGCGCTGAAGCACCAGCTCATCGACCGCGACGGGCTGCTGTCGCGCATGTGGTTCGGCCGCTGACCCCCCACTGAGGACTGCTCCATGCTCAAGACCCTGACCTGGCCGCTGGTGGCCGCCACGCTGCTGATGATGGCTCCCGCCTTTGCACAACAGAAGCTCGTGCCGGCGCAAAGCGAGATCGTCTTCACCAGCCGTCAGCTCGGCGTGCCGGTCGAGGGTCGCTTCAAGCGCTTCGAGGCCCAGGTGGCCTTCGACCCCAAAAAGCCCGAAGCCGGGCGCATCGACTTCACCGTCGATCTCGCCAGCGCCAGCCTGGGCGTGGCCGAGGTCGAGGCCGAACTGGTCAAGCCCGATTGGTTCCACACCGCCCGGTTCCCGCAGGCCCGCTTCGTCTCGCGCAGCATCAAGGCGCTGGGAGGCGGGCGCTTCGAGGTGGCCGGCCAGCTCAGCCTCAAGGGCACGGCCCGCGACGTCGTGGTGCCCGTCGCCCTGACCCAGGCCGGTGGCACGACCACGGCCACCGGCCAGTTCACACTGCAACGCTTGGCCTTCAAGATTGGTGACGGCGAGTGGGCCGACACCTCGATGGTGGCCAACGATGTGCAGGTGCGCTTCAAGCTCGCGCTGACCGGCGTGCCGGCGTTGTGATCCACCGTTTCCACATTCGCTTGCCCCCTTCACCCCTAGGAGAACCCATGCACAAGACCCTGCTCGTCAGCACTCTGGCCACGGCCCTGCTGGCCCCGGCCTTCGCGGCCCAGGCCGCCACCTACGCGATCGACCCGAATCACACCTTCGTGACCTTCGAGATCGACCATCTGGGCGTGAGCACCAACCGCGGCCGCTTCGACAAGAAAGAAGGCACCGTGCAGTTCGACCGCGCGGCCAAGACCGGCAAGGTGGAGCTGACCATCGACATGAACTCGATCAACACCGGCACGGCACAGTTCAACCGTCACCTGCAGAGCAAGGACTTCTTCAACACCGCCGAGTTTCCCAGCGCGAAGTTCGTGGCCGACAAGTTCAGCTTCGACGGGGACAAAGTCTCCGAGGTGGCCGGCACGCTCACGATGCTGGGCAAGACCCAGCCGGTGGTGCTCAAGGCCAAGCGTTTCAACTGCACGCAGCATCCCATGCTCAAGCGCGAGGTGTGCGGCGGCGACTTCGAAACCACCATCGCCCGCAGCCAGTGGGGCATGGACTGGGGCCTGAACATGGGCTTTCAGGACCAGGTGCGCCTGGTGATCCAGGTCGAGGCCATCCAGCAGTAAATCCGTCCCGACCGCCGTCCCGGCACGCCCCGCCCCTGTGCGGGGCGTCGTCGTTCAGGGCTGCTCGCGCCATCGCCGGTGGCGCATGAGGCGATGGCGCAGCCGCTCGGCCGTACGCAGCGCCCGACGGCTCGGCTCGGCCAGCAAGGCGTCGGTCGTGCGCCAGAAATCGTCCAGCGCCTGCAGGCGCAGCCGTTGCACCTCGGCATGGGCTTGATCGTGAGCGAGCGCCAGGCGTTCGGGGGTCCATAAGGGGTCGTTCATCACAGGCTCCAGGAACGAAGAAATCACTGTGAAACCACTCTAGGCGCTCAATAGCCCCTGCGAAACGGCACTTCTTGCCACTTGGTATTGCAAAATCAGCAAAACCAACGCAGCATCTCCCTGCATGAACCTGCATCTGGACGACGTGGCCCTGTTCGTGCGCATTGCCGCGCTGGGCACGCTGTCGGCCGCGGCGCGCGAGCGCAACGTGCCCGTCAGCCAGGTCACGCGTGCGCTGGCACGGCTGGAAGCGGCCTGCGCCGCGAGGCTGATGCATCGCAACACCCACGGCTTGAGCCTCACCGACGAAGGTGATGCCTTCCTCGCCCAGGCGCGGCGCCTGCTCGACATCCAGGCCGAGCTGCAGGCCGATCTAGGAGGCAAGCTCGGCCGTCCCAGCGGCTGGGTGCGCGTGAGCGTCAGCGCAGTGCTGGCCCAGGACGTGATCGCTCCCTCGCTGCCCAGCCTGTACGACCACTACCCGCAGCTGCGCGTGGACATCGCGGCCGACGACCGCATCATCGACATGGCTCGCGAAGGCATCGACGTGGCCATCCGCACCGGCACGCCCCACAGCGAAGCCGTGGTGGCACGGCGGATCGGCCAGCTCACCCGCAGCCTGTATGCCTCGCCCGCCTATGTCGAGCGCTTCGGCATGCCGCGCCACCCGGACGAGCTGCAGCAGCACCGCCTGGTCACCTACAGCACACCGGCCTCCCTGAACGAATGGGCCTGGCGCGAGGGCCGCACCGAGCGGCATTTCATGGCCCAGGGCCACACGCGCGTGGACAACACCGCTGCGATGGTGGCGTTGGTGGAGGCCGGCGCCGGCATCTCTCGCCTCACCGACCTGGTGGCCTTGCCGCGCGTGGCCCAGGGCCGGCTGGTGCCGGTGTTGCCTGGCGTGTTCTCCAGCGAACCCGTGCCGATGTATGCGGTGATGCTGCGCGAGCGCCACCGCCTGCCCAAGGTGCGCGCTTGCATCGACCACTGGGCTGAATGGATGGCGCGGCAGGCCGCCACCGCCCCCCTGAGGTAGGCTTATGGGCTCACCCAGCTACATCGTCATGGATCCTGTCAGCCTTGTGCGCCGCGGCCTGCTGGGCCTGCTCGGTCTGAGCCTGCTGCCTGCCGTGCGCGCCCAGACGCCCCCCACCCTGGCCGCCGCGTCGGACCTGAAGTTCGCCGTCGAGGACATCGCGGCCCAGTTCGAGCGCGACACCGGGCACAAGCTGCGCCTGGTGTTCGGTTCCTCTGGCAACTTCTACTCGCAAATCCTGCACGGCGCGCCTTTCCAGATGTTCATGTCGGCCGACGAAGACTTCGTCTTCAAGCTGGCCGATGCCGGCCGCACGCGCGACCGCGGGCGCCTGTACGCCCTGGGCCGCATCGGCATCCTGGTGCCGCACGGCTCGCCGTTGAAGGCCGACGGCCGGTTGCAAGATCTGGCTGCAGCGCTGAAGGACGGCCGTCTGAAGCGCTTGGCCATCGCCAACCCCGAGCATGCCCCCTACGGCGCTCGCGCGAAGGAGGCGCTCGAACATGCTGGGTTGTGGGCGGCCATCCGGCCGCATCTCGTCTTTGGCGAAAACATCTCCCAGGCCGTGCAGTTCGCCACCTCGGGCTCGACTCAAGGCGGCATCGTGGCCCAGTCGCTCGCACTGGCTCCCTCGGTGGCACAGCTCGGGCGCTTCGATCTCATCGACCCGACATGGCACCAGCCGCTGCGCCAGCGCATGGTGCTGATGAAGGACGCCCCGCCGGCCCTGCAGGCCTTCTACGACTACCTGACCACGCCGGCGGCGCAAGCCATCATGGCCCGCTACGGCTTCCAGACGCCTCGCGAATGATGGACTGGCAAGCCCTCGTCCTCTCGCTGGAGCTGGCCACCGCCACGCTGGCCGTGCTGCTGCCGCTGGGGCTGTGGCTGGGCCGCTGGCTGGCCCGCACCCGCCTGCTCGGCAAGGCCTGGATCGAAGCCGCGGTGGTGCTGCCCCTGGTGCTGCCGCCCACCGTGCTGGGCTACTACCTGCTGGTGTCGCTGGGCGGGGCCTCGCCGCTGGGGCGCTGGCTGGCCGAACACTTCGACATCCGCCTGACCTTCAACTTCGCCGGCCTGCTCGTCGCCTCGGTGGTCTTCAACATCCCCTTCATGGTTCAGCCGGTGCAGCGCGCCTTCGAGGCCATCCCGCGCAACCTGGCCGAAGCGGCCGCGGTGAGCGGCCTGTCGGGCTGGCAGACCTTCTGGCGCATCGAGCTGCCGCTGGCCTGGCCGGGCGTGCTCTCGGCGATGGTGCTGACCTTCGTGCACACCCTGGGCGAGTTCGGCGTGGTGCTGATGGTGGGCGGCAGCATCCCGGGCGAGACGAAGACCATCGCCATCTCCATCTATGATCGCGTCCAGGCCTTCGACCTGCGCAGCGCCGACCAGATGGCCCTGGTGCTGTTGCTGTTCTCGCTGGGTGCGGTGGCCGCCTCCTTCTTCGCCTCGGCGCGGCTGGTGGTCAAGCGATGAACGCAGCCCTGTTCGTCGATGTCGCACAGGCACAACCGATGCCGCTTCACGGCCGCTTCGGCTGCGCCGCCGGCGAGTTGACCGCCCTGGTGGGCCCCTCAGGGGCCGGCAAAACCTCGATGCTGCGTGTGTTGGCCGGTCTGATGCGGCCCGCGCACGGACGCGTGCAGGTGGGCAACGAGGTCTGGTGCGACACCACCGCCGGAATCTTTCGCCCCGCTCAGGACCGCCATGTGGGTGTGGTGTTCCAGCACTACGCACTCATGCCGCACCTGGACGCCGTGGACAACGTGGCCCTGTCGCTGCTGCACCTTCCGCGTGCGACACGCCGCGCGCGAGCGCGCGACTGGCTCTCGCACATGCGCCTGGAGCCCACGCTGCATACGCGCCGTCCCGCCGCCTTGTCAGGCGGCCAGCAGCAACGCGTGGCCATCGCCCGCGCCCTGGCGCGCGAGCCGAAGCTGCTGCTGCTGGACGAGCCCTTCTCGGCCGTGGATCAGATGAACCGCCAGGGTCTGTACACCTTGCTGGCCGACCTGCGACGCGAACTGTCCATCCCCATCGTGCTGGTCACCCACGACCTGCAGGAAGCCCGGTTGCTGGCCGATCAACTCGTCGTGATGGACGCCGGCCATGTGCTCCAGCAGGGCAGCCCCGCTGCCATCCACCGGGCCCCGCGCAATGCGCGCGTGGCCGACTTGGTCGGTCTGCAAAACCGCTTCCAGGGTCAATGGTTGGGCCCCTCGGCCGAGCCCGGTTGGGGCTGGCTGTGCTGGCTGGCCCCGGGAGCCGCACCCGGCGAGGGCCCCCGCCTTCGCGTGCGCGACAAGGGCAAGATCACGGCCGGCCAGGCCGTGCACTGGGTCATCAGCAGCGAAGGCCTGCACCTGCTCGACCCCCACGCCGCTGGGGCCGACGCCTGGCGAGCCACCGTGCGCGAGGCGCGCCACCTCGGCGAAATCAGCCTCGTGGTGTGCGAACTGGCCGATCTGCCAGGCGTGGATCTCAAACTCAGCGTGGCCGGCCCGCGCCGGGTGGGGCTCGCACCCGGCGCCGTGCTGGGCATCCGGCTCGACCTGGAGCTGGTGCATGTGATGCCGTTTCGCGCGGCCTCCGACTAGGAGGCGCTGCCGGGCGCCCCCAGACCGCGCAGGTCGTCCAGCACCGGCAGCAGCGCCATCACCACCAGCACGACGGCAAACGGCACCGCGGCACTGAAGCCCAGCGACTTGAAGGCCGACGCGCCGACGATGCCGCCACCCAGGAAGGCGAACAGCACCGCCGCATGCACCTTGAGCCGGTCGCGGTTGGCACGCACGAAATGCTGCGCGTTGGCCTGCTCCGAGCGGTTCCAGTAGAGCAGCCGGCCCAACTCGATGCCCAGATCTGTCACGATGCCTGTCATGTGGGTGGTGCGGATCTCCGCCTGCGAGATCTTCGTGACCACCGCATTCTGCAGGCCCATCACGAAACACAGCAGCAGCACCGTGGCCGGCACCATCAGCCCGGTGTGCAAGGCGAGGTTGGCGCCAAGCAATCCGAACACCAGCAACAGAACGGCTTCGAGCAGCAGCGACAGCGCGTACTCGCTGTGCATCTGGCGACGACGCGCCCAGTTGATCAGCAGCGCCGTGGCGGCCGCCCCTGCGATAAAGGCCGCCACCGACACAAGCCCGCCCAACACCAGCGTGAGCTGCCCCAGCACCAGGTCGTCGGCAATGGCCGAGACGATGCCCGTCATGTGCGAGGTGTAGCGGTGCACCGCCAGGAAGCCCCCGGCGTTGATGCCACCCGCCACGAAGGCCAGGATCAGCCCGAGCTGCCGGTTGGCCCGCCGCGTGCGATCACGTCCGGTCAGTCGTCTGAGGAATTGGGCGGGCATGCCGCCATTGTGGTTCAAGCCGCGGCGCGCGCCGGCTGACCATGAGCCAGCGGGGTGCAACACTTGCGCAACCGGCCCAGCAGATCCAGGCCGTCCACAGGTTGTGGCTCACGAAGTGCGCGCCACGAACCGTCTGGGCCAGGGACACGAGCACGCCGGCGGCGAGCACGGCAGCACCCCATGCCATGGCCTTGCGCCGGTCGTGCTGCCACCACAACCACACACCGGGCAGGAAGGCAAAGGCCGAGGTGGCATGCCCTGCTGGGAAGCAATGCCCGGGGCCGCCATCGCCGGCTCCGGGCCACCACAAGACCCAATGCGACAGGTATCGTGCGGTGCCGCCAAAAAGCGCCAGATCCCAGGGGCAGCTGGCCAGGCTCAGCCGCTTCACTGCCGGTACCAGGAGCAACAGGGCGACCGTGAGGCCCCAGGCTCGCCAGCGTTCGCCGCGGCGCGGGCCGTCAGACGCTTCGCCGATTCCAGCCGCCCAGAGCGCCCAGGCCCCCAGAGTCACTGCGGACAACCAGCGCCCGCCGTCATGAAGGATGTCGCGGAACAGGACTTGACCACGCCAATGGAACCCGTCGGCGGAACCAACCGCACGGGCCACCCACAGGTCGCCTCTGCTGCCCTCCCACACAAGAATGAGCAGCGCGGCCACCGCCAGGGCAACCCACGCCCGCCGCCCGGTCATCGAGCCTCGCCTGCCAGCACAGGGTCCGGGCTCCGGCGGCACCCCCGCGTCAGGTCCCATGTCGGTTCGTACAAGGCCGTTCCCACACCCGTCAGCGCCAGCACGGTATGGAACACATGGTCATGCTGGGCGGGCTGCGCTGCGCGGCGGGCCAGGCAGCCCGTGTCCAGACCTGAAGCCCGAGCGTAGCCCGGCGAGAGCCACATCACCATCGGCACGCGGGTCTGCTCGGCCGGCGCCATGGCATAGGGCAGGCCGTGCAGGTACAGCCCTGACTCCCCCAGTGATTCGCCGTGATCCGACACGTAGAGCATGGCGCTGTCCACGCGATCGGCATGGGTCGCCAGGGTATCGATCAGGCGGCTGAGCACATGGTCCGTGTAGAGCAGGGCATTGTCATAGGCATTGACGATGGCCTCGCGCGAGCAGCGCTGCAACTCGTCCTCGCGGCATGCGGGCTGGAACCGCGCAAAGGCCTCGGGGTAGCGGCGGAAGTAGGACGGGCCGTGGTTGCCCAGCATGTGCAGCACCAGCACCTGCTGGCCGTGCAGCCGCGTCAGCCGCTCGTCAAGCCCGGCCAGCAGGCCTTCATCCAGGCAACGTCCGCCCTCGCACAACCCGACGGGATGCAGTTCCTCCACCGTCGTCGTCGGCAGCCCCTCGCACACCCCCTTGCAGCCGGTCTGGTTGTCGACCCACTGCACGCCAATGCCCGCCCGCACAAGCACATGCAGCAGCGATTCGCTGCGACGGATGCGGGCTTCGTCATAGTCGCGCCGCCCCACCGGTGCAAACAGGCAGGGCACCGACACCTCGGTGTTGGTCCCGCAGCTGTGCACCTCCGCGAAATTGATCACACCGCGCTCCGCCAGGCCGGGGGTGGTCTGCCGGGCGTAGCCGTTCAGCCCCCAGTTCGCAGCCCTCGCGGTTTCGCCCACCACGATCACGAGCAGCTGAGCGCGGTCAGGCGCAGGGCGGATGCGGGTGGCGTCCAGGCCGACGGCCTGCCGCGGCCCGGCGGCCGCCTGGGCGTCGAAGGACAGCACGCGGGCGGTGGACCACAGCGCTGCCGACGGGCTCAGCAGGTAGCGCAACTCCTTGTGGTTGCGCATCAGCGACGCGAGTGGCTGGAAGCTCATCAGCACGGCCAGCACCAGCACCCCGACCGAGCCCACTGCCAGCCCGGACCGCCACACCAGGGCGCGAAGCCAGGGGCGCGGGCGCACCGGCAGCAGCGCCAGCACCGCCAAGGGCGGCCCGGCGTGCCACAGCAGGTGCCAGGCGAGGGCTCCACCCAGCAGTTCCCGGGCCTCGGCGGGCTGGGTGTGCAGGACATTGCGCAGCATGGACGGGTCGAGGTAGACGCCATAGCGATCGCTGAAGTAGCTCGAGAGAGCGGCCACCACCACAAGCACCACCGCCACGGGGCGCAGCAGACGGCCGGGGGCCAGCACCGCCAGCAGCAGCGCGTTCAATGCCACCAGCGCCACCGACAGCGCCACCATCAACGCTGCGCGACCGGGCCCCGCATGTTCGGAAACGAGCATGAAGAAGCGCTGATGATCCACCGCCAGCAACCACAGGCTCAGGCCCAGGATCAGCACTTCGGGCGGACAGCTCCAGCGGGCACGCGCCTGCGGTGTTTGCGGCAATCGATCAGGACGAGGCATCCCGCGATTGCAGCTCGCTCATCTGAAGCCAGCCTGAAGGCCGGACGTCCGGGTGGGTCGGGCCGTGGTAGCCTGCGTGCTGGAAACCATCCGCCGGATCCGATGCGCCTGCTGCTGATTGAAGACGACCCTCTGCTGGGTGGCGGTCTGCGCGACTACCTGCGCGCGCTGGGCCATGGCGTGGACTGGGCGATGCGCATCGACCAGGCCGAACTGCTGGCCGGCGAGCCCTACGACGCCTGGCTGATCGACTGGCAGTTGCCCGACGGCTCGGGGCTGGACTGGCTGCGGCGGCGGCGCCAGCAGGGGCGCACCACACCGGCCCTGGTGCTCACGGCACGCGACCGGCTGCATGAACGCATCGAGGGCCTGGACAGCGGCGCCGACGACTACCTCGTCAAGCCCTTCGATCCCGAGGAACTGCTGGCCCGGCTGCGTGCCGTGAGTCGCCGCACGCAGGGCCTGACTGGCGAGCAGTTGCGTTGCGGCCATGTGGTCATCAACCTGGGCGCCCGCCGGGTCGAGTGCCAAGGCCTGGCGGTCGAACTCACCGCGCGCGAGTGGGCCGTGCTGGAGGCGCTAGCCCTTCGCGCCGGGCGCATCGTGCCCAAGGCTGAGCTGGATGCGCTGGTGTTTGCCCACGAGGCCGAGGTGCACAGCAATGCCCTGGAGGTGCATGTGTCCCATCTGCGCCGCAAGCTGGGCCGCAGCCTCATCGACACTGTGCGGGGTCTGGGCTACCGCCTGAACACATGAAGCCCGCTCCTTCCATCCGCTCTCGGCTGGTGTCCACGCTGGTGGGCCTGTCGCTGGCCTGGGCCGTGCTGGCCAGCGCAGCGGTGTGGTTCACCCTGCGACATGAGGTGGACGAGCTGCTTGACGACACGCTGGCTACCTCGGCCGAGGTGCTGGTCGGCCTTTTGCCGGCCGCGGACGAGCTGTCCGCAGACGGCATCTGGGTGCCTGCGCCCACGCCGGGGACCAGCGACGACAACCGCTATGCTTGGCAGTGGGTAGACCCGGCCGGGCACCTGCGGGCGCGCTCGCCGGTGGCCCCCGGCGCCGCCTGGGTGGGGGAGCCCCGCATCGGCTACGGCCATTCCCTGGGAGACGGCAGGGCCTGGCGGCTCTATGGTCACCGCCTGGACGATGGCTCGATCCTCTACGTTGCGCAGTCTCGCGCCGAACGCCTCGAAGCCCTCGCCGAAGTCGCAGTGAACGTGATCGCCAGCGCCTTGCTGGTGGGCCTGGTCTTCGCGCTGTGGCTGCGCTGGCGCCTCCAGCGCGAACTGCAGCCACTGACCGACCTGTCGGCCGCCGTAGCGCGGCACGACCCATTGAGCGACGCGGTGCTGCCCGACCCGAACCGCCTTGAGCTGCACCCCCTGCGCGAGGCCGTGGATGCCCTGGGGAAGGGTCTGCGCCGGCGGCTCGCACAGGAACGCGCTGTGGCGGCCCAGGTGGCACACGCCCTGCGCACCCCGCTGGCCGGGCTGGATGCCCAGCTGGCCGCCGCCCAGGTAGCTGTCCCTGCCGACCAGCCGGCGGCCTTGCAACGCGCCCGCGAGGCCTCGCGACAATTGCGCCGCGTGGTGACCGGGGTGATCTCGCTGTTCCGCAGCGGCAGCGAGGTCCGTCGGCAGCCCGTCGATGTGGGCAAGCTGCTGGACGGTCT
Source organism: Caldimonas sp. (assembly GCF_046291045.1). Classification (GTDB taxonomy): domain Bacteria; phylum Pseudomonadota; class Gammaproteobacteria; order Burkholderiales; family Burkholderiaceae_C; genus Caldimonas. The sequence continues at coordinate 1,312 of NZ_JBKBSL010000030.1, read as the reverse complement.
GCCTGTCGAAGGCCTGGCCGTGACCTGCCCGCGGGGCGCGCGCCTGTCGGCCGACCCCGACCTGCTGGCCGCAGCCTTGTCCAACCTGCTCGACAACGCGCTTCGGCAAGGTGCCTCCCGGGTCGACGTTGAAGTGCACTCCGGCCCCCAGGGCCAAGCGCTTCGACTTCACGACAACGGACCCGGCCTGCCCGCGGCGCAGCGCGCGGCACTACAGGACGCCCTGGACACCCAGTCCTACGAAGGCCATGTGGGTCTGGGCCTGATGCTGGCCGACCTCGTGGCACGTGCGCACGGCGGACGGCTGGTGCTGGAGCCGGTGGCGTCCGGCTTTGCCGTGCGCCTGGACCTGGGTCCACCCGCCTGACAGGCCGACATCAACGCCCGCTATCCTTGCCCCATGTACGCGGAATTCTTCGGCCTGGCGCAAACGCCCTTCTCGATCGCGCCCGACCCGCGCTACCTCTACATGAGCGAACGCCACCGCGAAGCGCTGGCCCATTTGCTCTACGGGGTACGCGGCGGCGGGGGCTTCGTGCTGCTCACCGGCGAGATCGGCGCGGGCAAGACCACCGTGTGCCGTTGCTTCCTGGAGCGCCTGCCCAAGCGCTGCAACGTCGCCTACATCTTCAACCCCAAACTCACTGTCGAGGAGCTGCTGCGCACCGTGTGCGAGGAGTTCCAGGTGCCCATCGAGCACCTGGGCCCGGGGCAGGCCACGGTGAAGGACTACGTCGATGCGCTCAACGCCTTCTTGCTGCGCATGCACTCGGTCGGACGCAACAACGTGCTCATCATCGACGAGGCCCAGAACCTCTCGCCCGACGTGCTCGAGCAATTGCGCCTGCTCACCAATCTGGAAACCCACGAGCGCAAGCTGCTGCAGATCATCCTGATCGGCCAGCCCGAGCTGCGCCGCATGCTGCGCCGGCCCGACCTGGAACAGCTTGCCCAGCGCGTGATCGCCCGCTACCACCTGCAGGCGCTGGACGAAAAGGAGACCGCCGCCTACGTGCGCCATCGCATGGGCGTGGCCGGCCTGAGCACGCCGCTGCCCTTCGACCGTGGCGCGCTCAAGCGCATCCACCGGCTTTCGCGCGGAGTGCCGCGGCGCATCAACCTGCTGTGCGACCGGGCCTTGCTGGGCGCCTACGCCACCGGCCAGGCGCGCGTAGACGAGCGCATCGTCGAGCGCGCCGCCCGCGAAGTCTTCGATGAAGAAACGACTTTCGACCTGCGCCCGCGCAGCTGGCTCGACCGCTGGCGCCGCGCCGGACTGCTGTTGCCAGCGGCAGCCTTGGCCGTCGGCCTG
>NZ_JBKBSL010000070.1:0-5055 GCF_046291045.1 Caldimonas sp. | reverse complement strand
TTATCGGCTGTATCTTGTTAAAGAACCCACCACACAAACAAAACCATCGCTTCGTTTGCGTCGCCAACCAGTGATCAGCGAAGACCGAGATTATTGCAAGATTTTGATTTCCTTGTCAAGCACTCGGCTATTTCGTTTGCTTCGCCACATCAAGGGCCGCCCGCTTGGAAGAAGGAGGCTGTCTCGTTGCAGCAGCGAAGAACGAGACTGTAGCACGTTTTTCTGCGCCCCCGCCAGGCCCGCCGCCATGACGATGCCGGCGGGATGTAACGCTCAGCGCAACTCAGTGCACGGCGGTGTGGTCCCGGGCCGAATCCGACCGCAGCAACTGCCGGCTGGTCTCCTGCGGATCCTCGCTGGCCAGCACGGCCCCCAGGTGCTGCGCTAGCCGCCGGGTGTCAGCGCGCAAGATGCGCTGCTTGATGGGGGCGATCTGCGAGGGATGCATCGAGAAGCTGCGCAGGCCCATGGCCAGCAGCAAGGCGGTGAAGGCAGGGTCGCCGGCCATCTCGCCGCACACGCTCACGCCTTTGCCGGCCGCACGCGCGCAGGAGATGGTGTCGGCCACCAGGCGCAGCACTGCAGGGTGCCAGGGATCGTAGAGGTGGGCCACGGCCTCGTCGGCACGGTCGATGGCCAGCGTGTACTGGATGAGGTCGTTGGTGCCCAGCGAGACGAAGTCGAAATGCCGCAGGAAGCTTTGGACCAGCAAGGCGGCTCCAGGCACCTCGATCATCGCGCCCACCTCGATGTCGGTATACGGCAGGCCAGCATCGGTCAGCTGCTGCTTGGCTCGCGCCAGAGCCTCGAAGGTCTGGCGCACTTCGCTGAGGTGAGTGAGCATGGGGATCAGCAGGCGCACCTTGCCGTAGGCACTGGCGCGCAGAATGGCCCGCAACTGCATGCGGAACATGCTCGGCTCGGACAGGCTCCAGCGGATCGCGCGCAGTCCCATCGCAGGGTTGAGCGTGTGCTCGTGGCGCAGCTCGTTGTGGGACATGCGCTCCAAGGGCTTGTCGGCACCGATGTCGATGGTGCGGATGGTCACGGGCAGGCCCTGCATGGCCTGCACGGCAGCCCGGTAGGCCTCGAACTGTTCTTCCTCGCCGGGCAGTTCCCCGTTGCGATTCATGAAGAGGAATTCGGTGCGGAACAGACCCACGCCGACGGCCCCAGCCTGCAAGGCCCCTGGCGCGTCCTGGGGCAGCTCGATGTTGGCCAACAGCTCGACACGCTCCCCATCGAGCGTGACGGCCGGCGTGTGACGCAGCCGGGCCAGGCGCTCCCTTTCGAGTTCACTTTGGCGCTGGCGAAAGCGGTATTCCTCGAGCACGATGGGCGAGGGGTCGACGATGACCACACCGGCGTCGCCGTCGATGATGACCCAGTCGTCCTGACGGATGAGGTGGCTGGCCTCCCGCGCGCCGACCACGGCGGGAATGCCCATGCTGCGTGCGACGATGGCCGTGTGCGAGGTCTTTCCGCCCACATCGGTGACGAAGCCCTGGAAGATGCTGCGCTTGAACTGCAGCATGTCGGCCGGCGCGATGTCGTTGGCAATGAGCACGAGGGGATCCTCACCGCCCCAGTCGCCCGGGTTGGGCGCAGGCGGTGGCGTCAACACCGAGCCGTTGCGGCCCAGAACCCGCAGCAAACGCTCGACCACCTGCTCGATGTCGGCCTTGCGTTCACGCAGGTAGTCGTCCTCCATCTCATCGAACTGGCGCGCCAGGACTTCGAGCTGGGCCGACAGCGCCCATTCGGCGTTGTAGTGCCGCTCGACGATCCATTGCTTGGTGGCCCCGGTCAGCGCCTCGTCGTGCAGCAGCATCAGGTGGACGTCGAGCAGGGCCCCAAGCTCGGCAGGGGCATCCGAGGGCATGTCGCGCTTCAGGCCGGCCAGCTCCTCGGCGACGGCATCGCGCGCCCGGCGCAGCCGGTCGATCTCGGCCTCGACGCGGTCGGGACTGATGAAGTAATGGGCCACGTCCACGCGGCTGGAGGCCACCAGGACGGCCTTGCCGATGGCCACCCCGCGGGCGACGGGCAATCCGAACACTTGGAGGGTCATGCGCGGATGCTAGCAGCGCCCCCCGCGTGCGGCCATGCGGGACACCCGGAGCCGATGCGGCCTGTCCGCATAGCGCACCACCGGTCCTTGCCTTGGACGGCTCCCATCGGTCAGACTCGGGGGTGGACGCTACGCAGTGCCGGTGGCGTTGCCTGATCTGTGGAGGACGCGCCATGTCAGGACTCACGGGCCTGATCGAACGGAAGCTGGATGGCCTGCCGCGCAAGGTGGCGCTGGAGTGGCCGGGAGGGCGTGCAGGCACCCGAGATGCGGAGGTCCGGCTGCGGCTGCACGAGCCGCGCTGGCTGGGCGCGCTGGCGCGCGGGCAGATCGGCGCCCTGGCCAATGCCTACGTGATGGGCCAGCTCGACATCGACGGGAACATGCGCGACCTGATGGCCGTGGCGGCCCGGCTGGTGGGCGACCCGGTGGCGCAGGGACACCCCGCCTGGTGGCAGCGCTGGTGGCGCTCGGTGCAGTCCCGCCGGCGCCATCGCAAGGAACGTGATGCGCGGCAGATCGAGTTCCACTACGACGTTTCGGACGACTTCTATGCCCTGTGGCTGGACCCGCGGCGGGTGTATTCGTGCGCCTATTTCCGCGACACGGACATGACGCTGGCCCAGGCCCAGGAAGCCAAGCTCGACCACATCTGCCGCAAGCTGCAGCTGGGGCCGGGGCAGCGCTTCCTGGACATCGGCGCCGGCTGGGGAGGGCTGCTGTTGTGGGCCGCGCAGCACTACGACGTGCAGGCCGAGGGCATCACGCTGTCGCGTAACCAACACGCCCACGTGAACCGGCTCATCGACGAGCTGGGCCTGCGAGGCAGGGTGCAAATGCACCTGCGCGACTACCGCGACATGCCTGAGGATCGCCCCTATGACCGCATTGCCTCGGTGGGGATGTTCGAGCATGTCGGACGCGCCAACTTGGTGGGCTATTTCGACAAGATCCGCCGCCTGCTGGTGCCTGGCGGCCTGGTCATGAACCATGGCATCACGGCTGGGGGCGTGCACAACGCCCAGCTCGGGGCCGGGATGGGGGACTTCATCGAGCAGTACATCTTCCCCGGCGGCGAGTTGGAGCACGTGTCGGAGGTGGTGCAGGCTCTGACCGAGGGCGGACTGGAATTGCTGGACGCCGAGAACCTCCGCCCCCACTATGCGCGCACACTGTGGGCCTGGTCCGATGGGTTGGAGGCCCGACTGGACGAGGCGCGCGCCGTCACGAACGAGAAGACGGTGCGAGCCTACCGGCTCTACCTGGCCGGCTGCGCGATGAGCTTCGAGCGCGGCTGGATCTCGCTGTTTCAGCTGCTGGCCGCGCGGCCGAGCGGAGACCTGGGGCAGGGGTCGATGCGCGGCGCGCAGTCGGTCTATCCCTTCAACCGCAGTTATATGTACCGTTGAGGCTGGGGGATGCTTTACAAGTTCAGGTCCAAGGCGGCCGGCGACGTGATCATGATGGGTGTCCATGGCGATCATGTGATGCGCCTGATCGGCAAGACGCCGGGCCAAAAGGGCATCTTGGTGCCCATGGAGATGCCGGCGGCGATCGCGGCCCTGGAACGCGCCATCGCGCAGGAAGAAGCCGAACGCCGCCGTGCCGAGGAAGAGGCCCAGGCCGAGGGCCGCAGCCTGCCGCCGCAAGAGGGTGTGACGCTGCGGCAGCGGCTGTGGCCGCTGATGGAGATGATCCGGCGCTGCCATGAGGCCGACCAGGACATCGTCTGGGGCGTGTGAGGCCCCGACCCAACACTAGCGCAGGAGACCGCGATGAAACTGTGGAGCCACAACTGGAACGACGGACAGGCCATCCCCGAGCGCTACGCGGCCGGGCGCCCCGATCCGCAGGGCGGCGTGACCTTCTCGGACAACCTGAACCCACATCTGGCGTGGAGCGGGCTGCCGCCGGGTACGCAGTCGCTGGCGCTGATCTGTCACGATCCGGACGTGCCCAGCCGGGGTGAGGACGTCAATCAGCCCGACCGGGAGGTGCCGGCCGACCTGCCGCGGGTGGACTTCTTCCATTGGGTGATGGTCGATCTGCCGCCCACACTGAGCGAAATCGCCGAAGGCGAATACTCCCGGGGCTTCACGCCGCGCGGCAAGCCCGGACCAGCCACCCTGCACGGGGCACGCCACGGGCTGAACGACTACACGGGCTGGTTTGCCGGCCACCCCGACATGGCGGGGTCGTATTTCGGCTACGACGGCCCCTTCCCCCCCTTCAACGACGCCCTGGTGCACCATTATGTGTTCACGCTCTTCGCACTGGATCTGGCACGTTGTCCGGTCGAGGGAGCATTCACCGGTGCCCAGGTGCGCCAGGCGATCGCTGGCCACGTGCTGGGCTCGGCCTCCTTTGTGGGCACCTACACCCTGAATCGGCGCCTGCGCGCGGGCTGAACGACAATCGGGACGGCCGGAGATGCCGGCCGCTGCCGCACTGCCGTCCTGTTTCGCATGTCCCATCCCCTGCCCACCCGCATCTTGGCGATCCGTCACGGCGAGACCGCCTGGAATGTCGACACCCGCATCCAGGGCCACCTGGACATCCCGCTCAACGATACCGGCCGGCGCCAAGCCCAACGCCTGGCCCGGGCCCTGGCCGATGAGGAGCTCCATGCGATTTACAGCAGCGACCTCAGCCGCGCCTGGCAGACCGCGCAAGCGCTGGCCGAGCTCAGAGGATTGCCCGTGCACCCGGTCCCTGGCCTGCGGGAGCGGGCTTTCGGCCGTTTCGAGGGCCAGACCTTCCGCGAGATCGAGGCGCAATGGCCCGAGCAGGCCCTGCGATGGCGGCAGCGCGATCCCGAGTTCTGCCCGGAAGGCGGCGAGAGCCTGAATGTGTTCTACCAGCGGGTGGTCGAGCAGGCCGGGGCCCTGGCCTGCGCCCACCCCGGTCAGACGATCGCCCTGGTCGCCCACGGCGGCGTGCTGGATTGCCTGTACCGCGCCGCCACGCGGATCGACCTGCGCGCC
>NZ_JBKBSL010000029.1:0-40350 GCF_046291045.1 Caldimonas sp. | reverse complement strand
GTCAGTCCAGCTCGATGCGGGCCAGATGATCGGGCACGCTCACACGCCAGCCCAGTTCCTCTTTGATCCGGGTGCGCAAGGCATCGGCTGCGTCGGGTTCCCCGTGCACGACGTAGGTATGGCGCGGTGGCTGCTTGAAGCGGCGCAGCCAGTCCATCAGCTCGTCGGCATCGGCATGGCCCGAGAACCCTTCGAGGTGGCGCACCTCGGCGTGGATGGGCACATACTCTCCGTGGATCTTCACCTCTGTGGCGCCGGCGATCATCTTGGCCCCGCGACTGCCGCTGACCTGGAAGCCGGGGAAGACAATGAGGTTCTTCGGGTTGGGGGCCATCACCTTGAGATGATGCAGCACGCGGCCGCCGGTGGCCATGCCGCTGGCCGACAGCACGATGCGCGGATAGCGCGAGCGCGTGAGAGCCTCCGATGCCTGCGGGGTGTCGACGAGGGTCACGCCATCGCACATGCGGGCCACCTCCTCGGGCGGCACGCGCAGCAGGGCCTGGTGACGCTCGTAGAGCTGCGTGGCCTGGGCGGCCATGGGGCTGTCGAGGAAGATGGGCACTTTGGCGGGGATCTCGCCGGCACGCTGGAGGCGGTGCAAGGCGAGTATCAGGGCTTGCGCGCGGCCCACGGCAAATGTGGGCATCAGCACCGAGCCGCCACGCTGCAAAGTGTCGCGGATCAGGCGACCCAGCAGCGGGAGCACATCGTCGGTAGGGTGCCGGCGGTTGCCGTAGGTGGATTCGACCAGCAGCACATCGGCCTCGTGCACCGGATCGGGAGGAGGCATCAGCAGATCGTTGTGGCGCCCCAGGTCACCGGAAAACACGAGGGTGCGCTCCTGGCAGCGCAGGGTGACGGTGGCCGCCCCCAACAGATGACCCGCAGGGGTGAACTCCACCGTCACCTCCGGGTGCAGCTCGATTTCGTCGCCGAAGGGCAGGGGGCGCAGGCGGTTCAGGGCTCGTTGCGCGTCGTCCACCGTGTACAGCGGCTCGGCCGGCGTGTGCTTCGAATAGCCGTAGAGGTTGGCGCGGCGCGCATCTTCTTCCTGCAGGTGCGCGCTGTCGAGCAGCAGCACTTCGGCCAGGTCGCAGGTGGCGGGGGTGGCGAACACCCGGCCATGGAAGCCTTGCTTCACGAGCGCCGGCAGGTAGCCGCTGTGGTCCAGGTGGGCGTGGCTGAGCACCACGGTGTCGATGTGACGGGCCGACACGGCCAGGCGCGACCAGTTGCGTTCGCGCAGGTTCTTGTAGCCCTGGAACAGGCCGCAGTCCAGCAAGATGCGATGCGAACCCGTGTCCACGAGGTGCTTGGAGCCGGTGACCGTATCGGCGGCGCCGAGGAAGTGAATGTGCATGGTGTCCCCTTGAGGGGACATGCTAGCGGCACCGGGCCGGCGGCGGACTTGACGCGTGTCAAGACCGCCGCCGGATGCTGCGTCAACGGCGCGGCGGCTTGCCGCCCAGAAGGGCCGCCGGCTGGGCGCCGCGGCGGGGCTGGCCTTGCGCTGCGGCCTGGGGCGAACGGGCCGGTTGCGGGTGCGCCGGCTTCACGCTGGCCGGTGCGTGATGGCCCGGACGCGCCGGTGCCTGGGCGCGAGCGGCTGGGCCGGACACCGGCCGGGCACGTTCCTCGCGGACAGGGGAGCGGCCCGACTCGGCGCCACGGCCCCGGTCGCGGCTGCCGCGGCCCAGGCCGCCGTGCAGGGTCATGCGACCGAGCTTGATCGGTTCGGGCCGGGCATGGGGGTCGGGTTCGAAGCCCGGCACCACCTCGCGCGGGATCTGGCGCTTGATGAGCTTCTCGATGTCGCGCAGGAAGCCCTCCTCGTCCACGCACACCAGGGAGACCGCCTCGCCCTGGGCACCGGCGCGACCGGTGCGCCCGATGCGGTGCACGTAGTCCTCCGGCACGTTGGGCAGCTCATAGTTCACCACGTGCGGCAACTGATCGATGTCGATGCCGCGTGCGGCGATGTCGGTGGCCACCAGCACTTGCAACTCGCCGCTCTTGAACTCGGCCAGGGCCTTGGTGCGCGCGCCTTGGCTCTTGTTGCCGTGGATGGCCATGGCCGAGATGTCTTCCTTCAGCAGGTATTCGACCAGCCGGTTGGCGCCATGCTTCATGCGCGTGAACACCAGCACCTGATGCCAATCGTTTGTCTTGATGAGGTGGGCCAGCAGTTCCTTCTTCTTGTCGCGGTCGACCGGATGGATCTTTTGCGCGATGGTCTCGGCCGTGGTGTTGCGCCGCGCCACTTCGATCACCTGGGGCTGGTTGAGCAGCCGCTCGGCCAGGGCCTTGATCTCGTCGGAGAAGGTGGCCGAGAACAGCAAGCTTTGCTTGTGCTTGGGCACGATGGCCAGCACCTTCTTGATGTCGTGGATGAAGCCCATGTCGAGCATGCGGTCGGCCTCGTCCAGCACGAAATACTCGATCTTGCTCAGGTCGAGCGTGCCCTGCTGGTGGTGGTCGAGCAGGCGGCCCGGCGTGGCCACGAGGATGTCTACGCCGCGCCGCAGCGCGTCGATCTGCGGTTGCATGCCCACGCCGCCGAACATCACCATGCTCTTGAGCGGAAGGTACTTGCCGTAGGTGCGCACGCTTTCTTCCACCTGGGCCGCCAGTTCGCGGGTGGGTGTGAGGATCAGCGCGCGCACAGCCACGCGGCCCTTGGCGTCGCGCGGGGCCTGAGCTTGCGAGAGTTTGTGCAACAGCGGCAGCGTGAAGCCGGCGGTCTTGCCGGTGCCGGTCTGGGCGCCGGCCAGCAGATCCCCGCCGCGAATCACCGCCGGGATGGCCTGTTGCTGGATGGGGGTGGGAGTGTCATAGCCCTGCTCGCGCACGGCGCGCACGATGGGCTCGGCCAAGCCGAGGTCGTCGAATCGCATGTAGAAGAATGCTCCCGCAAGGGAGCCGGGATCGGCCTGTTACCGCTCACGAGGAGGGCACCAGTCGGGAAGGCAGACGGGACGAAAAGGTCGGAAGCGACTGCAACGCCTGGACTGGTATCGACGTTGCAGTGCCGCATTCTACCTGCAACCGGCTTACGGCTTCGTGACGGTTCCCATCGGCGCCGGTGCTGGTCGTCCAAAAAGCCAGTGTCAGCCGGCCTGCGGCACACCGATCCGCCAGACCCTGTCGAACCCGAGCCAGGCGCTGGCGGCGCGGTCTCTTGCGCTTCGTGCAAACCGGCTGCCCGGGTTGCGGCGACAATAGCGGCTGTCGCGCGGATGATCCGCGCTTTGCTATTTTGCTGCGCAAGCCACAGGATTCACCATGGCCCAATACGTCTTTACGATGAACCGCGTCGGGAAAATCGTGCCCCCGAAGCGGCAGATCCTGAAGGACATCTCGCTGTCCTTCTTCCCCGGCGCCAAGATCGGCGTGCTCGGCCTGAACGGCTCGGGCAAGTCCACGCTGCTGAAGATCATGGCCGGCCTGGACAAGGACTTCGAAGGCGAAGCGGTGCCCATGCCGGGCATCAAGATCGGCTATCTCCCGCAGGAGCCGCAGCTCGATCCCTCGCAGACGGTGCGCCAGGCCGTGGAAGAGGGCATCGGCGGTGTGCTGGCGGCCAAGAAGCGGCTGGAGGAGGTCTATGCCGCCTACGCCGAGCCGGATGCCGACTTCGACAAGCTGGCCGCCGAGCAAGCCGAACTCGAAGCGATCATCGCCGCGTCGGGCTCCGAGAACACCGACCTGCAACTCGAGTTGGCGGCCGATGCACTTCGCCTGCCGCCGTGGGATGCGGTGATCGGCACCCTCTCAGGCGGCGAGAAGCGCCGCGTGGCGCTGTGCCGGCTGCTGCTCAGCCAGCCCGACATGCTGCTGCTGGACGAACCCACCAACCACCTCGATGCCGAATCGGTGGAATGGCTGGAGCAGTTCCTGCAGCGCTTCCCCGGCACCGTGGTGGCCATCACCCACGACCGCTACTTCCTGGACAACGCGGCCGAGTGGATCCTCGAACTCGACCGCGGCATGGGCATCCCCTACAAGGGCAACTATTCCGAGTGGCTGGACCAGAAGGAACGCCGCCTGGAGATCGAGCAGAAGCAGGAGGACGCCCGCATCAAGGCCATGAAGGAGGAACTCAAGTGGGTGCGCTCCAATGCCAAGGGCCGGCAGGCCAAGAGCAAGGCGCGTCTGGCCCGCTTCGAGGAGCTGAGCGACGTCGAATACCAGAAGCGCAACGAGACCAACGAGATCTTCATCCCGGTGGCCGAGCGCTTGGGCAATGACGTGATCGAGTTCCGCAACGTCACCAAGAGCTTCGGCGACCGCGTTTTGATCGACGACCTCAGCTTCAAGGTGCCGCCCGGGGCCATCGTGGGCATCATCGGCCCCAACGGCGCGGGCAAGTCCACGCTGTTTCGCATGATCCAGGGCACCGAGACGCCTGACAGCGGCGAGGTGCTGATCGGCCAGACGGTCAAGATGGCCTTCGTGGACCAGAGCCGCGAGAACCTCGACGGCGACAAGACCGTGTGGGAGGACGTCTCCGGCGGCCTGGACAACATCGTGGTGGGCAAGTTCGTGATGCCCTCGCGCGCTTACCTGGGTCGCTTCAACTTCAAGGGCAACGACCAGCAAAAGCTGGTGAAGAACCTCTCGGGGGGCGAACGCGGCCGGCTGCACCTGGCCAAGACCCTGGCCAAGGGCGGCAACGTGCTGCTGCTGGACGAGCCCTCGAACGACCTCGACGTCGAAACCCTGCGCGCCTTGGAAGAGGCCTTGCTCGAGTTTGCCGGCTCGGCCCTGGTGATCAGCCACGACCGCTGGTTCCTCGACCGCATCTGCACCCACATCCTGGCCGCCGAAGGCGATTCCCAGTGGTACTTCTTCACCGGCAACTACCAGGAGTACGAAGAAGACAAGAAGAGACGCCTGGGCGAGGAGGGGGCCCGCCCGCATCGTCTGCGCTACAAGCCCATCACGCGCTGAACCGCTCAGGCCGCGCTCCCATCAGCCCGCCGCAAGGCGGGCTTTTGCTTGTGCGCCCGACTTCGTGAAGGCGGTGCTGCAGAGCCTGCAAAATGTCATCCATCCGAACCGTTGTGGCCGACTTTTCTCTTTCGAAGCTCAGCCGGGAGCCGGTGGGGTGGAGCGATGGGTTGCGCGCTGATCGCACCCATCGGCGATCGTTTCCTCCTAAAGGGTGTGGTGCTGCGCTGACGCCGCGGGCAGTTCGACGGCCGCCGGTGCTAAAAGCAGCATTGGGAAAGAAGCAGGATCCGCATGCGCGACGGTGCGCGCATGTTCTGAAGCAGTGACCGAAGAAGTTTGTTCACCCTCTGAGTTTCCGTCGCGGCCGACAGGGGCGGTGGCAGGCCTGCCGCCGGACTTGCTGGTGGCGGCCCTGCAGCGCAGCCGCTGCCTGGCCTTGGTGGCCGATGCAACGGGTCAGGTGGTGTGGTTCAACGATGCCTGGGCGAGTGCCCCGGCGATCGACCTGCTGCGCGGACGGCCCTGGCGCGACTGGCTCACTTCGCACGGCCAGGCCTCGCCGGCGCCGCAGGTGCTGTCGGCCTTGGCTGCGCGCGAGGCATTTTGTGCCGAGATCGAACTGCGTCTGTCCGACGGGCGGGCTTGGTGGCGGCGTGTGGAGGCCACCCCGCTGGGCGACGGCGCACGCTTCGCCGGCTACTTGGCGATCGCCTCGGACATCACCGCGCTGAAGCAGGCCGAGGACAGTCAGCGTGCCATGGCGGCGCGTTACCGCCGGGTCATGGAGAGCACCCACGACGGCATCTGGGAGCGCAACCTGCGCACCAATCAGAGCTGGTACTCGCCGCGCTACAAGGAGATCATGGGCTTTGCCGATCACGAGCTGCCCAACGACCGCAACGTGATGAATGCGCGCATCCATCCCGACGACATGGAGGCGTTCACGGTGCCCTACGAACGCGCCTTGCGCGAAGGCGGGCAGTGGCACTACCGAGTGCGGGTGCTGCACCGCGACGGGAGCTGGCGCTGGCTGCGCTGCCGGGCGCGAGCCTGGCCTGACGAGACCGGCAAGCCCGCAATCCTGGCAGGGGCGGTGACGGACGTGACCGACGAGATGGACGCCGTGGAGGCGCTGCGTCGCCACCGCAGCCAGCTCGAGGAGCTGGTGCGCGAGCGCACCGCCCGGCTGGAGGCTGCGCGCGCCGAGGCGGAGCGGGCCAACCGGGCCAAGTCGCTCTTCCTGGCCAACATGAGCCACGAGATCCGCACCCCGCTCAACGGTGTGCTGGGGATGACCGAGCTGGCCCTGCGGGCCGCCACCAGCGCCACCCAGCGACGCTACCTCGAACTGGCGCAGTCCTCGGGCGCGAGCCTGCGGGCCATCATCGATGACATCCTCGACTTCGCCAAGGCCGAGGCCGGCAAGCTCAGCCTCGACGAGGTGGAGTTCGATCCGGGCGAACTGATGGCCGTGACCGTGCGCTCGGTGCTACCTCAGGCGCACGACAAAGGCCTGGCGCTGCATTTCGACAGCCGCGGTCCTGCCTTGCGCTTGCTGGGCGACCCGGTGCGAGTGCGCCAGATTGCCACCAACCTGCTGTCCAATGCCCTGAAGTTCACGGTGGCCGGGCAGGTGCGCTTCGTGGTCGATGTGGAAGGCTCGCCCGCAGACGCCACCATTTTGCGTCTGGAGGTTTCGGACACCGGCATGGGCATGGACGAGGCCACGCTCGAGCGCGTGTTCCATCCCTTCGAGCAGGCCGATCCCTCGGTGTCGCGTACGGTGGGAGGCACGGGTCTGGGGCTGTCCATCGTGCGCAGCCTGTGCGAGCTGATGGGCGGGAGCGTGCAGGCGCGCAGCGAGCCGGGAATGGGCTCGACCTTCGAAGTGCGCCTGCCCCTGCGTGCCGCCCCGACCGACGCCGCCGAGCCGGCGGACGAGCCTACGGTGGCCGGGGCCTGGGCCTGGGTGGTCGGGGCCGCGCCGGGCGACCCGCTGGGCGAACGCCTGATGCGGCTGGGCTGGCAGGTCCACTCGCTGGCCGGCCTGGACCAGGCCCTGGCGCAGGCCGACGCGGGTCCACCGCCCGGCCTGGTGGTCGTGGTGCACGATGCGCGCGAGGCCCTCTCCGAGGCGGCCCTGGTGGGCCTGCGCGATCGCCTGAGCGCCGGCTGCGACATCGTGGTGCTGGTGCCCCCCCATGGCAGCGAGGAGACCGGCTCGCTGGCACCCGAACGCGGGCAGGCGCTGGGACTGAAGGTCTACATCGCTCCGCTCAGCCCGGCCGACCTGCGCCAGCTCACCCTCGGTCACCAGGCGCCATCGGCTGCCACGCCGGCGCAGCCTCCCGCGATCGCCGCGACCTTGCCGCTGGCGCGCTGGCAGGGCGCGCGCTTCTTGGTGGTCGAAGACAATGCTGTGAACCAGCTGCTGGCAGAGGAGATGCTGCGCCTGCTCGGCTTTCAGGTCGAGGTGGTGTCTGGGGGGCAAGAGGCTCTGGATCACTGCGAGCGCCATCCCCCCGACGCCGTGTTGATGGACATCCAGATGCCCGGCCTGGACGGCCTGGAGACCACGCGCCGCTTGCGCCAGGCCCAGGCCCAGGGCAGGCTGCCGCCGTTCCCGATCATCGCCGCCACGGCCCATGCCAGCGAATCCGACCGGCGGGCCTGTCTGCGGGCCGGGATGGACGGGTATATTGCCAAGCCGCTGGATTTGCGCGTGATGCGTTCGGAGATCCGGCGCGTGCTGCGCCTTGCCTGCGGCGACGACAGCGATGCCCCCGAAACCCGTTACTGATGACTGATCCAACGACCGCCGAGCCCGTGATCGCGCGCACCCGCTTGTGGCTGGAGCGGGCAGTGATCGGCCTGAACCTGTGTCCCTTCGCCAAGGCCGTGCATGCCCGTGGTCAAATCCGCTGGGTGGTGAGTCCGGCCACCACGCCCGAGGCACTGCGGGAGGCGCTGTGCGCCGAACTGCAGTGGTTGGCTCAGGCCAACCCCGCGGAGGTGGACACGACTTTGCTGATCCATCCCCATGTGCTGGGCGACTTTCTCGACTTCAACGACTTCCTTGGCGATGCCGAGCAGGCCGTGGCCGAGCTGGGCCTGGAAGGTGTGCTGCAGGTGGCCAGCTTCCACCCCGACTACCAGTTCGCCGGCACGCAGGCCGACGACATCGCCAATGCGACCAACCGCTCGCCCTATCCCACCTTGCACCTGCTGCGCGAGGCCAGCATCGAGCGGGCGGTGGCCGCGTTTCCCGACCCTGGAACCATCTACGAAGCCAACATCGCCACGCTGCGACGGCTGGGGCCGCTGGGCTGGGCCCGGCTGATGAACGAAGAACCCTCATGACCCTGTTCCTGGACGCCTTCTGGCGCGCCCTGGCTTACTGCCTGCACCCGCGCGTCATCTTGCTGTCGCTCGCGCCGCTGCTGCTCACCGCCGGCCTGTGCTTTGCGCTGGGCTGGTTCTACTGGGAAGCGGCCGTGGATGCGGTGGACACCTGGCTGCGCGGCTGGGCCCTGGTGAACGCTTTCACGCTGTGGCTGGAATCGATGGGAGCCACCGGTCTGCGCGCGGTGATGGCGCCGTTGATCGTGGTGGCGCTGGCCGTCCCGGTGATCGTCGTGGTGTCACTGATGGCCGTCTCGGCGCTGATGACGCCAGCCCTGGTGCGCCTGGTTGGAGCCCGGCGTTTTCCGCAACTGGCCCGACGTCAGGGCGAATCCTTCTGGCGCTCGCTGCTGTGGATGCTGGGGCACACGCTCGCAGCGCTGGCTGCCTTGGTGGTGAGCCTGCCGCTGTGGCTGATCCCGCCGCTGGCCCTGGTGCTGCCGCCGCTGATCTGGGGCTGGCTCACCTACCGCGTGATGGCCTTCGACGCCCTGGCCGAGCATGCCGAGCGTGCCGAGCGCCGCGCCCTGATGCGCGAGCACCGCTGGCCCCTGCTGGGCATGGGCCTGCTGTGCGGCTACCTCGGCGCCGCGCCGGCTTTGCTGTGGGCTCTGGGCGCGGTGGCCCTCATCCTGGCGCCCCTGCTCGTGGTCGTGTCGGTGTGGCTGTACACGCTGGTGTTCGCCTTCTCCTCCCTGTGGTTCACCCACTACGCCCTGGCAGCGCTGGAGCGCTGGCGCAGTCAGCGCGAGGACCAGATCTTGCCCGCCGAAGGCATCGCTGCCCCGGGCCCCGAGGCCGTGCGCGCGGCGGGCCTGCTCGACGCACCCCCGGGGCCACACGCGCCCGGTTGAACCCCACTTTGAACCGCAAGGGGTTTTGATGGACTTTGGACTGATCATCGTGGGTGACGAGATCCTCTCGGGCAAGCGTCAGGACAAGCACCTGCCGCGGCTGTTGGAGCTGCTGTCGCAGCGCGGGCTGGCCTTGCGTTGGGCGCGCTACGTCGGCGACGACCCCGATCGCCTCGAGGCGGCGCTGGAGGATGCCTTTGCCAGTGGAGATGTGGTCTTCAGCTGCGGCGGCATTGGCGCCACGCCGGACGACCACACCCGCCAGTGTGCCGCCCGTGCGCTGGGGGTGCCGCTGGTCCTGCACCCACAGGCCCGCGAGTTGATCATCGAGCGCATGCGCGACGTTGCGCGCGAGCAGGGCCTGCCGTTCGAGCCGGACCGTCCCGACAACGTGCACAGGCTCAACATGGGCGTCTTCCCCGAGGGGGCGACGATCATCCCGAATCCCTACAACAAGATTCCCGGCTTTTCCGTGGGGCATGTCCACTTCCTGCCGGGCTTTCCGGTGATGGCCTGGCCCATGATGGAATGGGTGCTGGACCAGCGCTACCGACACCTCTTCCACACCCGACCCCAGTCGGAGCGCTCGGTCATCGTCTACGGCAGCATGGAGGCCACCCTCACCCCGCTGATGGAGTCCATCGAAGCCCGCCATCCGCAGGTGCGGGTGTTCAGCCTGCCCAGCGTCGATCACCCCGAGCACGGCCGGCACATCGAACTCGGCGTCAAGGGCCCGCCCGAGGCGGCGACACGGGCCTACGCCGACCTGCTGGCCGGCCTGCAGGCACTGGCGGTCCGATTGGGCCCCGAATTGGTGCGCCACTCCTCGACACATGGCCCTTGAATGGTGCGCTGAGTTGCACTATTGTGGTGCTTCATGGGGCGTCCCGGCCGTTTGGCGCACGAGGTGGTGCCATGGCCCCATCCGGCGACGACCGTGGCGGCCCGTTGGCGTGCCCTGGATGCACCGGAATGCGTCAGGGTTGGCACGCTTTCTGCTAAATTGCCCCCGCGCGGGCCGGCCCTCGGCCTTCCCACTCCCCCCTGACATACATCCCCTAGGAGCTTTTGATGGCCAACAAGACGGTCGCCGACGTGATGAAGATGGTCAAGGAGAACGAAGTCAAGTTCGTCGACTTCCGTTTCACCGACACCCGTGGCAAGGAACAGCACGTCACCGTGCCCATCTCGGCCTTCGACGAAGACAAGTTCACGTCGGGTCACGCTTTCGACGGTTCCTCGATTGCCGGCTGGAAAGGCATCGAGGCCTCGGACATGCTGCTGATGCCCGACCCGAACACCGCGAACATCGACCCGTTCTTCGAGGAACCCACCCTGTTCCTGACCTGCGACGTGATCGAGCCGGGCGACGGCAAGCCTTACGAGCGCGATCCCCGCTCGCTGGCCAAGCGCGCCGAGGCCTACCTGAAGTCCTCGGGCATCGGTGATGCCGCCTACTTCGGCCCCGAGCCCGAGTTCTTCGTCTTCGACAGCATCCGCTGGAACGTGGACATGTCCGGCTGCTTCGTCAAGATCGAATCCGAGGAAGCCGCCTGGAACACCGGCAAGGAATACGAGCACGGCAACACCGGCTATCGTCCCACCGTCAAGGGCGGCTACTTCCCCGTGCCGCCGGTCGATTCCGGCCAGGATCTGCGCTCGGAGATGTGCCTGATCCTCGAGCAGATGGGCATCCCGGTCGAAGTGCACCACCACGAAGTGGCCAATGCCGGCCAGATGGAGATCGGCACCAAGTTCAGCACCCTGGTGCAGCGAGCCGACTGGCTGCAGCTGCAGAAGTACGTCATTCAGAACGTCGCCCACGCCTACGGCAAGACGGCGACCTTCATGCCCAAGCCCATCGTGGGTGACAACGGCTCGGGCATGCATGTGCACCAGTCCGTGTGGAAGGACGGCAAGAACCTGTTCGCCGGGGACGGCTACGCCGGGCTGTCGGACTTCGCGCTGTACTACATCGGCGGCATCATCAAGCACGCCCGCGCCCTGAACGCGATCACCAACCCCACCACCAACAGCTACAAGCGTCTGGTGCCGGGCTTCGAGGCGCCGGTGAAGCTGGCGTACTCCAGCCGCAACCGTTCGGCCTCCATCCGCATCCCCTACGTGGCCAACCCGAAGGGCCGCCGCATCGAGGCGCGCTTCCCCGATCCCATGGCCAACCCGTACCTGTGCTTTGCCGCGCTGCTGATGGCCGGCCTGGATGGCGTGGAGAACAAGATCCACCCGGGCGAGGCGGCCACCAAGGATCTGTACCACCTGCCGCCCGAGGAAGACGCGAAGATCCCGACCGTCTGCCACAGCCTCGACCAGGCGCTGGAGTATCTGGACCAAGACCGCGCCTTCCTGACCAAGGGGGGCGTGTTCACCGATGCCTTCATCGACGCCTATATCGAACTGAAGATGCAGGAAGTGACCCGTTTCCGCATGACCACCCACCCGGTGGAGTTCGACATGTACTACAGCCTGTGAGGCTGGCGTTGGCCCCGCAAGGGGCCGCCCCAAGCGACAAAGGGTGGCATCTGCCACCCTTTGTCGCTTTCCGCAGCCGCCATCGCTGGACCACGGTGCGGCACATGCCCGATACTGCGGGTCTGGACGGCTGACACCCGTCGTGAACCCTGGTGCCGATCCAGGATCTACCCAGCCTTGTTCGCCCAGACTGTATCCATGCCACGCCCCGACTTCTGCCGCCCTCTGGTGATCGCCGCCTGCATCCTGGCCGGTGTGCCGGCCTGGGCGCAGACGGTCTATCGTTGCCCAGGCAACCACTTCACCAATGCCCTGACGCCCAAGGAGGCCGAAGCGAAGGGCTGTCGCGTGGTCGAAGGCGGGAACGTGACCATCGTCGAATCGCGCCGTCCGGCTCCGGCGGCCCGGCCGTCCGGCGCTGCCGCGGCCCCCGCGGCCGCACCGGCGGGCACTCGCATCGACCCGAACGAGCAGCGTGCTCGAGACAGCGATGCCCGGCGCATTCTCGAAGCCGAACTGCGTCGCGAGGAGGAAGCCCTGGCCGCCTTGCGCAAGGAATACAACAACGGCGAGCCCGAGCGCCGCGGCGACGAGCGCAACTATCAGAAGTACCTGGACCGCGTGGCCGCCTTGCAGGCCGACATCGCCCGCAAGGAGGCGGACATTGCCTCCATCCGCCGGGAGTTGGGCCGTTTGCCGGCTGCGCCTTGACGGCGGCGTTCCAGGTGGTGTCTTCTCCCTGCGCTCCTGCGCACGACGGTGCCGACGGCGTACTGGCGCCGCTGGCCAACCTCGCGGCCTTCGACCAGTTGGCCACCATGGTCGCCTTGGTGCGCACCGATGGCAGTTGCCGCTTCGTCAATGCGGCCTTCGAGACCGTGCTGGGCCTGTCGCGGCGCAGCATGCTGCGCGGCTCGTTGTTCGAATGGTTTGCCGAGCCCGAGGTCGTCCGCGACACCGTGGTGGCCGTGGCGCGCAACGAGTTCTCGATCAGCCGCTTCGAGACCCAGCTGCGTCGCCCACCTGGGACGGCGCAAACCGAATGGCTGCCGGTGCATGTGATCGTCACCCAGACCGATGAGCCCGAGCAGGTGCTGGTGGAGCTGGTCGAGATCGAGCAGCAAACCCGCCAGGACCGCGAGGAGCGTGCACTGGATCAGGCCCAGGCCACCAAAGAGCTGATCCGCAACCTCGCCCACGAGATCAAGAACCCACTGGGCGGCATCCGCGGGGCCGCCCAGTTGCTGCAGATGGAGGTGGAGTCCAAGGGCTTGGCCGAATACACCCAGGTCATCATCCACGAGGCCGACCGCCTGCAGGCTCTGGTCGACCGGCTGCTGGCCCCTCACCGAAAGCCCCATGTCGTGGGCGATGTGAACGTGCACGAGGTCTGTGAGCGCGTGCGTTCGCTCATCTTGGCGGAGTTCCCGCGCGGTCTGACGGTCCGACGCGACTACGACATCTCGATCCCCGAGTTCCGTGGCGACCGCGAACAGCTCATCCAGGCCGTGCTGAACATCGCCCACAATGCCGCCCAGGCTCTGGCCCCGCGCATCGCCGCCGGCGATGCCTGCATCACCCTGCGCACCCGCATTGCCCGCCAGGTGACGCTGGGCAAGCAGCGCTATCGTCTGGCACTGGAATTGCATATCCAGGACAACGGCCCGGGCGTGCCCGAGTCGATCCGCGATCGCATCTTCTTCCCGCTGGTGTCGGGACGCGAGGGCGGGTCGGGCTTGGGGTTGACGCTGGCGCAGACCTTCGTGCAGCAGCACCATGGCACGATCGAATGCGAAAGCGAGCCCGGAAACACGGATTTCAAGATCCTGATCCCCCTGCCCTGAGCGATCCGGGTGGGGCTCAGGGCGAGAGTCCGCAGGCGAGGATGACAGGCGGCAGCCCATGAAACCCATCTGGATCGTTGACGACGACCAATCCATCCGCTTCGTGCTGGAGAAGGCCCTGGCCCGTGAGGCCCTGCCCGTGCGCAGCTTCACCAATGCCCGCGACGTGCTGGCGGCGCTGGACGAGGACGAACCCCAGGTGCTGGTGTCGGACATCCGCATGCCCGGCGGCTCGGGCATCGACCTGCTGGCCCAGGTCAAGGCGCGCCACCCGGGCCTACCCGTCATCATCATGACGGCGTTCTCCGATCTGGACAGCGCCGTCTCCGCTTTCCAGGGTGGTGCCTTCGAGTACTTGCCCAAGCCCTTCGACCTGCCCAAGGCGGTGGAGCTGATCCGCCGCGCGGTGGACGAAAGCCTGCGCGAGGAGGTGCGCGACGAGCGCCTGGCGCAGATGCCCGAGATGCTCGGCCAGGCGCCGGCCATGCAGGATGTCTTCCGCGCCATCGGCAGGCTGAGCCAGAGCAACGTCACCGTGCTCATCACCGGCGAGAGCGGCTCGGGCAAGGAGCTCGTCGCCCGCGCGCTGCACAAGCACAGCCCGCGCGCCAGCGGTCCTTTCGTGGCCATCAACACTGCGGCCATCCCCAAGGATCTGCTCGAGAGCGAGCTCTTCGGCCATGAGCGTGGCGCCTTCACCGGCGCACAGACCACGCGTCGCGGCCGCTTCGAACAGGCCGATGGCGGCACGCTTTTCCTCGACGAGATCGGCGACATGCCCTTCGACCTGCAGACGCGCCTGCTGCGCGTGCTCAGCGACGGGCAGTTCTACCGGGTGGGCGGCCACAACCCGCTGCGCAGCAATGTGCGTGTGATCGCCGCCACGCACCAGAACCTGGAGGAGCGCGTCCGGCAGGGGGTGTTCCGAGAGGATCTCTTCCATCGCCTCAATGTCATCCGCTTGCGCCTGCCGCCGCTGCGCGAGCGGCGCGAGGACATCCCCACGCTGGCCCGCTATTTCCTTCAGAAGAGCGCCAAGGATCTGGGCGTGGAGGCCAAGCGCATCTCCGATTCGGCGTTGGCCCGTTTGGTGGCTTTCGACTTCCCCGGCAACGTGCGCCAGCTCGAGAATGTCTGCCACTGGCTGACCGTGATGGCGCCGGCCCAGGTCATCGAGGACAAGGATCTGCCGCCCGAACTGCTGGGCGAGGCCATGCTCTTGCCCAAGCCGGCGGTGTCGGTGCTGCCGGCGCAGCCCAGCGCGGCGGCGACGCCCTCGGTGACGTCGGCGGGCACGGCCGAGCCAGCGGCGCAGCCGGCCGCTCCTGCCGGGCACTGGCTGCGGGATCTGGAGCGCGAGGCGCGGGAACTGCTCGCCTGCGGGCAGCCCGACGTGTGGGACACCCTGAGCCGCCGCTTCGAGGCCCAGCTCATCCACACGGCGCTGGAGCTCACCCGCGGCCGGCGCATCGAAGCCGCCCAGAAGCTGGGCATCGGGCGCAACACCATCACCCGCAAGATCCAGGAGCTCGGCCTCGACGATTGAGGCCGGACGACCCGGCCGCCCTCAGGCGATCACGGCGACCACCGGCGCATGGTCGCTGGGGCGTTCGTTCTTGCGCGGGGTCTTGTCGATGGTGCAGGCTGTCACCGACGGCTTGAGCGCCTCGCTCACCAGGATGTGGTCGATGCGCAGGCCCTGGTTCTTGCGGAAGGCCAGGTTGCGGTAGTCCCACCACGACCAGCTCTTGGGCGGCTGCTCGAAGAGCCGGAAGGCGTCGTGCAGGCCCAGGGCCAGCAACTGGCGGAACTGCTCGCGCTCTTCGGGCGTGCAGTGGATCTGCCCGGCCCAGGCCACCGGGTCGTACACATCGCGGTCTTCAGGGGCGATGTTGTAGTCGCCCATCAGCACCAGCTTCGGGTGGCGGGCCAGTTCCTCGCGCACCCAGTCGTGCAGGGCGCGCATCCACTGCATCTTGTACTCGAACTTGTCGGTGCCCGGTGCCTGGCCGTTGGGGAAGTACGCCCCGATCACGCGCAGCTCACCCACGGTACCGGCGATCACACGGGCCTGCTCGTCGGCGAAGCCCGGGATGTTGCGCACCACGTCCTCGGCCGGCGTCTTGCTCAACAGGGCCACACCGTTGTAAGTCTTCTGGCCGAACCACTGCGCCGCATAGCCCGCCTGCGCGAACTCGGCGTGCGGGAATTTGTCGTCGGTAAGCTTGGTTTCCTGCAGCGCCACCACCTCGGGCTGGTGCTGGCCCAGCCAGTCCAGCACCTGGGGCAGGCGCACGGCCAGGGAGTTGACGTTCCAAGTGGCGAGTTGCATCGGGGGCCAGGTGCAAGTGGGGGACGCCGAGTTTACGCCCACGCGTTCTTGCCGAAGCGCCAGAGCGCCTCTGGCCATGAAGCGCTGGCCCGCACGACGAGGGGACCAAAAAGAAGCCTGGCTACCAGGCGGGCCGAAACCCGCCTTTGGCTGGCCAAAACGATCGAGGGCCTGAGGCCCCGGATCGCCCCACGATGACCGGCGTCGCGGCCCTGCCTGTTGCAGGGCGAGGACTTGACGCTCAGTATAAACACAAATGAGAATTGTTTGCAAATAAGGCGATGCTTCCACGATGACGAGCGGCCGCCCTGGCGGCTTTGGGCCGGATGGACGGGAGAGTCAGCCATGAACGAAGTGAGAACGTTGGCGCAGGAGCATTGCGCCTTGGTGGCACTGTATGGACAGGTGCAGACGCGCTGTAGCGCCCAGTTGCGTGAGCAGGCCCGGCGGATCGACCACCTGGAGGCCGAGGTGATGCGCCTGCGCGCGGCGGTGATCGTGCAGGAAACGGCGTTGGCGCTGGCGCGCGAAGAACGGCGCCTGCTGGAGGCCGCGCTGCCGGGCTTGCCGCGGCGCGTGGAATTGAGCCGTCGCATCGAAACGCTGGTCGAGCGCGTGCAGGTCTTGTTGCGCGAGCGCAGTCGCGGGCCTTGGGTGGCCGTCGATCGGCCCGGCCCGGGCTGAAGAGGCTGATAGGATGTGCGCGTTGGTGCTCGCGGTGCGGTTCACGTGCCGCAGTTCAACGGGAAGCTGGGGGAGGCGGGCCTGCCAGGGCCACCTCTAACCAGCGCTGCCCCCGCAACGGTAAGTGGACGGAGGGTGAGCCGATTCGAGGCCTCCTCCTGCTTTCATCTCGCAAGCCACTGGTGGTGTGCCGTCGGCATCCCCGGGAAGGCGATGAAGGTCGTTTCCATCAGCCCGGATACCGGCCAACAGGGTGGCCTGGCGTGTACGTCGGGTCGTTGAGCCCATGCACCGTCGGGGAAGGCGGTGAGGGCGCGCTTCATCGTGGATGATCATGTCTGACTTCTTCTCGCGCGCGAGCGTTTCGCCGCGCCTGCGTGCCGGCCTGTGGCTGGGTGCTAGCCTTTTTCTCGCCTCAGTGGCGCGGGCCCATGGCTCGCACAGCCACGGTCACGGGACGGTGCAACTGGTGGGCGAAGGCGCTGCGCTCATGGCGACCTTCGACGTGCCGTTGGAGGCATTCCTCGGCTACGACTACCCGCCTCGTGGCGCAGCCCAACAGGAGGTGTGGAACGCATTCAAGGCTCGTTTGCAGAACCCTTCGAACTTCCTCCAGCCCGCTGCCGAGGCCCGGTGCCGGGCGGTGCGTCACGAAGTCCAACCCGACCCGGCCACGGCCGAGCCGCAAGCCGACATCCCCAACATCGTGTATCGAGCCGAGTTCCGTTGCGACCAGCCCGAGGCGCTCCATGCGGTGTCGTTCACCGCATTTCGCGACCATCCCGGCCTGAAGCAGTTGCGCGTGCAGCTGGCCTCACCCACGGGGCGCAAGACCGCCACGGTGCGCCCGCGCTTTCCTGCGTTCACGTTCTGAGCCGAGGTCGCCATGCTGGAGCAGGGTTTTCTGCAGATCGTGCAGTGGCTGCTGACGCCGGTGCTGGTGTTGCTCGCGTTGGCCTTTGCTTATGCCCTGTGGATGGCGGGGGTGGTGACGGTCGAGGCTTGGCAGCGCCGGCGCGTGCCGGGCTTCGCCCTGTTGCGTGAGGTGGAGTCGCTCACGCTGGAGGAGCTGGAGCTGCAGGCCCTGAGTCGCATGGAGCCGCTGCGCCTGCTCAGCCGGGTCACGCCGATGCTGGGCTTGATCGCGACGATGATCCCATTGGGCCCGGCCCTGCAGGGCGTGGCCAACGGCCAGGGGCAGGCGGCGCTGTCGGTGTTCAGCGGGGCCTTTGCGGGCGTGGTGCTGGCGCTCACGGCGGCGTCGCTCGGGCTGGTGCTCTACTCGGCGCGGCGCCGTTGGCTGCTGGCCGAGTTGCTGGCAGTCAAGCGTGCGCGGGGAGAGGTCGCGTGAGCCTGCGCCATCTCAAGGTCTTCGACGAGGACGACGACGACCCGATGCTCTCGGCCATCAACCTGGTCGATGTCTTTTTGGTGCTGGTGGTGGCGCTGATGATCGCCGTGAGCGTGGCGCGTCCCATAGGTGCTGAAGCGGTGGATGCGCAAGGCGGCGTGGAGATCGTCGTGCGCGAAGGCGATCGTGAGGTGCGCCTGCGCGGCAGCGGCACGACGGGCGAAGGCGAGGGCGTGCGTGCGGGGGTGGCCTATCGGATGCGCGACGGCAGCATCGTCTACGTGCCCGAGGCATCGGCGACGCCAACTCGGGAACCGGCGCGATGAGCGGGCAGTGGGTGTGGTGGCGGCTCGCAGTGATGCTGTTTGGGCTGTTCGGTGGTGCCACCCAGGCGCGCACCCTGCTGTGGGTCACGGTCGATATCACGCCGGCGTCGCGCACGGCGCAGGTGGAGCGCGTGGCGGCCGAATTCGGTTGGCAGGTGCAGTGGCTGGATCACCCGCTGCAGGCGCAGCCGGCCCACGCGGATTTGCAGCGGGAGGCCATGGTCCGGGCCCTGGCGCGCTCGGACATGGTGTGGATCGACGCTCCGCATGCCTCGGTGGTGACCCGGCTGCAGCGCCAGTTCGGCGAGCTGTTCGAGGCCCACGCCGCGCGCCACCCGGGCAGCGTGGTGTGGATTCCTCCCACGCAGGAGCTCCCGGCGGCGGCCGATGACGGGCCCGCGCGCATGGCAGCCTATCTGCGTGCCGGGGGGCTGTTCAACCTGCGTCACGCGATGCGCCTGGCCGACACCTGGCTGGCCTCGGGCCGTTCGGCGTCGGCGCTCGTCGCGCTCGATCTGCCACCACCGAAGGCCTGGCCGGCGCGGGGCCTGTACCACCCGCGGGCTCCCGGCTTCTTCGACGACGTTGCGCAATGGCAGCGCTGGCAGGGCGAGGAGGGCCGACGCCCCGCGGTGGCCGTGCTGGTGCATCGTCATCACTTCATCGATGGCGAGACGGCATGGCTCGATCGTTGGCTGCAGCTCTTCGAGGAGCAAGGCCTGTCGGCCTATGCCGTGTTCGGCCAGCAACTCGATGCCGACGGCCTGCGCGGCCTGCTGGGCGCCGCGCCTCCGCGCGTGCTGGTGCTGCACCAGATCAGCGCGCAGTCGGCGGCCTTGCAGGCTTTGTTCCAGACCTGGGACACGCCGGTGCTGGCCACCCAGCCCTACCGGCATGGCGACACCGCCGCATGGGAGGCCGACTCCACCGGGCTGAAGCTGGCCGACACCCCGTTCTACCTCGTTCAACCCGAAGCGGCCGGGGCCATCGACCCCCTGGTTGTGACGGTCCATGGCGATGGCGGGCGGCGTATCGAACTGATCGAACGCCAGGCGCGCTCGGTAGTGGCCAAGGCGCGTCGCCTCATCGCCTTGCGCGACACGCCCGCGGCCCGCAAGCAGCTCGTGGCGATGGTCTACAACTATCCGCCCGGCGGCAGCCACTTCGGGGCGTCTTTCCTGAACGTGCCGCGCAGCCTGGAGGTGGTGAGCGCCAGCTTGGCCGAGGCGGGCTACAGGGTGCCGCTGACTCGCGAGGCCGAGTGGATCGAAGGCCTGCGACCGCTGTTGCGCGCCTACTACCCCGACGCCGACCTGCACGCACTGCTGCGCAGCGACCAGGCCGCGGCGTTGCCGCTGCAGGACTACCTGGCCTGGTGGCAGACCTTGCCAGCGTCCGTGCGTGCGCGCATTGCCGCTCGATGGGGCGAGCCGGCTTCCAGCCGTTACGTCGTGCAATGGCAAGGCGAGCCGGTGTTCGTGATTCCCCGGCTGCAGGTGGGGCACTTGGCGGTGCTGCCGCAGCCGCCGCGCGAGGAGACCCTGCGCCATGGCCAGAACCCCTTCATGCACCGTAGCCGCGAGCCGGTGTCGCACCACTACCTGGCCGTCTACCTGTGGGCGCAGCGCGCGCACGCGCTCATCCACTTCGGCACCCATGGCACGCAGGAATGGGCGCCTGGCAAGGCACGTGGGCTGGACGTGTTCGACGATGCGCTACTGCCGCTGGGTGACGTGCCGGTGGTCTATCCCTACATCGTGGACAACCTCGGTGAGGCGCTCACGGCCAAGCGCCGGGGCCGCGCGCTGCTGGTGAGCCACCGCACCCCGGTGTTCGCCACCACCGGCCTGTCGCCGACGATGGCCCGCCTGCACGAGCTGATGCATGACTGGGCAATGGCCGACCATGGCCCCACGAAACAGCAGATCGGCGAGCAATTGGTGGCCTTGATCGTCGAGAGCCGCCTGCACCATGACCTGAAGTGGACCGAGGATCAGGTCCGTGGGCGCCTGGAGGAGTTCCTCGAAGTGTTGCACCCCTGGCTCGACCAGCTTGCACATGGCAGCCAGCCGCGTGGCTTGGCCGTGTTCGGGCAGGCGCCCGACGAAGCTGCGCGCCGCCTGATGGTGCTGCAGGCCTTGCGCACGCCTTTGCTCGATGCACTGGGCGAGGACGTGGACGAGACCTTCCTCGTCGATCATCGGCAGGTGCAGGCCTCACGCCCCATGCGCTGGCTGGAGGTGGCACTGCGCGATGCGCAGGCAGCCAGCGAGCTCGACTTGCGCCCACCAGTTCCCGACAGCGCCGTGCCCAACCGGGCGGCCGCGCATGCCATCGACCGCGAGGCCCTGCGGGCGCTGGCCGAGCAGGCGCAGGCGCTGGACCGGCTCTATGCCACCGAAAACGAGCGCCAGGGCTTGCTGGCCGCATTGGAAGGGCGCTTTGTGCCGGCCGCCTATGGCGGCGACCCCTTGCGCAACCCCGACAGCCTGCCCACCGGGCGCAACCTCACCGGGCTGGACCCCAGCCGCCTGCCCACGCGCCAGGCCTACACCGTGGCGCAACTGCTTTTCGAGCAATGGCTGGGGCAATGGCGGCAAGCCCACCCCGGGCGAGCGCCGCAGCGCCTGGCGCTGTCGCTGTGGGCCGGCGAAACCTTGCGCCACCAAGGCCTCATGGAAGCCCAGGCCCTGGTGGCGCTGGGCGTGCGGCCGGTGTGGGACTCGGCAGGACGCCCCACGCGTGTGGAGCTGGTACCGTCCGAGGAGCTGGGGCGGCCGCGCGTGGATGTGCTGCTCAGTGTCACGGGCTCCTATCGCGACCAGTTCCCCGCCTTGATGGCCTTGATCGATGCGGCGGTGGCGCTGGTGAGCGCGGCCGAGCCCGCGGGCGTGGTGGCTCGGCATACCCAGCAGGTGGCGGCCGAGCTGCGTCGCCTGGGGGCCTCCGGTGCACAGGCCGAACTCCTGGCTCGCGCTCGCGTCTTCGGCAATGCCGTGGGCGACTATGGCACCGGCCTCAGCGAAGCGGTGCAGCACGATGGCCTGCGCCGGCGCGACGAACGCCTGGGCGAGCTTTTCCTGGCGCGCATGGGCCACGCCTACCTGGGCGGCGAGCCGCTCCAAGGCGTCGACGAGGGCCTCATGCACCACGGCTTCGGCGCCCACTTGCGCCGCGCCGATGCGGCCGTGCTGTCGCGCAGCTCGCACTTGTACGGCATGGTGAGTTCGGACGACCCCTTCCAGTACCTGGGGGGCCTGGCGGCCGCTGCGCGACGGGCCGGGCGCACCGAAGCCCTGCCGCTGTTCGTCCACCAACTGCAAAATGCCGACGAACCCTATTCGCACACGGCCGCGCAGAGCGTGGCGCTGGAGATGCAGTCGCGCTATCTGCACCCCGGCTGGGTGGCGGCGCAAAAGGACGAAGGCTATGCCGGCGCCTTGCAAGTGCTCAAAGCAGCGCAGTTCACCTGGGGCTGGCAAAGCGTGGTGGATGACGTGGTGCGCCCCGACCATTGGCAGAGCCTGCATGAGGTCTATGTGAAAGATCGGCTGGGCTTGGGCGTGTCCGGATGGCTGCGCAACCATCCGCAGGCCTATGCCCAGGTGATCGAACGCCTGATCCAGGCGCAGCGGCATGGCCACTGGGCCCCCGACGCCGCCACGCGGCGTGAACTGGCCCATCTGTACCGCGACTTGACGCGCGACGCCCCGCTGGCCCAGGAGCTGTCGGGTGTGCGGGCCTGGGTGGAGCGTGTGCTGAATCCCGTGGCGACGACCGCGCCGCAACGCGCCATCCGTGCACCAGACGGCGAGCCGCTGCAGCCCGGGTCCGGTGCGCCTGATGCAGCCGATGTGGCAGCCTGGGTGCCGGTCAAAGGCCAGAGGCTCGAACCCGTGCCCGCACCGTCGGCAGAAGGCCAATCCCTCGCGGCCTGGCTGGCGCTGATGCTCATGCTCGGTTTGGTCCTGGGTGGGGCACTGCAGCAGTGGCAGCGCGCCGGCCCTGGGGCTCAGGGCTCGTCCGGCACCGGTGGCGCTCGCCGCTGGTAGGTCACGAAGTGGTAGTCCCAGCCTTCGGGCGAGGTGTGCGTCTCGCGCGACACCACGGCGAAGGCCGAGCGGTCCCACTCCGGAAAGTAGGTGTCGCCCTCAAAGTCGTGGTCGATCTCGGTGAGCACCAGTTCGTCGGCCCAGGGCAGGGCTTCGGCATAGACCTGCGCCCCGCCGATCACGTAGATCTTGGTGGCGTGCTTGAGCAGCTCCAGCGCGGCTTCGAAGGAAGGGGCTTCCTCGATGCCCGGGGCCTCCCAGTGGATGTTGCGGGTGATGACCACGTTGCGCCGGCCCGGCAGCGGCTTGCCGATGGAGTCGTAGGTCTTGCGGCCCATCAGCACCGGACAGCCCATGGTGGTGCGCTTGAAGTGCTGCAGGTCTTCGGGCAGGTGCCACACGAGCTGGTTGTTTCGGCCGATCACGCCGTTGCGCGCCACGGCGGCGATGAGGGCGATCTGCGGGCGGTCCGATGGAAGGGCTTGGCTCATGCCCGCATTGTGGCGCGAGCCGGGCTGGTCGTCATCGCACGGGCATGCGACGTGGTAACAAGGCGCTGGCGATGGCCCCCATGATCAGCACGGCCGCAGCCAGGTCTTGCCAGTGCGGCACCTCGCCCACGATGAAGGTGGCCGAGCCGGTGCCGATCAGCGGCACGGCCATGATGGAAAACGCGCTGGCCGCAGGCGGCAGGGTACGCGCCATGCCGAACCAGATGATCTGCGCAAAGCCGTAGTTGATGGTGGCGCCCCACACCAGCGACCACCACATCGGCGCGCTGAACTGCCACGTGGGGGCCGGCTCCATCAGGGGGGCAATGACCCAGAAGATGACCGAGCCCATCAGCATCATCCACACGGTGAGCGCCTCGGTGGGCACGGTGCTCTTGGTGCGGCGCATCAACACGGTGCCCAGGGCCCAGCTGAAGGCGGCGATCTGCATCCACACAATGCCCACGGGCCGGCCGGCCAGGGCGGTGAACTCCTGCGCCACCAGCAGGCCCACGGCAGCGGCACCGCACACCACACTGAGAAAGACGCGGGGGCTGAGACGCTCGCCAAAGAGCAGGGCGGCGATCAGCACCGTCCAGATCGGCATCGTGAAACCCAGGATGGCCGCGCGGCCCGAGGCCAGCTCCTGCACGCCCAGGATGGAGAAGAGATGCCAGCCCAGGATGTTGGGCAGCGCGAGCCAGGCGACGCGCGCGACTTCGCCGGGGGGCAGCGCAAAGCGCACACCGCGCCAGCGGTAGAAGACCAGCAGCAGCAAGGCGCCGCCGGTCATGGTGACGGCGCGGAAGTACAGCGGGGAAAGTTCTCGCAGTGAGAACTTCATCATCGGCCAGTTCAGCCCCCACATCAGCGTGAGCAGCACCAGCGCGCCGAGCTGGCGGCGGGTCAGCATGGCAGCGGGTTCAGACGGCGACCGGGGCCTTGATGGCGGGGTGGTGCTGGTAGTCGAGCACTTCGAAATCTTCGTACTGATAGTCGAAGATCGAATCGGGCCGGCGCTTGAGATTCAGCACGGGGTAGGGGTAGGGGGCGCGCGAGAGCTGCAACTCGACCTGCTCGAAATGGTTGTTGTAGATGTGGCAGTCCCCGCCCGTCCAAATGAACTCGCCCACGCCCAGGTCGCATTGCTGGGCCAGCATGTGGGTGAGCAGGGCGTAGCTGGCGATGTTGAAGGGCACGCCCAGGAAGATGTCGGCGCTGCGCTGGTAGAGCTGGCAGCTGAGTTTGCCTTCGGCCACGTAGAACTGGAAGAAGGCGTGGCAGGGCATCAGCGCCATCTTGGGCAGATCGGCCACGTTCCAGGCACTCACGATGATGCGGCGCGAGTCGGGGGTGGTCTTGAGCTGCTGGACCACTTCGGCGATTTGGTCGATGTGGCCGCCGTCGGGGGTGGGCCAGGAGCGCCACTGCACGCCGTACACCGGCCCGAGGTCGCCATCCTCGCGCGCCCATTCGTCCCAGATGGTCACGCCGCGTTCTTGCAGCCAGCGCACGTTGCTGTCGCCGCGCAAGAACCACAGCAGCTCCAGGGCGATGCTCTTGAAGTGCACCTTCTTGGTGGTGACCAGCGGGAAGCCTTCGTTGAGGTCGAAGCGCATCTGGTGGCCGAACACGCTGCGCGTGCCGGTGCCGGTGCGGTCGGTCTTGGCCACGCCGTGCGTGTAGACGTGGCGCATGAAGTCTTCGTACTGCGAGCGGATCGGGCGGGGGAAGGTCACGTCAATAGGCTCCGAACAGCGCATCGAGCGCATTCTGGATCGCCAGGCGGTGTTCGCCCAGGTTGGCCAGGGGTTTCTTGAGTTCCGTGCAGGCAATGGCGCCGAGCGCCGCGGTGTCGAGCACGATGCGCTCGCCGGAGACGTCCAGCACCGGGTTGAGGTCGCGCGCCGGCGGGCCGAAAGCGGACTCTCGCCTCAGCGGGATCACCACCCGGGTGGCCAGGGCGCTGATGAAGTCGTTCTGCACGTCCAGCAGGTAAGGCGTGTGTTTGCGCTCGCCCGGCTCAGGGTTGGCGTAGACATCGAAGCGGGCCACGACTCAACGGCCCTTGGCGAAACTGCGGTAGCGCGCCAGCGGCAGCCCTTCGCGGGCGATGCGGTCGTTGTAGGCGTCGATGGCAGCGCGGTTCTCTTCGTTCCATCGCTCCCAGTAGCGGCGGCGCACTTCTGCCGCCAGCAACTCATCGACCGTCTGCGACAGGTTCAGCCCCAGGTCGCGGGCGGCATCCAGCACCTTGGCGTTCAGGCTGAGGTTGGTGGGCCGCTTGGGGGCATCATCGAAACGAAGCATCGTCATACCCATGAATCATGCGCATGATTCATGCGCTCTCGAATTGTAGCGCCGCGAGCTGGGCGTACGGCCCGCCGCGCGCCACCAGCTCGCCATGCGTGCCGGTCTCGACGATGCGCCCGTGCTCCATCACGACGATGCGGTCGGCACGCTGCACGGTGGCCAGGCGGTGGGCGATGACCAGGGTGGTGCGGTGGGCCATCGCGGCCTCCAGGGCCGCTTGCACCATGCGCTCGCTTTCGGCGTCGAGTGCGCTGGTGGCCTCGTCGAGCAGCAGCAGCGGCGGGTTTTTCAGGATGGCCCGGGCGATGGACAGGCGCTGGCGCTGTCCGCCGGACAGGCGCACACCGCGCTCGCCCAGGAAGCTGGCATAGCCTTCGGGCAGTGCGCGGATGAAGCCGTCGGCATGGGCTGCCTTCGCGGCGGCGATCACCTCTTCGTCGCTCGCGCCGGGGCGGCCGTAGCGGATGTTGTCCATGGCGCTGGCCGAGAAGATCACGCTGTCCTGCGGCACGATGCCGATGCGCTCGCGCAGGGCGTCGAGCGAGGCTTCGCGTACGTCCACGCCGTCGATCTCGATGCGGCCCTGCTGGACGTCATAGAAGCGCAGCAACAACTGGAAGACGGTGCTCTTGCCCGCGCCGCTGGGGCCCACCAGGGCCACGGTTTCGCCGGGGCGCACGTCCAGCGTCACATCATCCAGCGCCGGTGTCTGCGGCCGCGAGGGGTAGTGGAAGCGGACGCCCACCAGACGCACCGAGGAGCCGCCCTGCGTGGGCGGCAGCGCCACCGGATGGGCCGGGTCGGCGATGGGCGAGCGCG
Source organism: Caldimonas sp. (assembly GCF_046291045.1). Taxonomy (GTDB): domain Bacteria; phylum Pseudomonadota; class Gammaproteobacteria; order Burkholderiales; family Burkholderiaceae_C; genus Caldimonas. The sequence continues at coordinate 14,436 of NZ_JBKBSL010000029.1, read as the reverse complement.
TGGCCAGCAGTTCCATCAGGCGTTCGGTGGCGCCGGCGGCGCGCAGAAGGTCTCCCCACACCTCCGAGAGCACGGCCACCGAGCCGATGAGGATCGTGACCAGCACGACCGTCTGCGCCAAATGGCCGGGGCTGATGTGGCCCTCGAGCACCGCGCGTGTGCCGGCGTAGAGCGACCACAGCAGGGCGCCGAAGTTGGCGATGATCACGAAAGCCACCAGCAGCGCACGCATGCGGGTGCGGCGCACCGCGGTGCCGAAGGCGCGCTCGGCGGCTTGGTGGAAGCGCTCGCGCTCGCGGTCTTCAGCGGTGTAGCTCTGCACCACGGGCATGGCGTTGAGCACCTCGCCAGCGATCGCACTGGTGTCGGCCACACGGTCTTGACTGGCGCGCGAGAGCCTGCGCACGCGCCGCCCGATCAGCAAGGCCGGCAGCAGGGCCAGCAGCATGATGCCCAGCACGTAGCTCATCACATAGGGGTTGGTGACCACCAGCATCACCAGGGCCCCCAGGCCCATCACCGCGTTGCGCAGGCCCATCGACAGGCTGGAGCCGACGACCGTCTGCACCAGCGTGGTGTCGGTGGTCAGGCGCGAGAGCACTTCGCCGGTCTGCGTGGTCTCGAAGAACTCGGGGCTTTGCTTCAGCACATGGCCGTACACGGCGGTGCGCAGGTCGGCGGTGATGCGTTCGCCCAGCCAGCTCACCATGTAGAAGCGCGCTGCGGAGAACAGGCCCAACCCCACGCCCACCCCGAAGAGCCAGCCGAAATGTGCGCGCAGGGCCACCAGGCGCTCGCCCGGTTCGGTCCCCACCAGCCCCTGATCGATGAGGCCGCGCAGCACCCAGGGAAAGGCCAGCATGGTCAGGGCGGCCAGCAGCAGGAACAGGCCGGCCACGGCCACGCGAGCGGCATAGGGCCGCACGAAGGGCGCCAGGGCGCGCAGGCCGGTGATGGACTTCGCCTGGGGCGGCTCGGTGCGTTGCGGGGACAGCGGCGCGACGGTGGCGGGGGCGGAGGACATCGGGCCAGTGTAGGCGGGCACGGCTACAGCCGCAGTGCGGCGGCGTAGCCGGTCATCTCCAGATAGCCCTGGCCGAGGCGGCGGCCTCGCAGATCGCGCAGCTCGCTGAAGCCTTCCCAGTAAATGGCACCGGTGGAGCCCCGGCTGTCGAGCTCCTGGGCGTCGAGCCGGCTGACGACCTGGAAACGACCGGCCGGCGTGACGAGCGTCCATTCCACCGGGTAGCGGGCCTGGGTGGCCGGGCTGGTCCAGATGCGGCCTGGGTGGAAGGTCACCTCGTCGGGCCCGAAGCTGCGCACGCCCTGGCCGGGCGAACGCCAACTGCCCCCGGCCCACAGGGCGTTGCCGTCGCGCCGGCGCAACCGGAAGGCGGTCAGGGCCGCACCGTCGTCGAGGTTCATGCCGATCCAGTCCCAGCCCACGGCCTCGGGATGCATCAGGGCCTCGCTCCATTCGTGGTCCAGCCAGGCGCGGCCGCTCACCGCATGCTCGCGGTCGTGCAGCCGCAGCCGGCCCTGCACCGACATCTGCGGGTGGCTGTAGTAGTGGCTGGCCTGGGAGGGGTCGGGGCCCTTGCGCGAGTAGCCGGCCTGCCCCTGCAGCAGCACCGGCTGGGTCTGGGCGATGTCGAGCTGCACACCGAAGTCCCGCGAGGCGAGCCGGGCGCGGTACAGGGCAGCCTGCACGGAGCCCTCGCGCTGCAAGCTCCAGTCGCGAAGGCGCAGGTCGGTGTCGGCTGTGCCCGCGTGTGCCAGGCCGAAGCCTTCGCGGGCGATGCGCTGGTCGTGCAGCAGCTGGCGGCCGGCCAGGTCGGTCACGGCCAGGTGGGCGAAGACGAGCTGGCGCGGGGCGAAAACACTGGGATTGTCGCCGGCGCGGTCGTTGCGCGAGCGGAAGAAGGTGATTTGAAACCCCCAGGGCAAAGCCTGTGCCGGCGCCTGCAGGGCGCCCGTGATGTACCACCATTCCGTGCGGTGCTGGGGATGGGCGCCATGATCGCGCGGGAACTGCAGCCGGGTGCCCGGCTGCACCAGCCCTTGCGCTCGCGCCAGCGCGGGGGCCAGGACGAGCGTGGCACCGAGCAGGGTGCGGCGTTGCATCACCAGTCCTCCTTGACGGCGAGCACGGCGTCGCGGCCGGCGGCGGAGCGGCCGCTGAGCACGGCGGTGAGCGCGCCGGCGGCCACCATCGCGGCCGCCAGCGCGATCAGCCGGCTCCAGGGGGGCAGCAGCTCCATGGTCCAGTGGAAGCTCTGGGGATTGATCACGTGCACGAGGATCACACTGACCGCCAGCCCCAGGGCCAGACCGAGCAGGGCCCCGGCGCCGGTCCAAACCAGCCCTTCGCCCGCGACGATGCCCAACACCTGGCCGCGCGTGAAGCCCAGATGCTGCAGCAACCCGAATTCCTTGCGCCTCGCCAGCACCTGTGCCGAAAAGCTGGCGGCCACGCCGAACAGGCCGATGGCGATGGCCACGGCCTGCAGCCAGTAGGTCACGGCAAAACTGCGGTCGAAGATGCGCAGCGAGGCGGCACGGATCTCGCGCGGCTCGGCGAACTCGATGAGGGCCGGGTCGGGGGCGAGGGTCCGCACGGCGGCCTGCACCTCGCCTGTGGAGGTGCCGTCGTCCAGCCACAGGGCCAGGTCGTTGACGCGGGCATCGCCGCTCAGGCGAAGGAAGTCGGCACTGTCGATCACCACGCTGCCGTGCTGCCGAGCATAGTCGCGCCAGATGCCGCGGACCCAGGTGGGCACGGGGGGGCGGCCCTCGATCAGCGGCAGGGCGAACACCTGGCCGGGCCGCACGCCGTAGAGGTCCACCACGGCCTAGCTGACATAGCTGGAGACGAGTCCGGCATGGGGCGGCAGCAGGGCTCCGGTGAGCGGCAGGGCCTGCGCCGGGGTGGACAGCGGGCGGGCGATGAGCACCACGCCGGGGCGCGCCGGATCGAGGTTCAGTGTCACCACACGCAGGGTTTCGACGTGGCGCACGCCCGGCAGGGTGCGCACCGCCTCCACGAAACCCGGGTCGAGGAAGGCGGCCTCGGCGGCCGCCGAGCTGACGGCCGTGCGCGCATAGAGATCGGCCGGCAGCACGGCATCGAGCCAGCCCGAGACCGAGGCACGGAAGCTGGCGACCATGGTGGTCAGGGCCACCGCGAGGCTGAGGCTGGCCACCACGCCAGCCACCGCGACGGTGGCCGTGTGGCCCTGATGACGGGCACGCTGCAGTGCCAGCAGCACCCCGGGGTGGCGCCGCAGGCGTGCCGGCCCTGCGGCGGTCAGCCCGCTGACCACCGCCGGCACGCAGACGATGCCGCCGAGCAGCACGGCCGCCACGGCGAAATAGGCAAACAGCGGCAGCCCGGCCACCGGGGGCAGCAGCGCCAGCGCCCCCCCGGCGGCCAGGAGCCCCAGACCCCAGACGGGATGGGCCCGGCCGGTGGCGCCCGGGCCCAGGCCCTTCAGTCCCTGAGCGGGCGCCAGGCGCTGCGCCATGCGTGCCGGCAGCCAGCTGCCGGCCAGCGCAGCCGTCACGCCCAGGCCGGCATAGCCCAGGGCGGCCGGGGTGGACCATTGCAGGCGGGGCGCCACGCCCGGGAAGAAACCGCCGCCCAGATCGCCGGCCAGCCAGGTCAGCGCACCTTGCGCCAGCGCCGTTCCCAGGGCCAGACCCAGCACGCTGCCCAGGCCGCCCAGCGCCGCGGCTTCGGCCAGCACCAGCCGCAGGCGTTCGCGCTCGTCCAACCCCAGCACGCCCAGCAGCGCGAACTGCGGCACCCGCTTGGCCACCGACAGCGACATCACCGAGAACACCAGGAAGGCGCCGGTGAACAGGGCCACCAGGGCCAGCACGGTGAGGTTGACGCGGTAGGCCCGCGAGACATTGGACAGGCGCTGCGAGGCCTGGTCGGGCGTCTGCGGCTGCACGTCGGGCGGCAGGTCGAGCGTGCGCTGCACCGCCTCCCAACGTTCGCCCGGCTGCAGGCGCAGGTCGATGCGGCTGAGCCGCCCGAGGAGGCCGAAGTGCCATTGGGCGGCGGCGATGTCGGCCACGGCCAGTGGCGGGCCCGGGGCCGCAACCTCACCCACCACGGTGAACCTGCGCCAAGCCAGTCCGTTCTGGACCTCGACGGTGTCGCCCGGGGCGAGCCCCAAGGCCTCGCGCGCCGTGGCGTTCAGAGACAGGCTGTCGGGAGCGAGCAGCGCCAAGCGGTCCTGGCCCTCGGCCAGACGCGGTGCCAGCGCCGGTGCGAGCTCCGGCGCGACGAGCGGATCGAGCCCGACCAGCCGGAGGGCGACGCGCCGGCCGAGGCGGTCGCGGGCGTAGGTGGACAGCTCGATCACCGGACTGGCCCGGGCGATGCCGGGATGGCGCACGAGCGTGTCGTACACGGACTCATCGAACCCGCCGCGCACGGCGCGCAGTTCCACGTCGGGCTCGCCCTGGATCGAGCGCACCGCCGCGCTGAACTCGCCCAGGGCCGACTGGTTGATCAGGTGCACCGCGAAGGCCAGGGCCACCCCCAGCACGACGGCCAGCAGGGCCAAGCCGTGGCGCCAGGGGTGGCGACGCCACTCGGGCCAGGAGCATCGGCACAGCAGGCGGACGATGGTGGGGGCAGGCGCCGCTTGCGGTGCAATCAAAGCGAGCAGGTTCACGTTCCCGATTGTCGGCCCCGCCACCGACACCGAGGTCGGCCCGGCCGACTCGACCCCGATCGCCCCGAGGTCGTCGTTTGCGGGGGTGGCGCAGCCAATGACGATCCCCCGTGAATAAGGGGGGGGTCTTGGTGCGCCGCAATATTGGCATCGACGAGCTGTGCCATCATGCTTGTCGATTTATCTACTGCGCCATGGCGCGCTGGATCGTGACCCCAACGCCATCGATGCCCGAGCCCTATCAGCCTGTGCCGCCGTGGCTGGCTTGGTTGCAGCGCACGGTTTTGGCCCTGGGCTTGGCGCGTGCCACCGTGGCCTTGGTGATTCTGGTGTGGCTGACGGCATTGATGGTCACGTTCGTCGTGTTGCGCGTGTCCGGGCAGGGCTCGCTGGCCTTGGGCTGGAGAATTGCCACCGTGTGCGTGTGGCTGATCGGCCCGGTGGTCGGATACGCGATGTTGCGCATGTTTTTCGAGCTCGAGCGTGCCCGTCGGCGGGTGGCCTTGCTGGCGGTCACCGACGAGCTGACCGGCTGCTACAACCGGCGCCACTTCATGGAGCGCGCCGAGGTCGAACTTTTGCGGTCGCGACGCCATGGCCTGGACATGGCGTTGGTGTTGATCGATGCCGACGGCTTCAAGCAGGTCAACGACACCTACGGCCATCAATGCGGCGACGAGCTGCTGCGTCAGATGGCGCTGCGCTGCCGGGCTTCGCTGCGGGGTACCGATGTGCTGGCGCGCTTCGGCGGCGAGGAACTGGTCTTGCTATTGCCCCAAACCGATCTGGCCGGGGCCATGGCCATCGCGGAACGCATCCGCAAGCAGGTGCAGGCCTTGTCGCTGGACTGGCGGGGCCAAACGATCACCTTGACCGTCAGCTTGGGGGTGGCTGCATTGCGCTGCCACCCTGACATCGACGCGCTCATCCGCGATGCGGACCATGCGCTGTACGAGGCCAAGCGGGCCGGGCGCAACCGCGTGCATGGGGCGCGCGAACAGGGCGGGCCGCCGGGCTTTGCATTGGCGGGCGCCGCTCCTCAGGCGTAGCCCGAAGGAACGGCATAGTGTGCATCGGCCAGCAGGTCGATGCCGCACGACAGATCCTGAACCCACTCGATGAACTCTCGCACCGCCGCGCCGGCCAATGGGGCCCCGTGTTGGGGCACGATCATCTCGATGTCCAGCGTGCGCACCATGCGAGCCCACAGGCGCAGCACCTTGTTCGAGACCATGTAGCGGCGGTGGAAACCGTCCATGGCGGGCAGATGTCCCGACAGCGACGTGATGGGCTGGCGAGGGTTGATGTGTCGGCCGATGGAGGCCCCCAAGTCGCCGGAGAACAGGATGCGGCTGACGGGGTCGTAGAACTGGAAGTTGCCTTCGGCATGCAGGAAGTGCGCGGGCAGTGCCCATAGTTCGTTGCGTCCAATGCGGATGCGCACACCCGGGTCGGGGATGCCGATCACTCGCCCGGCGGTCTTGCCCGGTTTGCAAAAATGCGGCACGAAACGCTCCCACACACGCGAGATGTACACCGGCGCCGCCGTGGCCGTCATCCAACGGTCCAGCGAGGCGATGATGTCCGGGTCGGCGTGCGAAGCCAGGATGGCCGAGAGCTGGTGCGGCGGGAAATGCCTGGTCATGCCCAGGTACAGCTCGCTGTAGGCCAGGTTGCCGCCGGGGTCGATGATGGCGCCCGTGTCCTCGTCCACGATCAAGAATTGATTGGCCTGCACGGCTTCCCCTGCGTCCGGGGCCGTGTCGCAAAACATGAGGCAGCGGTGGCCTCGTTGGTGGTACAGCTCGATGGGCATGGGCGCTGCGCGCGTGGCGTGAAGGTCTCGACGAGCGCGACTCTAGGGAGGAACCCGCGGTCGCGGCTTGACATCCCTCAATGCGCCGACCCGAATCCGAGGGGGTTGCTCGGGATTGCGGCGCCCGGACACAGCCCGTGGGGCGTGAGTTTGTAGACCTGGTCGGCGTGGGCCGCGGCGGCCTGCGAATGAGTCACCAGCACACAGGCCGCGCCATGCTGGCGCACCTGAGCGGCCAGCGCCTGCATCACGCGCTCGGCGGTGTCGGGGTCGAGGTTGCCCGAGGGTTCATCGGCCAGCAGCAGCGCGGGCCGGTGCACCAGCGCGCGGGCGATGGCCACGCGCTGCAGCTGGCCTCCCGAGAGCTGCTCGGGCAGGCGCTCCGCCAGGGCCTGCAGCCCCACCTCGGACAACACCTCCTGCACCCGCGCGGGATCGTCGCGGCCGAGCAGCAGCAAGGGCAGGGCCACGTTGTCGGCCACGCTCAGGTGCGGCAGCACGTGGAAAGCTTGGAAGACGAAGCCCAGGTGGGTGCGCCGCAGCCTGGCACGACCGGACTCGTCCAGGGTGGCGAGATCCTGCCCCAGCACCTCGATGCGACCGGCCGTGGGTGCATCGAGCCCAGCCAGGCAGTTGAGCAGTGTGGACTTGCCCACGCCGGACTCCCCCAGCAAGGCGATGAAGCGGCCGGCCGGCAGTTCCAGGTCCACGCCCTCGAAGACGGGGGTCTCGCCGTAGCGCTTGGCCAGGCCTTGGACGCGCAGCACGGGCCTGGGGCTCGTCATCGCCACTCCTTCGCCCAGGCCTGTGCCCGCCGCACCACCTGATCGATGGCGTCAGGGTGGTCGCAGGCCACGGCCTCGCGCCATGGCATGCTGCGCAGCCAGGTGAGCTGGCGCTTGGCGAGCTGCCGGGTGGCGGCGATGCCGCGCTCGGCCAGCGTCCCGGGGGGATGCACGCCGTCGAGCATCTCCCACACCTGCCGGTAGCCCACGCAGCGCATCGACGGCAGGGCCAGGCTCAGGTCACCGCGTGCACGCAAGGCGCGCACCTCGTCGATGAGCCCGGCGGCCAGCATGGCCTGGAAGCGCTCGGCAATGCGCTGGTGCAGCCAGGCCCGATCCCCGGGCTCCAGGGCGATCAGCCGGGGCCGCTCGTTGGGCCCGCGGGAGGAGCGGCCCGTGTGCCAGTGCGACAGCGGCCGGCCGCTCAGCTCCCACACCTCCAGCGCACGCTGGATGCGTTGGCTGTCATTGGGCGAGAGTCGCGCGGCGGTGGCCGGATCCACCCGGGCCAGTTCGGCATGCAGGGCCGGCCAGCCGCAGTCGGCCGCGCGCGCATCGATGCGCGCCCGCACCGCAGCATCGGCGGCGGGCAGCGTGTCCATCCCGTCGAAGAGGGCCTTGAAGTAGAGCAAGGTGCCGCCCACGAGCACCGGCAGCCTCCCGCGCGCATGGATCTCGCTGACGAGCCGGGTGGCGTCGGCCACGAACTGGGCGGCGCTGTAGGCTTCGGCGGGGTCGATCAGGTCGATGAGGTGGTGGGGCACCGCAGCGCGTTCGGCCGCGCTGGGCTTGGCCGTGCCGATGTCCATGCCGCGGTAGACCAGGGCCGAGTCCACACTGATGATCTCGATGGGCAGCACCCGCGCCAGCGCCAGCGCGGCGGCGGTCTTGCCCGAGGCGGTGGGCCCGGCGAGGCACAGATAGGGGCTGCTCATCGCGGCGTATTGTCCTGGGCTTCCTGCACCGCCGCCGGCGTGGGGTGACCATGCCGGCCCACCCCCACCAGGGCCGCGAAGGCCAGCGCGAAGCACCACCCGGCGATGGTCAGCGACAGAGGGTAGACGGTGCCGTTGTAGCTCCAGCCCATCCAGTAGCCCATGCCGAAGGCCAGGGCCATGCTGAGGAAGCCCGACAAGGCCGTGGCCGCGCCGGCGCGTGTCGGGAACGGCCCGACCGCACCCACCTGGGCGCAGGGCTGGTGGATGCCATGCGCAAAGGTGTAGATGAAGGCGGGGATCATCAGCGCCAGCGGGTGATGCACCCCGGCCAGCGCCAGGCCGGCCATCGACGTACCGGCGGCCAGCGAGACGAAGGCGGCCAGTCGGATGGAACGCACCATGCCCCGTCTGGGCACGAGGCGCCGGCATACCGCCGAGCCAATCAGGAAGCCCGAGGTCACGAAGGCGAAGGCCAGGCCGTACTCGCGCCGCGACAGGCCCAGCACGTCCACCATCACGAACGACGAGCCGGCGATGAAGCAGAACAGCCCGGCATAGGTGAAGCTCGACACCGCGGTGTAGGCCCAGAAGCCGCGATGGCTCAGCACCACGCGCCAGTTGTCCAGCAGCGGGCGCAGGCGCAGGGCCTCGGGGTTGGGTCGCTGCAGGGTTTCGGGCAGCCGCAGCGCGATGACGGCCAGGCCGGTCGCACCGAACAGCGTGAGCACGCCGAAGGCGCCGCGCCAGCCCAGCGTGGTTTCGAGGTAGCCGCCCAGGATGGGCCCCGCCACCGGGAGCAGGCCCATCCAGGTGGCCGCGCGCGCCATCACATGGGCACCCTGGGCCGGGTCGTAGAGGTCGCGCAGCATCGCACGGGCACACACGACACAGGCCGCCATGCCCAGGCCCTGGCCGGCCCGGCAGACGATCAGCCAGGCGATGTTCGGCGACACCAGGGCCGCCGCACTCGACAGCGTGTACAGGGACAGCCCGCCCAGCAGCACCGGGCGGCGGCCGAAGCGGTCGGCCACCGGGCCGAGCACGAGCTGGCCGGCGCCAAAGCTGATCACCAGCACGCTCAGTGTGAGCTGCACCGTGGTGAGCGGCACGCCGAAGACCTGCGGCAGCGAGGGCAGCGAAGGCAGGTACAGGTCGGTGGACACCGGCTGGGTGCCCAGCAGCAGCATCAGGGCCAGCACGACCACGCGGGTGGAGGGTGGGGCGGCAAGGGGGGAGACGGTGGTGGAGGACAAGAGACTGTGCAAGCCGGTTCGGGAAGCCGGCCGAGCGTAGCAGACTTGGGGCTTTCCCCTGTCCGGATCACATTTGTAAACAGAGTCGGTGCAGGCCGTGGTTCGGATGGGAAATTTTCATCGCACAATGTCCAGGCGCGGCGGTCCCGCCCGTGCCGGCCGTGTTCCCCTCACGAACAAGAGAAGGAGTCCCTCATGTCCCGCTTCATCCGCGCCGTTGCGCTGACCGTTTCGCTGTCCATGGGCACCGTGGCCCTTGCGCAACCGGGGCAGCTCACCCTGATCACCACCGAGCAGATCGCGCAGGAGGGCGCGCTGGCCGCCCGCTCGGCCGCGGGCGAGGCCTCGCGTGAGCGGCTGGCCGCCGAACTCGACCGGCCTGAACTGCAGGCCAAGCTGCAGGAATGGGGCGTGAGCCCCGAGCAGGCCCGTGCCCGCGTGGACGCCCTGACCGACGAGGAAGCCCAGCGTCTGGTGGCCCGGATCGACCAAGCACCGGCCGGTGCCGGCGACGTGCTCGGCGCGATCGTCTTCATCTTTGTGCTGCTGCTGGTGACCGACATCCTGGGCCTGACCAAGGTCTTCCCCTTCACCCGTTCGGTGCGTTGAACGCTGCGGTGTCGCGCCGCGGCTGGCTGGCCGGCGCCGCCGCGGCCATCCTCGGTCTGAGCGGTTGCGCCACCCAGACTGCGGCGCTGCGTGCCGGGGCTGTGGCCGGCCTGCCCCGTCGCGCGGAGCTCGAGCACGTTCCCTTTTTTGCCCAGGGCGGGCCCGATCTGTGCGGCCCCGAGACCCTGGCCACGGTGCTGCAGGCCCAGGGCCTGCCCGCCACGCCAACCGACCTGGTGCCTCAGGTCTACCTGCCGGGACGACGCGGCTCACTGCAAGTCGAGATGCTGGCCGCGGCCCGGCGCGCCGGGGCGGTGGCGGTGCGGCTGCCGCCGACGCTGCAGGCCCTGTGCGAGGAGATCGCCGCCGGCCATCCGGTGCTGGTGCTGCAGAACCTCGGCCTGAGCCTGGCGCCGGCCTGGCACTATGCCGTGGCCGTCGGCTACGACCTCGACGAAGGGTGGATGATCCTGCGCTCGGGCCGAGAGCGTCGCCAGCATCTGGCCCTGCGCACCTTCGAACACACCTGGGCACGCTCGGAGCACTGGGCCTTCGTGGCGCTGGCTCCGGGCCGCCTGCCCCGCACCGCCACCGAGGACGAGATGGTCCGCGCCCTGGTGGCCTACGAGCGGGTGGCGACGCCCGAACGGGCCGTGCAGGCTTATGAAGCCGCGCGCACGCGCTGGAGCGACAACCTCACGATCGCCATGGGCCTGGGCAACACCTTGTACGCTGTGGGCCGCAAGGCCGAGGCGGCGCAGGCCTTCGAGGCCGCTGCGCGCCGCCATGCCAGCGCCGCCGCCTGGGTGAACCTGGGCCTGGTCGCGCTGGATCTGGGTCAGCGCGAGCGGGCCGGCGCGGCAGCCCGCGAAGCCCTGGCCCTGGGCGGCCCGTGGGCCGATCGGGCCCGGGCCCTGGTCGAGCGTGTAGAGTCGCAGCCCTGACCCTGGAGACTTCCGCATGAAAACCGTCTACGCCATCGTCGGCGCCGCCCTGATCGTGCTGGGCGGGGTCGTGCTGTTCCACGGCCTGTCCTTCACCCAGAACGAGACCGTCTTTCAGGTGGGCAACCTCAAGGCCGAAGTGCGCAAGGAAGAACGCATTCCGTCGTGGGCTGGAGGGGTGGCGATCGCAGCCGGCCTGGTGCTGGTGGTGATCGGCTTGCGCAAGTGAGGCCGGCGAGGGTGTTCAGAACCGCTCGCAAGGCCCCAAGTAGCGCCACTGGCCCGGCGGCAGGGCGCCCAGCACCACGCGGCCGATGCGGATGCGCTTGAGGCCCACGACCTTCAGCCCCACCAGCTCGCACATGCGCCGGATCTGGCGCTTGCGGCCCTCGCGCAGCACGAAGCGCAATTGATGCTCGTTCTGCCAGCTCACCTGGGCGGGCTTCAGCGCATGGCCGTCGAGGCTGAGCCCGTGGCGCAGCAGGGCCAGCTGGTCGGGCGGCAAGGTCTGCGACGGCGGGCCGACGTGCGCGGCCTGCGGGTGTTCCACGCGCACCAGGTACTCTTTCTCCACGGCGGAGTCTTCGCCGATCAGGTGACGCGCGATGCGGCCGTCCTGCGTGAGCACGAGCAGACCCGTCGAGTCGATGTCGAGCCGTCCCGCGGGCGCCAGCTTGCGCAGGTGATGCCGGCCGAAGCGCAGCGGGCTCGGATCCTGGCTCCAGTGGTTGTCGGGCGTAATGAGCACTACGGCGGGCGGGTGGCCGTCTTCGGCCTGGCCGCTCACATAGCCGATCGGCTTGTTCAGCAAGATGGTGACACGTTGGTCTTGCTCATGCCGCGCGGCTGGATCCACCTCGATGCGCTGATGCGGCAGCACCCGCGCGCCCAAGGTGTCGACCACCTGGCCGTCCACCCGCACCCAGCCGCGTTCGATCCACAGGTCGGCCTCGCGGCGCGAGGCCAGACCCAGCGCGCTCAGGCGCTTGGACAGGCGCTCGCCCGGCTGCGTTGACGCCGGGGCTGATGACGGCCCGGGCATGGGAGGGGTGTTTGGCGCGGGGGGCGTGAGGGGCAGGGCGCGTGAACGCGGGGCCGACCCGGCGCCGCGCACCGGCGGGCGCAGGCGCTTGGCGGACGTGTCGGCTGAGGAGGCCGAGGGCTTGCGGGGCAGTGACAGCTTGGAGCGAGACATCATGACGACGAGGTGATGTGAGTGGCCATTGGACCATGTCCGGCGGCGGCTGCAGTTGCGAGCCGGGAGGCAAGACGAGCTTCAACGCCCGCGCAGGAAAAGGGCATCGAGCTCGCGCAACGTGAGCTGCCGCCAGGTCGGGCGGCCGTGGTTGCACTGGTCGGCACGCTCGGTGCGTTCCATGTCGCGCAGTAAGGCGTTCATCTCGTCCAGGGACAGGCGCCGGTTGGCGCGCACGGCGCCGTGGCAAGCCATCGTGGCCAGCAGCTCGTGCTGGGCCCGCTCGATGACGTTGCTCGCGTCGTACTGCGCCAGCTCGGCCAGCACGCTGCGGGCCAGCTCCACCACGTTCGCGTCAGCCAGGGCCGTGGGGCGTGAGCGCACGGCCAGCGTGGTCGGCGACAGCGGCGTGATTTCCAGCCCGAGCGTGAGCAGGGCCTCGTGGCAGGTTTCGGCCGTGGCCACTTCCTGCGGCGTGGCTGCGAAGGTGGCCGGGATCAGCAGCGGCTGAGATTCAATGCGCCGGCCCTGCAAGTGTTGCTTGAGGCGCTCGTAGACGATGCGCTCATGGGCGGCATGCATGTCCACGATCACCAGCCCCTGGGCGTTCTCAGCGAGCACGTAGATGCCGCCCACCTGGGCGATGGCCCGACCCAGCGGCCAGTCCTCGGGGTTCCAGGCTTCGAGGGCTGCCGTCGCAGCCGGGCGGGGCCCGGCAGGCGGCGTTTCTTGCGCGAACAGCACGGCGGCCTGCTGCAGGCCCAAGCTGGACTGCACCTGCGGGGGCGGGTTCCAGCGCGGCACCAACGACGGCTGCGAAGGGCCAGTGCCCGCCATGTCCGGTGCGGCGGGCGCCTGCGCTGCCGTTCCCGCGCGGGACAGGGCCAGTGCGTCCTCGACCGCATGGCGCACGGCTTGGTGCACTTCGCGCGAGTCGCGGAAGCGCACCTCGATCTTGGTGGGATGCACGTTCACGTCGACCCGCTCCGGCGCGATCTCGAGGAAGAGCACGTAGCTGGGCTGGCGCGAGCCATGCAGCACGTCTTCATACGCCGAGCGCACGCCGTGGGCGAGCAGCTTGTCGCGCACGTAGCGGCCGTTGACATAGCAGTACTGCAGGTCCGCCCGCGCCCGTGCCGCATCGGGCAGTCCCGCCCGGCCGAAGACGCGCAGCGGGCCGACGCGGGCGTCCACCGCGCGGCTTTGCGCGATGAAGTCCTCGCCCAGCACGTCGCGCAGCCGCTGCTCGCCGCTGCCGCGGCGCCACTGGGCCACCAGCTTGCCTTCATGCCAGACGGCAAAGCCCACGTCGGGCCGCACCAGGGCATGGCGGCGCACGGCTTCCAGGCAATGCGCCAGCTCCGTGGCATCGGTCTTGAGGAATTTGCGGCGCGCCGGCGTGTTGAAGAAGAGCTCGCGCACCTCCACGCTGGTGCCCACGCCGCGTGCCGCCGGGCTCAGTTCGCCCGAGCGTGCGTCCAGCCGGTGGGCGTGGGCTGCCTCGGGCGGGCGGCTGCACAGGGCGACCTCGGCCACCGAGGCGATCGCCGCCAGCGCCTCGCCCCGGAAGCCCATGGTCTGCACCTGCTCCAGTTCGGCCAGCGAGGCGATCTTGCTGGTGGCATGGCGGCGCAGCGCCAGCGGCATCTCGTCGGCCGGCATGCCCTGGCCGTCGTCTTCGACGACGATGGCGCGCACGCCCCCGGCCACCAGCTTCACCGTCACCTCGGTGGCTCCGGCGTCCAGTGCGTTGTCCACCAGCTCGCGCACCACCGAGGCCGGCCGCTCGACCACCTCGCCCGCAGCGATCTGGCTGACCAGCTCGTCGGGCAGTTCGCGGATGGGCCGGCGCGGGGGAAGGGAAGGGGCATTCATTCACGGGGATTGTAGGAGGGCCATCCCTGCGCCGTGACCCCGACAGGGATAATCGCGGCCCATGGAACCGATCACCTTCCTGATCGACTTCATCCTGAATGTCGACGAGCATCTGGCCAGCTTCGTGGCCGCCTACGGGACCTGGGTGTACGCCCTGCTGTTCGCCATCGTCTTCGTCGAGACCGGGCTGGTGGTCATGCCCTTCCTGCCGGGGGATTCCCTGCTGTTCGTGGTGGGCACGATGTGCGGGGCGGGCCTGCTGGACATCCGGCTGTCCATCGGGCTGCTGCTGGTGGCCGCCATCGCGGGCGACCAGGTCAACTACTCCATCGG